>JASBVL010000071.1 GCA_029961075.1 Sphaerobacter sp.
CGCGGCAGCAGCGTGTCAGGGGTGGAGGGACACATGGAGATCCTGGCGGCCGTCGACCGGCTCCTGCAGTAGGTCGACCGGCAGCGGGCCAACCTGACGCAGGCGATCGGCCTCACCGACGATCCCGACGCCGTAGCCGCGCTGATGGCCGAACTGGAGCGCGTGGCGGCACGGCGGCGGCAACTGGACGCCGAGCGGGAGGGCATCCTGCATCGCCGGGAAGCCTGGGAAGCGGCACGGGCGAACCTCGCAGACCTCATGAGCTGGTGCGAGCGCGTGGCAGAGCGGCTAGGCGAGTTGACGTACGAGCAGCGCCGGCTCGCTCTCGACGCGCTGGGGATCTCCGTGCAGGTCTTCCAGGCGAAGGACCCGGACAACCCGCGCTACATCATCACCGCGAAGCTGCCGCTGGACGATATTGTGTCCCAATCCACAGCTCATTGTTGGCGGCGTTCACGATGGCGTCGGCCTCGACCGCCGTGATGTCGCCGACCACGGCGACGAGCGTGGGTTCGGCGGTCATGGCGTGCCTCCCTCCCCCGGCTGCCGCGCCAGCCAGGCGCGGATGGCCGGTGCGTGGTCCACGGCGAAGTGCTCCCGCATCCCCTCGACGACCGCCGCGAGCGGCCAGCCGTTCAGCCAGGCGAAGCGGTGCGGGTCGAAGAGGTCCGCTTCGGGGACCGCCGCGAGCGCTGCCTCCAGCCGGTCGAAGGTCTCGCGCGAGTCGCGCAGGACGTCGGCCACCGGGCGGTCGCGGTTGGTCGCGTAGATGAGCTGGTTGATCTCGTCGACGGCCGCGTCGGGATCGAGGTGGGACGGCCACGGGGAGGCCGGGACCCCGCCATATGCAGCGGCTTCCATTCGGGCCACGGAGCGCCAGCGCCATCCGGTCAGGTGGGCGATCACGTCCTTGAACGTCCACGGGCCGGAGGCGCCGGGCTCCGTCATCCGCTCGGCACCGGCCGCGGCCACGAGTTGCTCCAGGTCGGCCCGCACGGCCCGGACGGCGTCGAGGAGTTGGGCTTTCGTCTGTAACGGTTCCATGCTGGCGTCCTCCGGTGCGATGGCGACACCCGACGCGGCCCGCGTCGTTGACACCCCTCCTAACGCCGTCCGGATAGCTGGCATTGTCCTGCGTCCGGGTGTGCTGTCAAGCGCCAATGGCCGCGGACCGTCGCGCCCCCGCGGGGTTCGCCCCGCGGGCATCCACGGCGGGCGCGGCGAGGGTGTAGGATGTGCCCCGCTGGGCGAGCGACGGGGTGCGGCGGCACGACGGCCGGCCCGCGTTCGCCGCCCTCCAGTGGGTGCGGGGGGATGCGGCCGCAGCTTCCGGCCGCGAGCGGGATCGTCGTGGCGGGGCCCGCCGATCCGCCGCGCCTGGCGGAGGTCGCGGCCATCGCCGGAGCGGGAAGGGAGGCCACGCATGGCGGCGGAGCGGCGCGTGGTGGGGCAGACGGCGCAGAGCGGCTTCCAGGTCGGGGTGCGCCGCACACTGCCGTTCGCGGCCGAGGCGGTCTGGGCGGTGCTGTGCTCGCCCGCCGGCATGACGGTCTGGCTCGGCGGCCCGGTCGCGCTGGAGCCGGGGACGCGCTACACGCTGGCCGACGGCACGTTCGGCGAGGTCCGGGTCTACCGACCCGGGTCGCACATCCGGCTCACCTGGCAGCCGCCGGGCTGGGCGCAGCCGTCGACGCTCCAGGTGCGGGTGCTGCCGGCCCGCACCGGCACGACCCTGAGCTTCCACCAGGAGCGCATGCGCGGGCCGGCCGAGCGCGCGGCGATGAAGGCGCACTGGGTGCAGGTGATCGCGCGCCTAGCCGAGCTGCTGCGGGCGCAGACCGGCTGAGCGCCTCGCTCAGCTTCATCGGGTTGGGCGCGGTGCCGCCGGCGCCCGAGTGGGGGGCCATGATCCGCGAGGGCGCGGCGCGCTTCTACCACTGGTGGGTCGCCGCCGGGCCGGGGCTGGCCATCCTGTCCGTCGCGCTGGCCGCCAACTTCCTGTGCGACGGCATCCGCGACCTGCTCGACCCGTCCTCCCGCCGGCGCTAGCCGCCGGTGCCCCATCTCTCGCCGGGTCGGCACCCGGGCGCCGCCCCGGGCGTCAGCGGCGCGCGCCGCGCAGGAGGCTGGTCACGATCGCGATGACGGAGATGGCCGCGGCCACGGCGAAGGCGTCGTGGATGGCCAGCACGAAGGCGTCGCGCTGCACGACCGCCGGTGGCACCCGGCTGGCCAGCTCGGCCATGTGGGTGGGCAGCCGGGTGGCGACGATGGCGCCGGCCGCGGCGATGCCCAGCACCTGGCCGTTGATGCGCATCTGTGCCAGCATGGCCGAGGCGGTCCCGATGCGCGGGCGCGGCACCGACCCGAGGATGGCGCTGCTGTTCGGGCTGAAGAACAGGCCCTGCCCGACGCCGAGCACGACGAGTCGCCAGATGAGATCCCCCATGCTGGCGTCGACATGAAGCTGGGTCAGGCTGTACAGGCCGAGCGTCATCACCGCGGCCCCCAGCGTCGCCGGGAGGCGCGATCCGATGCGGTCCGAGAGCGCACCGCTCAGGGGCCCGATCACCAGCGTCGTCAAGGGGACCGGGGTGAGCAGCAGCCCGGCGGCCAGGGGTGAGCGCCCCTGGCCCTGCTGCAGGAAGAACGGCAGCAGGAAGGTGGCGGTGAAGAGGCCGGCGAAGACGATGAGCAGGCTGACGTTGCCGGCCCAGAAGGGCCGAATGCGGAAGAGGCGGAGGTCCAGCATCGGCTGGCGGCTCCGCAGCTCGACGAGGACGAACGCGGCGCCGAGCACGGCGGCCAGGACGAGCAGGCCGACGATCGGCAGGCTGCGCCAGCCCCAGCGCTGCCCCTCGATCAGGGCGAGCAGGAGCGCGAAGAGGGCGCCGAAGGACAGCACCGCCCCGGGGATGTCGAAACGCTGCCGGATCCGGTCGTGCTCCCGCTCCAGGACGCGCCAGGTCCAGAGGATGGCGAAGACCCCGACCGGCAGGTTGATGTAGAAGATCCAGCGCCAGGAGGCGAACTCGGTCAGCGCCCCGCCCAGGGCCGGGCCGAGGCTCAGGCCGATCGCGACGCTCACGGCGTTCAGCCCGAGCGCCTTGCCCCGCTCCCGGGCGCCGAAGGTGCGGGTCACGATGGCCGGGCCCATGGCCTGGAGCATCGAGCCGCCCACGGCCTGCAGCGCGCGGAAGCCGACCAGCATCCAGATGCTCTGCGCGGCGCCGCAGAGCGCGCTGGCGACGGTGAAGAGGGCGAAGCCGCTCAGGTAGACCTGCCGGTAGCCGACCAGGTCGCCGAGGCGCCCGAACGGCAGCAGCAGCGTGCCGAGGACGAGCAGGTAGGCGATCACCACCCACTCCACGGCCGAGAGGTTGACGCCGAACGCCTGCTGGATCTGTGGCAGCGAGATGTTGACGATGCTGCCGTCGAGGGTGGCCATGAAGGTCCCCACCGAGACCGCGGAGAGCACCAGCCACTTGTGCCGGCCGGGGACGATGTCGGGCGTCGCGCCCAGGGCGGACCGCTCCGCGGGTGTCGTCTCGCCCGTCGTGACTGGCTGTCCCGTGCTCGGGGGGTCGTCACTCATCGTGCGTGTGTCTCCCCTGCGGCCTTCGCCCCGGCACGGCCAGCGCCGGGGCGGCGGCAGAATGCGCGTCACCAGCCGCGCGCCTTTCCCCATGCGCCGCCGGCCGCTATCATCACCGCGGCATATCACGGGAAGGGAAGCACACGCCGGTGTTCGTGGCAATCCTTCGGCAGCGCCACTGGGCGCTCCTCTGGGCGGGCCAGGTCTGCTCCGCCGTCGGCGACCACCTGTACACCATCGCCCTGATGTGGCTCGCCGTGCGCATCGCCGGCAGCGCCGCTGGCCTCGTGGCCGCGGCCGAGACCGGCGCGCTGCTCCTGTTCGGCCTGCTCGGCGGCGTCTACGCCGACCGCTGGGATCGGCGCCGGACGATGATCGTGGCCGACCTGCTGCGCGCGGCCGCGGTCGCGACGCTGTCGCTGGCGGCGTGGGCCGGCGAGTTGACCCTGTGGCACCTGGGCGCGGTGGCCGGCGTCCTCGGCGCGCTGACGGCGCTCTTCGACCCGGCCCTGCAGGCCAGCCTGCCCGCGCTGGCCGGGGACGCGCGCACGCTCCAGTCGGTCAACGGCCTGATGGACGTGACGCGGCGCGTGGCGCGGACCATCGGGCCGAGCCTCGCCGGGGCGCTGACCGCGCTCATGCCGATCACCCACCTCTTCACCATCGACGCGGTCACCTTCGTCGTCTCCGCCCTGGCCATCGCCGCGCTGGGCCGCCGCTGGCGCTGGCGGCCGGGGCCGGACGGGACGCGGGTCCCCGGCCTCCGCGGCGTGCTGGCAGAGCTGCGCAGCGCCGGCCGAGCCCTGCGGGCCCACCGGCCGCTCGTCTGGGGCCTGGCGAGCCACGCGGTCGGCGGCGGGATCGCCTGGAGCGCGGCCTTCACCGTCGGCGTCCCCCTGCTGACCGAGCGGGTGCTGCACGGCGGCGCCGGGGACTACGGGCTGATCGTCGGCGCCTACGGCGCCGGCAACGTGCTGAGCAACCTGGTCGTCGCCAGCCTGCGCATCCGGCGGCGGGTGGTAGTGATGTTCACCGGGCGGGCGCTGATGGGGCTGGGCTTCCTGGTCATGGCCGGGGCGACGACGCTCCCGCTGGCGCTGGCCGGGGCGGCGCTGGCGGCCATCGGCGGCCCGATGGGGGACATCGTGCAGCTCACCATGATCCAGACCGACCTGCCGTCCCACCAGATCGGCAAAGTCTACAGCTTGCGCATGATCGTCACCGGCGTCGGCTCGGCCCTCGGGCTGGTCGTGGCCGGGCCGCTCTTCACTGCCCTCGGCGTGCCGGCCGCCATCGCCCTGTGTGGCGCGCTGTCGGTGGTGGTCGGGCTGGCGGGGCTGGCCCGCTTCGGGCTCCGCGAGCCGGCAGCCCCGGCGCTGGCCCTCGCGGCGGGCGACGCCGAGCTGGACTGACCGGCCGCCGCCCGCCCCGCCCTAGGTCACCGGCACCCGGAGCTGCTCGCAGACGAAGGTCCAGATGTCGGTCTGCTCGTCGATCTGCTTGCCCAGCGGCTTGCCCGCGCCGTGCCCGGCGGCCGTCTCCACCCGCAGCAGCACCGGGCGGCCGGAGCTGGTCGCGGCCTGGAGGCGCGCGGCCATCTTGCGCGCGTGGAGCGGCGCGACCCGCGTGTCTGACTCGGCAGTGGTCAGCAGCACGGCAGGGTACGCGGTGCCGTCCACCACCCGGTGATAGGGGGAGTAGGCGGCCAGGGCGGGGAACTGCTCCGGGTCGTCGGCCGAGCCGTACTCCGGGATCCAGAGCCGGGCGATGAGGAAGTGGTGGTAGCGCAGCATGTCGAGCAGCGGCACCTGGCAGACCACGGCGCGGAAGAGATCCGGCCGCTGGGTCAGCGCCGCGCCGACCAGCAGGCCGCCGTTGCTGCCCCCGAGGATCGCCAGCCGCTCCGGGCGGGTGTAGCCCTCGGCGACCAGGTAATCGGCCGCGGCGATGAAGTCGTCGAAGACGTTCTGCTTGCGCTCCAGCATCCCGGCGCGGTGCCACGCCTCGCCGTACTCCCCGCCGCCGCGCAGGTTCGGCAGCGCGTAGACGCCGCCGCGCTCCAGCCAGAAGAGCAGGCGCCGGTCGAAGGTCGGCGTGCGGCTGATGTCGAAGCCGCCGTAGCCGGTGAGGAGGGCCGGCGCGCTGCCGTCGCGCGGCGTGCCCCGGGGCGCCACGATGAACATCGAGACGCGGGTGCCGTCGGCCGAGCGGTACCACACCTGCTCGGTGGTGTAGGCCGCCGGGTCGAGCGGCGCCGCGACCGTGGCCCAGGCGGCCAGCGTCCCGTCGTCGACCGCGCAGCGGTAGAGGGTGGGCGGCACGGTGAACGACTCGAAGCGGAAGAAGGCGCGGTCGCCCTCCGGCTCGCCGCTCAGCCCGCTGACGGTGCCCAGGCCGGGCAGGTCGACCGTCCGCAGCAGCCGTCCCTCCAGGTCGTGCAGGGTCAGCCGGGCGGTCGCCCGCTCCAGTGCCTGCACCACCAGTCGGTCGCCGACCGGGAGCACCTGCTCGATGCGCGCCTCCGCCGGCTCGGGGATCACCTCCTGCCACGCCGCGCGCGCCGGCCGCTCCGGGGCCACCGCCAGGACACGGTAGCGCGGCGCGCCGAGGTTGGTGAGCAGGTAGAGCCGGCCGCGGTGGATCCACCCCTCGACCAGGGCATCCTCCCCCTCCATGACCGGGGTGAAGCCGGCCTCGGGCCGGGTGCGGTCCTGGAGGTAGAGGTCGGCCCGCGACCAGCCGTGGCGCACGGTGACGAGCAGCCAGCGCCCGTCGGGCGCGAGCCAGACCGACGGCATGGCCTCCGCCGGCAGCCCGTCGCCGAAGACCAGGGGGTCGTGCGCCGGGTTGTCCCCGAGCCGGTGGAGGAAGACCTTGCGATGGTAGCGCTCCTCCCCGGCCGGGACCTCGCCCGGCTGCGGGTGGCGGGTGTAGTAGAAGCCGGAGGCGTCGGGGAGCCAGGCCAGGCTGCAGAAGCGGGTGCGCGCGATCCGCTCGGGGAGCAGCGTGCCCCGCGCCACGTCGAGGATCTGGAGCACGCTCTCCTCATCCCCGTCCTGTGAGTAGCCGAAGGCGACCAGCCGGCCGTCGGGCGAGGGATACCACCAGTCGAGGGCGGTCGTGCCCGCGGCGCTCTCCCGGTTGGGGTCGAGCAGCACCCGCTCGGTCCCCGCCTCGCGCAGGTACAGCCGCGGCTGGTTGGCCCGTCCGGCGCGCCGGAGGTAGAAGACGCGCCCGCCGCGCGGGACCGGCGCGGCGACGTCGTCGATGGCCAGCAGCGCCTCCAGCCGGGCGCGGATCGGCCTCGCCGCCGGGGTGTCGAGGACGTGGCGGGTGTAGGCGTTCTGGGCCGCGACCCAGGCACGGGTCTCCGGGCTATGGTCGTCCTCCAGCCAGCGGTACAGGTCGACGATCGTGTGGCCGTGCAGTACCTCGATCACCGGGACGATCCGCGTCGCGGGCGGGTGCATCAATCGGTCAGTCATCGCGCAACTCCCCTCCGTGCGCCTCCCAATCGATCGTCGCCCGCTGATTGTTGCACGGCCGCGCCGCGGGCGTCTGCGTTGCGCAGAAGCAAAAATGCGCCGATGAATCATGACGGCACGGCCCTTGCGTGGCGGTGTCCTGAGGGAGAGCGGCGCGGCGCCCGCGTGCGCGCGCTCGGCGGCGTCAGGCCGCGGCGCGGAGGCCAGGGGCGCGGCGTCCGTCGGTGGTGCGGGGGCGAGCAGTCATCGCCGGTGATGTGGCTAGACAGGCAGAGACGACGTCATGGCGCGCGCGGCCGCCTCGATCCTCGTCGTGGACGACGATCCGGCCATCCTCGACATCATCACCCAGGTGCTCGTCGCCGAGGGCTACCGCGCGCGTGGCTACCGCACCGCCCGGGACGCGCTGGCCGCGGTTCGCCAGGCGCCGCCCGAGTTGATCCTGCTCGACCTATGGATGCCGGAGATGGACGGCTGGGAGTTCCGCCGGCGGCAACTGATGCTGGCGTCGGCCCGGCATGTGCCGGTGGTGCTCCTCTCCGCGGGCGGGCGACTCGACGAGCACCACCGCGCGCTCGGGGCCGCGGCGTCCATCGCCAAGCCGTTCGACCTCGGCGACCTGCTCGCTACCGTCGCCACGGTGCTGGGCCGCGACCGCCCGGCCTAGGCCCCCACCGACCACCGCCCCGTGCCCTGACGGCGATCCCGCGGGCCGCCCCGCTGACGTGCTGCCACGCCCCGGCCCTGCGTGCACCGGGCGGCTCCGTGTGCCGTGCCACCCGCCCCGACCACACGCGCCCCACGGTGGGCGGCGGCCTGCGTGTCCCCCTGCGCGGCGCAGGGCAGGCCCCGCGCTGGCACCCTGCGCAGAGGGCCGCTCCGCGCCGCGCAGGACGACCGGAATGCGGGGGCGGATGGCGATGGACACCATTCGGCGGGTGACGGTGTGCGGCATACGGCCCTCCCCGACCTCCACACCACGCCCGATGCCGTGCGCCGGTAGGGGCGGGGCTTGTCGCACGGAGCACCTCCCGTGGTGGTCGCCTGGGAGATCGCGGGCGGGCACCAGGCCCTCCCCTACCGGATACCGTCTCCGCGGGGAGGTGCGGAGGGCAAACGGCTCGCCTCGAGCGCGACGGCGGTACGAGAGCCGGCGAGACGCCACGCGACGCCGGCGCTCCACTGGCGGCTCCGTGCGGCACCCGGCCCGCCACGCCGACCAGCGGCGTCGGGCGCGAGACATGGCGTCATCCGGCGCGGCCCGCTGCACCGGGCGACCGGCGACGGCTCGGATGGCGCGGCTGCGACACCGGATGACCCATGCACGGTGGTTGCGCACTTAGCGCGGCAGGGACTCGCCGCGGCGCTCCACCGCCTCCGCCAGCGGCTCGGCGGGGTAGATGGCGGCCGGGGAGCCTTCGGCGAAGACGACGGAGTGGCGCGCGGCGGACCAGTCCAGCTCCCGCCAGGCGCCGCCCAGCAGCACCCCCGGGTCGATCGTGACCACGCAGTCCTCGACGGGGTAGATCCGCCAGACCGGGTGCTCAACCCGGAAGCGAACGCCGCGCCCGCGCCGATCCCGGCCAAACCCCCAGTAACGCTCTTTCAGGAAGTGCGCCTCGCTCTCGGGCGGGGGCGTCTCGGGCGTGTTTCGGGCCCGCAGCCGGATCTCCCCCCGGTAGCCGCGGCGGGCAAGCCGGGTGTGGACGTGGATCACCTCCCCGGCGACGCGCACCGCGTGGTCGATCGCCGCGGACGCGTAGGGCTGCCGGTAGCTCAGGCGTGCGCCGAGCACGACCAGCGGGGCGGGGGCGTACTGGCGCAGGAAGGTCGCCGCCCGCAGCGGGCCGCGGCGCACGTAGAAGCGCAGGTTCACCCCGGCGAAGGCGCGTGCCGTGGGGATCGGCACCCCCCGCACGCGGAGGTCGGTGAACTCAAGCGCCACCAGCGAGAGCAGGTGGCGCTCCGGCGCCTGGTCGGGCGTGTCCAGTTCGGCGCCGGGTGGGACGAGCGGCCGTAGCAGCTCCGGCGGCACGCGGTAGTTCACCAGCACCAGGTTGGTCCAGGTCGCGGTCAGGAACGGGCGCGCGATGGCCAGCCTCCTCTCCGCCCCCGCGGCGGTCCAGCGGCATCATACCCGGCCCGGGGCCGCGATGATCGCGCTATGCCGGTGGCGTGATCAGCGCGGCGGGCCATGGCACCGTGTGTGCATTGCCTTGCGCTATTGATTCGCTGATGGCTCGGTGGGGCAGGGAGTGCGCGGCCCGTACCTGCACGGCTGCCGGCCGGGGATGGACTGGAGTGACATCGATGTACGAGTCGTACCCAGAGAAGCATCTCGAGGATGTGACGAGCAGCGATGAGCCCGCCGTGCCGGCCGGGCGCGCGGACGCCGGCCAGGGTGAGTCGACCACCGGCCAGGTGCAGCAGGCCGGGCAGGCGGCCGAGAAGGTCCAGCAGCAGGCGGTTCAGCAGGCCTCCGGGCAGAAGGACCGGATCGCGCAGGGGCTCGAGAGCCTGGCGCGGGCGCTGACGCAGACGAGCCAGCAACTCCACGACAACCAGCAGGATACGGTCGCGCGCTACGCGGACATGGCGGCCGATCGGATCCGGCAGGCCGCGGACTACGTCGGCAGCCGCGATGTCCGCGAGATCGTCGACGAGGCGGAGGACCTGGCCCGGCGGCGCCCGGCGCTGGTGCTCGGTGGGGCGTTCGCGCTCGGCCTGCTCAGCGTGCGCTTCCTCAAGAGCTCGAGCGCGTCGCAGGGCAGGACCGTCTCCGGTGACACCGGCCGCCCGGCGCGCTACGGCAACGCGGTGGTCCAGGAGGGGCCGAGTCCCCGCTCAGGTCCGGCGATGGGTCCTGGAGACCCGGGTACAGGAGTGGCGTGATGGAGCAGAGTCGAGACGACCGCTCGCTCGGTGAGCTGTTCTCCGAGCTGTCGCGGCAGACCAGCACGCTGGTGCGCCAGGAGGTCGCGCTGGCCAAGTCGGAGTTGAGTCAGACGGCCGGGCAGGTCGGCAAGAACGTCGCCTTCCTGGCGGTTGGTGGGGCTGTGGTCTACGCCGGTGTGCTGGCCGTCCTCGCAGCGATCATCATCCTGCTGGCCGAGGTTCTCCCCTGGTGGCTCTCGGCCCTGCTCGTCGGCATCGTCGTGGCGGCGATCGGGTACTTCCTGATCGACCGGGGGCGGGCGCAGCTCAAGCGGGCCCAGCTCGCGCCGCAGCAGACGATGGAGTCGCTCAAGGAGAATCGCGAATGGTTGAAGGAGCAGGCATGAGAGACCCCCTCGATCGGGAGACCACCCCGCCCGAGACGGGCGCGGGCGCCGAGCCCGAGGAGATCCGCGAGGATATCGAAACCACCCGCGCCGACATGGGCGAGACGATCGACGCCATCCAGGAGCGGCTCAGCCCGGGCCACATGATGGACCAGGCGAAGGCGTCGGTGCGGGAGGCAACCATCGGGAAGGCAGAGCAGGTGGCTGGCACGATGGGCGACACGGCGCGCGAGAAGGGCGGCGGCATCGTCGAGACCATCAAGCAGCATCCGGTTCCTGCCGCGCTCGCCGCGGTCGGTCTCGGCTGGCTGTGGCGGAGCCGGGAGCGCGCGGCCGCGACCGGGGCGCGCGCTGAGAGCTACCCAACCGGCTACGCGGAGCCGCGCACCGGCGGCGGGGCCATGGGCCAGGCGCAGGAGCGAGCGGGCGAGGCCGCATCGCAGGTGCAGGGTCAAGCCCGACAGGCGGCGGACCAGGCGCAGCAGCGGGTCGGTGAGTGGACTGGCCAGGCGCAGGAGCAGATGCAGTCGGCGCGGGGCCAGTTCGATCGGCTGCTGCAGGAGAACCCGCTGGCGGTCGCGCTGGCCGCCTTCGGCCTCGGCGCCGTGGTCGGCCTGGCCGTCCCGGAGACCCCACAGGAGCGCCAGGTCATGGGTCAGGCGCGCGACACGATGGTGGACAAGGCGCAGTCGGCCGCGCAGCAGACAATGGAGAAGGCGCAGCACGTCGCGGAGCGCGCGCAGCAGGCCGCCTCGGAGGAGGCGCAGCAGCAGGGGATG
>JASBVL010000072.1 GCA_029961075.1 Sphaerobacter sp.
CTCAATGCCCCTCCTCGCCCTGCACGCCGGGCAGGTCCATCGCCTGCTCAAAGGCCGTGCCGTCGGGCAGGGTCACCCGTGCGGTCAGGATCCAGTCGCCGCCCATGGTGAATGCGAAGCCGTCGGTCACATAGCGGCCATCGCCGACCTCCGCCGCGTCGGCGAAGACCGGCTTCATCCCCGCGTGGGTCATGTTCCCTTCGACCTGCACCCTCGCGCCGGTGACCGGCTTGCCATCGCGGTCGTGGATCGTCACGGTCACCGTCGCCGGGCCGACGGCCGCGGGCGACGGCTCCACCGCGAAGGCGACCTGATAGTCCTCGACGGCCGCGGAGGACGCGCCGCGGCCGCACGCGCTACCCAGCGCGACCAGGGCCAGCGTCAGCACCAGTAGAAGCGCCCGGCCGACTCGGGTCATGGCTCGCGGACCTCCACCTCGATCGTCACCTCACCCGCCCGCTCGAACCGGAGCGTCGCCGGGAAGCGATCGCCCACCTTCAGCTCGCGGGTCAGCCCGATGAGCATGATGTGCTCGGCGCCCGGCTTCAGCTCAGCCGTGCCGCCGGCGGGGATATCCACCCCCGGGATCGGCTCCATGCGCATCACGCCGCTGGCGTCGATGCTGCTCCGGTGGATTTCGACCGTCTTCGCCAAGTCGGTCGTCACCCCCACCAGCCGGTCGGCCTCCCGGCCGTGGTTGCTGATCGTCAGGAAGATGGCGCTGGTGCCGCCCTCGGCGGCGTGACCGCCCATCGCCGTGCCAGGCGTCGCCGCGTGCGACGCCATCCCGCCGCCCGGCGTCGCCAGACCCGGCCGCGCCCAGGCGCCCTTCACCTGGAGCCCGGCCGGGGCGCCGTCGCCCCGGCCGCCGCAGGCCGCCGCCAGCCCCAGGGCCAGCACCGCCAGCACCACGAGGCCGAGCATGCTGGCCCATCGCATCCGCTCGCCGCTGCTGTGTGTCACGAACTACGCCTCCTCACGTGGTGGGCGCGACCCCGGACCGCCGCGCCCGGATTGAGCCCTTCGCGCCAGTCACGTGGCGCCACGTCATCCCGCCCGCGCGGGCATCGACGGGATCTGGGGACTGGGACACCGCGGCCACCACACCCTGAACACCCGCAACGGCCGCAACAGGGGACGCTCACTGCTTCAGCACCCAGCGCAGGTCGTCGGCGATCTGCTCCGCGGTCAGGCCGTAGGGGAGCATCAGCCGAAGGTCGCCGTTGCGGTCGAGGACCAGCACCGTCGCGGTGTGATCGACCAGGTAGCCGCCCGCGCTGCCGCGCTGCTGCTTCTCGAAGTAGACGCCCATCCCGGTGGCAACCTGGCGGATGCGCGCCACATCGCCGCCCAGCCCGACGAACGTGGGGTCGAAGCGGCTCACGTACTCCTGCGTGATCTCCGGCGTGTCGCGCTCCGGGTCGACGGTGATCATCACCACCTGCACGTCGTCGCCGCGCTTGCCGAGCGCCTGCTTCGCCCGGGCCAGGGCGGCCAGCGTCGTCGGGCAGACGTCGGGGCAGTAGGTGTAGCCGAAGTAGATGGCGACGACCTTGCCGCGGAAGTCGCTGAGCTGGCGCGCGTCGCCCCCCGCGCCGGTCAGCGTGGCGTCCGGGATCGGCAGGGGTGGGTCGATCACCGACCCGTGCACCGTGTCCCGGCCCACGGGCAGCCAGCCCGCGGCCACCGCGCCGGCGCCGACGAGCAGCAGGATGAGCAGGGACCCGGCGACCGGAATGATCCAGCGTCTCACGGCATCACCTCACGTTGCAGACGAACAGGTGCGTCGCCTCGTAGGCCAGGCGGGCGGGGCCGCGGCTCCGCCGCGCCTCGTTGGCGACGAGCCGGATGTCGTTCACGATCTGCTCTGCCGGCGGCGGGCCGACGCGGTACTCCGCGCGCACGATGCCCCAGCCGTCGACCAGCACCAGAGTCGGATCGAAGCGGAACGAGCCGTCCGGGTTCCGCTCGTAGAAGACGTTGAAGCCGGCGCCGACGATCAGCTTCATTAGCTCGGGCGCGCCCGTTGCGAAGCGCCAGCGGGCCGGGTCGGCCCCGGCCGCCTCCGCGGCGGCGCGGAGCGCCGCCGGCGAGTCCCGCTCCGGGTCGAACGAGATGGTGATGAGGCGCACCTCCGGCTCGGCAGCCGGCTCGCGCGCCAGCCGCTCCTGCACCTGGCGCATGACCTCCGTCGTCCGCGCGCAGGGCGACGGGCACGACAGGTAGGTGAAGTCATAGAGGACGATCTTGCCGCGCAGGTCCTCGCTGGTGAGTCGCTGGCCCTCCTGGTCGGTCAGCGCGAAGCCGGGCGCGGGCGCGATGCGCGGCAAGACGCGGATCGGGCGGAACGCCGCCAGGGCGACGATCACCACGGTGACGACGAGGATCGCACTGTAGAGCAGCCCTGCTCGTGCCATCGCTCCCCCGCGACCTCGCGGAAGCCGCCCCGCCCCGGGGCGGCGGGCTCGTGCAGCCCGCCGCGACTCGTCGGTCACCAAGGGTACGGTGCGCGGCGGTGGGGCCGGTAGCCCGTTTCGCCGCGGCGAGGGCTAAAACAGGGCTATCCGCCGGGCACGGCCGGCCGTCGCCTAGGCATCGCGCGCCTGCGGGGCGCGGATCAGCCCCCGCGCCACGGCATAGGCGGCCGCCTGGCGCCGGCTGGAGAGCTGCAGCTTGGCGAGGATGTTCTTCAAGTGGTTCTTGACGGTGTGCTCGCTGATGCAGAGCCGCTCCGCGATCTCCTTGTTCGACAGCCGCAGCGCGACCAGCTCCAGCACCTCGACCTCCCGCGGGGAGAGGCCGTCGTCCGGCTCGAGGATCGCCGCCTGCTGCTTCAGCCGGGCGAACTCCCCTAGGATGCGGGCCGCCATGCGCCGGCTGATGGCCGCCTCCCCCCGCGCCAGCCCCCGCAGTTGGTCCAGCAGCTCGGCCGAGCGGATGTTCTTGATCAGGTAGCCCTGGGCCCCGGCCTTGATCGACTCGAACAGCCGCTCCTCGTCGTCGTAGACCGTCAGCATGACGACGCGCACCTCGGGCAACTGGCGCTTGATTTGGCGCGTGGCCTCGATCCCGTCGATGCCGGGGAGGTCGATATCCATCAGCACCACGTCGGGCACGAGCTCCCGCGCCCGCTCGACCGCTTCCTCGCCGCTGGCTGCCTCGCCGACCACGGTCAGGTCGGGCTGGTACGACAGCAGGCTGGCGAGCCCTTCGCGGAAGAGGGCGTGGTCGTCAACGAGCAGCAACGAGATCTGCGTCACGGCGGTGGCCTCCCGTGGTGGGCAGCGGCACGCGGAGGGTGACCCGCGTCCCCTGGCCCGGCTGGCTGTCGATGGTGAGTGCGCCGCCCAGCGCCTCGGCGCGCTCCCGCATGGTGAGCAGGCCGAAGTGGTGGCCCGGGCGGTCGGCGGGCGCGTCGGGCTGGAACCCGCGCCCGTCGTCGGCCACGCTGAGCAGCAGGCTGCCCTGGTCGACCGTGCCGCGGACGTGGACGCGGCGCGCGTCGGCGTGCTTGCGCACGTTGCTCAGCGCCTCCTGCACGATGCGGATGATCTGCAGCTCGTGGGCGCGCGGGAGCGCGTCCGGCGGCAGATCGTCGAGGTCCAGGCAGGCGTCGAGGCCCGTCTGGTCGATGAAGTCGTCGAGGTAGGTGCGCAGCCAGCCCGCCAGCCCCGGCGCGCCGTTGGTCACCAGACGCAGCCCCAGGATCTGCTCGCGCACGTCGGTGTAGGCCCGCTCGGCCGCCTGGCGCAGCGTCTCGATCTCGCGCCGCGCCGGCTCGGTCGCGCCCGCCGCCAGCAGCCCGTCGACGGTGCCCAGCTTCACCAGCACGTAGGCCAGCACCTGGGCCACCCCGTCGTGCATCTCCCGCGCGATCCGGCTGCGCTCCTCGACGACCGCCGCCTCATGCACCTGCTGGTGCAGGCGGGCGTTCTCGATCGCCATGCCGAGGGTGTCCCCGATGGCGCCGAGCAGCCGCCGCTCCGAGGGCGTGAAGCCCGTGTCCGGGCGCAGCAGCGACAGCGTCCCGTGCACGTGCCCGGGGGCGCGAAGCGGCACGCGGAGCACAGCCGCTTCGCCGCCGGTCGGCGCGCCGTCGTCCGCCGCCGGCGTCGCACCCCCCGGCGGGGTCAGCTCGATGCGCACCTGGTCGCGCGGGAAGAGGCGCCGCAGGGTCTCCTGGGCGTGGGCCACGATCTCCTCAACCTGGAGCGACGCCCCGGCCGTGGCGGCCACCGCGTTCAGCGCGGCCAGCTCGGCGTTGCGCCGGAGCAGCCGCCCCTGCATGTGCTCGATCACGCCGAAGACGAGATGGCTGAAGAGGAAGGCCAGGCCGAAGGCGATCAGGCCGACGACCAGGTTCCCCACCTCCAGCGGGATCGTGGGGAGCCGCGTGGCGCCGCCGTGCGCGTACAGGAACGGCTCGATGAGCTGGTGGCGGGTGATCTCCAGCGCGAAGACGACCACGCCGGGGACCACCACGGTGATCCACTTCAGAAGGCGGAGGCGGCGCGCGAACGGCGGCGCTGGGGTGAGCGGGAACGGTGCCGCCGGGCTCGGCGCGGAGGTCGTGCCGTGTTCGGTGTCGGTGTCGATGCTCGCCATGCCGGGTCCCTCATCCTCCACGCGCCGTTGATTATAGCAATCGCGCCGGCTCAGGACGGGCGCGGCGCGAGGAGGCGCGCGTAGACGGCCGCCAGTTCGGCCGCGATGGCGCGCCACTGGTAGCGCGCGCGCACCAGCCCGTAGGCCCGGTCGGTCAGGCGCGCCCGC
>JASBVL010000073.1 GCA_029961075.1 Sphaerobacter sp.
CCGGCAGGGTGCCGACGCGCGTGACGCTCGGCGGCCTACCGGTTCCAGCGCTGCTCGTCTATGCTTGCTGGCGCCGAGCGGCGGCCCCGCCACAGGGAAGGGAACCAGGAGAGATGGCAACACCCAGGATTGCCCCGTATGGCTCGTGGGAGTCTCCCATTGGCTCAGACCTGATCGCCTCTGCCAGTATCGCCATCGGCAGCGTGACCGTCTCCGGCGACGCGGTCTACTGGCTCGAGGGGCGCCCCCTGGAGGGCGGCCGGAACGTGCTGGTGCGCCGGGCACCAGACGGCACCACCGCCGATGTGACCCCACCCGGCTTCAGCGTCCGAACCCTCGTCCACGAGTACGGCGGCGGCGCCTATTGGCTGCACGGTGACACCGTCTTCTTCGCCAACTTCGCCGACCAGCGGCTCTATCGGCAGGATCCGGGGCAGGAGCCGCGGCCGATCACCCCGGAGCCGCCCGCGCCCGCCGCGCTGCGCTACGCGGATGGCTGCGTCACGCCTGACGGCCGCCTCATCATCTGCGTGCAGGAGGAGCACCGCTCCGACGGGGCGGTCGTCAACCGCCTGGTGGCACTGCCCACCGATGGCAGCGCCGCGCCGCGGGTCATCGCGGAGGGGCACGACTTCTACTCCTTCCCGCGCATCAGTCCCGACGGCACCCAGCTCGCCTGGACCACCTGGGACCACCCGCGCATGCCGTGGGACGGCACCGACCTCTGGGTCGCCCGGCTCGAGGGCGATGGCAGCCTCAGCGACGTGCGGCACGTCGCCGGGGGACCGGAGGAGTCGATCTTCCAGCCCGCCTGGAGCCCCGACGGCACGCTGCACTTCATCTCCGACCGTACGGGGTGGTGGAATCTCTACGCGCTGCGGGAGGGGAGCGTCACCCCGCTCGCGCCCATGGAGGCCGAGTTCGGGGTGCCGCAGTGGGTCTTCGGCCTGTCGACGTACGCCTTCCTGCCCGATGGCCGGATCGCCTGTATCTACAGCCAGCATGGGCTCGACTACCTCGGGGTGATCGCGTCGGGCCGGCCGGGGGTGCAGCCGGTCGCGACCGCGTTCACGTCGCTCGGGTCGATCTGTGCCGCGCCGGCGGGCGACCGGGTGTGGCTCATCGCGGCGTCGGCCGCGGAGGCCGCGGGCGTGGCCGCCATCGACCTGACCACCGGCCACGCGGTCGTCGTCCGCCGCAGCCTGACGATCGACCTCGACCCGGCCTACCTCTCCGTGCCGGGGCCGATCGCCTTCCCGACCGACGGTGGCGCGACGGCCTACGCGCTCTTCTACCCGCCGCGCAACCGCGACTGCATCGGCCCGCCGGACGAGCGCCCGCCGCTCCTGGTCTTCAGCCACGGCGGGCCAACGGGGCAGACGTCATCCCGGCTGAACCTGGGCATCCAGTACTGGACCAGCCGCGGGTTCGCGGTGGTCGACGTCAACTACGGCGGCAGCACCGGCTACGGCCGCGCCTACCGCGAGCGCCTCAAGGGCAACTGGGGCATCGTCGACGTGGCGGACTGCGTCAACGCCGCGCGCTATCTGGCTAATCAGGGCCGGGTCGATGGAGCACGGCTGGCCATCCGCGGCGGCTCGGCCGGGGGCTACACGACCCTCTGCGCACTGGCCTTCACCGACGCCTTCGCCGCCGGCGCCAGCTACTTCGGCGTGGCCGACGCGGCCGCGCTGGCCCGCGACACGCACAAGTTCGAGTCGCGCTATCTGGACGGCCTGATCGGCCCCTACCCGGCAGCCGAGGCGCTGTATCGCGAGCGCTCCGCCCTGTACCACGCCGATCGGATCTCATGCCCGGTCATCCTGCTGCAGGGCCTGGAGGACAAGGTCGTGCCGCCCTCCCAGGCCGAGGCGATGGTCAAAGCCCTGGCGGCGAACCGGGTGCCGCACGCGTACCTGACGTTCGAGGGCGAGCAGCACGGCTTCCGCAAGGCGGAGAGCATCCGGCGCAGCCTCGACGCGGAGTATTACTTCTACGCGCGCGTCCTCGGCTTCCCGCCGTCCGGCCACGTCGAGCCGGTGCCGATCGCGTTCCTGGACTAGCGGCGCTGCCGGCGTGCCCATGGGGCTGGCACGGTCCCGGCGCTGCGCTCTCTGGCTGGGTTCGGGGCCGCGGCTGCCGGCAGCCGCGGCCCCGCGCATCCGCCCGTCGCGCGGCCCCACCGCTACCCGGCGCGGTCCGGGGACGGCTCAGCGGCCGTGTGCCGCCAGGATCTGGCGCAGCCGGTCCAGCGGGATGGCGTGCAGCACGTGCCCGTCCCGGCCGACGGTGGTGGTCGCCGTGCAGAGCGCGTTCAGGACCGCCTCCTCCGTGGCGTCGACCGCGGCCTCGAAGAGCGGATCGATGGCGGAGGACTCGACCACCTCCCGCGCGGCCACCCCCGGCTCGCGTCCCGGCCGGTAGGTGGTGGAGAACGCGACCAGCAGTTCCCCACTGCCGTTCGCGCCGGTCGATCCGGTGCGTCCGAGGCCGAGCGCGGCGCGCTTGGCCAGCCGCGCGAGCTGTCGCCCGTCGAGGGGCGCATCGGTGGCCACGACCACGATGCCCGAGCCCTGATCGCGCGGCGGCAGCCCATTGCCCTCGGGGGAATACGGGAGGTACCGGCCGACGGGGACCCCGGCCACGGTCAACCGGTGGCGGCGGCCGAAGTTGGTCAGCACCAGGGCGCCGACAGTCCAACCGCCGGCCGCGGCGGGCAGCACGCGGGAGGAGGAGCCAACACCCCCCTTGAACTGGAAGCAGTGCATCCCGGTGCCCGCGCCGACGCAGCCCTCGGCGACCGGCCCCGTCGTAGCGCCATCGAGCGCGGCGTAGACGTGCTCGCGGGTGACGTGGAAGCCCCGCGCGTCGTTGAGGAAGGAGTCGTCGCACTCGGCAACCAGCGGGATGACCGGTCCCTCCTCGGCCCCGACCCCCGGGTCGCGCTCGACCAGGTACCGGCAGACCGCATCGTAGGCGATGCCCACCCCCATGGTGTTGGTCAGCACGAGCGGCGTGTTGAGCCGGCCTAGCTCCTCGATCTCGCTGCGGGCGGTCATCTCGCCCGTGCCGCTCAGCGCGAAGCAACCGATGGCCACCGGATGGCGCACCAGGTCGTCCCGGTGCGGCCAGATAGCGGTCACGCCGGTTCGCGCGGGCCCCTGTCCGGGCGGCAGATCCACGCCGCCCCAATGCACCGTCGTGTGCCCCACCGCGACCCCGGCCACGTCGGTGATCGCGTTGTGCGGCCCCGGCGGGTAGATCCCGATAACGATGCCGAGGTCGCGCACCCGAACCCGTCGCTCCGCCATGCCCACGCTCCTCCCACACCGCGGCCTCACCGCCCGGTGACGCACGGCGCCCCCGGCTCGGCCGCAGCTCCCGCACGGTACCCTCCGCTGGCTGGCATAGCATAGCGCACCGCGGCAACGCTCGCTGATCGGCACGGGTGAGATCTTGCCCTCTCGATCAAATGTTCTGGTACAATGGGCGCGCGTTCGCGGTCACCGGACAGAGAGGAGACGGGGAGGATGCTGGAGCTGTCGCGGGATGAGGCGCGGGAAGTCGCCGTCGCGGCACAGGGTCTGGCGCAGCCACCTGCGGCCCCCCCGACCTGGGAGGACGCCGTAGCGACCGTGCGCCGCCTCGGGTGCATCCAGATCGACACGATCCACGTGGTCGCCCGCAGCCAATACCTCGTCCTGTGGAGCCGCCTCGGCGTCTACGATCCCGCCTGGCTCGACGCGATGCTCCATCCGCACCGGCTCGTGTTCGAGTACTGGGCCCACGCAGCCTCCCTTGTCTCGATCGAGCTCTTCCCCTACTTCCGCCGACGGATGGGCGACTACCGCGAGCGGTACCTGGACGGGCATCCCTGGCCACGTGAGAACGCACACGTCATCGAGCACGTCCGGAACGCCATCGCGGAGCGGGGGCCGCTCGGTGCGATGCACTTCGAGCGGCCCGACTCCGAGGAGCGGGCCGGCCCCTGGTCCTGGTATGGGAACAAGCCCACCAACCGCGCGCTCGAGCTCCTCTGGCTCGCCGGGGAGCTCGCCGTCGTGCGCCGGGTCAACTTCCTTCGCCTCCACGATCTCGCCGAGCGCGTCTTCCCGGATCTGCTCGCCGAGGAGCTACCCGACCCGATGGAGGAGCGGCGGGTCCTCGCCCACCGCGCGGTGCTCGCCATGGGCGTCGCCCTGCCGCGCTGGGTCAACGACTACTTCCGCACCCGCTGGGGCGTCCGCGGCTACGGCGGCCCCGGACCGGCCGAGATCCTGGCGGGGCTGGCCGCGGACGGCAAGCTCGTCCCCGTCCGGGTGGAGGGCCTGGGCGACGGCTACGTCGCGGTGGCGAATCTCCCGCTCGTCGAGGCCGTCCGGGCCGGCC
Source organism: Sphaerobacter sp. (assembly GCA_029961075.1). Classification (GTDB taxonomy): domain Bacteria; phylum Chloroflexota; class Chloroflexia; order Thermomicrobiales; family Thermomicrobiaceae; genus Sphaerobacter. The sequence continues at coordinate 4,390 of JASBVL010000073.1, forward strand.
AGCGGAGCTGTCACATCACCTTTCTCTCACCCTTCGACAACCTGATCTGGGATCGGCAGCGGACGCTGGCGCTGTTCGACTTCGACTACCGGATCGAGTGCTATACCCCGGCGTCGAAGCGCCGTTACGGCTACTTCACGCTGCCGATCCTCTACCGTGGTCGACTGATAGGACGGATCGACCCGAAGGCAGAGCGGAAGGACGGGGTGCTCATCCTGCGATCGGTCCACCTGGAGCCCGGCGCGCCCCCCGTGGCAGAGCTGGCTGAGACGCTGCGCCCCGCGCTGCGCTCGTTCGCGACGTTCCATGGCGCCCGGTCGATCCGCGTCGAGACGGCGCCGCCCGAGCTGATCGAGGCGTGGACCGAATCCTGGGCGTGAAGCACCCGGTTGTTCCCGCCGCGGGCACTCCGTAGAATCGGCCCTGGGGGAGTCGTCGGGCGACCGGGGGAGTTCCGATCATGGATCACGAGCGCGACCATCCGTCGGGCGACCCGGCGCCGCGCCCGCCGGGACGGTGGCTGTCCATCGAGGCAGCCTGCCGGCTCCTGGGCGTGGATCAGTCGACGCTGCGGCGCTGGAGCGATCAGGGCAAGATCCCCGTCTTCCGCACGCCCGGCGGGCACCGCCGCTACAACGAAGAGGACCTGCGCGCCTTCCTCCGTGGGGAGATGCGGCCACGACGCCGCATGACCCGCCAGGCGCTCACCGATCTCTCGTTCTCCGGCTACGAGGCGGACTACCTGCGCCAGGCGCGCTCGCGCCCCTGGTACGGCGCGTACGACAGCGCCCAGGTCGCGGAGCTGCGGCACCTCGGGCGGCGGCTGGTGGAGCTCGCCGTGCGCGCCATCGCCGGCCGTGGCGAGCGGGCTCAACTGCTCGACGAGGGCCGGCAGATCGGGCGCCGCTACGGCACGCTCAGTGCCGCCGCGGGGCTGACGCCCCCCGACGCCGTCGAGGCATTCCTCTTCTTCCGTGCCCCGGTCATCCAGGCGGTAGGCCGGTTCATCGACGAGGAGAACATCCCGGCGAAGCGCGCGGTGCGCGTCTTCGCCGAGATAACGGATTTCCTGGATCAGGTCCTCATCGCCACCGTCGCGGCGCACGCCGACGCCGCGCGCTAACGGACCTTGCCGCGCGCGACGACCGGCCAGCGGTCCACCACCGCGCCGTCCCGGACCAGGCACAGCTCGTCCTGCAGGTTCACCACCGGGCAGACGTGGTTGGGGATGATCTCCACCCGCTCCCCGACCTGCAAGCCCTCCAGTCCCGGCGGCAGGAGGACCACGCCGTGCTCCTCGCTGAGCCGGGCGATCGTCGCGTCCGGGTACTCCACGATGTAGCCGTGGCCGGCCCGGCCCTGCGGCGGGTCCATCGCCAGCGTCTTCGAGCCGGCGTCGATCACCGCCTGGTCCGGAGCCGGCCGGCTGATGACGGTGGCCAGGACACGCAGTGCGCACCCGTCCACGCCGACCCGACCGAAGCGGAACGCGGAGTTGTCGTTGAAGACGTAGGTGCCCGGGCGCATCTCGGTGATGCCGGACACGGTCGGCGTGTACCAGGACGCGGGGGTCGAGCCGACGCTCACGGTGTCGACCGGGATGCCGTTCGCGCGCAGCAACGCGGCCGTCTCGACCATGGCGGTGCCGGCACGCTGCGCGATCTCCGCCAGCTCGTCCGCGTTCCTGGCGCGGGCGACGTGGCCCTCGTGGGTCATGATGCCGGTCAGCCGGAGTCCCGGCATCTGCACCACCTCCCGCGCCAGCGCGAGCGCGGGCTCGCCCGGGAGGACGCCGGCCCGGTCGAGGCCGGTATTGATCTCCAGCCGCACGTCGAGCGTCTTTCCCGCATCGCGGCAGGCCGCGGAGAGCGCCGCGGCCCCGTCGACTCCATCCACCGCGACCGTGACCGTGATCCGATCCATCAGGGCCAGGAGCCGGCGCAGCTTCTGCTCGCCCACGATCTGGTACGCCAGCAGCACGTCATCGGCCACGCCCGCATCGGCCAGCGCCTCAGCCTCGCCGAGCTTGGCGCAGGTGAAGCCGATCGCGCCCGCCTCGCGCTGCATCCGGGCGATCTCCGCGGTCTTGTGCGTCTTGAAGTGCGGCCGCAGCGCCACGCCCTGCTGGCGCGCGAACGCCGCCATCTCCTCGACGTTCCGCCGCAGAATCGGCTCGTGGACGATCAGACAGGGCGTGTCGAGCTCATCGCGGTACCCCATGGAGCCCCCCCTCCACCGGCACACACCGGCCACTTCTTGCCGCTGGTGTCGATCCAGCGCTGCAGCTCCTGGCTGCGCTGCACCGAGTCCAGCACCTCCTGCACCTTCATGCCGTCCTCAAACGACGGCACCGCGCCCGTACCCGTCAGGATACTGCGAATCCACTCACGGGCAAGCAGGACAAATGGGCGCACGCGCCAGTCTGGAAACTTTGGCAGGTCGCCCCAGACATCGGGCAGCGGCATCTCGCAGACGACCCGGTCGTCCCGGCGCACGCCGAACAGGCGACCGTCCGCCTGCACCGCCAGCATCGCCTCCGTACCCACCGCCACGATCTCGTCGCCGAGGTTGACCGGCGCCACGGTCGACACATGGACCGTCGCCAGGGCTCCGCTGGCAAACTGGACGATCAGCGCGAAGCCGTCATCGCCGCGACCGGCGTGCGGCAGCGCGCCAGCCACCGCGTGGATCTCCCCGAACCACCAGCGCAGGGTGTCGATGTAGTCGGACCCGAGGGCCCCGAGCACGCCGCCAGCCCGCTCCCCAGAGTCGAGCCACGACGTTGAATGCCGCAGCCGTTCGCGCCAGGACTCACGGTAGACCGTGACGCTGACGGACTGCAGCTCGCCCAGATAGCCCCGATCGATCAGGTGCTTGACCGCCTGGCGGGTGGGGAGAAAGCGCGTCTCGTAGTCGACCGCATGGCGGATGTTGGCGTCCCGCGCCAGGCGGAACATGTCGCGGGCCTCCGCGGCGTTCCGCGCCATGGGCTTCTCGCAGAGGATGTGGAGACCGGCCTCGGCCGCGGCGACGGCGATGGGGTGGTGCAGCTCCGGCGGCGTGGCGATGGTCACCGCGTCGAGACCGGCTTCCCGGAACATGCGGCGGTAGTCGTCGAAGTAGAGCGGCACCTGGTGGAGGAGGGTCGTGGCGCGGGCCCGGTCCAGGTGGGCGGCACACACCGCCACCACGTCGACCTCGGGGATCTGACGGAGCCCCGGAAGGTGCACCGCCGCCCCGACACCGGTCCCGATCACGCCCACCCGGAGCGGTTTGTCTTGCATCGTGGGGATGCCCCCTTCCCCGGAAGAATCGTGGGGCCAAGTATGGTCGGCACCACCCCGGCGCGGCAAGGCGCGGCCGGCGTGCCGCACGCTCCCCGCACCGCCCGCACCTGCCACCCCTCGTGACTCACCGCGCGACGCTCGCCGGTCTGGCGCACGGGCCACCCTCTGGTTGCTCCTCCGACTGCTTGGCCCGCTGTCCACTTGCGCACCGGGGGTCGGCCGCACTATCGTGTCGGGGGGGAGGTTTTCAGCTCGCCCGCGCTCGTGCCTGCCCAGATGCGCCGGTCTGCCACACGAAGGGGAGCCCAATGCCGCGCACCAAGATGATCAACCCGACCGTCCAGCCGATCCTGATGCAGAAGAAGCCCGAGTGGTTCAACGTGCGGCGCCGCCACGGTGCGAACTACCGCGAGCTGAAGGGCATCATGCGGGACCACGCGCTCCACACGGTCTGCGAGGAGGCCCGCTGCCCGAACATCTACGAGTGCTGGGAGCAACGGACCGCGACGTTCATGATCCTGGGCGACCGCTGCACCCGCGCCTGCCGCTTCTGCAACGTCGCCTGGGGCCGCCCCACCCACGTCGATCTGGATGAGCCACGCCGTGTCGCCGATGCGGTGGAGCGCATGGGCCTCAAGTTCGCGGTGGTCACCTCGGTCAACCGCGACGACCTCGACGACGGGGGCGCCAGCGTCTTCGCCGCGACCATCCGCGAGATCCGCCGCCGCATGCCCGACTGCGGCATCGAAGTGCTCATCCCCGACTTCGAAGGCAATTGGGACGCGCTCAGGCTCGTGGTGGACGCCCGACCGGACATCATCAGCCACAACCTGGAGACGGTGCCGCGCCTGTTCCGGCGCATCCAGCCCTGGGACAACTACGAGGTGAGTCTGGAGCTCTTCACCAAGGTCAAGGAGTTCGACCCGCTGATGATCACCAAGTCCGGGGTCATGGTCGGGCTGGGTGAGACCCGCGAGGAGTTGCTCCAGGTGATGCAGGATCTACGCGCCCGCGACGTCGACGTCCTGACCATCGGCCAGTACCTGCCGCCGTCCCAGCGGCACTACCCGCTCCAACGCTACTACACACCCGAGGAGTTCGCCGAGCTGCGAGACGCGGGGTACGACGCCGGGTTCGGCCACGTCGAGTCGGGCCCGCTGGTGCGCTCCTCGTACCACGCGGGCGACCAGATGGAGGCGCTGCGGCGGCGGCGCATCGACCAGGCACGATCGGCCTAAGCGGTGAGCAGGGCCGGCCACATGACACACCGAGGTGAGACAGCGGGCGCGATCCAACTCGTTCAGGCCGGTCAGATGGACTACGCCGAGGCGTGGGCGCTCCAGCGTGGGCTGGCCGCGGCGCGGCGCGCCGGTGCGGTGGACGACCTACTGCTGCTCCTGCAACACCCGCCCACTTACACCGTCGGACGGCGCGGCACCCGCCGCAATCTGCTGATCGACGACGCCACGCTCGCGGCGATCGGCGCGACCTGCTACGCGGTGGACCGGGGCGGCGACATCACTTTCCACGGCCCCGGCCAGCTCGTCGGCTACGTCATCATGGACCTCGGCGGGGCGCAGCGCGCCGTCCGCCGCTTCGTCGAGCGGCTGGAGCGGATCGTGATCGACACCCTCGCCGCCTTCGGCGTCACCGGCCAGATCGAGCCCGCGCACCCCGGGGTCTGGGTCGACCGGGACAAGATCGCCGCGCTCGGGATCGCGGTGCGCCGCGGCGTCACCTATCACGGCTTCGCGCTCAACGTCGACCCCGATCTCCGCTACTTCGCGTACATGATCCCCTGCGGCATCCCGGACCGCGGCGCCACGTCGCTCGCGCGTGAACTCCAGCGGCCCGTGCGCCTGGCCGAGGTCCTGCCGCCGCTGATCGAGGCGGTGCAGGCGACGTTCGCGCGCGAGGTCCGCCGCGACCTGACACTGGACGATCTCCGCCAGATCGCCGGCCGCGCCGCGGCAGTGCAGGCCGCCGGGCGGTGAGAGCGCCAGGCGCGGTGGGCGTGGCGGTCGGAACAGACCGCCACGCTCGCGCGCGGGCCCGCGCCCCACTCCAGGGACGCCGTCGAGGGGCGCCTCACTCCGGGTCCAGGACCCGCACCCGACGCCCTTCGATGCGCAGCCGCCCCGCCGCGAAGAGCTGGATCGCCTCGGGGTAGGCCCGGCATTCTTCGGCGAAGACCCGCTCGGCCAGGGACTCCGGCGTGTCGTCATCCAGCACCGGCACGCAGCGTTGCAGGATGATTGGCCCGGCGTCGTAGTGCTCGTCCACGAAGTGGACGGTGCAGCCGCTGACCTTCACCCCGGCCTCCAGCACCGCCCGGTGGACGCGCTCGCCGTAGAAGCCGCGTCCCCCGAACAGCGGCAGCAGCGACGGGTGGATGTTCATCACCCGTCCCTCGTAGGCCGCGGGGATGGTCAGCTTCGATAGAAAGCCGGCCAGGACGACCAGATCGACCGCGTACGGCTCGATGGCCGCCCAGATGGCCTCGCTGAACGCCACCGCGGAGGGAAACTGCCGCCGCGGCAGCACGACCAGCGGCAGGCCGGCCGCCCGCGCGATGTCGTTCCCCCGCACCCCTTCCCGGCTGCTGACCACCACCGCGACCCGGGCCGGCAGCTCCCCCCGCTGCGAGCAGGCGAGCAGATTCTCCAGCGTCCGGCCGCCGCCCGAGAGCAAGACGGCGAGCCGCACCGGCGTCCTTCCTGTCCCCGTGCTTCCACCGGCCACCGTGCGCCTCCTCCCGCCGGGATGATACCTCCCCCCGCGCCTCGGCGTGCTGCCGGGAGGCGCAGGAGGGCCGGCATCGCCACCGTCGCTTGGCGCGCGTCGGCCGGATCGGCCGAGCTATCGAGTACAATTGACCGGGTTGGGATCGGCGAGAAGGGACGCCGAGGATCGGTGAGGAGGATGCCGGGTGGAGACCGAAGAGCGAGCAGAGGCGCCGCGGCAGGCTGGCACGATCGGCCGGGACGCGCCGCCTGACGCCGTGGTCGTCCTCGACTTCGGTTCGCAGTACGCGCAGTTGATCGCCCGGCGCGTTCGCGAGGCCAACGTCTACTGCGAGGTCTTTCCCTTCGACGCGACCTGGGAGCAGGTCGCCCACTTGCGGCCGAGGGGCGTCATCCTGTCGGGCGGTCCGGCGAGCGTCTACGAGCCGGGCGCACCGCAACTCCCGGCGTGGGTGCTGGAGCAGGGGCTCCCGGTCCTCGGCATCTGCTACGGCATGCAACTGCTGGCCCACGCCCTGGGCGGGCGCGTCGCGCCCGCGGCTGAGCGGGAGTACGGCCCGGCCACGATCGAGATCACGAGCGCGCACCCCATCTTCGCCGACCTACCCACGCGCCTCGACGTCTGGATGAGCCACGGCGACCGGATCGAAGCCCTCCCCGACGGCTTCGAGGCGCTGGCGCGCAGCGCGAACTCGCCGTACGCCGCCATGGGGCGCGCCAACCTGATCGGCCTCCAGTTCCACCCCGAGGTGGCGCACACCCCGCTCGGAGGCACGATCCTCCGCAACTTCCTCTACGACGTGTGCGGCTGCGCCGGCACATGGACGCCGGCGTCCTTCATCGACAACGCCATCGAGCAGATCCGCGCCCGCGTCGGGCGCGATCGCGTCCTGCTGGCGCTCTCGGGCGGCGTCGATTCGTCGGTCACGGCGGCGCTGATCCACCGCGCCGTCGGCGACCAACTCACCCCGATCTTCGTCAATACCGGTCTGCTCCGGGAGGGCGAGCCGGAGACGGTCCGCGAGGTGTTCGGCCGCCACTTCAACATGCAGCTCGTCTACGTCGACGCCACCGAGCGGTTCCTGGCGCGGCTGGCGGGCGTGACCGACCCTGAGCAGAAGCGCAGGATCATCGGCGACGAGTTCGTAAGAGTCTTCGAAGACGCGGCCGCGCAACACGGCCCGTTCCGCTTCCTGGCCCAGGGCACCCTCTACCCGGACGTGATCGAGAGCGCGACCACATCGGGTTCCGCGGCGGCGGCCAAGATCAAGACGCACCACAACGTCGGCGGGCTGCCGGAGGATCTTCGGTTCGAGCTCCTCGAGCCGGTGCGCGCCCTGTTCAAGGATGAGGTCCGCGCCGTCGGGCGTCTGCTCGGCCTGCCCGACGAGATTGTGCAACGCCAGCCCTTCCCTGGCCCCGGGCTTGCCGTGCGCATCCTGGGCGAAGTGACCGCCGAGCGGCTGGCGACGCTGCGCCGGGCGGACGCCATCGTTCGCCAGGAGATCGAGGCGGCCGGGCTGGCTGATGACGTCTGGCAGTTCTTCGCCATCCTCCTCCCCGTCCGCTCCACCGGCGTGATGGGGGACCAGCGCACCTACGCCCACGTCTGCGCCATCCGCGCCGTCACCAGCGAGGACGCCATGACCGCCGACTGGGCGCGGTTGCCCCACGACCTGCTCGCGCGCATGAGCAACCGCATCGTCAACGAGGTGCCCGGGATCAACCGGGTGGTCTACGACGTGACCAGCAAGCCACCGGCGACGATCGAGTGGGAGTGAGCGGAGCGCGCAGATGCGGGTACTGGTCGTCGGCGGCGGCGCACGCGAGCACGCCCTGGCCTGGAAGCTCCGGCAGAGCGAGCGCATGGAGGCGCTCTTCGTCGCGCCCGGCAACCCCGGGACCGCGGCCATCGCTACCAACCTGCCAATCAGCGCCACCGATATCCCGCGACTCGCGGACGCCGCCCTCGAGCACCGCATCGACCTGACGGTCGTCGGCCCCGAGGAGCCGCTGGCGCGCGGGCTGGCCGACCACTTCCGCGCTCGCGGCCTGGCCGTCGCCGGGCCGGATGCCGCGGCAGCCCGGATCGAGAGCAGCAAGGCCTGGGCGAAGGAGGTCATGCGCGCCGCGGGGGTACCGACCGCCACGTGCGAGACCTATGACGACCTGGACGCTGCGCTGGCGGCCGTCGCCCGGGCACCGCTCCCCGTCGTGGTCAAGGCGGACGGGCTGGCGGCGGGCAAGGGCGTCGTCGTCGCGCAGAGCCGGGCCGAGGCCGAGGCCGCCGTGCTGGACATGCTGGGCGCCGGGACCCTCGGCGAGGCGGGCCGTCGGGTGCTGAGCGAAGAGTGCTTGACCGGCCAGGAGGTGT
>JASBVL010000074.1 GCA_029961075.1 Sphaerobacter sp.
CGGCGATGACGATGCGCATAGCGACCCCCTCCCCCCTCCAGCGGCCACTCCTGTCCGCTGGCCGGCCGGCGCTGGAGTCCGCACTCCCTCAGTCCCCGTGGATGTCGCGCGTGGCGCCCCCGCCTCCCTAGTTACTACGACACCGGGTCTCCCCTGGATGCAAGCCGGGTCAGATCCACTCGCCCCCCGCTGCCCTGCCGCGCTGGCCCGGTGCGCGACCGCGGCACCCCGCGGGACACAAACGCAGCAGCCTAGAACAAGTAGTTCGGCACGCAGATCTGACCGAATCAACCTGCGCAAGATCCATACCCGCTTTCCGCTCACTGCAGGCCCCGGATTGCCGCTACGCCGCCCCGATCGACCGCTGGACTGGGCCGGAGGAAGTGTGGTAGCGTCAGCGCTTGCGCCGCGCTGGCGGTGTGGCATCGGCGGGGGCGTTCCCGGTTCGGCGGAGGCGGAGCACGTGTTCGGGTCGAGCAGGCCAGGCGGCAAGGCCGGAGCGGCTCGGCCACCGATCGCGGTGATCCTGACGCGTTACCGCGCCTACCGGCTCCTCTGGGCGACGACCGTCCTCACCCAGGCAGCGCAGTGGATGATGCAGATCGCCCTGGGCTGGCTGATGCTGGACGTGACGAATTCGGCCGGCTGGGTGGGGCTGATCGGGGTCGCCTCGGGGGTCCCGTTCCTCCTGGTGTCGATCCCGTCCGGGGTGCTGATCGACCGCTTCGACCGGCGGCTCACGCTGCTGGCCTCCCAGGCCGGCGGCGCCGCGGTCGGCGTCGGGCTGGCGCTGGTCGTGGTCTGGGGCGTGGTCGCGCCGTGGCACCTCCTGGCGGCCGCCTTCCTCAACGGGGCCATGCTCGCCGCCAACAGCGCGGCGCGGCAGACCCTGGTGCCCGCGCTCGTGGAGCGGGCGCACCTGCAGAGCGCCATCGCCCTGATGTCCGCCGGGCAGAACGCGACGCGCATCGTCGGGCCCTCGCTGGCCGGGGTGCTCATCGCCGCCGGCGGCGCGGGCGGCGCCTTCCTGGCGCAGGCCGGGTGCCTCCTCCTGGCGCTGGCGAGCACCGCCCTCCTGCCACCCGCGCCCGCCGCGACCTCGGAGGTACTGGCGCTGCGGCGCAATCTGATCGATGGCCTGGCGTATATCGCCCGCAGCGCGGTGCTCAGCGGCCTGATGCTGCTGGCGATCATCCCGACCGTGCTCGTCTTCCCCTACGTCCAGTTCCTGCCGGTCTACGCGCGCGACATCCTCGCCGTCGGCGCGGATGGGCTGGGCCTGCTCTATACCGGCAGCGGGGTGGGCGCCGTGATCGGGTCGCTGGCCGTCGCGAGCCTGGCCAGCCTCCGCCGCCGCGGCCTCTTCATGCTGGTCGGCCTCGTGGTCTATGGGGCCCTGGTGACCTCCTTCGCCTACTCGACGTGGGTGCCGCTCTCGGTGGGGCTGCTGGCGCTCACCAGCGGGTTGGGCTCGGCCTGCATGGCCATGAACAACACCCTGCTGCTGATGCACGTGACCGAAGAGGTGCGCGGCCGGGTGATGGGGGTCTACACGCTGACCTGGGGGCTCAGCTCGCTGGGCGCCCTCCCGATGGGCTTTCTCGGCGACCACGTGAGCGTGCCGCTGGCCATCGCGGCCGGCGCTCTGACCTCGTCGCTGCTCACCGCCGCCCTGGCGGTTCGCTCCCGGACCCTGCGGGCGCTCTAGCCCGCTGCCGGTCGCGGGCGCTGGCGGGGAGCGACGCCGGGGCACCGCCGCGGCCGGGCGGCGCCCCGCTCGCGCTACTCCTCAGGTCTGGGGGGCTCCGGCTCGGCCTGCGGCGATCGGGGCCAGGCCGGCGCGTCGCTGGCCGGGAACGATTCCTCCGAGGCCCGGGTGACGACATCGCTCTCCGGCCGGTCCTGCTGCCCCCGCGCGAACACCTCGATGATGGTGCGGTTGAAGACGGGGAGGTCGTTCGGGTCGCGGCTGGTGACGATGCCGCTGTCGATCACCACCTCCCGATCGACCCAGTTCCCGCCGGCATTGCGGATGTCGGTCCGGAGCGAGCGGTAGCTCGTCAGCGTCTTGCCGGCGACGGCCTCCGCTTCCACCAGCATCCACGGTCCGTGGCAGATCGAGGCCACCGGCTTGCCGGAGCGGACCATCTGCCGGACGAACTGCACCGCCCCGTCATGCATGCGCAGGGTATCCGGGTTCATCACACCCCCGGGCAGGAGCAGCGCCTGGAAGTCGTTGGGGTTGGCCTGATCGACCGTCAGGTCGATGTCGAACGTCTCGCCCCAGCGGTCGAACGCCCAGGAGCGGACCGTGCCGCCGTGGATCGACACGAACGTCACCTGGGCGCCCGCGTCCCGCAGCGCGCGCGTCGGTTCCGTGAGCTCCACCTGCTCGACCCCGTCGGTAAACAGCACGGCGATGGTCTGCCCGGCCAGTGCCTGTGCCATCAATGGCTCCCTTCGAGAGCGTGGTCCGTGCGATCGCCACGCGCCGCATCGGCGCGTGCCGCCGTGCTGCAGACGGCGTGCCACCCTCGGCCCGCCGCGGGCGGTGGGTTATACTGGGCGGCGGACACCACGCGGGTGGAAGAGCAGAGGAGAGAGCAGATGACGGACACCTGGTCGCAGCGCTGGTCTCGACGTGGGAAACTGGCGGCAGCGGCGCAGGCCCCCTCGCGGGTGCCAGCGCCGGGCATGATCTCCTTCGTCTTCGGCGATCCTGATGTCCCGAGCCTGCCACTGGAGGACATGGCCGAGGCGGCGGAGTACCTGGCCGAGCACAACCGGCGGGACGCACTGGCCTACCAGAACGCCATTACCGACGGCGAGTTGAACGCGGCGCTGGCCGAGAAGCTCGCGCGCGACCAGGGGATCCACGTCCAGCCGGAGCAGATCTTCGTGAGCCATGGCGCCAGCGCCGGGCTTTCGCTCCTGTGCGACATGCTGATCGACCCCGGCGATGTCGTGCTCGCCGACGCCCCGGCCTGGATGGGTGCCACCAACATGTTCCGGCTCGCGGGGGCGGAGGTCCGGGGCGTGGACGTGGGCGAGGACGGCGCCGATCCGGCGCAGGTGGAGGCGATCCTCGACGACCTGGCCCGGGAGGGGCGCACGCCGAAGTTCTTCTACACGATCCCGACCTTCCAGAACCCCGAGGGGGTGGAGTTGAGCCTGGAGCGGCGGCACGCGCTGGCCAAGCTCGCCGATGAGCGGGACCTGCTGATCGTGGAGGACGATGCGTACGTCGACCTCCGCTTCAGCGGCGCGCCGAAGCCAACTCTCTTCAGCCTGTCGCAGCGCGGCAACGTCATCTTCTCCGGCACGCTCTCCAAGACCATCGCCGCGGGGCTCCGGCTCGGCTATCTGGTGGGCCCGGCCGACGTCGTGGCCACGCTGGCGCGCGGCGCGGTCGACACCCTGCGCAACAGCTACACCGCGGCCCTGGCCGACTGGTACATCCGCTCGGGCAGGCTGGCCGAGCACATTCAGCACCTGCGCCAGATCTACCGCGAGAAGTGTCACCGCATGCTGGCCGCGCTCGAGCGCGAGATGCCGGCCGGCACGTCCTGGACCCGGCCCAGCGGGGGCTTCTTCATCTGGCTGACGCTGCCCGAGGGGGTGGACGCTGTCGATCTGCTGCCGGCGGCGCGGGAGGCGGGCGTCGACTACATCCCGGGCACGGCCTTCTACAGCGACGGGCGGGGCCGGCGCAACCTCCGCCTGTCGTACAGCGGCGTCACGGTGGAGCAGATCGACGAGGGCATCGCGCGGCTGGCCAAGGTCACCCGCGCGGCGCTGGCGCAGACCGCCGCGACCGCGGACTAGCCGGAGATACGGCCCGCACCGCGGTGTACCCCCCCCACCGAGGGGGCCGCGGTGCGGGCGCGCCCGGCGCCGGGGGCACCGTGCTCACCGTGCTCATGGTGGCCGCGGGCAGGCTGGAGCAACGACGGTGACATTCAAGCTCATCGGCCACCCCGCCCCGACCGCGTTCCTCGACCTCCCCTGGCATCTGCCGCTGGCCGCCTGGCCCGCCGACCGGGTGGTGCCGGTCACCCGTGGCATCTCCCGCCACGTCGTGCGGTTCATCTCGGCGGACGGGGTGCTCTACGCGCTGAAGGAGCTCCCCGAGGAGCCGGCCGTGCGAGAGTACCGGCTGCTCCGCCAGCTCGCCGCTCGCCAGCTCCGCGTCGTCAGCGCGGTCGGCGCGGTCACCGGGCGGACGTCGCTCGGCGACGGTGAACCGCTCGACGCGGTGCTCATCACGCGCCACCTGGAGTTCTCGCTCCCCTACCGGACCCTGTTCGGCCGCCGCGGCATCGCCGACCTCCGCCGCAGCCTGCTCCAGGCACTGGCCGAGCTGCTGGTCCAACTGCACCTGGCGGGCTTCTTCTGGGGCGACTGCTCGCTGTCGAACACCCTGTTCCGCCGCGACGCGGGCAGCCTGGCGGCCTACCTCGTCGACGCCGAGACGGGCGAGCTCCACCCCACCATCTCCGATCGCATGCGCGAGTACGATCTCGCCATCGCTGAGGAGAACATCGCCGGGGAGCTGCTCGACCTGGAGGCGGCGCTGGGCTCCTTGCCGGGCATCGACCCCTTCGCGACGGCCCGCGAGCTGCGCGGCTGCTACGAGAGCCTGTGGTCGGAGCTCACGCGCGAGGAGGTTTTCCGCCCGGGCGAGCGGTACCGGCTGGAAGCGCGCCTGCGGCGGATCAACGAGCTGGGCTTCGACGCCAAGGAGATCGAGCTGGTCGCCACCGCCGGGGGTGAGCGGCTGCGCCTCCAGACGCAGCTCGTCGAGCCGGGGCACCACCGGCGCCGCCTGCTCAGGCTGACGGGGCTTGATGTGCAGGAGAACCAGGCGCGCCGCCTGCTGAACGACCTGATGAGCTACCGGGCACACCTGGAGCAGGCCGAGGGCCACTCGATTCCCGAGGCCGTGGCCGCCTCCCGCTGGCTGGTGGAGGTCTTCGAGCCGGCCCTGGCCCTGATCCCGCCCGAGTTGCGCAACAAGCTCGAGCCGGCCGAGCTGTATCACCAGATCCTCGACCACCGCTGGTTCCTGTCGCAGGCCGCCGGTCAAGACGTCGGCATGGAGCAGGCGGTTCGCTCGTACGTGGCGCACGTGCTGCGCTTCGTCCCGGACGAGCGCACGGTGCTGGGCGTGCCCGAGCCGGAGCCGGACGCGGCCGAGGGGTGAGGCGTGCTGCGTGGACGGCGCCGCTGTCGCCCCCCGGCCCTGACCACCGTCGGTGCCGTGGCGCGACGGGGCACGGCGACCGGCCTGCGGCCGGGCCGCCAGTCCCGCCGGACTCGGTTGGTGAGCTGTTATGTCGATCCGGCGCGCCTCGACGGTCCGGGCGGGCTGGCGCTGCGGGCGGGAGGCCACAGAATAGCTCGCTTTTGGCTCGTGCCGGCCCGCTGGGGCTATCGCGCCGCGCGGCGCTCGTCCGTAGTGTTGTCGAGAGGAGGCGCCGGCGGCGATCCGGCGCCGGTCGGCCGCAGCCGGCCGGCTCGCGGTGCGACGGCGGCTCCTCCGCTACGCAGGTTCGGCGCCGCGCTGGGTCGCCGCCGCTAGGCGGCGCGCCGCGTGGCATGCCGCCGGAGGATGCACGGAGGGAACAGTGATGATCAGGCGACTCTGCGCCGCCGCCCTGGGCGCGCTCATGCTCCTAGCCGCGAGCGGTGTGGCCAGCGCCCATGTGACCGTCTGGCCGAAGCAGACGACGACGGGCGCCTTCGAGAAGTACACCGTGCGGGTGCCGACCGAGAAGGACATCCCGACCGTCCAGGTGGAGCTGATCTTCCCACCCGGGCTGCGGGTGAGCAGCTTCCAGCCCAAGCCCGGCTGGACCTACGAGTTGCAGCGGGACGCATCCGGCACCATCACCGGCGTGGTCTGGTCGGGTGGCGCGATCGGGCCGGGGGAGTTCGACGAGTTCGCCTTCATCGCGGCCAACCCGGAGGAGCCAGGCGAGTTGACGTTCGTCGCGCGCCAGACCTATGCTGACGGGAGTGTCGTCTCCTGGGAGGGGCCAGCCGGCTCCGAGCACCCGGCCTCCGTCACCACGGTCGCGGCGGGCTCCGGGGAGGGCAGCGGGCACGCGGACGCGGCCCCGGCCGCGACCGACGCCGCGGATGGCGAGTCGCGCGCCAGCAGCCCGCTGGGGCTGACCGGGACCTTCTGGCTCGCTGTCGTCAGCCTCGGAGTGGGGTTCGTCGGTGTCGTCCTCTCGGTCTCACGCCTCCGGCGGCCGTCGTGATGCCCGCGCCATGACGCGCCTGGTGCGCCCGCCCGGGCGCCGGATCGGCCGGGTGGCCAGCCTCGTGCTCATCGCACTCGTGCTCGCCCTCGGCACGGCCACCCCGGCGCGGGCCCACGCCGTGCTGGTCCGCGCGGACCCCGCCCCCGACTCGGTGGTCGGCGCGCCCCCGGCCCTCGTCCGCATCTGGCTCTCGGAGCCGATCGCGGCGGCGCCGGACGCCGTGATCGTCACCGGGCCGGACGGCACCCGCGTCGATCGCGGCGATGCGCGCGTCGCGCCGGACGACGCGACCCAGCTCCAGGTGAGCCTGGGGTCCGGCGCATCGGGCACGTACACGGTCCAGTGGCGCGCCATCTCCGCCGACACGCACCCGGTGTCCGGCACGTTCTACTTCAGCGTCGGCGCGCCCTCCGCGGGTGGGCCGCCTCCCCCCGTGGCCCCGAGTGCCACGAGCGGCACCGCCTGGCAGTCGGTCGCGCGCTGGCTGCACCTGGTGGGCCTCGTCCTCGCGCTCGGGCCGCTGGTCTTCGGGCTGGCGGCGCTGGAGCGGCCGCGGGACCCGGCGATCGAGCTCCGGCTCTGGCGGCTCAGCCGGGCCGGCGCGCTCCTGGTCGTGGTGGCTGCGCCGCTGCTGCTCCTGGCCCAGGCGGTCGGTGTCGGCGGCTCGCTCAGCGCCGCGCTGTCGCGGGATGTGCTGCGGAGTCTCCTGTTGGACGGCTACGGCGCGCGCTGGGTGGGGCGGCTCGCGCTGGCCGCGCTGCTGCTCGTGGTGGCGTGGACCGCCGTCCGGCGCGGCAGCGAGAAGCGCCTGGGCCACTCCTGGGCCGTCACCGCCCTCGCGCTGGGGGCGGCGCTCCTGCTCTTGACCAGCCTGAATGGCCACCCGGCGAGCACCCAGCCGGTCTGGCTCTCGGTGCTGGTCGACTGGATTCACCTGGCGGCGACGGTCGCCTGGCTCGGCGGGCTGGCGGCGCTGGCGGTGGCGGTGCGGCCGGAGCTGCGGGGGCGATCGGAGGCGACGCGCCTGGCGCTGCTCGCGCCGGCCGTGTCGCGCTTCTCGGTACTGGCGCTGGTGAGCGTGGAAGCCCTCATCCTCACCGGGCTGTACGCGACCTGGGCGCACGTGCCGCGCCCGGCCGCGCTGGTCGACAGCGGCTACGGGGTGGCCCTGCTGACCAAGCTCGGCCTCGTCCTGGTCACCCTCGGCCTGGCCGCCGTCAATCTCCTGGTGCTGCGGCCCCGCCTCCGCGCCGCCGCCCGGCACGCGCCCGACGCGCCCGCCGACGCCGCGGCGCTGGTGCGGCGCGTGATGCGGACGGTCGGCGCCGAGGCGCTGCTCGGCGTGGCGATCCTGGCCGCGGTCGGGGTTCTCACCTCGCTCCCCCCGCCCCCGCCTCCGATCGCCAGCACCCCGGCCTCCGTCGCGCCGGCGCTCACCCTGGCGCAGAACGCCGGCCCCACGCTGGTCACCCTCGCGCTCGACCCGGCCGTGCCCGGTGCCAATCAGGTCGTGGTCAGCCTGCAGGACGCCGTCGGCGCGCCGGTGGTCGACGCACGGGTCAGGATCCGGACGCGCCCGGGGAGCGGGCAAGGGCCCAGCGCGGCAACCCAGATGGAGGCCGCTGACGGGCGCTACCGCGCCACCGTCCTGCTCGCGCCGCCGGGCACCTGGCACCTGGAGGTGCTGGTCACCCTGCCCGGCCAGCCCGAGGTCGCGGCACCCTTCGACCTCACGGTGCCGACGCCGGGCGCCGGGGCGCTGCTCAGCCTGGCCGAGCAGACCATGAACCGACTCCAGTCGCTGCGGGAGCACAACGAGCTCACCAGCGGCGGCCCGGTCGTGACGACCGAGTTCACGTACGCCGCCCCAGATCGCATGCGCGCGGTGATCGACGCGCCGTCGGGGCGGCGCGAGACGATCGCCGTCGGCGACCGGCGCTTCGACCGCGAGGGGGACGGGCCGTGGCAGGAGACGCCCTGGCCGTCAGGCCGGTACCAGTGGCCCCGCTTCGCCTTCACCGCTACCGCCACCGAGGTGACGGTGCTGGGGCAGGAGACGATCGACGGGGTCGACTGCTTCGTCGTGGCCCTCCGGGACTCCGCCGCAAACGCGCGCTTCCGGCTCTGGATCGGCACCGAGGATCACCTGATCCACCGGCTGGTCATGATGGCGACCGGCCACTACATGACGAGCGTCTACCGCGACTTCAACGCGCCGCTGCCGATCGAGGCGCCGGAGTAGCGCGGGACGCGTCAGGCGTCATACGTCATACGTCATGCGTCACGGGTGGTGCGTGGGCCGTATTGCGTACTGCGTAGTGCGTGTTCCGTACTTCGTACTGCGTACTCCGTGGTCCGTCTTCTCCCCTCTGCCCGTGTGGAAACGGGGCCGGGGGTGCGCGGCAGTCTGCACCCCTCTCCCAGAATTGGGAGAGGGGGCGGGGGTGAGGGAGGACGCAACACGCAACACGGAACACGCATCACGCAAAACGCAGTACGCAGTACGCAGTACGCAATACGCCTCACGCACCATGCCTGACGTATGGCACCTGACGTGCCCTACATCGCCAGCGTCGCCAGGAAGGCGGGCGGCCGGCGTGCCTTGGTGGCCTGCTCGAAGGCGTAGGCCAGCCGGATCAGCGTCGGCTCGCTCCAGGCCGTGCCCATGAAGGTGATCCCCACCGGCAGGCCGAGGGCGAAGCCCATCGGCACGCTGATGAGCGGGTAGCCCGCGATGGCCGCCGGCGACGAGCTGGAGCCCCGGACGCGGTTCCCGTTGACCAGGTCGGTGGTCCAGGCCGGGTTGCCCGTCGGCGCCACGATCGCGTCGAGGTCGTGCGCCTGGAGCACCGCGTCGATCCCCTGCTCGCGGCCGAGCCGATGGTTCGTCTCCAGCGCGCTGATGTACGCGGGGTCGGTGAGCTCACCCGTCTCCTGGGCCATCAGAAAGAGCTCCTGGCCGAAGTAGCGCAGCTCCTGATCGGCGTGCGCCTCGTTGAAGGCGATCAGATCGGCCAGGCTGCGGACCTCCGGGTCGTTGCGCGCCGCCAGGTAGGCGTTGAGGTCGTGCTTGAAGTCGTACAGCAGCACCGTGCGCTCCGTCGCGCCGGCCTGGATCTCGTCGATGGTCGGGATGTCGGCCGGGTCGATGATGGTGGCGCCTGCGGCGCGCATCGCCTGGATCGCCTGCTCGAAGAGCGCGTCGGTCTTCTCGCTGTAGCCGGTGACGCCCTTGCGGGCCACACCGATGCGCGCGCCCTGGAGGCCGTTGGGGTCGAGGAACGGGGTGTAGTCGGTATAGGACTTCCCCGCGCTGGCCGCCGTCATCGGGTCCTCCGGGTCGACACCCGCCATGGCGCCGAGGAGCACCGCCGCGTCGGCGACCGTCCGGCCATGCGGGCCGGGCGTGTCCTGGTTGTGGGAGATCGGGATGATGCCGCGGCGGCTGAGCAGCCCGACCGTGGGTTTGATCCCGACCACGCCGTTGGCCGTGGCCGGGCTGACGATCGACCCGTCCGTCTCGGTGCCGATGGAGCCCGCGCAGAGGCTGGCGGCCACGGCGACGCCTGAGCCGGAGCTGGAGCCGCCGGGGTTGCGGTCGAGCAGGTACGGGTTGCGGCACTGCCCGCCGCGGGCGCTCCAGCCGCTCGACGAGTGGGTCGAGCGGAAGTTGGCCCACTCGCTCATATTGGTCTTGCCCAGGATCACCGCCCCGGCCGCGCGCAGCCGCTCCACGATGAAGGCGTCCCGGGCCGGCGTCGAGTGCATCAGCGCGAGCGAGCCGGCGGTCGTATGCATCTTGTCCGCCGTGTCGATGTTGTCCTTGAGCAGGATCGGGATGCCGTGGAGCGGCCCCCGCGGGCCGCGGGCCCGGCGCTCCGCGTCCAGCTCCCGCGCGATGTCGAGCGCGTCCGGGTTGATCTCCAGCACCGCGTTGAGCCGCGGGCCGCGCTGGTCGAGCACCTGGATGCGCTCGATGTAGGCGGCGGTCAGCGCCGCCGAGGTGAGCCGGCCGGCCTCCATCGCCGCCTGCAGCTCAGCGATGGTGACCTCCTCCACGTTGGCAGGATACACGTCCCCCTCCCCTCCTTCCCGCGTCGCCGCGGCGAGCACCGGGATCAGGCGGTTGCGCGCGGACGCCATCGTAGCACGGGCGCGGGGCGGGGTGAATCGGCGGCGCGGCTGCTCCCGTGGGGGATCAGCGCGACCCGGCGGGGCCGCGCAGCCGCCAGAGGATGCTGAGCCCGGCGATGGCGAAGACGGCCGCCATGACCAGCGCCGTCGGGTCGACTGGGCCACCGCCGACGGCCGCGACCACCCCGAGGGCGCCGGCTGCCGTCAGCGCGACCCCCAGCAGCCCGGCGATGAGCCGCATCCAGCGCTGCTTGGGCGGACGGCGGATGAGCTCGCCGAGCAACCGGCCTTCCATGCGGGCGGCATTGATCGGGTCGTACGGCGCGCGCAGGTACTCGTCCAGGAAGGGGTCGGTCCCGATGATCGCCTGACGCTCGTCACGAGCGGGCGAGTCGGGGCGCGCCAGGTCGTCACCCGCCGGGTCCGGATGCTGCGGCTCGCGCGGGTTCGTCGGTGGATGCTCGTCGCTCATGCGTCTCCCTCTCGCGATCCCGCCCGGACGGCGGCCTGCACCCGGCGCGGCCTCAGCCCCGCCGCCGTCTGCCCGGCCGCGGCGGGCGGTCGGCGCCGCTGCGGGACTCTTGGATGGCCTGGATGGCAGCGGGGACGGCCTCGGCGATGGCCTCGTCGGCGGGGACCTCCCCCACGCGTCGGAGCAGCCAGCGCGTGATCTCCCCGACGCTGCGCGCGTCCAACGGCCCGCCGTGGTCCGCGACCGCCAGCGCGACGCGCAGGGCCAGCGCATCGCTCCTGATCCCGGCGATCGCCCGCACCCGGCCAATGAAGGCGCGCTGCGCCTCCGGGTCGCTCGGCTGGCCGTGCAGGGCGAGCTGGGCACCGAGCCGGCGCCACAGGTCGGGGTGCCGGCGCTGGCGCTGGCTCCGCTCGCCCCGCGTCGCCGCCGCGATCCGTGCCACCCGCTCCGGCGTGGGCTCCTGCCCGGCGGACTCGATCGCCGCGAGCGCAGCGGCCACCTCGCGCGGCGACACGCGCCACCCGGCGGCCCGCCGCACCGCGTCCAGGAAGGCGCGCGAGGTGGTCGCCGTCCCCTCGGACGGCTGCGGCGGCGCGGCCCCCGACTGATCCTGCTGTGACTCCTCGCTCACTGGCGCTCCTCTCGCCCCTGCGGATCCCCACCCGCCCTACCCCGCAGGGATCATACCCGGCTCGCCCGCGCCGGGCCATTGCGCGCGCCTGGATCATCGGGGTACGATCCCGGGTTGGGATCACCCGTCGCCACACAAGCATGCCGGCCCGGGCTGACCGCCGCCGGGAACCCTCCCGGAGGCGGGCGTGGGTGCCAGGTCGGTGGCACCACCAGGCAGGGCGACGCCGCCAGAGCCAATCGTGTGAGGGGGAGAGGGGTCGGTGAAGGACTACGCGAGCTATAGCTTCTGGCTGGAGACCTGCGGCGACGACTTGACGCCCCGCGCGCCGCTCGACGGCTCGATCCAGGCCGACGTCGCGATCCTCGGGGCGGGCTTCACCGGCCTCTGGACCGCCTACTACCTGCTGCGCCGCCAGCCCGGGCTGCGCGTCGCCGTGGTCGAGGCCGAGATCGCCGGCTTCGGCGCCTCCGGCCGCAACGGCGGCTGGTGCAGCGCCGGGTTCCCGGTCACCGCCGGGGAGCTGGCCCGGCGCTATGGCCCGGAGCGAACGCGGGCGCTCCTGGCGGCCATGCGCGAGTCGGTGGACGAGGTCGGTCGCGTGGCCGCGGCCGAGTCGCTCGATATCGATTACGTCAAGGGCGGCACGCTGCGGCTGGCGCGGGGTCCGCACCAGGTCCCGCTCCTCGACCAGGCGCATGCGGATGCGGTCGGGCGCGAGGACCAGGACGAACTCCGTGTTGACGCCT
>JASBVL010000075.1 GCA_029961075.1 Sphaerobacter sp.
CCGCTGGCACGGGGGAGAGACGGCGTGAGCGCGCGCGGTCGGCGGCCGCGCGAGCGGGCCGTGGACGACGCCACGCGGAGGGCGGTCGAGGCCGACCTGCGCAGGTACCGCGAGTACCAGGCCGAGATGCATCGGGCCGAGCTGCATGCCGCGCTCGCGGCCGGGTATGCGCGTCCCGCGCCCGAGGGAGCGCGCGTCAACGGCTACATCCCGGACCCTAGCCTGGCCACGCTCGCGCAGTACCGCCGGCTGCTCGCGGCTGACGAGTCGTACCAGCGGGCCCGGCGGGTCGTCGCGGCGATCGAGGCGGCGTACATGCGGCTCGACGGAGTACGGCGGCGCATCGTGGAGGAGCTGTACTGGGACGGGCGGCCGGCCGCTCAGGTCGCGGCCGCATGGCCCATGGATGAGTCGACGCTGCGGGCTCACAGGCGCGAGATCGTGAGGGTTACGCTGATGGAGTTCCGCCGACGCGGGGTCCCGACCTACGCCGAAGGTGAGAGCGCGTGAGCCGAAAGTCACCCGCCGTCCCCGCTGTACCCGCCCATAATCGCTAGTGGGTGGCGTAGGCACCTCGATCTCGGAACAACCCCATGAGCCCCGCGCCTTGCGGCCGGGGCTCTCGACTTTGGTGGCCTGCTGGGGGTGGCCGCCCTGGACTGGACGCCGGAGATGGTTGCTCGGCTGCGGGACATGCGCTCTCGCGGCTACGGCTACCGCAAGATGGCGGCAGCGCTCTCGGCCGAGTTCCGCCGGCGCGTCTCACGCCACATGGTGCGGCATGCCATGGTGGCGCTCGACCGCATGGGCATGGTCCCGGCGGCGCCATCCGCTCCTGACCAGCCGGACGCGGTGGCCGCGCAGCGCGAGAGAGCGCGCCGCAAGGCGGAAGCTGAGGAGCTGCGGCGCCTCGTCGAGCGCCGCGCAGTCATCGAGGAGTGGCGGGACGCCATCCGTGAGGCCGCCCTCACCATCGAGCCTCCGCCGCTCTGGCGCGAGGCCAGGGACTGCGGCCCGGGCGATGAGGAGACGGCCATCCTGGTACTCAGCGACATCCACTACGGCCAGCACACGCCGGCGAGGATCAACGCCGGCTGGACGCAAACGGCCGCGGTCGTCGAGGCCCAATTCGAGCGCCTCGCTCACGCGGTGCTGCGCATCTGGGACCTCAGGCGCCGGTCCATGCCGTGGCGGCATCTCGTGATCCTAGACCTCGGCGACGACGTCGAGGGTGACAACATGCACGCGAGCCAGCACCGGCAGGTGGATCCGCTCGTCGCGCAGCAGACGGCGGAGGTCGGGCGGCTGCTTGCAGGGCTCGTGCAGACCCTGCTGCAGGCCTTCGAGCGGGTGAGCCTGCACCGCGTGCCGGGCAACCATGGGCGGACGACGCCGACCGCTGGCGTCGCCGGGCTCGCCGAGCTGGACCCGGCCGACTCCTACGATTGGCTCGCCGGCGAGTTCGCGCGGGCGATCCTGCGTCCCGCCATCGAGGCAGGGCGCGTCGAGTTGCACAACCACGAGAGCTACTGGGCCTCGGCCGAGGTCATGGGGCACCGCATCCTGTTCGAGCACGGCTCCAGCCTCCGTGGTGGAGCGAGCTGGGGAGGTATCCCCTACTACGGCATCGACCGCGCCGCGGCCGCTTACCGGGACCTTGAGGGCGACTACCTGCTCCTGGCGCTGGGCCACTACCACCGGCCCTACATGCTGCCGAGCGGCTATGGCTCCTGGGTGGTCGGCAACGGCTCATTCGCACCGACCACGCCGTTCGTGGCCGGCAGCAAGCACCGGGCGACGCGGCCGTGCCAGGCGCTGCTGAGCGTCCATCCGCGCAAGGGCGTGACGATGGCGACGTGGCTGTATCTCGACGTGCCGAGGGAGGCGCAAGCGTCGTGAGCGAGCCGCGGACGTTCGAGGAGGCCGTGGACCTGGTCCTCGCGGACATGCGCCGCGTCATGATCGAGCGGCAGCGGAAGTACGGCCCGGACAACATCCGCATGTTCGGCGAGAAGGGCGTCGTGATCCGCTGCCACGACAAGCTGGCGCGCCTGGCGCATTTCCACTTCGGCGGCGGCACCGACGCGTCGGACGAGAGCATCGACGACAGCTGGATCGACACCGGCAACTATGCGGCCATCGCGCTGATGCTCCGCCGCGGCTGGTGGGGGCTGCCGCTATCCGACGAGATTTGACGCGCGTTGGTGTGCCCGGCTGTGAGCCGGGAGGGTGACTGCGCCGTAAGCCAGGGTGGGGGCTGGCGCACAAATCATGCGACGGGAGGCGGTGACCGTGCATGGCTGCGATCTGTGGCGCCAAGGCGCACGGCTCAGGCAAGCCGTGCCGTCTGCCGGCCGGCTGGGGCACCGACCATCCCGGGCGAGGGCGGTGCAAGCTGCACGGTGGGGCAAGTCACGGTGCGCCACCCGGCAATAAAAATGCCCGCAAGCACGGAGCGTATGAGACGGTCATCCGAGATCGCCTCACTCCGGAGGAACGGGCCATTTTCGATGCCGTGCCAGCGGACGAGAGCCTGCGTGAGGAGCTGCGCGTCCTGCGCTTCAAGCTGGCCCGGCTCTTGGAGCCCGTCGAACGCGAGGAACTGATCGGCGTCCCGGGCGTGGGCGTGGAGAAGGCGGTCGTCCAGGTCGACGAGGTGACCAAGGCCAAGGCGATCGCGCGTCTCGTCCAGGAGATCCGGGCCATCGTCCAGGCGAGGAGCGGCCACGAGGCCGGCGGCGCGATCGACGCGCTGGTCGACGCGCTGGCGCGGAGCCGGGCCAAGGCAGCGGAGGCCGAGTCTGGCGGTGGCGAGGATGACGTTTGAGTGGGGCATCTTCGGGCCGCTGGCGTTGCGGAGCCTAGAAGAGTCGACCGCGCGCATCAACGTCTGGCACGGCAGCGTCCGCAGCGGCAAGACGGTCACATCTCTCGTCCGCTGGATGGAGTTCGTCCGCACGGCGCCGCCTGGCGATCTGCTCATGGCGGGGAAGACCGAGCGCACGCTCAAGCGCAACATCCTGGACCCGTTGGCTGAGATGGTGGGCGGCCGCGCGTTCCGGTATCGGGCCGGATCGGGAGAGGCGCGCCTCTTCGGCCGTCGCATCTATGTGGCCGGGGCGAACGACGAGCGGGCCGAGGGCAAAATCCGCGGCCTCACCCTGGCCGGCGCGTATGGCGACGAGATCGCGCTCTGGCCGGAGAGCTTCTTCCGCATGCTGCTCTCGCGCCTCAGCGTGCGCGGTGCGAAGTTCTTCGGCACGAGCAACCCGGACGGCCCGTACCATTGGCTGAAGCGGGAGTTCCTGGACCGGACAGCCGAACTTGATCTCCGGCACTGGTCCTTTGGCCTCGACGACAACCCGAACCTGGACGCTGCCTACGTCGAAGCGCTCAAGCGCGAGTACACCGGGCTCTGGTACAGACGCTACGTCCTCGGCCAGTGGGTCGCGGCCGAGGGCGTGGTCTACGACATGTTCGACGAGCACGTCCATGTCGTGGACACACCGCTTGCCTGTGACCGTTGGTACCTCGGCGTGGACTATGGCACGGCGAACCCGTGCGTGTTCCTGCTCATCGGCGAGCGGACGGGCGAAGACGGCCGCCGGCAGCTCTACGTGCATGACGAGTACTACTACGACGGCCGCACGAGCGGCCGGCAGCGGACGGACGCCGAGTACTCCCGCGATCTCGCATCGTTCCTCACGCGCCATCAGGTGGCGCCTCGCGCGGTGGTCGTGGACCCGTCGGCGCTGTCGTTCATCACGCAGCTGCGGCGCGACGGCATCCCCGTGGTCGAGGCGGACAACGATGTGTTGCCGGGCATCCGGTCGGTGGCGACAATGCTGGCGCAGCGCCGGCTGTTCGTGAACCGCGCCTGCAAGCACCTGATCGGCGAGATGCAGACGTACTCGTGGGACGCGACGGCCCAAAAGCGCGGCGAGGACAAGCCGCTCAAGCAGCACGACCACGCCCCGGACGCCCTCAGGTACGTGGCCTACAGGCTGGAGCGCGATCCGGCGGAGCAGCTCATGCGGTACTACCAGCAATCGGCGAGAGGAGCATAGCCCGTGGGCCTGCGTGAAGCCTGGAAGGCGCTCTTCGCCGTCCGCGAGGGCGGCATCGCGCACGCGCCCGGCGCGCCCATGGGCGCGATGCTGCCGGGCGACGGCACCACCTCCATGGGGCCCGGCCGGCCGCCCGAGCCCCAGCCCCTCGGCGGCGAGCCGCGGCGCTGGGTCTACCGCCCCGGTTGGAACCTCCCCACGGTGCCGGGCGAGGGCAGGCGGATCGACTACGACACCCTGCGCCGGCTCGCGGACACGTACGAGCTGGCACGGCGCTGCATCGAGATCCGCAAGCACGAGGTGCAGGGGCTGGAGTGGGACATCGTCCCTGCGACCTCGGACCGGCGCAAGTCGCGCGAGATCCAAGAGCGCGAGGGCGACCTCATCGACGAGATCCGGCGGTTCTTCTTGTATCCGGCGGACGCGGTCATCCGTGACGGCAAGCGCGTCGGCTACACGTCGTTCGACGAGTGGATCGGGGCGCTGCTGGAGGACTACTTCGTGCTCGACGCCCTGACCGTGTACCCGAGAACCACGCTCGGGGGCCGGCTGCTCTCCCTCGATCCGATTGACGGAGCCACGATCAAGGTGCTGCTCGACGACAGCGGGCGCATTCCGCTTCCGCCTGCGCCCGCGTACCAGCAGTACCTCTACGGCATCGCGCGGGCCGACTTCACCCGGGACGAGCTCTACTACTATCCGCGCCTCGTGCGCACGCACACGCCATACGGGTTCTCTCACATCGAGCAGATCTTGATGCATGTGAACCTCGCGCTCCGCAATGAGATGTGGAACACGGCGTACTTCACCGAGGGCAACCTGCCGCCCATGGTCATGGAGGCGCCCGAGGGGTACACCGCCGACCAGCTCCGTGAGCTCAACGACTGGTGGGACCAGGTGATGTCGGGAGACCCTGGCGCCCTCCGCAAGCTCAAGTTCGTGCCGGCGGGCAGCAAGCCCATCGTCCTCAAGGAGTTCGAGTTCGGCGAGGAGTTTGCCCGCTGGCTCGCGGAGCTCACCTGCATGTACTTCGACGTGCAGCCCGTCGAGGTTGGCTTCACGCCGAGATCGGGCCTCGGGGGCAAGGGCTTCTCGGAAGGCCAGGAGGCCATCACGGTCAGGAAGTCTCTGCGGCCGCTCACCGAGTGGCTGGCGACGCTCTTCACGCGCATCATCCACCAGTGGTGGGGCGCGTACGACCTGCGGTTCAGCTTCGTCGGCGTCGAGCGCATCGACGAGAAGCTGAAGAACGAGAGCGACAAGATCGCGATCGAGGCCGGCATCAAGACGCTCGACCAGGTCCGCGAGGAGCGCGGCGACGAACCGTATGGGGTCAACGGACCGATCTTCGTGGCTGGCACGCAGGTCTTGGGGCTCGCCGATCTCAAGGCGCTCACGAGCGGGGAGGCGCCAGCGCCGAAGCCAGGGCCACCAGGACCGCCGGGGCAGCCTCCGCCGGAGGGTGAGGCCGGCAACCGCCCCAAGCCGCCGATGACGGCCGGGCCCGAGGCGCGGAAGGCGGCGGTGCCGACCGGAGAGGCGGCTCAAGAGCTGCTTGACGACCCGGGTGACGCCGCTGACCTGAGCGAAACCGAGAGGGAGCAGGTGGCCGCTGACCGGCCGACGCACGCGGAAGAAGCTGCCTTCGTGGCGGCTTTCTTGCGCTGGTGGAAGGCGCACGTCCGCAACGGCCGGCTCCCTGCCCAGGCGGAGCAGGCCCAGCACCTCGCCGAGCAGCTCTACCGGCTCAAGACCGAGGCGTACCGGACCGCCATCAACCGGATGCTGAAGCAGCTCGGCATCCCGGAGGTCGAGCGCATCAGGGACGTCCAGGTGCTGGAGCGGCTACGCGAGGAGGCGCACCGGGCGGCGGTCCAGATCGCCAAGACCCAGCAGCACGACTTCGAGCGCCAGCGGCGGAAGCTCGTGGCCGATGGCCTCCAGGGCGACGAGCTGCACCAGGCGCTGCAGACATGGGCCGACCAGCGCGCAGCCTGGAAGGCCAAGCAGATCGCCATGACCGAGAGCAACGGGCCCTACAAGCAGGCGGTCGTGGACTTCTCGGAGCGCAACCGCCTGACGGGCCTCCTCTACCGCGTGGCGCCGGACGAGTGCGTGTGCGCCTACTGCCAGTCGCTTGTGGACGGAAATCCGCACACGCTCGACGAGGTGCGCGAGATGCGGCTGCCGGCGCATCCGAACTGCTGGCATGAGGTGATCCCGGAGTTCGGCGACGACCTGACTCTAGAGAACCCGTGGACGGGAGCGTGAGGAACGTGGCAACGCAGCAGGCGAGCATCTTTGCCGAGATCGTCAAGGTCGACAAGGAGAAGCGGCTAGTCACGGGCTATGCGAGCACGACGGCACTCGACCTCGACGGCCAGCGCGCGGACGCGGAGTGGCTGAAGAGCGCCATCCCGGAGTGGATGACCTGGGGCAACATCCGCGAGATGCACGGCCCGAGCGCGGTGGGCGTGGCGGAGGACGCGACGATCGACCAGAAGGGTGCGATCATCACCGCCAAGATCGTAGACGACGACGCCTGGAAGAAGGTCGCCGAGGGCGTCTATAAGGGCTTCTCGATCGGCGTCAAGCACCCCGTGATCGTCAAGGACGCCTCGGCGCCCAACGGCCTCATCAAGGGCGGCACGATCGTCGAGGTGAGCCTCGTCGACCGGCCGGCCAACCCCGAGTGCGTCCTCACCGTGGCGAAGGCGGCCGACGGGGAGTGGCAGCCCGGCGAGGGCGCCACTGTCGAGAAGGCCGTCTGGTCCACCGCGTACATCAACGATTTGCCCGACTCGGCCTTTGCCTACATCGAGCCGGGCGGCGAGAAGGATTCCGAGGGGAAGACGGTGCCCCGGTCCAAGCGGCACCTGCCGTACAAGGACAAGGACGGGAAGATTGACCCCGCCCACGTCCGGAACGCGCTGGCGCGTCTCGACCAGACCGACATCCCCGAGGAGGCCAAAGCCAAGGCGCGGCGCCGGCTTGTGGCCGCAGCCAAGGAGGTGGGTATCGAGGTGTCCGACGACGCGGAGAAGAAGGCCGCCGAGGAGACGCTTGACCTCCTCGCCAAGGCACTGGGCATGACGCCGGACGAACTCAAGACGGCCATGCAGGACGCCGTCCAGCGGGCCAAGGAGACGGCCCGGGAGACCGGTGACGACGGCGACGGGGACGTCGACAACACCGACGACCCAAAGCATCAAGACGAAGAGCAGGACGAAGAGGAGACCGACGCCACCAAGGCCGCCGGCCCCGACCTCACCAAGGTGTTCAGGGCTGACGCTTTCAAGGCGGCCGTGGCCGAGGCCGTGAAGGGGGCGGTCTCGGAGGCTGTCCGGCCCCTCGAGGAGCGGCTCAAGAAGGTTGAGGAGCTGGCGGCGCCGGCCAAGGCGCAGGCGCGCCCGGTCGAGAAGAGCTTCGCCGCCAACGGCGACGCAGCGACGGCGCGCATGGCCCTCAACAAGGCCGCGGAGGCCCTGCAATCCCTGCCCGAAGAGGAGCGGATCAAGGCTGTGGCCGCTCTCATCGGTGGCAACTACGGAGGTGCGCGATAGATGACCGTTGCAGCGGACATCCAGCAGACTCTGGACGAGCTGACGAAGGTCTACGGCGCGGGCGGCATCAAGATCACGGCCGAGCTCGCCAAGGACCTCAATGTGGCCGCCGGCCTTCAGGCCTACAACCTTGAGGTGCCGGCGAGGCTTCTCTTCCCGGTGCTCTCGCCCATCCGCAACAAGCTCCCGCGCGAGAAGGGCCGGGGCAAGGCTGTCGAGTTCAAGGCGATCACCTCGGCGGACACGAACGCCAGGAACGGCATCGCGATCGAGAAGCAGCTCGCTCCGCAGATCGCGACGCAGACGGCCGACGTGATCATCAACTACCGGTCGTTCGGGCTCTCCAGCGACCCGGTGACGTTCGAGGGCCAGTGGTCGTCCGAGGGGTTCCAGGACCTGCGGGCTCTGGCTGTGGCCAACCTGCTCAAGGCTCTCATGATCGCCGAGGAGAAGCTGATCCTCTTCGGCCGCGGCTCCTCGGGCCAGATCGTGAGCCAGGGCGGCCTCAGCTGGACGCTCGGCGGCGCCATCGGCTCAACGCAGGCCCCGACGCTTGCGGCGCAGTCCACCGGCGGCGCGATCCCGGCGAGCACGACGGTCTATGTCGTCCAGACGGTGCACGACGGCTTCGGTGAGTCGGTCGCCTCGGCCGTCGCTTCCGTCACGACCGGCGCGGGCTCGACCAACAGCGTCGTCGTCACGCCGTACGTGCCGGCCAACGCCCCGGCCCTGACCTTCAACATCTACGCTGGCTCGGCCGCTGGCGGCCCGTTCTACTACGTCGGGTCGAGCAACGGCGCCGACGTCACGATCACGGCGGTGCCGACCTCCGGCCAGCAGCCGCCGGCCGCGGACGGGAGCTATGATCCCAACAGCTTCAACGGGATCTTGAGCTACCTGTTCGCAGGCGGGTCGAACGCCTACATCAAGCGCACGAAGGCGCAGCTCGCGGATGTGGACATCCCGGACGCGCTGCAGAGCCTCTACGACACCGGCCGCGCCGACCCCGACGTCGTCTACCTCCAGTCCGGCGAGAGCCGGCGCCTCACGAACATCACGCTCGGCGCCGCGAACACGCCGTACTTCCTTGTGGTCGACAACCAGCGCGGCGCGACGGCGAACTACCGCGTGGCGCGTCTGGTGAACCCGGTCACGGGTAAGGACGTGCGAGTCGAAGTGCACCCGTTCATGCAGAAGGGCACGATCCTGATCCTCAGCGAGGGCCTGCCGAGCTGGTACCCGGGCGCGGGCGTCTCGGCGCCCTTCGCCATGGACCTCGTGCAGGACTACCTGCAGATCGACTACCCGCCCACTGCCGCGGCCCCGTACTGGGTGTCGGAGATCCGGGCCTACGGCGCCCTGAAGGGCTACATCCCGTTCATCCACGGCGTGCTCGTGGTCGAGAACAGCTGAGGCCCGCCAGCACAAGCACCATGAGGGGCCACCCCTCAAGCAGAGGGGTGGCCCCAAACCTTTGGGGTGATTTCCGTGCAGCTTGAGATGCCGGACAAGTTCGCGAACGTCGAGACTCCGGACGGCCGCAAGTACCTGCAGAAGGACGGCGTGGTCGAAGTGCCGGAAAAGGACGGCCAGCAGATCCTTGCGGCCGGCGTGCCGGGCGTGCGGAAGTACCGCAAGTCCTGGTCCATGGGCGTCACGATTCTGCCGGACGGAAGGGTGGTGCGGGACTGATGGCGTGGTTCAAGCATGGGACGGTCGTCGACGGCATCGTGACGGACGGCAAGAAGGCCTACGACATCGTCCGCGGCTGGTTCGAGGTCGCGGAAGAGGAGGCCGTCGCGTACTTCCGCGAGCGCGGCTTCGAGCAAAGCATCGCCAAGCCGGCTGAGCTCGTCGAGGCCGAGCCCCAGGCAGCGGCAGCGCCCAAGGCGAAGGGCAAGGGCAAGACCAAGGCGGCTGCAGACGTTGAGGTCACGGCCGACGAGACCAAGACCGAGGGGGAGTAATCGATGCAGCCGCAGGCGCCGCTTCTCACGATCGATGAATTCAAGCAGGCGCCGACGGCCATCGATCTCTCCAACCTTGCCCGGAGCGGCACGCAGGCCGACCAGGACGCCGAGCTCGCGCGCGTCATCGCCCGCGCCAGCTCCTGGATCTACGCCTACTGCCGGCAGGTGCTCGTCGCGACTCAGGACACGGAGACGCACTTCGTCCGGCCTGACCGCTGGGGGCGACTCACGGTGCTGGTCAACCGGTTCCCCGTGAGGAGCGTCACGGCGATCCAGTGGCGGCAGAGCCCGCAATCGGGCTGGCAGGTCTCCGACGTCGCAAAGGTCCAGGTCAACGGGCGGCTCGTGACAGCCACGGACGCCGTCCCCGGCCGGGAGTTCGGCGGTCAGCCCTACGAGATCCAGATCACCTACGTCAACGGCTGGCCGAACACGACCCTCGCCGAAGCCGCCGCGGCCGGTGCGACGAGCGTCACGGTCGCGAGCGCCTTCGGCGTCTCGGCGGGAGATGTGCTGCACGTCTACGACGGCGGCTCTACGGAGGACATCACGGTCGCAAGCGTCAGCGGCAACACTCTGACGCTCGCCTCGCCGCTCATGTACGCGCACGCGCAGGGCGTGTCGGTCACGGCCCTCGACCCCGTGGTCAAGGAGGCGGCGATCCTCGTGGCCTCCTGGATGATCCGCCAGCGGGGGCTTGACGCCTGGACCATCGAGGGCGGCACGCGGCGCCAGTACCTGCAGTCGAGCGACCAGCGCGACGCGGAGCTCGCGAGGGCGCGGGAGATGCTGCAGCCCTACCGGGTGGTGTGGATGGCATGAGCATCCGCATGCGCCTCGACCCGGACGCGCGGCTGCCGACCTTCCCTGTCGAGGGGGCATTGCAGCGGGCGGCGGAGGCGCTTCTCGGCAGCCTGCGCCGCGTGGCGCCGGAGAAGACCGGGGCGCTGCGCCGGTCCTTCCGGTTCGGGCTCCTCGGGCGACGCGTGGAGTTCCGCTCCGCCATCCACGGCATGTGGCTCACGCAGGGCACGGGGCTATGGGGGCCCAACCGCGCGCCGATCCGGCCGAAGCGGGCGCGGGTGCTCCACTTCTTCGCCTACGGCAGGGAGTGGTTCTTGCCGAGCGTGCGAGGCATCGACCCCAAGAAGCACGACTTCCGCGGCCGCGCGGTCGAGGAAGCGCAGGAGCCCATGCGTGAGGCAGTCGAGCGCGCGGCCCGGGAGTGGTTCGGGAAGGTGCTCGCGTCATGAGCCGGCAGAACGTGCGCCAGGCGTTCGCGCAGAGCCTCCGGTCCGTCGCCGCGCTCAAGACGGTCTTCGACGCGGAGCCGAAGATCGTCCAGGGCCAGGACATGCCTGCGGCCTACGTGGCGATCACCCGGAGCGAGGAGAAGCGCATCGCAAACCAGCAGCGCATGATCACCTACACGGTCGAGGCGCGCGTCGGCGCCGCGTACCCGACGCCCAAGAGCGAGGACGCGCAGACGCAGTTCGACGCGGTGCTTGATGCGGTCGTGGCGCAGATCCGCACGGACAAGACGCTCGGCGGCAAGGTGCTGCGAAGCGGCGAGCGCATCCGCGTCGAGGTCGCGGAGCCGGCCGTCGACCAGCAGACGACGGCGCTCTTTGCAGTGGTCGAGACGGACGTCGACGAGCTCATCAATGGCGCCTGAGGGGGGGGCGATGAGATGGCGAAGTACGTCTACCGAGGTCCCGAGGCGTACGCCCCGACGCTGGGGCTGCTCCTCCGGGACGGAGACGTGGTGGACCTGGACGAGCTGCCGAACAACCCGGCCTTCGCGCCTGTGCCGGCGGCCAAGGGCGCGAAGGAGGCGCCGCCGGCCGCGCCGGCGACCCAAGACGGGAAGGGTGACGCGTAATGCCGTTGCTGACCAGTCTCACCCACCTGGGGATCGGCAAGGAGACCACCTGGGGCACGCCGGTCGCGGCCTCCAAGTGGATGCCGGTCAAGAACCCGAAGCCCGAGGACGTCGCGGCATGGGTCGACGACGTGGGCCTGCGCGGCGTGCCGTCGCAGACCTTCGCGAAGTACCTGAACCGGATGTCGAGCACCTACGAGTTCGACGGAGACTTCTTCCCGGACGTGCCGCCCTACCTGCTCCTCGGCATCCTGGGAAACGACACCGTGACGGGGACCGGCCCATACACGCACACCTTCGCGCTCCT
>JASBVL010000076.1 GCA_029961075.1 Sphaerobacter sp.
GATAGACATGACTCCCACGGGTGTGGCTGAGCTGGAAGCCGGCTCGCTGGAGAGCCCGCACGACAGCCTTCCCGCTCACACCGGGGAGCCGGGCCACGACAGCGCGACCTCGATCCGGACCAGCTCGACGCCCCCTACCGGCGGGATCGGGATTCCCTCTTTGGCTGCCGCTTCGAGGTAGCCCTGAATCGCCTCACGCGTGTTGGCGATTGCCTCCTCACGCGTTTCGCCAAAGTCGGAGATGCCGAGCTGTGGTACATACGTGACCCACACCTTGTTCTCTGCGTCCCATTCGAGGACGACTGGGAACTGTCGGAGCTGCATCGATTCCTCGTTCTGCTCGACGGCGACATCCCGCCTCGTCTGTAGCGACAGTCTCTGCATCCTAGCACGACGCCATAGGTCATACAACGCCGACCCGCCGCGGGTCGTCACGCCGGCCTGCGGCTGTTGCGAATCCGGCATGCTCCGGCCAGTTCTCCGTACGCGCCTGTCGTGCATCCGCCGCTACGCTCGCATCGGAGCGGCCGCACAGGGGCGCGGCCGGGAGTAGGAGGTCCGCCATGATCGCCATGCGACACGGGCGCGCGACCCAGGCGGGTGCGGCCGACCGCGCCATCTGGCTCGCCGCGGCGCTCGCCGGCCTGGCCGCGCTGAGCTACGTGCTGATCGGGCTGGGCATCCTGGGCGTCGGCGATCTCGCCGCGTCGGAGCGTCCGGCCGGTATCGTCTTCGCGGCCGCGGGCGGCTACCTGCTGGGCGGGTTGCTGATCCTGGCCCGCCGCCGCTGGCTCTGGATCGTCGGCGCCGCGATCAATGCGCTGGTGATCCTCGTCTTCCTGCTCGGCTACCAGGACCGCCCCGCGGTGCTCTTCTCGGCCGGCGGGCTGGCCTCGAAGGCCGCCGAGATCCTGCTGGAAGCCGTCCTGCTCTCCCTCATCCTGACCGGCGTGCACCGCGCGCGGCGTCCTGTCTGAGCGCCGGGCGCAGCCCGAGCAGGAGGGATCGACAGGCACATGCTCATCGCCGCCGTGCCCGCCCCCGTCGGCCCCGGTGCCTGAGCGACCGGTCGCCACCGGGAAGGAGTGCCGATCCGTGAAGCCGTTCCGCACCTGGGCCGCCGCCCTCACCCTCGCCCTCGCCGGAGGGCTGGTCGCGCACCTGCTGGGACAGCGGGCGTTCAGCCGCCTGGTCCGGCGCGACGTCGCCGCGCTGCATGCCCGGGCCGCGCCCGCTCCGGCGACCGTCGTCTCCGACGCCATGCTGCGTGACCTGCCCGCGCCGGTGCAGCGCTACCTCCGCTACACCGGCGTGGTCGGTCAGCCGCTCGTGCGCACCGTCCATCTCCGGCAGACCGGGCGCATGCGGCTCGTCCCCGGCCAGCCCTGGCTGCAGCTCACCGCGGTGCAGCACTTCTCCGTGCAGCCGCCCGGCTTCGTCTGGGACGGGACCCTGCACCTCGGCCCGCTCCCCCTCGCGCGCGGGCGCGACCGCTACCGCGACGGCGCGGGCCACATGCTGGTCAAAGTCGGCTCGCTCCTGACCGTGGCGAACGCGCGCGGGCCGGAGATGGACCAGGGGGCCCTGGTGCGCTACCTGGGCGAGATGATCTGGTTCCCCACGGCGCTCCTCGGGGAGAACCTCCGCTTCGAGCCGGTAGGCGACGCCGCGGCGCGGGTGACGCTCACCGACCACGGCCGCCGCGTCAGCGGGGTCATGGACGTCGACGCCGAGGGCCGGCTCACGCGCTTCGTCGCCGAGCGCTATCGCACCGTCGACGGGCGCTACGAGCTGGCGACCTTCGCCGCCGAGGTCCTGGCCTACGGCGAGCGTGCCGGCCTGACCCTGCCGGTCCGGGCGCAGGGCGTGTGGAAGCTCCCGGCCGGCGATTTCGCGTACATCGACGTCACCGTCACCGACGTGGCCTACGACGCCGCCCAGCCGTAGCGGCGGCACCACCCCGCACGCTCCCTCTCCGCCGCTCGACCGCCACCGGCGCGGACGCGCCAGCACATGCGCGCGCTGCGCATATGGCGCGTGCGCGACCATCGCGTGCATTGACGCGCAAGAGAACCACTGCTATAGTCGCGGTGACTTCATGGACAGCCTGGACGGAAATCGGTGGCGCCGATGGCGACGACCTCGACGCTCCCGCATCGGCTTCGATGGGCAGGCGTGCCTGGCTGGTCCCGCGCGCCCGGGACGGGCCCGGCGGTCGCGGGCGCGCCGCGCAGCCGCTCGCCCCCTATCCGGGGCAGCCGACACCGCGCGCCCTCCCTCGGTTGGCGCCTGGCGATTCCCCGATGACGTTCACCGCCGCGTGACCGCACCCGGGCCTGCACATCGGCCTTCTGAGAACACCCCGGAGGTGGGACGTGACGATCACTGATCACGCACGCATTGCCGAGCCGAAAACCTACCCACTGGGGAAGACGCGGCCCCCGCTCGACCTGGAAGACCTGCCGGAGCCGGAAGAGGTCTTTCAGGTCAAGCACATCGGCCCCAAGGAGGCCATCACCCGCGTCATCGGTCCCAGCCTGATCGCCCTCGGCATCTCGATCGGGAGCGGTGAGTGGCTGCTGGCCCCGCTCGGGGTCGCGGGCTACGGGTTCGTCGGCATTGGTTGGGTCATCCTGATCTCCGCCGTCCTCCAGACCTTCTACAACATGGAGATCGGCCGCTACATCATGGCCACCGGCGAGGTGCCGATCCTGGGCTGGGCGCGCGTGGCGCCCGGGGTCGTGTTCTGGGTGGTGGTCTCGCTTGGGGTCCTCTACATGGCCAACATCTGGGGCGGGTGGGCCGCGGGCGCGGGCGAGAGCCTCTACGTGCTCCTCACCGGCAGCCTGGTCGATACCCCCGGCGAGCGCACGACCGCTCGCATCCTGGCGTTCGGCCTGATGCTCCTCGTCCTGGCCATCACCCTCGTCGGGCGGAAGATCTCCCGCACGCTCGAGTTGGTCAACTGGGGCATGGTCGGCTTCATCGTGGTCACCCTGCTGATCGTCGACCTGTTCGTCGTGCCCTTCTCCACCTGGTGGATAGCGCTGAAGGGGCTGGTCACGCCCTCCCTGCCGCCGTCCGGCGTCGATGCCACCGTCATCGGCGGTATCGTCGGCTACACCGCGCTCGCGTCCGGCCTCAACTGGTACGCGATGAACTACTACCGCGACAAGGGCTACGGCATGGGCCACCGCGTCGGGTTCATCGCCGGCCTGGTCGGCGGAGAGCAGCGCGAGATCGCGTACTACGGGAAGACCTTCCCCGACACCCCGGAGAACGCGCGGCGCTGGCAGCGCTGGTTCCGCCTGCTGATGCTCGACCAGTGGGTGGTCTTCTTCGGCGGGGCGATCATCGGCATCTTCCTCACCACCCTCCTCATCTCGCACCTGGCCGGGATGCCGGGCGAGGTCGCGCCGACCCGCGAGACCATGCCCACCTACGCCGCAGACGTCCTCTCGCGGCATTACGGCTCGTTCCTCTACTACTGGGCGCTGCTGGTCGGGTTCTTCATCCTGTTCAGCACCCAGATCGGCATCTTCGAGGCCTTGGTCCGCAACGTGGCGGACGGCCTCTACGGCACCAGCGCCCGCTTCCGCGAGTTGCTCGCGGGCGATCCGCGCCGCTTCTACTACCCGTACATGGCCCTGCTGGCCGTCGTGATCGGCATCATCCTCTTCCAGGCGCTGCCGGTCCGGCTGGTCCTGATCTCGGCCAACATGTCGAACCTCGGGGCGCTCATCTTCCCCTTCCTCCTGATGTATCTGAACCGCCGGCTCCCCGGCCCCGCCCGGATCCGCTGGTGGTCCTACCTGATCCTGGTGCTGAACGTCCTCTTCTTCGGCTTCTTCTTCATCAACTTCGCCTTCCAGCAGGTGACCGGCGAACCCATCGTCAGCTTCTAGCGACGATCCGCCGGGCGGCCCATCCACGGGCCGCCCGGCCCTACTCACGTCAGTCGTGTTCCGTGGTGCGTTGACGCTGCGTGGCCGCTCCCTATCGCCCCAAACCGGGTCGGGCGACGAGGAAATACGCACTACGGAATACGCATTACACCCTTGACAGCACGCGAGCCCTCTGCTAGCCTCCCCTCCGAACAACCGAGCGCGCACCGGCGTCGATGAGGACGAGTAACCGGCAGGACCGGGACAGAGAACCGCGGGCGCTGAGAAGCGGGACCGTGACTGCCGGCGAAGAAGCCCTCGGAGCCTCGCCCCCAACGGAGTGGGCGCCGCCCCTCCCAGTAGGCGGCGACGGGAGCGGTTCCCGTTAGCGAACCGGCCGTGCCGATCCGTCGGCACGGGCTGAGGCCGCGCGCCGCTGAGGGCGCGGCGAAGTGGGGTGGTACCACGGGCACGACACCGCTCGTCCCCAGCCGGGGGCGGCGGTTTTTTGATGCCCTCGCCGGTGTCCGGCGATCCGCGATCGATCCGAATCCGGGGGACTCCCCGCGCGTCCGAGAGAGGGCAGCATGCACCGCGAAGCACTCACGACCATCCTCCACGACCCGGCGCTCGTGCTGGCGCGGCGCGCCGGTTCCTGCTCGGACGCCACGAAACAGCGGTCCGTTCTCGCCCGCGCCAAAGCCAAACCGGGCGGGCGCCCGCCGCGGCCAACCACCGCGGCAGCGCCCGTTGCCGCCGGCTTTGGCTTCCGCGATCGCCAACGAGGAGAACGGACCGATGTCGCTCACCCATATCCGCCCGGCGGGGTCTCCGCCCCGCGTCGCCGTCGTCCACGGCCCGCTGCGCGCTGAGGAGCGTCTGCTCTTCGCCGAGTTCGCGCGCCGCGGCATCGACTGCACCCGCATCGACGACCGCAGCGCCGTCGTCGACCTGACCGGCCGCCCCTGGGACGTCGACGTCGTCATCGGGCGCAGCGTCAGCCAGCAGCGCACCCTCCACACCCTGGCCATCGCCGAGGGCTGGGGCATCCCCACGCTCAACCGCTCCGCGGTGGTGGCGCTCTGCAACGACAAGCTCCGCACCTCGGCCGCCCTCGCCCGGGCCGGCCTGCCTCAGCCGCGGACGCTCGTCGCCTACACGCCCGCGGCCGCTCTGGAGGCGTGCGAGACCCTGGGCTACCCGGTCATCCTCAAGCCGACCATCGGCTCCTGGGGGCGCTTGCTGGCCAGGGTCAACAGCCGCGCCGCCGCCGCGACGCTGCTCGAGCACAAGCAGGCGCTCGGCTCGTTCCACCACGGCACCGTCTACATCCAGGAGTACGTGCGCAAGCCCGGGCGCGACATCCGCGCCTTCGTCGTCGGCGACGAGACCATCTGCGCCATCTACCGCACCGCCGAGCACTGGATCACCAACACCGCGCGCGGCGGGCAGGCGACCAACTGCCCGGTCACGCCGGAGTTGGCCGCGCTCTGCGCCCGCGCGGCCCGCGCCGTCGGCGGCGGCGTGCTCGCCATCGACCTGTTCGAACATCCCGACCGCGGCCTGCTGATCAACGAGGTCAATGCGACGATGGAGTTCCGCAACAGCATCCACACCACCGGCGTCAACATCCCCGGCCGCATCGTCGACTACGCCCTGGCGCTGGCCGCGGAGGGCGCGGCGCGCCGGGAGGCCGGGCTGGCCGCCGCACCGCGCTGAGCCCGCCGGCCGCGCTCCCCCTTGTCGCCGCGCGCGTCGGCATGCCACAGTTCGGAGGGCCCGCTGGCCGGGCCGCGCGGCGATGAGGGGAGAGACGGGGCGTGACCGGGATGGAGACTCCACGACGCGGGGCGCTGCGGCGGCCGCCGGAGGTGCGGGCCATGTTCGACCGCATCGTCCGGCGCTACGACCTCATCAATCGGCTGATGAGCGGCGGCCGCGACGTGGCCTGGCGACGTCTGGCCGCCCGGGCCGCGCTCGCCGCGGGCGCGCGCCGCGTCCTCGACGTCGCCACCGGCACCGGCGACCTCGCGCTGGAGCTGGCCCGGCAGGGCGCCCCCGGCGTCGTCGGTGCCGACTTCTCGCGCGGCATGCTCGGCCTGGCGGCGGACAAGGTCCGCGCCCGCCGCGCGCCGGTCACGCTCCTCCAGGCCGACGCCATGCGCCTGCCCTTCCCCGACGGCGCCTTCGATGCCTGCACCGTCGCCTTCGGGCTGCGCAACATGCCCGACTACGAAGCCGCCGTCGCCGAGATGGCCCGCGTGCTCCGGCCGGGCGGCCGGCTGGTGATCCTGGAGATGACCCCGCTCCGCCTGCCGGTGCTGCGCACCCTCTTCCGCTGGTACTTCGATCGCCTGGTCCCCATCGTCGGCGGGCTGATCAGCGGCGACCGCGATGCCTACCGCTACCTCCCCCGCTCGGTCAGCGCCTTCCCACCGGCTGACGAACTGGCGCAGATCATGCACCGGGCCGGCCTGCACCCGGTCGAGTACCGCCTCCTCGCCCTGCACACCGTCGCCATCCACGTCGGCGTGAAGCCTGCTCCACCCCCCGCCTAGCCGGGATCGGCCGAGGACGCACGCGCTCATTGGCTGTCATCCCGATCGGCGCCCGGCGCGCGCCGGGCGCCGCACAGAACGAAAGCGACTCCGGTACGGGCGGGCATCTGACTACATCCCCGTCGTCGGCAGCAGCTCTGGCATGGCCAGCGCGAGCGCGCCGTACGCGATCAGCACCGCGGCCGCGAGCTGGCCCAGCCGCGGCCCGATCGGGAGCGCCTTCTCGGCGAAGATCAGCACCGTCACGGTCGCCATCACCGCGACGTTCATGAGCCCGAGCGGGAAGAGGATCACGAACAGCAGCCAGCAGCACCCGAGACAGTAGCTCCCGTGCTCGACGCCCATGCGGAGCGCGCCTCGCGCACCATCCCGCCAGGAGCCGAGGACGAACGCCAGCGGGGTGCGGCACTTCGCCAGGCAGGCGCGCTTGAGCGGCGAGAGCTGGTAGAGCCCGGCGAGGATGAGGACCGCGCCCCCGATCCGGGCCGCGTGGTCCATCAGCCACATGTTGCCCGTCGCCAGGTTGGTGACCCCGACGGCCGCGCCGTAGGCGACCACGCCGACGAGCGACCAGACCGCGAGGTACCCGCCGACGAAGATCCAGGTCGGCACGTAGCCCTGCCCGCGCGCCCGTCGACCCGCGTGGACCTGGGCGAAGGTCAGGATCATCGGCGCCGCCGTGGGGAACATCATCGCCACCATCATGACGACCCAGATCGTCAGGAAGAGCAGCGCGCCCATCCCCATCGTCAGCCCCATCCCGCCCATGGCGGCCTCATCGCTCGCGCTGCGCCCCTGCCAGATCAGGATGCCCCAGGCGACGGCCGCCAGGACGAGGAGCACGCCCAAGATCACCGCGCGCTCCCGGGACCATGCCGGTGATGCCGAGGTGGTCATGGGACTCCCCCCTCCGCGCAGCCTAGCCGCTCCAGGTGAAGTGCCCGCGGCCACCGGACTTCGTCTCGAACTGGCGCAGATCCGGATCGGTCCAGCGGCTCCGGCTCGGGGCCAGCTCGGCCGTCTGCATCCCGAGCGCCGCGACGAAGCCGCCCCCCTGCAGCGAGAACGATTGCCCCTGCTGGTCGCGCATCAGCCGGGATTCCATCTGCCCCGCGCCGGCCACGGTGACGCTGATCGTCTCGTCCGCCTCGTTGACGTCGATCGCGGCCGTCTCGGTCGGCAGCCAGGTGGTGACCAACCCGCCGATCATCTCCATCGGCCCGCCGCGCTGGCCGGTCATGATCGCCTCCAGCTCACGCCGCTGCTCCGGACCGGCGCCGTCGTCGAGGTACAGGCGGAAGGTCGCGTTGCCGTCGAACAGGGTGGGGCCGGGGAAGTCGACCGCGAACACGACCGTGCGGCCGCTCAGGTCGACCCCCTCCGCCGTGCCGCGCTGGATGCGCAAGGCGATCACAGTCGCGCAGTAGCCTTGGTCCATCACCATGACCTCGGGCACCAGGAACCAGCACGGGCAGAACATGTTGCAGGTGCAGCTCTCGATCAGTTGGCCGGACAGATTCCAGGCCATCGTCGTCCCTCCGTCCACCGGGCCGACACCGACCCGGGCCCCGCGGCGGCGCAGCACCCGCTGGCCGCTCGCCATCGAACGCGGCGACGCCACCGCGGCGACGGCGCGCGTCCGGCGCTGTGCGACACCTCAGGGACCAGTGATCGGCGCATCGTCGTGCCTCGATCGCGCAAGGTGAGCGTGAGGGTGGGGTCGCGTCCTGCTTACCATAACGGGCGACGATGGCGGCGTCAAGCAAGCTGACAGGATTGCCAGACGGTGCGGCATCCCGGCTCGTTCGCCCGCCGGTGCCTGGATTGGAGCGAGCGCCGGCCGCACCTCACCGGCGCCCTCGGCGCGGCCCGGCTCACGCGCATGGTCGAGCGCGGCTGGATCGTGCGGGTGCCGGGCGAGCGCGTGGTCGAGGTAACGCCCGCCGGCGGCGCGGGGTCGCGCGCGAGCCGGGCCTGCGTCTGCCGCCCGGCCACGACGCGCGCTAACCCCACCCTCCGCCCCGCCCCACGCATTACGCAATACGGAGTACGTCTCACGCCTCACACACCCCGCATCGCGCCTGACACCCCCTCACCCCTGCCCCTCTCCCCCAGGGGAGAGGGGAGGTGCGTCACTCCCAGCCCGTCGCCCACCAGGCGAGAGGGGACAAGACGGAACCCGGAAATACGGACTACGCAATACGCAGTACGTACCACGCCCCACGCCTCACGCCCCCGCCGTCGCGCCCAGCGCCTCCTCGAGCGTGTCCAGGTACTCCGCCATGGTCGCGAAGGCGGCCTCGTACGGCTCCGCGCTCGTGAGATCCACCCCGGCGTCGCGCAGCAGGTCCAGCGAGTCCTTCGACGACCCCGCCGCCAGGAACTCCAGGTAGCGGTCGCGCGCCGCCGTGTCCCCGGCAAGCACCGCCGAGGCCAGCGCCATGGCCGCGATCAGCCCGGTGGCGTACTGGTAGACGTAGAACGCGCGGTAGAAGTGCGGCACCCGCGCCCACTCCACCGCCAGTTGCTCGTCGGCCGCGAAGTCCGGCCCGTGGTACTCCGTCGCCAGCCGGGTGTACTCCGCCATCAGCCGCTCCGGCGTCAGGCCCTCGTGCGCCTCGACGATCTGGTGCGTCAGCAGCTCGAACTCGGCGAACATCGTCTGCCGGAAGATGGTGGTGCGGATCGTGTCCAGCGCGTCGTTCACCAGATACGCCCGCTCGCGCGGGTCGGTCGTGCGGTCCAGCAGGTACGCGGTCAGCAGCCGCTCGTTGAAGGTCGAGGCCACCTCGGCGACGAAGATGGTGTACGACGCCGTGGGGTGCGGCTGGCGCGCCGCCGAGAAGTGCGAGTGCATCGCGTGCCCCAGCTCGTGCGCCAGGGTGAACATGTCGTTCAGCGTGTCGCCCCAGTTCAGCAGCACGTACGGGTGCACCCCGTAGACGCCCAGGTTGTACCCGCCCGAGCGCTTGCCGACGGTCTCGTGCACGTCGACCCAGCGCGAGGTCAGGCCCTCCGCCGCGGCCTCGACGTAACTGGGACCGAGCGGCGCGAACGCGGCGAGCACCGTGTCGCGCGCCTCGGCGTAGCTGACGCGCCGCTCCGGCATCTCCACCAGCGGCACATAGAGGTCGTACATGTGCACCGCGTCGAGGCCCAGCCGCCGCTTGCGCAGCCCGACGTAGCGGTGGAGCAGGGGCAGGTAGCGGCGCACCGTCGCGATCAGGTTGGTGTAGACCTCGAGCGGGATGGCTTCCGGCTTCAGCGCGGCCTCGAGCGCGCTGTTGTAGCGGCGCACCCGGGCGAAGAACGCGTCGCGCTGGTTGCTGGCCGTCAGCAGCGCCCCGAGCGTGTTCCGGTGGGTCTGATAGGGCGCGTGCAGCACCTCGTAGGCTTCCCGCCGCACCCGGCGGTCCCGGCGCTCCAGCAGTTGCAGGTAGCGCGCCTTCGTCACCTCCACCGGCGTGCCGTCGCTGTCGATGATCGAGCCGAAGCGGATATCGGCGTTGTCGAAGAAGGTGAACACGTTCGACGGCGCCTGCGCGATCTCCGCCGTCTCCGCCAGTACCTCCTCCACCTCGGCGCTGCGCACGTGCGGCCGCTGGCGGATGGTGCGCTCGATCAGGCGGCGGAACGGCGCCAGCCCCGGCTCGGCCGCGACGAACCCC
Organism: Sphaerobacter sp.; assembly: GCA_029961075.1. Lineage (GTDB taxonomy): Bacteria > Chloroflexota > Chloroflexia > Thermomicrobiales > Thermomicrobiaceae > Sphaerobacter. Next base: position 10,111 of record JASBVL010000076.1, read on the forward strand.
CGCAGCTCCTCGTCCGAGAGCGTCAGCAGCTCCGGCGCGATCCAGGCCGTCGCCCGCCCGACGGCCACAGCCAGCGCCATCACCCGCTCGTACCGCTGGATCGCCCCGGTGTTGCGGGTATCCTCGTCCCGCTCCAGCATGGCATAGGCGAAGAGCCGGTCCAGCCGCTCGTCGATCTGGTCCGCCAGCGACAGGGCGGCCAGGAGCTGCTGCGGGCTCTGGCGCAGCGTCCCGCGATAGGCCTCGATGGCCGGCAGCGTGGCCTCCAACGCCTGGCGCTCTGCCTCCCACGCCTCGACGCTCGGAAACAGGTGGGTCAGATCCCAGCGCTCGCTCTCCGGTACCGCATCCCGCGTCAACTGCGCCATGAGCCTGGACCTCCTCGCTTGGCTCCATCCACGGCGGCCTGCCAGGGCTCGGGGCCGTCCCCCGCCAGCCGAGAGTCTACACTCCTGGCATGGAGCGGACCGCGGTACCATCGTGGGGCAGGATGGGGTATCATCTGCCCGGCTGAGCGGCCCGGAGGCGCTGGTCAGATCGCGCGGCGCATGCTATGGTGCGCATGTGGCGCGCCCCGCGGGTTGCGCCTCCTGCTGAGCGAGCACGACCGTGACCGGTGACCTGGTGGTGCGGCACCAGGACGAGAGGAGCGAGCGGTGGCCCAGGGCTACCTGATGATCGAGCTGGGGATTATGGGGCTCTTCGGCGGGTTCTGGAGCATCCTTGGCACCCGGCTGGTGCGTGAGAACGGCTACCCGTGGCTGGAGAAGATCGGCTACGGCGCCGGGGTCATCTCCCTGGCCCTCTCCCTCATCTACATCGTCTGGGGCCTCACCCGGTAGCCCCGCCGCAGGCGACGCAGCGAGCATCCAGCCCCTCCGCTCACCCGCGAGCGCGAGGGGCATTGTCATCCCCGCAGACGGCTGAGCCAGCCGTTCACCCTCTTGGCCGGCGGCACGGGACACGCCCGGCCGGGCGGGCATGGCGCACCAAGCCCCACGAGGGCCCGAGGCACCACACGCGCCGGACCCGCCGAGGTCGGCCCGCCGGTCGGGGCAGCGCGCGTCCCTCGTGACGCCTGCCCCGTGCGCGGACGGCGCGCCGCTCGCCCGATCGCGGCGGCACTACCGCACCGCGCACGCGCCTGGGCATCGCGCGCTCCCAGCCGGCTCTCTCAGCCCCTCCGGCCACGACCACCGCTGCGTTCCGATCATCCTGCGCTCCGCTCAGGATCTCAACGCGGTCGTGCCGTGTCTCGAGGAGATCCTTCGACTCCGGGCCGCTACGCGGCCCTCCGCTCAGGATGACAACATTGCCGCTCGCCGGACGGCGGGTGCCGCGCAGGATGACAGCATGGTGCCGTCGGCAAACGCCGGGCCGGTTGAGCAGGATGACTGGAAAGCGAAGCGGATGGAGAGGGACACCAGCCGCGGGCCGCTGGGTAGACGCGTGACGGCGCGGCCGGCTTATGGGCTTTGACGATGCAGTCCGGCCTACCTGGCGATCGTTCCCAGCCGGCTTGAGCCGGCTTGTCTGGTGAGCCCGGGGCTTGAGCCCCGGGCACCCATCGCCGCCGGCGCCGCGCACCAACCGGGGTCCCATCGGCGCCCGCGCCGACCCGCGCGACGGACGGGGGCCGGCGAGGCTCCGTGCGACGCCGGCGCTCCACGCGCCCCATGCCCGCTGTCATCCTGAGCGGAGGGCCGCGCCGAGGCCCGGAGTCGAAGGATCGCTGCGCGGGGCGACGGCGCAACGGAGAGATCCTTCGCTGCGCTCAGGCGCGCAGGATGAGACCATGCCGCCCGGTTGGCAGCGGGCGGTGAGCAGGATAACAGGGGGCCGGGCGCCGCGCAGGACGACCATCTGGCGCCCGCCATCCACACTCAGCAGCCCGCGCGCCGTACCCCTACGGCGCGCCGTCGCTGGCACGCGCGGCCGCGCGCTCGGCCATCGGCGCCGGCTGCCCGACCTTGAGCTGCACCAGCGTCGGCGGGAATACCAGATCGATGGTCCAGTCGACGGTCACCCGCAGGCGCTTCTCCCAGCGCGGCAACTGCGCCAGGTAGTAGGTTCGAAAGAGCCACCAGGCGGGGAAGCCGGCGAAGGTCCACCCCCGCAGGTTGACCACCGCCGAGCGCCGCCCCAGCGCCACCATCTGTCCCAGGGTCCGGTACGCGATCGGCCGAGGCGCCTTGCCCCGCAAGCGTGCCGCGATGTTGTGGGCCACCACCCGCGCCTCGCGGATCGCATGCTGCGCCGTCTGCGGGTACGGCTCGCCGGTTGTGGGGTCCGGCACCAGGGCATTGTCCCCGAGCGCCCACACGTTGGCGTAGCCGTCGACCGACAGGTACTCGTCCACGATGAGGCGGCCGCGCGGGTCCTTCCGCAGCGGCAGCTCCCGCACCAACGGGTTGGGCACCACGCCCACCGACCCGACCACCGTCTCGGTCGCGATCACCGTGCCGTCGGTGAGCCGCACCGCGGTCGGCTCCACCGCTGCCACGCGCTGCCCCAGAAGCACCTCCACCCCGCGCGAGCGCAGCAGCTCCTCGGCGAACCGCCCCAGATTCTCCGGCAGGTCCGGGATCAGCCGATCGCCGCCGTGCACGAGCACGATCCGGAAGTCCTCCGGCGCCAGATGGGGGTAGTGCTGCGCGGCGTCGCGCAGGAGATCCGTGATCTCGGCGACCACCTCGACCCCGTTGGCGCCGCCGCCGACGACCACGACCGTCAGCAGCCGCGCCTTGGCCGCGGGGTCCGTCTCGATGTCGCCCTGCTCCAGGATGTCGACCAGGTGGTTGCGTAGGGCGAACGCGTGGCTCAGCCGCTGCACGTCGAAGGCGTGCTCCCCCAGGCCGGGAACCGGGCTCACGTTCGGGACGCCCCCGAGCGCCAGGACCAGATGGTCGTAGTAGAGCGAGCGCGGCTGCTGCCGCCCGCGGTACAGCCCGTGGCGGATGTCAACCCGCTGGGCCGCCAGGTCGATGCCGGTGACCTCCCCGACGTACAGCGCGGCGCGCGGCACCAGCAGCCGGATCGGGTTCAGGATGTGCTCCGTCTCGATCGCGCCGGAGACGATCTCCGGGATGAGGGGGTAGAAGACGAAGAAGTTCTCGCGGTTCACGATGGCCAGCTCGGCCGGCGTGCGGCCCAGGTGCTTCTGGAGCTCGAGGGCCGTGTAGACGCCGGCAAAGCCGCCGCCCAGGATCAGGATGCGGGGGACTCGCGCGGGACCCGGTCGGCTCCAGTCCATCGCTGCGTGCTCTCCGATCGTCGGCGGCGCCCGGGGCCGCCGCCCGTACCACCCTCCGTCCCTTCCTGTCGCCGGATCGATGCCACCTGGCCACGCCGTGGCCGGTGCCGGCCGGGCTGGCGTCACCGACCCGGCCCGCGCTCCCGCGCCGCCGCTACTCCCCCGGCGGGGCGCCGCGGCCGGTGAAGACGATGGTGACCCCCTCCGGCGTGCGGCGCTGGTAGTAGCTCACCGGCGCCTGTGCCCCGCTCGCGACCTCCAGCGTCGCCGGGCCGGCCGCCTGCACCAGCCCGTCCACCCCGTCGATCCGCACCGCCACGCCGTGCCAGACGCGGTTGTGCCGGTCGATCTGGTAGTCGTACTGCACCCGCGCCAGCTCCGCGCCGTCCGCGTCGAGCAGCCGTCCCGTCCCGCTGTGGCGCTCCATGCCTGCCCGGTCCCCCCGCTGACCCGTCCCCGGCCGATCACTCGTCGAGCGGCTGCCGGCCGGCATAGCCCGCATCCGTCTCATGCCAGTACGCGACGGTCGGTTCATCCACCCGCCAGCAGAGGTAGACCACCCGCCCGTCGCGCAGGCTCGGGAAGTCGATCAGCCCCAGGTCCAGGTCCTTCACCTCGATGCCCTGGTCCGCGAGCTGCTGCAGTTGCTGCTGGAGCATCGCCGTCAGCTCCGCGATGCGCTCCTCGCGCCGCGCTGCCTCGGCCCCGTGCCCGTTCCCGCGCATCGCCGGCGTGAGCCGCTGCAGGGCCCGCACCTCGCGGTCGAGCTCCTGCTTCTCGACCTGCATGGCGGTCAGCAGCCCACGCAGCCGCGGCACCAGCGCCCGCGCCTCCGCGACCGTGAAGTAGTGCGGCCGTGCCTCCTCGGCCATGGTCCGGTCCGCTCCCCGCTTCCCCCGCCCGGTCCTACCAGGCGAGGGCTTCGGCGCCCACCGTGCCTCGGGCGATGACGCGCGCGTCTCCGATCAGCCAGAGCCGGTCGTCGCGCCGGTCGACCGCGAGCCGCCCGCCGTCGACGATCACCTCGACCGGCCAGGGGTGCCCCAGCAGCGTGTGGGCGACGAACGCCGTCGCGGTCGCCCCGGTCCCGCACGCCTTGGTCAGCGCTTCCACCCCGCGCTCGTAGGTGCGCTGGCGGATCGGCTGGCCGGCAGCGGCCTCCACGAAGTTCACGTTCGTCCCGGCCGGAAAACGCGGGTCATAGCGCAGCTCCCGCCCGAGCGCGGTGAGCTGCGCATCCGAGCGGCCCGCGACGCCGGGGAGGAAGAGCACCGCGTGCGGCACCCCCACCCGCAGCGCGTGCAGCGGCCAGCGCTCCCCATCGAGCGCGACCGTCAGGTAGTCGAAGCGCACCGCTGTCGGCTCCGGCATGACGACCGCGAAGCGCCCATCGGGGTGCGCCTCGACGGGCAACTCGCCGGAGTCGGTGAGCAGGTGGAACGCGGGCCCCTGCACCAGCCCCTGCTCCACCGCGTAGCGGGCGGCGCAGCGGCTGCCGTTGCCGCACATCTCCGCGCGCGAGCCGTCCGGGTTGTAGAAGCGGATGCGGGCCGCATCGGGCCCGGCGCGCCCGACGAGGATCAGCCCGTCCGCGCCGAGCGACAGCGCGCGCGTGCAGAGCCGGCTCGCCAGCCAGCCCGGATCCACTCCCGCGACGTCCTCCTCGGCCAGCGCGATGAAGTCGTTCCCCGCCCCGCTCAGCTTCACGAACGGCAGATCCGCGACCACCGGCGCCTCCCTCACTGGATCGCGTTCCGGGCACGTCTGTCGTGCAGTGTAGCATGGGGGATCCAGCCCGACCGCCGTCGGCCGAACCAGCCGCGCCGCCTGGCACGCTGGCCGCGCCGGGCAGACGCGCTACCCGGGAGCGCCGGCCTCCGGCCGGCCCCGCCGTGCGGGGCCACCCCAGCCCCTTCAGTGGGCTTCGCCCGCTAGCCCGGGGCTTTGAGCCCCGGGCCCGGCCACCGCTCGCGGGATCGACAGCCACCTTGCGGTTGCGGTGCCCCATCCGCAGCCGGCTTATGGACGTTGACGATGTAGTGCGGCATACCCGGCGATCGTCCCCAGCCGGCTTGAGCCGGCTTTGCTGGTGAGCCCGGGGCTTGCGCCCCGGGCTGACAGGCGCATGGCGCTGATCGGTGAGCGGGGAACGAGATCCGGCGATGCTCCGTGCGACGCCGGCGCTCCACCGGGCCGGCGCGGCGCCGTGCCCCGGTAGGGGAGGGCCTTGTGCCCTCCCGCGGACACCGATGCCGCCAACGCGGGGCGGTGACGGGGAACGGCGAGGCGCCGTGCGACGCCGGTGCTCCCGGATCGCCCCAGGCCCCGTGACTGCCCGCGCCGGCTCAGCCGGCCGCGGTCGCTGCCCGCGCCGGGACCGACTCCAGGTAGGCGATGGCCTCCGCGAGCGAGACGACGTCCGCGTACTTCTGGTGGATGTCGAACAGGTTCGCCTCGTGCGGCCCGGCCGCCCGGTCGCCGACACACTCGCGCGGCACGAGCGTTGGGAACCCGTACTGCAGCAGGTCGATCGCCGTGGCGCGGACGCAGCCGCTGGTCGTCGCGCCGCACAGGATCACCGTGTCGATCCGCTGGGCGATCAGGATCGAGGCCAGGTTGGTGCCGAAGAAGGCGGACGCCCCCTTCTTCAGCACCACCGGCTCGTCCTCCCGCCGCCCGAGCCGCGGGTCGATCTCGACCCAGCGGCCGCCGAGCTGCAACTCGGCCAGCGCGGGCGCCTTGCGCACCCAGAGCGCGCCGTCTGTCAGCCCCGGCTCGAAGCCGATCGTGGTGAACACGGCCAGGAACCCCCGGCCGCGGGCGACATCGAGCAGCCGCCGCGTAGCCTCCACCTCCGGCGTCAGGTCCGACCCCAGGGCGCAGGCCGGGTCGGTGAAGCCGCAGGAGAAGTCCACCACCAGCACGGCCGGGTTCTGCCCGCGCGGCACGGCCTGCCCGAAGCGCGCCCGTTGGTAGATCGCCTGGGTCTGGGCGTCGTGCGTCATGCCGCTCCCCCTCCGCGCGCGCCGGCCAGCTCCTCGCCGAAGCGGGCGCGCTTGATGAACGTCCCGACCCCCGGCTCAGCCACCAGCCGGTCGCCCTGCACGATCGTCCGGCCGCGCAGCAGCACGACCTCCGGCGCGCCGGTCACCTCGAAGCCCTCGTAGAGGTTGTAGTCGATCAGTGAGTGGTGGGTCGCGGCGGAGATCGTCAGCCGCTTGTCCGGGTCGAAGATGACCAGGTCGGCATCCGAGCCGACCGCGATCGTCCCCTTCTTCGGGTAGAGCCCGAAGAGCTTGGCGGGGTTCGTCGCCAGCAGCTCGACCAGCCGGTTCAGCGAGAACCGGCCCCGGCGCACGCCGAACTCGTGCAGCAGGTGCAGCCGGTTCTCGATGCCCGGGCCGCCGTTCGGGATCTTGGAGAAGTCGTGCCGGCCGAGCGTCTTCTGCCCCTCGAAGTTGAACGGGCAGTGGTCCGTCGAGACCACCGACAGGATGCCTGTCGACAGCGCGTGCCACAGGTGCTCCTGATGCTCCTTCGGCCGCGGTGGCGGGGTGTAGATCCACTTGGCGCCCTCGAAGTTGGGCTTCTCCAGCACGCTCTCGTCGAAGAAGAGGTACTGCGGGCAGGTCTCGGCCCAGACGCGCCAGCCCTTGGCCCGGGCCTCGGCCACCGGGTCGATCGCCTCCTTGCAGGAGACGTGGACCACGTAGAGCGGCGCGTCGGCCACCCGGGCGAGCTGGATCGCCCGGTTCGTGGCCTCGCCCTCGGTGATCGGCGGGCGCGTGCGGGCGTGCCAGATCGGCTCGGTGTGTCCGGCCGCGAGCGCCTGGCGCACCAGGACGTCGATGGCGTCGCCGTTCTCGGCGTGCACCATCACCAGTGCCCCGGTCGCGTGCGCCTGCTGCATGACCTGGAAGAGGGTGGCGTCGTCGACCATGACCGCCCCCTTGTAGGCCATGAACAGCTTGTAGCTGGTCACGCCCTCCTCCTGCACCACCCGCTTCAGCTCCTCCATGCGGGCCGGGTCGGAGAGGTCCGTGATCGCCATGTGGAAGCCCACGTCGATGACCGGCTTCCGCTCGTCCATCTTCCGGTGCCAGTCCTCCAGCGCGCTGAAGAGCGAGTGGCCCGGGACCTGGCAGCAGAAGTCCACCAGCGTGGTCGTCCCGCCGAAGGCGGCCGCCACCGTGGCGGAGGTCCAGGTGTCGCAGGTCGTCGTCCCCCCGAAGGGGAACTCAATGTGGGTGTGCGGATCCACGCAGCCGGGGAGCACGTACTTCCCCGTCGCGTCGATCACCGTGTCCGCCGCGATGTCGAGCGACTCACCGATGAGCGACACCCGCTCGTCCTCGATGTAGATGTCGCCAACGTAGTCGTCGCTGGCGGTGATGATCCGGCCACCTTTGATGAGGACGGACATAGGGGCCTCCCTCCTGCTGCCTCCGACGACGGTGCCCGGCGCGTCGCGTGAGCTTGCCGGCCCGCGCCCCCGGCCGGGGGCATCCCTCCCGCCGGCGCCGGCGGCTTGCGCGCGGGTGCCGGGCGGCATCCCCGCCGATCAGCTCGCCTGTGGTGTCCAGTGGCACCATGCTACGCGCATCGCGCCGCGTGTGTCAAACGAGATGTGCGCACGTGACGGAGCCGTCATCCCGCGCGGCGCCCCGCGGCTGCGGGCGAGCGCCTGTTCCCTCGCGTAGATCGGGTACACTACGGGCGCTGCCGCGGCAGCGCACCGGGTCGATGCGTCGTCGAGACGAGACGGGAAACGATGAAGACAGCACTGATAACCGGCATCACGGGACAGGATGGTTCCTACCTCGCCGAGTTCCTCCTTGAGCAGGGCTACCGCGTCGTCGGCATGCAGCGACGCACCAGCACCGAGACGGTCGGGCGCATCGCCCACCTGCTCGACCGCATCGAACTGGTCCAGGGCGATCTCCTCGATCAGCTCTCACTGATCGATCTGGTGCGGCACTACCAGCCGGACGAGGTGTACAACCTGGCGGCCCAATCCTTCGTGCCCACCTCCTGGCAGCAGCCGGTGCTCACCGGCGAGTTCACCGCCCTCGGCGTCACCCGCATGCTCGAGGCGATCCGGCTGGTCAAGCCCGATGCCCGCTTCTACCAGGCCAGCTCCTCCGAGATGTTCGGCAAGGTGCGGGAGGTGCCGCAGCGGGAGACCACCCCCTTCTACCCCCGCTCGCCCTACGGCGTCAGCAAGGTCTACGGCCACTGGATCACCGTCAACTACCGGGAGAGCTACGGCCTCTTCGCCTGCTCGGGCATCCTCTTCAACCACGAGAGCCCGCGCCGCGGCCTCGAGTTCGTCACCCGCAAGGTCACCCACGGCGTCGCCCGCATCAAGCTGGGCCTGGCGAAGGAGCTGCGGCTGGGCAACCTCGACGCCCAGCGCGACTGGGGCTACGCGCCGGACTACGTGCGCGCCATGTGGCTCATGCTCCAGCAGGACGAGCCGAGCGACTTCGTCGTCGCCACGGGCAAGACGCACACCGTGCGTCGGCTCTGCGAGCTCGCCTTCGAGGCGGTCGGCCTGAACTGGGAGGACTACGTCGTCGTCGATCCCCAGTTCCTGCGGCCGGCCGAGGTCGACCTGCTCGTGGGCGACGCCAGCCGTGCCCGCGCGATCCTGGGCTGGGAGCCGACCGTCAGCTTCGAGGAGATGATCGAGTTGATGGTCGACGCCGACCTCCGCATGCTCCGCGGCGACAGCGCCCCCGCCGGCATGATCGGACCGGTGCTGCGCTAGGGGCGCCGGCGCCCGCCCGGGCGGCAGAGTGGCCACCGCATCGTTCTGGTCGGGGCAAGCACCACCGCCCGCCGCGTGTCGCCTGGGAGACCGCGGGAGGGCACCAGGCCCTCCCAGACCGGATATTGTCTACGCGGGAGGCGGCGTCCCTCCCGCGGGGCGGCCGCCGGCCATGTCCGTCGCGGGAGGACACCGAGCGGGACGCGACGCGGAGGCCCAATGACGCTGATCGGAGCGCTCAGTCGAGGGCGGCGACGGTGATCGTCTGCGCGCCTTCCCAGACGACCAGCCGGCCCAGCTCCGGCAGCCGCTCCCGCCCCTCGACGATGGTGAGGACGTGGTAGCCCGCGAGCTGGCCCAGCTTGCTGGCGAAGCGCGTGGGACCGTAGGGGACCAGGATCTCGGTCTCGCGGTAGCCGCCGGGATAGAAGCGGATCTCGCCCGGCGCGGGATAGCTGGTCGCGTTCTCAAACCCGACGCCCAGCTCGCAGTCGCCCAGCGGCACCCAGGCGGCCTCGCCGCTCGAGCGGGCCTGGATCAGGGTGCCCTCGAAGGGCAGCAGCGCGCGGAAGGCCGCGCAGGTTCGCGGCGCGCTCCTCCTCCTCCCAGCGCGCCACGAACGCCAGCGCCCCTACCCTGATCCGAACCGCCATCGCCCGGCACGCCTCTCCCCCACGCGCCCGGGCGCCCAGCAGCCGGGAGCACGCCCCCGCCCCGGCGGGGCCCCGCGACGTGCCGCTCATTCTGGGCGCGCCGGCACGGGGCGTCGAGGACCGGCACGGCCCGGCCCGCTTGACACGGCGGCGCCCGCCGCCTAGGCTTTCCGCGTAGCGAAATCCACCGCCGCGGGGCGAGGAGGGCAGGCCACCATGGTGCAGGTGATCGATCGCACGCTCGACATCATCGAGCAGTTGGCCGGCGCGCCCGGGGACGTCGGCGTGTCGGACCTGCACGCCAGCCTGGGGTTGCCCCTCGGCACGGTCCACCGGCTACTCAGCGCGCTGGTCAAGCGCGGCTACGCGGTCCAGGACCCCCGGACCCGCCGCTACGCGCCCGGCCCGAAGCTGATCGAGGTCGGGATGCACGCGCTCGGCCACGCGCGGGCCAACGTCCAGCAGATCGCGCGGCCCCACCTGGAGGCGGTGACGGCCCAGACCGGCGAGACCACCAACCTCGTCGTGCCGCACGGGCGGGACGGCGTCTACGTCGATCAGGTGGCGAGCCCGCACCTCGTGCGCATGTTCACCGAGATCGGGCGCCGGGCGCCGCTCTACTGCACCGCCGCCGGCAAGGCCATGCTGGCGGCCATGCCGCCCGCGGCCGTGGAGGACTACCTGGCCAGCGTGCCCCTCGAGCCCTGGACGCCGCGCACCATCACCACGCCGGAGCGGCTGCGCGACGAGCTCGCGGCCATCCGCCGCCGCGGCTGGGCCGTCGACGACGAGGAGCGGGAACTGGGGGTGCGCTGCGTCGCCGCCCCCATCGTCGACGGCGCGGGCCGCGTCGTGGCCGCCATCAGCGTCTCCGGCCCGACAACCCGGCTCACTCCCGCCGTAGCCGAACAGATCGGCCCGCTGGTGCGCGCCGCGGCCGACGCGTGCAGCGCCCGCCTCGGCGGCCCGCAGGCGGTGCCCCGCGTCGCCGCGCCGGCGGCTCACGCCAGCCGCTGATAGGCCGGCCCGGTCAGGAACTCGACGAACGTGTCGCTCAGGACCAGCTCGTCCAGGATCTCGGCGGCCTCCCCGAGGCGCTGCGTCCCGGCGCCACCCAGCTTGGCCAGCTCCTCGTCCCGGATGCGCGTGTAACGCTCGGCCGTCACCGGCTCGCCGTCGACGGTCCGCGCGCCGTGATGGATCCACTGCCACAGTTGCGCGCGGGCGATCTCCGCCGTGGCCGCGTCCTCCATCAGGTTGAAGATCGCCACGGCGCCCACCCCCTGCAACCAGGCGTTCAGGTACTGCAAGGCCACGCTCACGTTGTTGCGCAGCCCCGCCTCGGTGATCGTGCCGCCCGGCACGCGGAAGTCGAGCAGGTCGGCCGCCGTCACCCGCACCTCCTCGCGCCGCCGCTCCTTCTGGTGCGGCCGTGCGCCGAGCACCTGGTCGAACGCCGCCTGCGCCACCGGCACCAGATCGGGGTGCGCGACCCAGGTGCCGTCGAAGCCGTCGCCCGCCTCGCGCACCTTGTCCTCCCGGACCTTGGCGAGCGCCGTCTCGTTCACCTGCGGGTCCCGCCGGCTCGGGATGAACGCCGCCATCCCGCCGATGGCGTGTGCGCCGCGCCGGTGGCAGGTCTTGACCAGCAGCTCGGTATAGGCCCGCATGAAGGGCACCGTCATCGTCACCTGGATCCGGTCGGGCAGCACGGCCTCGGGCCGGTCACGGAAGGTCTTGATGATGCTGAAGATGTAGTCCCAGCGGCCCGCGTTCAGCCCGGCGGCGTGCTCCCGCAGCTCGTAGAGGATCTCGTCCATCTCAAACGCGGCCCAGATCGTCTCGATCAGCACGGTCGCGCGGATCGTCCCGCGGGGGATGCCGAGCGCGTCCTGCGCGAAGCGGAACACGTCGTTCCACAGGCGCGCCTCCAGGTGGCTCTGCAGCTTGGGCAGATAGAAGTACGGGCCGGTGCCCCGCGCGATCAGCTCGGCCGCGTTGTGGAAGAAGTAGAGCCCGAAGTCGAACAGGCTGCCCGACACCGGCTCCCCGTCGACCTCGACGTGCCGCTCCGCGAGGTGCCAGCCGCGCGGGCGGACGACCAGCGTCGCCGTCTCGTCCTTCAGCGCGTAGCGGCGCCCGTCGGGCCCTTCGAACGCGATCGTCCGCCGCACCGCGTCGCGCAGGTTGCGCTGCCCCTGCAGCATGTTGTCCCACGTCGGCACGTTCGCGTCCTCGAAGTCGGCCATGAAGACCTTGGCCCCGGAGTTGAGCGCGTTGATCACCATCTTGCGCTCGGTCGGCCCGGTGATCTCCACCCGCCGGTCGTTCAGGTCGGGCGGCGCCGGTGCCACCGACCACTCGCTCTCCCGGACCTCCCGCGTCTCCGGCAGGAAGTCGAGCGACCCTCCGGCCAGGATCGCCGCCTGCCGCTCGGCGCGCCGCCGCAGGAGCTCCGCCCGCCGGGGTTGGAACTCGCGGTGCAGCCGCTCGATGAAGGCCAGCGCCGCCGGTGTCAGGATCTCCTCGTACTCCGGCGTCAGCGGTCCGGTCACCCGTAGTCCGCTCGGCATGACGGTTCTCCCTCCCTGCGACTCCGCACCCTCGGCCGGCGGGGACGCGCTGGCTGCCCCACGGCACCCCACCCGGGCCCGCGGCGGGCCTGCCGGCGACGGCTCCCGGCCCCGCCGTCGGTTCCCGGAAACCGGCGGCCGGAACTTCCGAAGAGCGGAAGTATCATCCACGTCGTGGCAACATTCTAGGGTCGCCCCTCCGGGCCGTCAAGCCGCGCGCCCCGCGCCGCGCCGCCGAGCGCCTGGCTCGGGGGTGCTTCCTGGGCCGGGGTGGTGGCATAGGCCCGTGCCACCCCGTGGAGCGCCGGCCTCCCGGCCGGCCCCCATCGTCCCATGGGGCGCCGCCGTCGAAGTGCGGTCACGCCGACCGGCGCCCGCCGGTCGGCGGGGGCTGGCTTGTCATCGTGGGGCGGCGGCGTAGCGCCCCTGCAAAGTTCCACGTACGCGGACATCTGGCGCTACTGTTGTAGCTCCTTTGGCCAGGTCGAACATGGAGTGGTTCAGGGCGTGGAAGCCGGCCAGGGTGATATCCGGAAGGTGTGGCCATGCTCCAGGCCGCCCTCGACCACCTGCAATCCATTCGCCGCAGCCTCGCCGACGGCCAGGAGCCCCGCGAGCCGCTCGTCCAGGAGTCGGTCGACCCGCGCCCGCGCACGGTCGAGACCGCTGTCCCGCTCGAAGTGCTGACCCAGCTCAACGCCGAGATCCACACGCTGCCCCCGGAGTTCCACCTGAACCCCAAGCTCCGGCGGCAGATGCAGCGCCGCGCGAGTGCGGTCGCGGGCGGCGCGCCGCTCGATTGGGCCCACGCCGAGGCGCTGGCCTTCGCCTCCATCCTGCGCGACGGCACGCCGATCCGCCTGGCGGGCCAGGACACCGAGCGCGGCACCTTCAGCCAGCGCCACCTCGTGTTCCATGACATCGAGACCGGCGAGCGCCTGGTGCCGCTGCAGCGCATGCCCTCGGCGCGTGCCGCCTTCGCGGTCTACAACAGCCCGCTCTCCGAGGCCAGCGCGCTGGGCTTCGAGTACGGCTACGGCCTGGGGGCGCCGGAGGCCCTCGTCCTCTGGGAGGCCCAGTTCGGCGACTTCGCCAACGTGGCCCAGGTCATCATCGACCAGTTCATCGCGGCGGCGCGCTCCAAGTGGCAGGAGAGCCCCGCTCTCACCCTCCTGCTCCCGCACGGCTACGAGGGGCAGGGGCCGGAGCACTCCAGCGGCCGGCTGGAGCGCTTCCTGCAGTTGGCGGCCGACGACAACCTGCGCATCGCCAACTGCACCACCGCGGCGCAGTACTTCCACCTGCTGCGCAAGCAGGCGGCCCTGCTCGCGGTGGCGCCGCGGCCGCTCGTCATCATGACGCCGAAGAGCCTCCTCCGGCACCCGGCCGCCGCCTCGCTCCCCGCCGAGCTGGCGGAGGGCCGCTTCCAGCCGGTCCTGGATGACGCCGAGGCCGCCGCGCGCCGCGACGAGATCGCACGCGTCATCCTCTGCACCGGCAAGGTCTACGTCGACCTCATCGCCAGCGAGGCGCGCAAGGCCGGCGCGCCGGTCGCCATCGTGCGGGTCGAGCAGCTCTATCCCTTCCCCGAGGAGGAGCTGCGGCGGGTGCTGGAGTCGTACAGCGCGGCCCGCGAGGTCGTCTGGGTCCAGGAGGAGCCGGCCAACATGGGGGCCTGGACCTTCATGGAGCCGCGGCTGCGGCGCATCCTCGGGCCGGATCTGGACCTGCGCTACATCGGCCGGCCGGAGCGCGCCAGCCCGGCCGAGGGGTTCCACGAAGTGCATGTGATCGAACAGGGACGCATCGTGGCGGAGGCGTTCGCAGAGGTGCTCGCGCCGCGTGTGAAGACCTACGGAGTGCAGCATGGCGGTTGAGATTCGAGTGCCGCAGCTCGGTGAGTCGGTCGTCGACGCGGTCGTCGGGACCTGGCTCAAGAAGGAAGGCGACCCGGTCCAGCCCGGTGAGACGCTGGTGGAGCTGGAAACCGACAAGGTCAACGTCGAGATCAGCGCAGAGCAGGCCGGGGTGCTGGAGAAGATCTTCAAGCAGGAGGGGGAGACGGTCGCGGTGGGCGAGGTGATCGCCGCGATCGCCGAGGGCGCCGCGGCGCCGGCCCCGGCGCCGGCGCCCTCGGCCGCCCAGCCGGCTGCCGCCGCTGCCCCCGCCGCCGCAGCCGCACCGGCCACGCCGGCCCCGGAGCCTGCGGCTGTGCCGGCCGGTGGGCCGCGCGCCACCCCGGCGGTCCGGCGCCTGGCCGCCGAGCATGGCATCGACCTGGCCCAGGTGCCCGCCAGCGGCGAGGGCGGCCGCGTGACGCGCGAGGACGTGCTGGCCTACGCCCAGCGGCTCCGCGAGGCGGCGGCGACCCCGGCCGCGACCCCGGCCCAGGCACCCACGCCGGCTCCCACTGCCCCGGCCAACGGCGCCGCGACGGCGGCGGCCCCCTCCGCGGTGCCGCTCGAGATCGCGGCCGACGGGCGCCGCGAGGAGCGCATCCGCATGACCCGCCGGCGGCAGACCATCGCCCAGCGGCTGGTCGAGGCCCAGCACACCGCCGCCATGCTCACGACCTTCAACGAGGTCGACATGAGCGCGGTCATCGAGCTGCGCAAGCGCCGCGGTGAGGCTTTCCAGGAGCGCCACGGCGTCAAGCTCGGCTTCATGTCCTTCTTCACCAAGGCCGTCGTCGGCGCGCTCAAGGCCTTCCCGCTCCTCAACGCCGAGATCCAGGGCAACGAGATCGTCGTCAAGCACTACTACGACATCGGCATCGCCGTCGGCGCCGACGAGGGCCTGGTCGTGCCGGTCGTGCGCGATGCCGACCGCAAGAGCTTCGCCGAGCTCGAGCGGGAGATCCTCGACCTGGCCACGCGCGCCCGCGAAGGCAAGCTCACCCTCCAGGAGCTGATGGGCGGGACCTTCACCATCACCAACGGCGGCGTCTACGGCTCGCTCCTCAGCACGCCGATCCTCAACCCGCCGCAGGTCGGCATCCTCGGGATGCACAAGATCGAGCAGCGGCCGGTGGTGGTCAACGGCGAGATCGTCATCCGCCCGATGATGTACCTCGCCCTCTCCTACGACCACCGGATCGTCGACGGCAGCGACGCGGTCCGCTTCCTCGTCCGGGTCAAGGAGCTGATCGAGGACCCCGAGACGCTGCTGCTGGAGGGCTGAGCCCCGGCCGGGCCGGCGACCGCGACACGCCGATGACGCAGAGACCGGGGCGCGACGAGTCGCGCCCCGGTTGTGTGGGGGATGCGGCCCTCACCCCCGACCCCTCTCCCAATTCTGGGAGAGGGGAGCCGTTCGTCTTTATGTTCCCCCTCTCCCAACTTTGGGAGAGGGGGTCAGGGGGTGAGGGCTGACGTATGACGAAGGAACACCGATGGCGCTGATCGAGCAGCGGACGACGACGACGGACGACGGCGCGCGCATCGCCTACGAGGTGCGCAGCGAGCCGGGGGCCAGCCCGGCCATCCTCGCGCTCCACGGCGTCCTCGTCGGCACCTCCAACTGGGTCCACCAGATGCTGCGGCTCCCGCAGCTCCGCTGGATCGCCCCCTTCTTCCGCGGCCACGGCGCCAGCGACCCGGCCGGCCAACACCCCAGCATCGAGCGCGCCGCGCTCGACGCCCTGGCCGTGCTCGATGCCGAGGGAGTGGCGCAAGCGGTCGTCGTCGGCAACTCGCTCGGGGCCACGGTCGGGTTGGCGCTCGGCCTGCTCCGGCCGGAGCGCGCGCAGGCGCTGGTGCTCGTCGAGCCGTCGGTGCCCGCCCTGCTGCCGGATCGCGGCGGGGATCGCCTCATGGCTGCGGCGCGGCAGGCGCGCGAGCTGCTCGCCGCCGGCCGGGTGGACGAGGCGCTCGACCTCTTCCTCACCCCGCGGCTGGGCGCCGACTGGGCCCAGAAGGTCGGCCGGCGACGGCTGGCCGAGTGGCGCCACAACGTCCAGTCCACTCCTGCCTGGTTCGAGGCGGTGATGAACTTCGACCCCGGCCCCGGCCCGCTCGCCGCGCTGAGCGTCCCCACCCTGCTCGTCTACGGCGCCAACACCCAGCCGGTCTACCGCGAGCTGACGCTCGCCGTCGCCGAGGCGCTGCCCTTCGCCGACCTCGTCGAGGTGCCGGATGCCGGGCACGGCGTCCCGGCGGACAACCCCGAGGCCTTCAACGCGCTACTGCTCCAGTTCCTGGCGCGCCTCGGCCTCATCCGCGCCTGACACGTGGTGCGCCGGCGTCGACCAGACACGCACCCTCCCTCTCCCAACGTTGGGAGAGGGGGCAGGGGGTGAGGGGTAATCGCCCCCGTCCGCGTCCCGCCGCCGCGCGCGACCGGCAGCCGGCGACACACCGCCCGACGCCGGCGCTCCACGAAGGGGGGCGGATCGCCGGCGTCGCAGGGACGGGAGGACCCGCGCTCGGGCCTACCAGTCGTCCTGGCCATGCTGCGGCCGCGTGCACCGCGGGCAGGAGATCCACCGATCTCCCATGACGATCTCGTGGATGCCGACCGTCCACGTCGTGCCGCAGTCGGCGCAGGTCAGCGTGAAGCTGCGCGGCAGCTCTGTCGCCGGCCGCCCGCGCGGCTGGACGGGGGCGTGGCTGATGGAGTCCGGGGTGTGGTTGCGGTGCAGTGTCATCGATCTCTCCCTATCTTGCCACGCATCGGAATAGTTAGCTATAGTCTGTCAGTTACTCCTCACCACTACAATAGGATATCCAGGCTAGACTCACGCGGGGGACCTATCGGCTAGGTCCAGATGGCGCATTAGTGCTATCCCATGGCGCAGTCCCGGTTGGCTGCGGCGCCAGCCTGTCGGATGCTGGACGCGTTCGCACCCAGCCTCGATAATCCAACCGTATTGTCTGCGGTGCATCGTGACGGCGACCGAGCTGCGCGCCGCGCAACGCCGGACTACCGGAGCCCGGCGCGCATCGCGGCGCGGGCCGACCGGCTGACGCCATCGACGAGGTGAGTGGATGCATCCCCTGGAGACCTATCTGCACGACCTGCGGGAGGTCCGCTACTCCGGAGAGGGGGTCCCCGAGACCTCCTACTACCCGGCGCTGAAGCGCCTGCTCGACGAGGTCGGCCGCTCGCTGACGCCGCGCGTCACCTGCATCATCAACATCCGGAACCGCGGCGCCGGGCTGCCCGATGGGGGCCTGTTCACCGCCGATCAGGTGCGCAACCCGCCGCTGTCCGACGGCTTGCTCGGCCAGATCCCCGCCCGCGGTGTGATCGAGGTGAAGAGCACGGCCGATGACGCCTGGCTGACCGCCACCGGCCCCCAGGTCACCCGCTATTGGGGCGTCTACCGCCAGGTCCTGGTGACCAACCTGCGCGACTTCGTCCTCGTCGGGCAGGACGCCGCGGGCCGCCCGGTCGTCGTCGAGACCTACCGGATCGCCGAGAGCGAGGCCGCCTTCTGGCAGGCGGTGGCCCACCCGCGCGCCACCACCCGCCGCCACGGCGAGCGCTTCATCGAGTTCCTCCGCCGGGTCATGCTCTACGGCGCGCCCCTGGCGACCCCGCGCGACGTCGCCGCGGTGCTGGCCTCCTATGCCCGCGAGGCCCGGGCGCGGATCGAGAGCATGGAGCTCGACGCGCTCGCCGGCCTCCGCCGCGCCCTGGAGGAGACGCTGGGCCTGACCTTCGAGGGCGAGCGCGGCGACCACTTCTTCCGCTCCACCCTGGTGCAGACCCTCTTCTACGGCGTCTTCGCCTCCTGGGTCCTCTGGGGCACGCACAACCCGCCCGGCAACGGCGCGCGCTTCAACTGGCGCGAGGCCGCCTGGTATCTCCGCGTCCCGGTCATCGGCGCGCTCTTCGCCCAGGTGGCATCCCCGAACCGCCTCGGCCCTCTCGGCCTGGTCGAGGTGCTCGACTGGGCCGGCGACGCCCTGAACCGGGTCGACCGCGCGTCTTTCGACGCCGCCTTCGAGGCGGGCCAGGCGGTCCAGTACTTCTACGAGCCGTTCCTGGAGGCGTTCGACCCGGAGCTGCGCAAGGAGCTGGGCGTCTGGTACACCCCGCCGGAGGTCGTCCGCTACATGGTCGCCCGGGTCGATGCCGCCCTGCGGGAGGAGCTGGGCATTGCCGACGGGCTGGCCGACCCGCGCGTCTACGTCCTCGACCCCTGCACCGGCACCGGCTCCTACCTGGTCGAGGTCATCCGCCGGATCGCCGCGACCCTGGCGGCCCGGGGACGGGACGCGCTCTACGCCGAGGACGTGAAGCGGGCGGCGCTGGAGCGGGTCTTCGGCTTCGAGATCCTGCCGGCGCCCCTGGTCGTCGCCCACCTGCAAGTCGGGCTGCTCCTCCAGAGCCTGGGCGCGCCCCTCTCCCAGGCGGGGAACGAGCGCGCGGCGATCTACCTCACCAACGCGCTGACCGGCTGGGAGCAGCCGTCCTCCAGCCAGCCCCCGCTCTTCTTCCTCCCCGAGCTGGCGGCCGAGCGGGACGCGGCCGCCCGGGTGAAGCGGGAGACGCGCATCCTGGTGGTGCTGGGCAATCCGCCGTACAACGGCTACGCCGGGGTGGCGGTGGACGAGGAGCGGGCGCTGACCGAGGCGTACCGCACGGTGCGGCGGGTCCAGCCGCCGCAGGGGCAGGGGCTGAACGACCTCTACGTCCGCTTCTTCCGCATGGCGGAGCGGCGCATCGTCGAGCAGACCGGGGAGGGGATCGTCTGCTTCATCACCAACTACTCCTGGCTCGACGGCCTCTCCTTCACCGGCATGCGCGAGCACTACCTGGAGGTCTTCGACGCCATCTGGATCGACTCGCTCAACGGCGACAAGTACCGCACCGGGAAGCTGACGCCGGACGGGAAGCCGGACCCGAGCATCTTCTCGACCGAGTGGAACCGCGAGGGGATCCAGGTGGGCACGGCCATCGCGCTGCTGGTGCGCCGCGCGCAGCACACCCCGGCCGACGGCGTCCGCTTCCGCAACCTCTGGGGCGTCAACAAGCGGGCGACCTTGCTGGCCACGGCCGAGTCGCGCGACGAGAGCCTGTACCAGCTTGTGAAGCCGTCCCTGGAGCTGGGCCTGCCGTTCACCCCTGCGCGCACGCAGGAGGGCTACTTCCGCTGGCCCGCGCTACCCGACCTCTTCCCGAAGTCGTACCCCGGCGTCAAGACGAGCCGCGACGAATTCCTGGTCGACATCGACCGCGACCGGCTGGTGCGGCGGATGGAGCAGTACTTCGACCCGGCGGTCTCGCACGAGGAGATGCGCCGCATCGCGCCGGGGGCGATGCAGAGCACCAAGCGCTTCAACGCCGAGGCCACCCGCGACGCCCTGCGCGGGCGCGGCTTCCTGCGGGACAACGTGGTCCGCTACTGCTACCGGCCGTTCGACCTGCGCTGGCTCTACTGGGAGCCGGAGACGAAGCTGCTCGACGAGAAGCGCGCCGACTACTTCCCGCACGTGTTCGAAGGCAATGTGTGGCTAAGTGCGGGGCAGCGGAACCGAAAGGACGACTTCTACCAGCCTCAGGTGGTCAGTGTTCTCGCCGATCATCACATCGTCGAATCCAATAGCGCAATGTTCCCGCTGTTCGTGCGGCCCGACCTGGTTTCCGGCGGCGCGGCGGGTCAGCTTGACCGAGTCCCCAACCTCTCCCCTGCCGCGGTCTCCTGGCTGCGCGATCTCTTCGGCCTCGATCCGGTGACGAATCCCAGCCACGCCCTCGCCGATCTGCCCGGTTCGGCGGCGGAGGCCGCCTTCTACCACACCGTGGCCATCCTCCACGCGCCCCGGTACCGAGCCGACAACGCCGGTGCCCTGCGGCAGGACTGGCCCCGCATCCCGCTGCCGGCCTCGCGGGAGGCGCTGCGCGCCTCCGCCGACCTCGGGCGGCAGGTGGCGGCGCTCCTCGACCCGGAGCAGCCCGTCCCCGGCGTCACCAGCGGCGCCCTCCGGCCGGAGCTCCAGGCCATCGCCGTCATCTCCCGCGTCGGCGGCGGGACGCTCGACCCCGCCGCAGGCGACCTGGCCCTCACCGCCGGCTGGGGGCACACCGGCCGCGGCGGCATCACCATGCCGGCCCGCGGCCGCGCCGTCGAGCGGGACTACACGCCCGAGGAGCGGGACGCCATCGCGCGCGGCGCCGCCGCGCTCGGGCTGGACCCCGAGGAGGCGCTCACCCTGCTGGGCCGCACCACCTACGACGTCTACCTCAACGAGCGCGCCTACTGGGCCAACGTGCCGGCGCGGGTCTGGGACTACACCCTGGGCGGCTACCAGGTCCTCAAGAAGTGGCTCTCCTACCGCGAGGAGCGCATCCTCGGCCGGCCGCTCCGGCCCGAGGAGGTGCGCGAGGTGGCCGGCATCGCCCGGCGCATCGCGGCGCTGCTCCTGCTCCAGCCGGCGCTCGACGCCAACTACGCGGCCGTCACCCGGGCCACCTACCCCTGGCCCCAGCGCGGCGAGGCCGGTGCGCCCGCCACGACCCTGGCAGCCGCGGAAGGCGCCCCGGCCGCGGGCGCCTGACGCCGCCCGCCGCGTGGAGCGCCGGCCCCGACCAGAAATCCACCCCCTCTCCCCTGGTGGGAGAGGGGGCAGGGGGTGAGGGGCGATCTCCCCGCCTCGCGTACCGCGCCGGCTCCCGCCGGATCGGCCCCGGTTGCCCTACGTCCGGTCGGGGGAGCCGTGTGCCGCACGGAACCAGCGCTGTGCCCACCGGTGACGATAGGCAGCGTGAGGAGCGCGTGCGGTACCACCAGCACCGAGGCGTCGGGGCCGACGATCGCCGCCGCGTCGCGGAAAGCGGCCTGCATGTCCGGCGCGGTCCGGAAGCCCAGCGGGCGGATCTCGTCCGGGCGCTCCGCGCCGACCACGATCACGGTGCAGTCGGCGAGCACCGACGCCATGATGTAGGCGCGCTGCGCGCCCGGTGGGAACCCTTCGCGCCGCATCCGCTCCACCAGCTCGCGGGGGTCGCGCGCGCCGGCCATGGCGGCGGCGAACCGCTGCTCGCCGATGCCCCGCCCCACGCCCTCAGGGCAGGGCGCTGGTAGGATGATCACCCCGCCGGGCCGGACGACCGGTGTGGGGGCGAACTGGAGGTAGCTGGCGGCGCGGCTGGCCTGGTAGAGGTTCGCGTCCTTGGGGTAGCCCACGCCCGCGACCGCGATGTCGTACTGGTGCGGGATCTCCACCGTGTAGAGGTCGGCGGCGACGCCCGCCAGCGTATCGTGGACCGTCGCCGGGTCGCCCGCCGCGACCTCGACGATCTGGCCCCCGTCGTCGAGGACGGCGTTGATCACAAAGTCGAGGCCGATCGCGCGGCCGACAGCGCGCACCGTTTCCTGGAACGGGTTGCCGGCGAGCCGGCCCAGCCGGGTGCCGGAATGGTCCAGGAAGGCGGGGCCGTGGGTGTGCCGGATGATCTCCTCGCCAGCCGTGCCGATCGCGACCGTCTTGGCGCCGCCGCTGTAGCCGGCGTACTGGTGGGGCTCGACCACGCCGGTCGCGATCAGGAGGTCGGCGTCGACCGCGAGGCGGTTGACCGTGAACGGCGGGCCGCCGGCCACCGCCGCCACCTCCACCAGGGTGGCGGGATCGGTGGCGTCGTGGTCGATGACGCGGTAGCGGGCGACCACGTCGGCGCCCAGCTTGGCCGCCTTCTCCTCGGCGGTACTGGCGCGGTGGGTCCCGACCGCGACCAGGATCGTCACCCGGTCGGGCCCGAGCCCGGCGGCCTCCAGGCGACGGAGCATGGGGGGCACAAGCAGGTGGTCGGGGCAGGCGCGGGTGGCGTCGGTCACGACGATGACCGCGTTGCGGCGACCAGCGGCCAACTTGTCGAGTGGGGCGGTTCCCAGCGGGTGGTCAAGCGCGCGCTCGATCGCCGCGGCCGGATCGGCGACCGGCGGGCGCGACACGCCTTCGGCGGTCGTGACCGTCATCGTCGAGGGCACGTCGAAGACGAGCTCACCAGTGCCGAACGGCACGCGCGGCATGCTGCACCTCCCCCGGAGTGGCGGAAACCCTATGCTATGATCCTAACAGATCCGCCGCTCTGCACCCGAGCCCGACGAGGTGCGGCGGCAAGGTCACGTCGACGGACACAGCGGCGTGTCGGTCGAGGGAGAGACTCCTGCGAGGGCAGGCGAGAGGAGTGCGCATGCGCGCGAAGGTCACGGTCGTGGGGGCGGGAGCGGTCGGTGCAACGACCGCGCAGTACCTCGCTCAGCGGAACATTGCCGATGTCGTTCTCGTCGACATCGTCGAGAATCTGCCGCAAGGCAAGGCGCTCGACCTGATGGAGGCCGGGCCGGTGCTCGGCTTCGACGTGTCGGTCACGGGAGCCAACGACTACGAGGCCACGGCCGGCTCGGACGTGATCGTGATCACCTCCGGGTCGCCACGCAAGCCCGGCATGAGCCGTGACGATCTGCTCCGCGTCAACAAGAACATCGTCAAGAGCGTCACCGAGCAGGCGGTGGCTCACTCGCCCAACGCCGTGATCATCGTCGTGACCAATCCGCTCGATGCCATGTGCCACGTGGCGCTGGAGGCGTCCGGCTTCCCGCCGGAGCGCGTGCTGGGGCAGGCGGGGGTGCTCGACTCGGCGCGCGCGCGGGCCTTCATCGCCATGGAGCTCGGCGTCTCGCCGCGCGATGTCTACCTGGCCGTCCTCGGCGGCCACGGCGACACGATGGTCCCGCTCCCGCGCTACTCGACGGTCGCGGGCATCCCGGTTACCGAGCTGCTCCCGCCGGACACGATCGAGGCCATCGTGCAGCGCACGCGCGATGGCGGTGGTGAGATCGTGAAGCTCCTGGGCACCAGCGCCTTCTACGCGCCGGCCGCGTCGGTAGCCGAGATGGTGGAGGCAGTGCTCCTCGACCAGAACCGCATCCTGCCGGCCAGCGCGTACCTGACCGGCCAGTACGGGATCAACGATCTGTACGTCGGGGTGCCGGTGAAGCTTGGCGCGGGCGGTGTGAAGCAGATCATCGAGCTCAAGCTGACCAGCGAGGAGCAGGCGGCGCTCGAGCACTCAGCCAACAGCGTGCGCACGCTGGTGGAGGCGATGAAGACCCTCTAGGCAGGAGCCGGACATGGTGGGCGGGGCTCACGGCGAAGCATCAGGCGCCCGCACGCGCCCGTGGGAAGACCCCGAGGCGATGCTCGGGGTGGACGAGGCGCGGCGGCGGGTGCTGGCGGCCGTGAGCCCGCTCCCCGCCGTCGAGGTGACGCTCCTCGACGCGCCTGGACTCGTCCTGGCGGAGGACGTCGTCGCCGACGCCGACATCCCACCCTTCCGCAACTCGGCCATGGATGGGTACGCCGTGCGCGCGGCGGACGTGGCCTCCGCCACGCCGGCCGCGCCGGTCCGGCTTGTGGTCGTCGCCGAGGTGGCAGCCGGCAGCCCGGCGGCCCCGCCGCTTGGCCCGGGGCAGGCCGCCCGGATCATGACCGGCGCCCCGCTGCCCGAGGGCGCGGACGCGGTGGTGCGGTTCGAGGAGACCGACGAGCACGAGGCCGGCCCGCGCCGCGACGAGGTGTGGGTGCGCGGGGCGGTGCGCCGCTGGGAGAACGTCCGCCACGCGGGGGAGGATGTGCGGGCCGGGGCGGTCGTGCTCCCGCGGGGCACGGTCCTGGGGCCGGCCGCGATCGGGGTCCTCGCCTCGTTGAACCGGGCGACGGTCCCGGTGCACCGGCGTCCACGGGTCGGCATCCTCTCGACCGGGGACGAGGTGGTCGACCTCGGGCCCCCGCTGCGGCCGGGACAGATCCGCAACAGCAACAGCTACACCCTGGCGGCGCTGGTCCGCGAGGCAGGCGGCGAGCCGATCCTGCTCGGAGTGGCCCGCGATCGGGTCGAGGACATCCGCGCCAAGCTGCGCGCCGCGCCCCAGGTTGACTTTCTCATTACCTCCGGCGGCGTCTCGATCGGTGACTTCGACCTGGTCAAGCATGTGCTTCAGGCCGAGGGTGAAGTCTCGCTGTGGCAGGTCCGGATCAAGCCGGGGAAGCCGCTGGCCTTCGGCCGCGTCGGTTCGATCCCGCTGCTCGGGCTCCCGGGGAACCCGGTGGCGGCGTATGTCGCCTTCCTCCAGTTCGGCCGCCCGGCGCTGCGCGCCATGCTGGGGCGCACGGACCTCAGCCTGCCCACCCTGCGCGCGCGCCTGCTCGCGGGCCACGAGAACGCCGGCCGTCGTCGGCACTACGTCCGCGGCATCGTCGAGCGACAGGGTGACGAGTGGGTCGCCCGGCCGTGCGGTCTGCAAGGGTCCGGCGTCCTGACCTCGGTCACCGCGGCGAACTGCCTGATCGTGCTCCCCGAGTCGTGGCACCGGGCTGAGCCCGGGACCGAGGTCGAGGTCCAGCTCCTGCCTGGGGTGTGCCCTGCGGACTGGCCGTAGGCGGCGGTCAGGTCGACAGCGGCCGGGACGACCGGTATGCTTCGCCAAAGCGATCCGGGCCGGCGGTCGCCGGCCCGTCGAAAGCAGCCGTGCGCGCGAAGGGTGACCAGGACGCCATGGGGATCCGCGATTTTATCAGTGTCGTCCGCGAGCTGAGCTTTGAGCAACTGCGCGCCGAGGCGTTGCTGGCGCCGCGCGTGCTCGTCGTGGCACGCGACCAGGACACGGCCCGGGCCTGCCGCGACCTCATCTTCGGCGCCAATACCGAGGAGTATGTCCAGCTGCACGCGAGCGGGGAGGCGCCGCCTGATCCGCTGGGCTTCGATGTCGTCGTCTCTGTCGGCCCGCTGGACCTGGCGACGAGCCGAACCTGGCGTGACCTGTTCCGCCGGGTGGATGAGCCGGTGCGCGTGGTCGAGGTCGATCCTCGCCTGCTGCAAGGCCACGGCAGCGTCGACGATGTGCGCAAGAGGATCGCCGACGTGGCCGACGAGCGGTCGCTCGCGCTCGGTCGCTACATCGACGCCATGCGCGAGGCGTGCGCCATCCAGACGGTGGGCTCGACGGCCGCGGTGAACGCCCAATTCGCACTGCTGTCGAACCTGCCGACGGTCCTGCCCGTGGTGGGCAACCTGGTGGCGGTCGGGGCCGACTTCCTGGTCCTGACCAAGAACCAGTTGATGATGATCTACAAGCTCGCGGCGATCTACCAGCGTGATCTCGACGATCGTTGGCGGATCTACCAGGAGATGATCCCGGTGGTCGGCAGCGGGCTGGTGTGGCGCACGGTGGCGCGGGAGATCGCCGGGCTGATGCCTCTCGCCATGGGGACGGTCCCCAAGGTGGCGATCGCCTATGCCGGCACCTACGCGATCGGCCGCGCGGCGCACTACTACTATGAGCACGGCACGCGGCTCGACCGCTCGGACATGCGGGCGCTCTACGAGGAGGCCCTGACGCTGCTCCGCCGGAACCCCCTCCCGTTCTCGCGCGATGGCTCGCCACCTACCAGTCCCCGCGAGGCTCTCGACCAGGCGGGCGACCGGCCGACGCCGGGGCAGGGGCAATCCGAGCCCCAGTAACACGCGCGGGCCGGTCCGGACCGGCCCGCTGGTCGCCGTGATCGCTGGGGTGGGGACGACGCCGGCCTACGGCGAGGCGAACGATGCGACTTCCCCCGGGATACCGTAGTCGATCAGCTTCCGCTGGAACTCGGTCAGTTCGAGGCCCAGCAGCGAGGCAGCCGCGACGCGGTCCCCTTCCGCCTGCTTCAGCGCCTCGATGAGCATCAGCTTCTCGACCTCTTGCTGCACCTCGGCGATCGTCGCGCCGCGGCGGACGCGGGCGGCGATGTCGATGAAGTTGCGCTGATCGGCCGAGGAGAAGGTGATGTGCTCCTCGGTGATGACCGACCCCTGCGCCAGCACCACGGCCCGCTCGATCAGGTTCTCCAGCTCGCGGACGTTGCCGGGCCAGTCGTACTCCTGCAGCATGCGCATGGCGCCCGGGGTGATCCTGGCCGGGCCGGAGCCCGCGCTGTAGCGGTGCTTGTGGAGGAAGTGCTCCACCAGCATCGGGATGTCGTCGCGGCGCTCGCGGAGCGGCGGGAGATAGATGGTGATGACGTTCAAGCGGTAGTAGAGGTCTTCGCGGAAGCGGCCCTCGCGGACCTCGTGCGCCAGGTTCTTGTTGGTCGCCGCGATCACGCGGGTGTCGACCTTCACCGAGACCGAGCCGCCGACGCGCTCGAACTCCCGCTCCTGCAACACCCGGAGCAGCTTCTTCTGGGTGGCGAGCGACATCTCCCCGATCTCGTCGAGGAAGATGGTCCCCTTGTGGGCCATCTCGAAGCGGCCCTTACGCTGGTTCAGCGCGCCGGTGAAGGCCCCCTTCTCGTGGCCGAACAGCTCACTCTCCAGGAGAGTCTCCGGCAGCGCGGCGCAGTTGACCTTCACCAGTGGGCCGCGCGCGTAGCTGGAGGTACGGTGGAGGACGGTCGCGACCAACTCTTTTCCGGTTCCGGTCTCGCCGGTGATGAGGACGGTCGCGTCCGAGCGAGCGACACGGCCGATCGTCTTGTAAACCTCCTGCATCGGGGCGCTGTTCCCGATGATGTAGTCGTTCGGGTCGCTGGCGGGGAGCTGGGTGCGCAGCCCTTGCACTTGGCGCTTGAGCTCCTGGTGCTCGAAATAGCGCCGGATGGTCAGCAGCACATCCTCCAGATCGAAGGGCTTGGTAATGTAGTCGTAGGCACCGAGCTGGATCGCGTCGATCGCGATCGCCGAGCTGCCGTAAGCGGTCATGATGATGAACGGCAACTGGCTGCCGTGGGTCTCGGACAGCTCGCGCAGCACGTCGATCCCGCTTTTGTCCGGCATGCGGACATCCATCAGCACCAGGGCTGGGGCGTTGCCATCGCTATTGAGGGCCGCCAGCACCTCACTGCTGGTCTCGGCCTCCGAGACGTCGTACCCTTCGTCTTCGAGGAAGTCACGCAGCAACTGGCGGATTCCGGCATCGTCGTCAGCGACTAGGATGCGCTCCATCGAACCTCTTCCCTCGTGCCTTGCTCGGATGCGACCGCCCAGCTGTTCGCTGCTCCGCCGGAGTATAGCAAATCGCGTGGCTTGGCTCGGCCGCCACGATGGACAGGCGCGGGGCGGACGGGTAGAATCGCCCGGGCCCGCACGCTAAGGTGCAAGCCTGGGCCAACGACGGGGAAGGCAGCGCCATGACCGTGGAGCGCGTGTACCTCATCGGCTTGAGCGGCAGCGGCAAGAGTACCATCGCCCCGCTGCTCGCGGAGCGCCTCGGCTTCGAGGCGGTAGATGTGGACGCGGAGGTCGAGCGCCACTTCCGCCGACCCATTCCCGCGGTCTTCGCCGAGTTCGGGGAGCCCGTCTTCCGGGCCGCCGAGCATACCGAACTGGTACGCGCCAGCCAACGAAAGCGGGCGGTGATCGCCACGGGGGGTGGCGCCGTGCTCGATCCGCGGAACTGGGAGGCGATGCGCCCGCGCAGCGTCATCGTCCACCTCACGGCCGCGCCGCAGGAACTGGTCGAGCGGCTGGAGGCGCACGCGCGGGCCAACCCGCAGGCCGAGCGACCCCTGCTCCGGGGTGACGATCCGCTGGCACGGTTGGCCGCGCTGTGGCAGGCGCGTCGCCACCTCTACGACCGGGCCGACGTGCGCGTGGACACCTCCGGCAAGGATCCCGAGCAGGTGGTGCGCGAGGTCGCGGCCGCGGTGGAGCGCCTCGATCGCGCCGGGCTGGTGCCCGTGGAGAGCATCGGCACGCCGACCGGCCGGTCGGATCTCTTCGTCGCGCCGGGCCTGATCGACCAGGTGGGCCACTTGACGCGCAGCCGGTGGCCCGAGGCGCGCCGGGCCTGGATCATCGCCGACGGCAACGTGCTGCCGCTGTGGGGCGGGCGCGTTGCCGCGTCGCTGGAGGGGGCGGGGTTCCGCGTCGAGCGGCGGGCGGTGCCGCCGGGGGAGGGGAGCAAGTCGCTCGGCCAGGTGAGTGAGTTGCTCGATTGGTTGCTCGAGGGCGCCGTCGAGCGTGGCGACGTGATCCTGGCCCTGGGTGGAGGCGTCGTCGGCGATATGGCCGGCTTCACCGCCGCCATCGTGCTGCGGGGCATCGGCCTGGTGCAGGTGCCGACCAGCCTGCTCGCGATGGTGGACAGCAGCATCGGGGGCAAGACCGGGGTGAACCACCCCCTGGGCAAGAACCTCATCGGTGCCTTCCACCAACCGCACCTGGTCATCGCTGACCCGCTGGTGCTGGGCACGTTGCCCGAGCGGGACCTGCGGAACGGCTGGGCGGAGATCATCAAGCACGCGATGATCGAGTGCACGGCCACGGGCGCGACCTCACCGCACCTCCTCGACTGGCTGGAGCGCATCGAGGCTCGGGGCATGCTGTCAGACCCCGACGAGCTGGCGGCGGTCGTGGCGCACAACATCCGTCTGAAGGCCGCGGTGGTGCGGGCCGACGAGCGGGAATCGGGGCTGCGCCGCATCCTGAACTACGGGCACACCCTGGGGCACGCCTTCGAAGCCGCTGGCTATCGCTATCTTCACGGGGAGGCCGTCGCGCTGGGCATGCGCGCCGCCGCGCGCCTCGGTCAGCGGCTGGGCACCTGCGACGCTGAGCTGGTTGAGCGCCAGGACGCGCTCCTCGACGGCCTGGGGCTGCCGCGCCGCTACGACGGGGAGCTTGGGCCGGTGCTCACCCATCTGGGCCGGGACAAGAAAGTGGTCCAGGGCACGCTCACCTGGGTCCTGCCGACGGGGCCCGGCCACGTGGCCACGCGGCGCGACGTGCCGCCTGCGGAGGTCGAGGCGGTCGCGCGCGAACTGGGTGCCCGGTAACGGGCGCGGTGGGGCGGCGGCCTCCGCCGGTGCGCCCGGGGAATGATTGCGATGGGCGTGCGGCTGTGCTATAGTGCGGCGCAAAGTCAATAGATCGCTCTCTCTTATCCAGAGTGGTGGAGGGAACGGCCCGACGAAGCCCGGCAACCGGCGGATGACCCCGTCCGCGCGGTGCCAATTCCGGCAGCGGCGACGCCGCTGAGAGATGAGAGTGATGCGAGAGTCCGCCGGCTTCTCGCTCATGAGAGGCCGTTTTGTTTCGGTAGTGCGGCGATCGCGCAGTGGTCCCGGGGCGACCCGGGAGGCGGGCAGGCACCAGTGAGCCACCCCGCTGCGCTGCAGCCCCTGGTCTGGGACCAGCGCGTCCTGTCACTCCTCGATCAAACCGACTTGCCGCAGCGGGAGCGCTGGGTTCAGGCGGACACGGTCGAGGCGGTGGTGCACGCCATACGGACGATGCAGGTGCGGGGCGCCCCGGCAATCGGGATCGCAGCCGCAGCCGGGATGGCGATCGCCGCCCGCGCTGCCAGCGAACGTGGCGAGGCCATCGGACCGGCGTTGGACCGGGCGGCGCACCTGCTACGCGGCACCCGCCCGACGGCGGTCAACCTGCGCTGGGCAGTCGAGCGTGCCCTGCACGAGGCCGCGACTGCCCCGGAGCCGGCCGAGGTCGCGGGTGCGCTGGGTCGGCTGGTGACGCGCCTGATCGATGAGCAGTGGGCGGCGGACCGGGCGCTCAGCGCGTTGGGCGCCGCGCTGCTGCCCGACCAGGCGCGGGTCTGGACCCACTGCAACACGGGCGCGTTGGCGACCGGAGCGTATGGGACGGCGCTCGGGATCATTCGCGCCGCGCACGAGCGCGGCCGGATCGCGATGGTCTACGTGGATGAGAGCCGGCCCCGCCTGCAGGGCGCGCGCCTGACGGTGTGGGAGCTGACGCGGCTGGGTGTGCCGCACACGCTGGTGCCGGACGTGGCCGCCGCGGCGCTGATGGCGAGCGGGCGGCTCGACGCGGTCGTCGTCGGCGCCGATCGGGTGGCGGCCAATGGCGACGTCGCCAACAAGATCGGCACGTATGCCCTGGCGCTGGCGGCGCGTCACCACGGTATCCCCTTCTATGTGGCGGCGCCGTGCTCGACGATCGACCTGCGGACGCCCACGGGCGGGGCGATCCCGATCGAGGAGCGAGGTCCCGACGAGGTACGGGTGATCGGCCAGGAGGCGATTACCGTGCCGGACGTGGCGGTGTGGAACCCGGCCTTCGATATGTCACGCCCGCCGAGCTGGTGACGGCCATCGTGACCGAGCACGGGGTGCTGGAGCCTCCATACCGCGATGCGATTCGCGCCGCCCTCTCCCCGACGTGCAGATCCGACGCCGCGGGGTAGACTGTAGTGACGTCGACGGCGCCGCGTCGAGGGTTGATGACGGAGATACCTGAAAGGGGCATGGATGGCCGGGAGGACGGACGTCACGTACGACATTCGCGATATCGGCTTGGCCGAAGCGGGCCGGCGGCGGATCGCGTGGGCCGCGCGGGAGATGCCCGTGCTGCGGCTGATCCGGGAGTCGTTCGAGCGGGACCGCCCGCTCGACGGCGTGCGGATCGTGGCCTGCGTCCATGTGACGACCGAGACGGCCAATCTCGCCTACACCCTCCGCGCCGGAGGGGCGGAGGCGGCCATCTGCGCGAGCAACCCGCTCTCCACCCAGGACGACGTGGCCGCCGCGCTGGCCGCGGACGGCTTCCGGGTCTTCGCCATCAAGGGCGAGGACAATGACACGTACTACCGGCACATCCATCAGGCCCTCGACCTGAAGCCCAACATCGTGATCGACGACGGCGCCGATGTCGTGACGGCCATCCATCGCGACCGCCGCGAATTGATCCCGGGGCTGTACGGGTCGACCGAGGAGACCACGACCGGCGTGATCCGGCTGCGGGCGATGGAGCAGGATGGCGTGCTGGCCTTCCCGGCGATCGCAGTCAACGACGCGGAGACGAAGCACTTCTTCGACAACCGCTACGGGACGGGCCAGAGCACGCTCGACGGCATCATCCGCGCCACGAACATCCTCCTGGCCGGCAAGACCGTCGTCGTGGCCGGCTACGGTTGGTGCGGCAAGGGGATCGCCATGCGCGCCCGCGGCATGGGGGCGACCGTCATCGTGACCGAGATCAACCCGGTGCGCGCGCTCGAAGCGGTCATGGATGGGTTCCGCGTGATGCCGATGGTCGAGGCCGCGCGGCTCGGTGACATCTTTGTCACCGCGACCGGCAACATCAACGTCATCGACCGCGAGGACTTCGAGGCGATGAAGGACGGGGCCATCGTGGCCAATGCCGGGCACTTCAACGCCGAGATCAACCTGACGATGCTCGACGACATCGCGGTCGAGGGGCGCGAGGAGCTCCGCCCCTTCGTTGAGGAGTACCGGCTGCAGGGGGGCAAGCGCATCGTGGTGCTCGGTGAGGGGCGCCTGATCAACCTCGTGGCGGCGGAGGGCCACCCGGCCAGCGTGATGGACATGAGCTTCGCGAACCAGGCGCTGTGCTGTGCCTACCTGGCCCGGGAGCACAGCAAGCTGGAGAAGCGGGTCTACGCGGTGCCGGCGGACATCGACGCCGAAGTTGCCCGGCTCAAGTTGACCGCGATGGGGGTCACGATCGATCGGCTCACGCCGGAGCAGGAGAAGTACCTGCGCTCTTGGCAGTCAGGTACCTAGGCGGGCGCCGGGGCAACCCGCCCCGGCGCCGGCGGCCGGCTCGCGCACTAGCGGAAGGGTAACCAGTGACGACGAGTTTCATGCGTGCGGCCCAGACCTTCTTCACCTCGGAGTCCGTCACCGAGGGGCACCCGGATAAGCTCTGCGACCAGGTGTCGGACGCGGTGCTGGATGCGATTCTGGCCGACGATCCGGACGCGCGCGTCGCGTGCGAGACGGCTGCCACCACTGGTCTGATCTTCGTCTTCGGCGAGATCACGACGAGCACCTACATCGACATCCCCGCCATCGCCCGGCGGGTGGTGGAAGAGGTGGGCTACACCCGCGCCAAGTACGGCTTCGACGCGACGACCGCGGCGGTGATCACGTCGATCAAGGAGCAATCGCCGGAGATCGCCCAGGGGGTGGATCAGGCGCTCGAGGTGCGCACCTCTGCCTCGGGCGACCCCCGCGACGTGCTCGGCGCGGGCGATCAGGGGATGATGATCGGCTTCGCCTGCACCGAGACACCGGAGTTGATGCCGCTGCCGATCTCGCTGGCGCACGCGCTGACGCGGCGGATGGCGGCCGTGCGGAAGAGTGGGGAACTGGAGTTCCTCCGCCCGGACGGGAAGAGCCAGGTGACCGTGGAGTACCGGTACGGCCGGCCAGCGCGGGTCGACAAGATCGTCCTGTCCGCACAGCACGACCCCGCGGCGACGAACCGGGACGTCGAAGCGGGGCTGCGCGCGGCCGTGGTGGACGCCGTGATCCCGCCGTCCCTGCGCGACGACGACACCGTCATCCTCATCAATCCCAGCGGCCGCTTCTCGATCGGCGGGCCGATGGGGGATGCCGGCCTGACCGGGCGCAAGATCATCGTCGATACCTACGGCGGTATGGCCCGCCACGGCGGCGGTGCGTTCTCGGGCAAGGACCCGACGAAGGTGGACCGCTCGGGCGCGTACGCCGCCCGCTACGTCGCCAAGAACGTCGTTGCCGCCGGGCTCGCCGACCGGTTCGAGATTCAGATCTCCTACGCGATCGGGAAGGCGCACCCGGTGTCGGTGCACATCGAGACGTTCGGGACCGCGCGCGTCGACGAGGAACTGATCGCGAAACTCATCGAGGAGTACTTCGACCTGCGGCCCGGCGCCATCATCCAGGACCTCGATCTCCTCCGGCCGATCTACCGGCAGGTCGCGGCCTATGGCCACTTTGGCCGGCCGGACCTTGACCTGCCGTGGGAGCGGACCGACAAGGCGGAGCAGTTGCGTGCGGCAGCCGGGCTGGCCCCGACCGAGCTGCCGGCGAGCCGGTGAGGCGGGTGGCGACCGTGGCGCCGCGCGCGCTGATCACGGGCGCGACCGGTTTCGTCGGTCGCCATCTGGTTGCCTGGCTCCAGCAGGACACCGATTGGGAGATCGTGGCGCTGGGCACGCGGCGCGTGGAGGTCGCCCCGGGGCTCACCTCCATCGCCTGCGATCTCACCGACCGGGCGGCCGTCGAGGCGGTGCTGGCCCGCTACCGCCCCGACTACGTCTTCCACCTTGCCGCCCGCACGTCCGTGCCCGAGGCCTTCGCTGCGCCTGAGGCCACGCTGATCAACAACGCCGTCTCGCAGATCACGCTGTTCGAGGCGATCCGCGCGCTGGGCCTGAACCCCGTCATCCTGGTGGCCAGCTCCAGCGAGGTCTACGGCGCCGCGCCCGTGGACGACATGCCGCTCGATGAGGAGCAGCCGTTCCGCCCGATGAACCCGTACGCCGTCAGCAAGGTCGTCCAGGACCTGCTGGGGCTGCAGTACCACCTGAGTCACCGGATGCAGGTCGTCCGCGTCCGGCCGTTCAACCACATCGGGCCGGGCCAGAGCGACCGGTTCGTGGTGGCGAGCCTCGCGCGCCAGATCGCAGAGGCGGAGTTGGGGCTGGGCGAGCCCGTCGTCTGGGTGGGGAACCTGGATGCCCAGCGCGACTTCCTCGACGTGCGCGATGTGGTGCGGGCCTACCGGCTCGTGGCGCAGCCCGAGTTCGCGGGCGAGGTCTTCAACGTGGCGAGCGGCGTGCCGCGCTCGATCCGGGAGGTGCTCGAGGGTTTGGTGGCGCTGGCGCGGTGCCGGGTCGAGGTGCGGCAGGACCCCGCCCGCATGCGTCCGTCCGACATACCGGTGATATTCGGCAGCGCCGCGAAACTGCGTCTGAGTACCGGGTGGGAGTCGCGCATCCCGTTCGAGCGCTCGCTCGCCGATACGCTGGATGATTGGCGTGCCCGGGTGGCAGGCCGCGGCTAGGGCGGGGTGGACCGGGGCGCCCGCGCCACGCGCGCGTCAAGGACGCCGTCGGCGAGCTGGATGGCAGCGTGGTCCGGTCCCAGGTGGAGCGCCCGCCCGAGCCGGGTGCCCTCGCGAAACCCGATCACCTGGCGGATGACGTAGGCCTCCTCCCCGTCGGTGACCCACGGTGCGTAGCCCAGCTCGACGATCATCGCCGCCCACCGTACGACGGCGGCCGAGCAATGCGGATCTTCGGCTTCCTGGGCCCGAATGGTGCCGGCAAATCGACCACCATCGGCGTCCTCTGCACGCTCCTGCGGCCGAGCGCGGGGCAGGTGCGGGTCGCCGGGCTCGACCCCACGGTCGACCCGGACGGCGTGCGCCGCGCCATCGGCATCATCTTCCAGGACCCGAGCCTCGACGCCCAGCTCACCGCGCTCGAGAACCTGGCGTTCCATGCCCGGGTCTACCACCTGCCCGGCGAGGTCTGGCGGCCCCGGGCCGAGCGCCTGCTGCGCATAGTCGACCTCTGGGACCGCCGCAACGACGTGGTCAAGACCTTCTCCGGCGACATGAAGCGCCGCCTGGAGATCGCCCGCGGGCTGCTGCACCAGCCGCGCGTGCTCTTCCTCGACGAGCCGACCATCGGCCTCGACCCGCAGACCCGGGAGCACATCTGGTCCTATCTCGAGCAGCTCCGCGCCGAGACCGGCACCACCCTGTTCCTCACCACGCACTACATGGACGAGGCCGAGCGCTGCGACCGCATCGCCATCATCGACCACGGGCAGATCGTGGCGCTCGATACCCCGGACGGCCTGAAGTCGCGCGTCGGCGGTGACGTCATCACGCTGCGCACCCGCGACAACGCGCGGGCCGCCGCGCTGATCCGCGAGCGCTTCGCGCTCGACACCGCGCACCTCGACGGGACGCTGCGGCTGGAGGTGACGGACGGCGAGGCCTTCATCCCGCGCCTAGTGGCCGGCCTCGACGTGCCGATCGAGACGATCAGCCTGCGCCGCCCGAGCCTCGACGACGTCTTCATCCGACTGACCGGCCGGGCCATGCGCGACGAAGAGGTCAGCGGCATCGACCGCATGCGCGCGCATATGCGTGCCCGCTGGAGGAGGTGAGCGCCATGACGAGCCGCACCGTCGCTGTCGAGCACCGCTCGCCGCGCGCACCAGGCCGGGTGACGGCCGCCCTGGACGGCATCGTCACGCTCTGGTACCGCGACCTGCTGCGCTTCTTCCGCGACCGCAGCCGCATCGTCGGCAGCTTCGCCCAGCCCCTCCTCTACCTCTTCATCTTCGGGAGCGGGCTCTCCGCGTCGATGGGGCGGCTCGGCGGCGCGGGCCTCAGCTACGTCCAGTTCATCTTCCCCGGCATCGTCTCCATGACCGTCCTGTTCACCGCCATCTTCAGCGCGGTGTCGATCATCTGGGACCGGGAGTTCGGCTTCCTCAAGGAGATACTGGTCGCCCCGATCCCCCGCTGGTCGCTGGCGGTCGGCAAGGCCCTGGGCCGCAGCACCACCGCGATGCTCCAGGGTGTGCTGATGCTCAGCTTCGCCCCGCTGGTCGGCGTGTCGCTCGCGCCGCGCCTGGTGCTGGCACTGCTGCCGCTCATCTTCCTCACCGCCTTCGCCCTCAGCTCGCTCGGGCTGCTGGTCGCCGCTCGCATGCGCAGCCTGGAGGGCTTCCAACTGGTGATGAACTTCCTGATGATGCCGATCTTTTTCCTCTCCGGCGCCCTCTTCCCGCTGAACAATCTGCCCGGCTGGCTGACCGTCTTCACCCGGCTGGACCCGGCGGCCTACGGCGTCGACGCCATCCGGCACGTCACCCTCCCCGGGGCCGGTCCCGCGCTCGGCCTGACGCTGTTCGGCCACCCGATGACGCCGCTGACCGACGCCCTCGTCGTGCTGGCGTTCGGCGCGCTGATGATCGCGCTCGCCGTGCGCGCCTTCCAGACGCAGGAGTAGCGACCGCGCCAGCTCTTGCCACACGGGCGGGCGTCTGCTACGCTGCGGCCAACGGATCGGATCGGAAACGGCATACCTTGCGGCGGGCCGGAGCAGGCACGGCGAGGAGCGCGGAGTGCTGCTGGACTCACGGCTATGGCTGCTCGTCGGCTTCAGCATAGCCATGCTCTTCACCATCGAGGCGATCGAGGAGTCCATCGATGGTCCCTGGCCGCAGCTCCGCCGGCCGGCCAATGGGTGGGGCGCCGTCAGTCCGACGCACAGCCTGTGGATGGCGGTCGCCCTGGTCATGCTCCCGGGGCTGGTGCTGGCCATCCTGAACCTCGCCATCCTGCTGGCCGAGGATCTGCCGTACAGTAGCGCCCAGCTCCTCGGCACGATCTTCGTCGTCATCGGCTGGCTGGTCTACCTCGCCACCACGACCGACCTGGGCGGCCTCGGCGCCTACCTGCACGAGGTCGGCCTCGTCGCGCCGCTGGCCCTGCTCGTCGTCCTCGGCATCGGCGATCTCCTGCTCCTGATCGCGCTCCTCGACATCTTCCCGACCGACCTGCCGGCGCTGCTGCGCTGAGCCCGACGCCGGGAACAGGAGTGCCGGCGCCCGGGAAGGGCGCCGGCGGCGCCAGGGGACGGGAGGAGGGGCGCGGCGCCCCGGTGCGGCGCCGCGGGGGAGACACTAGGTGGTCTGCGCCCGGGTCACGCGACGCTCGCCCCGCTCGGGCAGGCGGAGCGCCGGATCGAGCCACCGCGCCAGGGCAACCAACGCGCGCGCCACCGGCGCCCGAATCGGCCGCTTCGGCACCAGGCCGGCCTCGCGCAGCCGCCCGAACGCCGCCCGCTCCTGCTGGGCCTCGGCCACGCGCTGCTTCGCGATTCTTCCGTGTGAGTAGAGGTCGAACACTGTCTGCTCCCGGCTACGATCGCCAACCCGTCTGCTACGCTCTCCACTCTACGCGGCTGGCGCGCCGGGCACATCGCGCGAACTACGCAATCGCGACGGCCCCGACGCGGGCGGCGCTGCGCGCGCGACTACGTAGAACTACGTAGCCGTTTGGCTGCATACGTACGCGGGGTACTGGCGCTACCAGAGGTGGTGCTCGAGGGCGAAGCGGGTGGCCGCGGCGCGGGAGGAGACACCGAGCTTGTGGTAGATCGAGCGCAGGTGCTGGCTGACCGTCCGCGGGCTGAGGAAGAGGCGCGCGGCGACCTGCGCGTCGGTCAGGCCCTCCGCCACCAGCCGCAGCACCTCAACCTCGCGGGGCGTCAGGCCGGCCGGATAGACCCGGTCCGCCGCGCGGGATGCGGTGAGCCGGGCGGCGAGCTCGCGCGCCCGGGCCAAGGCCGGGGCCGCCCCGAGCGGCTCGAGGATCGCGCAGGCGGCGCCGAGGAGCTCCCGCGCCTCGGCCCGCTGCCGCACCGCCGCCCGCTGCTCGGCCAGCGCCAGCAGGGTCAGGGCCTGCTCGTAGCGGGCGGCGCAGGCGTTGGCCAGGGTCAGGGCGGCGTCGAGGTGGGAGCGGGCCTCATCGTGACGCTGCGCCGCGGTGTCGAGGGCGCCCAGCAGGCGGTGAGCGCGCAGCAGCGCCAGCGGCTGGCGCGGCTCGCTGGCTGCCTCCAGGGCCCCGGCGGCGCGCCGGCGCGCCGCGGCGAGGTCACCCGCGGCGCGGTAGTACGCGGCCCAGGCCAGGTGGCCGTCGGCGCGCCCGAGCACGGCATCGCTCCAGGCCAGCCAGCGGTCGTGGGACTCCAGCCACGCCCGCGCCGTCGGCAGATCGCCGGCATCGAGCGCCAGCGCCGCCGCCAGGCGCTGAATCGGGAGGGTGTCGAGCAGAATCGCGTCGCCCGGCTCCGCGGCGAGGCCGGCCGGGAGCTGCTCCCGCACCAGCCGCCAGGCCAGCTCCGGATCTCCCTGGTCGCGTGCCAGCGCGGCCAGGACGCTGCGGGCGAAGGGCCGCCAGCCGGTCCGGACGTCGGTGGCGAGCGCCGCCTGCGCCAGGCGGCGGGCTTCGTCCCACGCGCCCTGCAGCACCAGCAGCGGCAGCCACACGAAGCGGGGCGGCAGCGCCTCGCCGACCACCGCGCCGGCGCGCGCCCAGGCCGCCTCGGCCTCGCGCGCCAGCCGCTCGCGCTCGGCCAGGTCGTCGGCGTGGTACGGCAGCACCACCTCGTAGAGCTCCAGCAGCAGGGCCTGGCCCACCTGATAGTGATGCTCCACGGCGCGGTAGGCCGCGATCGCCTCGGCGCAGGCCCGCCGCGCCGCGTCGGGGCGCCCGAGCACGGCGGAGGCGCTCGCCACCCCGCGCCAGGCGTTGGCGTAGCCCGAGGTGCCCAGCCCCTGCGGAGGCACCTGCGCCACCGCGCGCGGGCCGAGGGCCAGCGCGTCCGCGCAGCGGCCCGAGAGCGCCAGCCAGTTCACCAGCGCGCCCCGGTAGTGGTACTCATCCGCCGGGTCACCGACGCGCACGAGCTGCTCGCGCAGCCGCGCCCGCTGGTCGGGGTCCAGCGCGTCGATCGCCGCGATCCCGTCCTCCAGGTTCTCCAACCCGCCGCGGATGTCGCCCACCACGCAGCGCAGGCTGCCCCGGAAGCAGCCGAAATAGGCCACCAGCGGCTGGTCGCCCGCCGCGGCCGCCAGGGCGATGGCGTCGTCGAGGTAGGCCAGCGCCTGGCGCGGGTCGGCGTAGCGCCGCATGCGCGCCACCCGGTAGAGCAGCAGGGCCTGCTCGCCGGGCGGCGCCCCCTGGGCCTCCAGCAGCTGCAGGGCGGCGTCGAAGCGCTCGCCCGCCGTGAGCAGCGCGTAGGCCCGCTGCGCCTGATCCCCGGCCCGGATCAGCCACTCGGCCGCCCGCGGGTCGCCCGCCCGCAGCAGGTGATAGGCGACGGCGTGCGGGCCGGGCTGCGGCATCTCCATCAGCGCCGCGGCGACCCGGCGATGCCAGAGCCGCCGCCGGGGCGGCAGCAGCCCGTCGTAGAGCGTCTCCCGGATCAGCGCGTGCGCGAAGCGGACCGCCGTGCCGTCGGCGGGCGTCTCCAGCAGGTGCGCCTCGACCGCCGCCTCGACCACGTCGAGCAGCGTCTCCTCCCCGGCCCCGGCGACCGCCCCCCAGAGACCGAGCGGCACCTCCTGCCCGATGACCGCCGCGACCGACAGCAGGTGGCGCGCGTCCTCGCCCAGCCGTGCCAGGCGCCCCTCGATCACCTGCCGCAGCAGCGTCGGCACCCGCACCTGGGCCAGATCGCCGAGCGTCCAGCCCGACGCCGCGGGCCGCAGCAGGTGCTCATCCTCGAGGGTGCAGAGCAGCTCCCGGATGTAGAGCGGGTTGCCCCGCGCGCACGCCTCCAGGTAGTCCATCAGGCGCGACTCCGCCTCGCCCGGCAGTTGGTAGCGGGCGGCGATCAGCGCCTGCACGTCGGCGGGCTCGAGCCGGCGCAGCTCGATGCGGAGCGCGCCCGCCTCCCGCACGAGGAGGGGCAGCAGCGGGAAGAGCGGATGGCGGCGCGTCACCTCCTCGTCGCGGTACGTCACGAGGAGGAGCAGCGGCTCGGTCGCCCCGCCACGCGCCACGAAGCGCAGCAGGTCCAGGCTCCCGGCGTCGGCCCAGTGCAGGTCCTCCAGCAGCAGCACCAGCGGCTGGCGCGCCGCCAGGTCGCGCAGCCAGTCCCGCATCTGGGCGAAGAGGGCCAACTGGCTGGCCGTGCGGGCGACCGTCTCCTCGAAGGGCGGCATGGGCGCGTCCAGCAGCGCCGCGCCCCGGTCGACGAGCTCGGCCCAGGGCCCGTAGGGCGGGGTCTCGGTGAGGTCGTAGCAGTGGCTGACCAGGACGAGCGCGCCCTGCTCCCGCGCCTCCTGGCACAGGCGCCGGGCCAAAGCCGTCTTGCCGATCCCGGCCTCGCCGCTGATCAGCACCAGGCGCCCGCGCCCGCTCAGGGCATCGGCCAGCGCCGCGCGGAGGCTCGCCTGCTCACTGGCCCGCCCCACCAGCAACGGGGGATCTTCATCGGGCGGGTAGAGGGGTCGCACCGCCATCGTGGTGTCCCGACATCACCCGTGTCCATCGCGGCAGCCCGCGGGACATGTCGCTCATCTGTTCGAGTATAGCACGCCCCGGAAACCGAGACGGCCGCAGCCGCAAGAATCGGGCACGCCTCGCCGGTGCCTGGGGCTTTCGCCCGCGGGCTAGTCGCCGGTGGCCTCGGTCGCCAGGCGGTGGTTGAGGGAGGCCGCGGCGTGCCCGTCGGGCTGGTCGCCGTTGTCGAGGTAGTAGGTGAGGCTCTGCAGGGCGCTGATCGGGTCGATCTCGCGCACCCAGACCGACGGCGGGACCTTCAGGATCACCGGCGCGTAGTTCAGGATCGCCCGTACCCCACCGGCGATCATCCGGTCGGCCACGTTCTGCGCGGCCGCGGCCGGGACGGCCACGATGCCGATCTTGATGCCCATCTCCTGGATGACCCGGGTCAGCTCGGTTTCGCTGAGGACCACGGTGCCGTTGACCTGCTGCCCGATGTGCTCCGGGTTGCGGGCGAAGATGGCCGCGATGCGGAAGGAGTTCGGCTCAAAGCCCCGGTAGTGGGCGATGGCCTGGCCCAGGTGGCCGAAGCCGGCCAGCGCCACGTCCCACTGGCGATCGAGGTGGAGGATATGGGCGATGGCCTCGGCCAGCCGGGCCACATCGTAGCCCTTGCCCTGCTTGCCGAACTTCCCGAAGTAGGAGAGATCCCGCCGAATCTGCGCGGCGGTGACGCCGATCCGCTCCCCCAGTTCCTCCGAGGAGACGCTGGTGATGCCCGCGTCGAGCATCTGCTTCAGCGTGCGCTCGTAGATCGGCAACCGCCGGATCACGATGTCGGGGATCTCACGTGGTCTCATCCATCACGTCTCCAGGCCGAACGCGCTCGCGCGGGCGCGAGCAAGGTCGGACCGCTGCGGGGTACCTCGGTCGCCCGCGCCTGCCGCGCGCACGCGCGGGGCACCGACCGCGAACCCCTCGATCCGTCCGCTGAAAACCAGCTTAATGCTACCATCCATGCGCAAAACGGGTCAACGCGGCGTGGGGCGCGCGCCGTTCACCGCCTCAGCGCTCGGCCTCGGCCAGCCGCGCGCGCAGCCAGGCGGCGACCGGCTCGCGCGCGCGGTCCTCCGGCGCGAGGTCGTCCCACAGCCGCTGGATCAGCGCCACCAGCGCCCCGGTCAGCTCCGGCCCGCTCACCCAGAGCCCGCTGCGCACGGTTCCCGTGCGGGCGCGGGCGGGGAGCTGCTCCAGCAGCCCGCCCTGCCCGTCGACGGCGAAGGCGTTGAACGGACCAAGGTCGGCGTCCGTGAGCGCCAGCGCGAAGCCGGGGTCCTGCTCCAGCCGGTCGAGGAGCTGCTCGCCCAGGCGCCGCGCCCCCGCGCGGGCAAGGCCGGGCACGCCCCCCGCGTCGCTGCCGGCGAGCGCGCGCTCCAGGACGCCGCGGCGCAGGAGCATGCGGGTCGGCCAGCGGCGCACCACCGCCGGGTCGCGCACCCACCCCGAGCGCTCCCAGATGGTGGCCACCAGCGGATCGAGGGGCTCGCCGCGGAAGACCGCGCGGTAGGCGGCCGCCAGGTCGGCACCCGGCGGCAGGAGGAAGAAGCTCCGGCCCATGACCAGGATCTCGCGCCGCCCGGGCGTCTCCAGCAGGCGCATCCAGGCGCGGGCGAAGGCCGGGCCGCTCAGCCCCGCCTGCCGGAGATGGTGCTGCAGATCCGCCCAGATCGCGGACTGCTCCGCCTGGCCAAGCGCGCGCCCGACCGCCTCCTGGGTGGGCAGCGGGGTGAGCATCGCCTCGCTCAGGCGGCGCAGGCGCTCGACCAGCGCCTGCCGCGCCTCGATCGACAGCGCGAACAGCTCGTCCCGCACCGGGGAGGTCACGCCGAGGAGGTCGAGGTAGCGCCCGAGCTCGGCGTCGAGGAGCGTCACGTCCCGTTCCAGGCGCACGAACTCGTCGATCTCGACATCAAGGACCTCTGCGATCTTGGCCAGGACGGTGAAGCTCGGCAGCGTCTGGCTGCGTTCGAGCCGGCTGAGGTGGGAGGCCGAGATGCCGGCCCGCTCCGCCAGCGCGTCGAGCGTCATGCCACGCTCGTGCCGCAGGCGGCGGATAGCGGGCCCGATCCGTTGTCGCTGTGCCGGCTGCCGCTGGACCACTGCTCGACTCCCGCCACTCCATCCCACGTGCCAGACCGCTCCGCCAGCCGGCGCCGTCCAGGAGGCAAGACCTGAGTCCTCATCGGTTGCGTGCGCATGCGAGCTCGCCGTGTCACGGCATCTTGAATGCCACGGGAATCATGCCTGCCCGCGCCCCGGGACCGGCCGCTCCAGGATTTCAACCTATTCTGCACCGTTTTTGTTCAAAGCCTTGACATCCTCACAGAATACGGATAGACTGGGCCCCGTCAGGAGGGAATTGTGTTTACCGCACCGCAACAGTGTCCAACCTGTGGGAGTCCGCTGCAGCTCCGCGAGCTGGCCTGCCCGGCCTGCGCCACGACCGTGCGCGGCACCTGGGCCGCCAGCCCGTTCAGCCGGCTGACCGCCGACCAGCAGACCTTCTTGCTGCTCTTCGTGCGCAGCCGGGGCAACCTCAGCGATGTCGAGCGCACCCTCGGCATCTCCTACCCGACCGTGCGCGCCAAGCTCGAGGAGATCATCGCGGCGCTCGCGGACCCCGCGCCGCCCGAGTCGGCGCCGGCCGCCCCCGCCAGCCCGCGGCAGGAGCTCCTGGAGCGCATCGCCCGCGGTGAGCTGACGGTCGACGAAGGGCTGGCGCAACTGCGCCGCCTCCCGCTCGCACGAGACGGAAGCTAGCGGCGCGGCCACCACACGGGACCGGGGCCAGGACCAGGGAGGGGGCAGATGATCCCACCAGCCAGCGGAGCCGTCGCCGCCAACCGCGCGCCGTTCCTGGCGCTGCTGGGCGCCAACGCGATCTCCCTGCTCGGCACCCGCCTCACCCAGCTCGCCATCCCCTGGTTCGTGCTCCAGACCACCGGGAGCGCGACCAAGACCGGCATCGTCGGCTTCGTCGAGATGCTGCCGGTCATCATCGCGTCGTTCCTGGGCGGCACGCTGGTCGATCGCCTGGGCTTCGCGCGCGGCAGCGTCCTGTCCGATCTCCTGACCGGCGCGGCGATCGCGCTCATCCCGACACTGCACCACACCACCGGCCTGGCCTTCTGGCAACTGCTCCTGCTGGTGTTCTGCGCCGGGCTGGTCGCCACTCCCGGCCAGACCGCGCGGCAGAGCCTCGTGCCCGACCTGGCGGCGCGGGCCGGGCTGCCGCTGGAGCGGGCCAACGCCCTCTACCAGGCGGTGCCCCGCCTGTCGCTCCTGCTCGGTCCGGCCCTCGGCGCGGCGCTGATCGCGCTGCTCGGCACCAGCGAGGTCCTGTGGCTCGACGCGGCGAGCTACCTCGTCTCCGCCGCCCTGGTGCTGGCCACCGTGCGCCTGCCCGGACGGCCCCGGACCGGCGGCGAGCCGACCCGCTACCTCGACGAGCTGCGCGACGGCCTGCGCTTCATCCGCCAGAACCAGCTCGTGCGCGGCATGATCGGCCTGATGCTGGTGGTCGGCCTGTTCGACACGCCGCTCTTCGGGGTGGTGCTCCCCGTCTACGCCGACCGCGTCATCGGCAGCGTCGTGGCGCTCGGCACGCTCCTGAGCGCCTTCGGCGGCGGCTCGCTGGCCGGCATGCTCCTCTACAGCGCCGTCGGCCACCGCCTGCCGCGCCGGGCCACGCTGGCGACCGGCTTCGCCGCCGCCGGCCTCCCCGTGCTCGCCCTGACGCTCGCGCCACCCGTTTGGCTGATCGCCGCGCTGGCGGCCGTCAGCGGCCTTATCAGCGGACCGCTCAACCCGCTGGCGATGACGCTCATGCAGGAGCAGATCCCGGCCGAGCTGCGCGGCCGCGTCTTCGGCCTCGTGTTCGCCCTCGGGCTCGCGGTCGCCCCCCTGGGCATGCTGCTGGCCGGCGCGGTGATCGACACCGTTGGGCTCGGTCCCATGCTCGGCGCGATCGGGGCCGCCTACCTGGCCGCCGGAGCCATCGCGGCGACCGCCCGCGCATTCCGCGACCTGACGCCCGCGACGGAACGGGCGGCGCTCCCGCTCGCACCCACGGCCGAGCTGGACCGGAGCCACGGCGCGCCGCACTACCTGGAAGGGAACTGACGATGACGGGAACGGAACAGCGCATTCCCGCCGCACGGGTCAAGGGCGTCCGCATCGAGGGCGCCGACGGGGATCTGACCGTCACCTGGAGCGCGCGCGAGGACATCCTGATCCAGGGCGAGGC
This sequence comes from Sphaerobacter sp., assembly GCA_029961075.1. Taxonomy (GTDB): domain Bacteria; phylum Chloroflexota; class Chloroflexia; order Thermomicrobiales; family Thermomicrobiaceae; genus Sphaerobacter. The sequence continues at coordinate 54,401 of JASBVL010000076.1, forward strand.
GATCGACGTCACCCAGCACGGCCACCACGTGGAGATCGCCTGGTCGCCCCTCGTCGCCTCGCGGCCCATCACCTCCATCCTCGGGATCGGCACCGGCAAGCTCGTCGAGATCGACCTGCCGCTGACGCTGCGGGAGGCCGAGATCAGCCTGCGCACCGGCGACATGAGGCTGACCGCCCCGCGAGGTGACGTGCGCGTGCGGCTCGACCGGGGTGATCTCGACGTCACCGAGGGCGCGGGCGAGCTCGAGGCCAAGGTCGGCGACGGCACCATCCGGGTCGAGCGCTTCCGTGGCCCGGTGGCGATCCACTCCGGCGCCGGCGACGTCAAGCTCGAGCGCGTCGACGGCAAGGTGGCGGTGCAGAGCGGCGCGGGCGATGTCATCCTCCGCGGCGGCAGCGGCGCGGTTGGGCTCAAGCTCGGGGTCGGGGACGCGGTCATCGATGAGCGCCAGAGCGACCGGCTCACGGTCCGGCTCGGGAGCGGCGACGTGATCATCCGAGGCGGGGCGAGCGCCGAGACGAGCGTCCAGAACGGACTCGGCGACATCACCTGCCGCGCCACGCTCGGGCTCGGCCAGCACGACTTCACCGCCGGCTCGGGCGACATCGTGGTCGGCGTGCCGCGCGACCTCCCGGCGCGCATCGAGGTCGTGACCGCGCGCGGCGACGTCAGCACCGACCTCCCGCTGGTCAGCGTGGGCAAGCGCGGCCCGCGGAGCGTGCTCGGCCGCCGGCTGGTGGGCAGCGTCGGCGAGGGGAAGGAGCGCGCCGAGCTCCGCGTGCGCACGGTGCGCGGCGATGTGGATCTCCGCTGGCTCGCGGCCACGGGCGAGGCCCCCGCCGCGGAGCCGGCGCACGCCGCGTCGCCCGCCCCGCCGGAGCCGGCCGGCGACGCGGCGATCCCGCTGGGGCCGCCGCTGGCGGACGCCTGGCAGGCGCGGGAGAGCGAGGAGCGCGCCATCCTGACCGAGCTGGCGGCGGGTCGGCTCACCGTGGCCGAGGCCGAGCTGCTGCTCGACGCGCTCGCCCGGCGGCACCCCGGGCGCGGCCCCGTCGAGACCGGCGCCGACATGCCCTGACGCCCGGTCCACCGCGGCCGATCGGACGAGCCAGACCCGACGCCGGGCACGGAAGGCGGCGCCGCGCGGGATCGGGTGCCCGCCGAGGGGAGCGACCGCATGGACAGCATCGAAGCCGCGCGGCTGCGCCGCACCGTTCGGCCCCGCCGCGGGCCCCTGCGCCCCGGCGACGAGATCACGGCCGTCGCCGGCATCGACCTCGCCGTGCGCACCGGGACGATCGTCGGGCTGCCGGGGCCGAACGGGGCCGGCAGCCCGACGACCACGATGCTCGCCACGCTGCTCCTCCCCAGCGGCGGGCGGGCGCTACCTGGCCGCGGGCGACGAGCTGTGCGACCGGAGCGCGATCATCTACGCGCTCGGCTCGCTCGCGACCTCCATCCTCCCGACCGCGCTCCTGACGGCACGCTCGTCTCCCGGTTCCTCACGCCCCGCTCGCGGCTGAGCTGGCGCCTGGGCTACGCCCTGGCCGGGATCGTCGAGACCGGCTCCGCCGCCGCGGCCACGCTCCTCCGGGGGCGCTGCTCCCGCTCGGCCGCTTCGCCGTTGCCCTGCCGCTGCTCGGCGCCGCGTTCCGGGCGCTAGAGCGCCTGATCCGCCAGCGGGGCGAGCCGGAG
>JASBVL010000077.1 GCA_029961075.1 Sphaerobacter sp.
GTCAGGGACGACGGCCACGGCATCCCCGCCGACGAGCTGCCGCTGGCCGTCCACCGGCACGCCACCTCGAAGCTGACGCGCTTCGACGACCTGGCCCAGCTCCGCTCGTTCGGGTTCCGCGGTGAGGCGCTGGCGAGCATCGCCGCCGTCGCCGATCTCCGCATCGTCAGCCGCCCCGCGGACAGCCCGCACGCCGCCTGCCTGATCTGCCGCGGCGGTCAGGTCGAGCCGCCCACCGTCACCGCCGCCGCGCCCGGCACGACCGTCACCGTGCGGGACCTGTTCGCCCACGTGCCGGCCCGGCGCGCCTTCCTGCGCCAGGAGCAGACCGAGGAGGCCTACGTCCAGCGGGTCGTCACCGCCTGCGCCCTGGCCGCGCCGGAGGTCCGCTTCGAGCTGATCAGCGACGGGCGCACCGTCCTGGCGACCGACGGCTCGGGTGATCTCGGCAACGCCATCGTGGGGGTGTTCGGTCCCGACATCGCGGCCGAGATGGTGCCGATCGTCCCGCTCCCGCACGACGAGCCAGAGCGCCCGGCCGTGACGGTAACTGGCTACGTGGGGCTGCCGACCCTGACCCGGGGGAACCGCCAGCAGATCATCCTGCTGGTCAACCGGCGGTGGATCGAGAGCCGTGCCCTGACCTTTGCACTGGAGCAGGCCTACCACTCGCTCATCATGGTCGGGCGCTACCCGGTGGCGGTGCTCCACATCGAGGTCGCGCCGGATCGCCTGGACGTGAACGTGCACCCGACCAAGCGCGAGGTCCGCTTCTCCGATGAGCGCCTCGTCTTCGCCGCGATCCAGCGCGCCGTGCGCGCGACCCTCACCCAGCACACCCCGGCGCAGGCCATCCCAACCATGACCGTCACGCCCCTGACCACGCCGGCCGTCCAGCGCCGCCTGGCGCTCAGCCACCCCGACCAGTTCCGGCCGGCACCGGCGCCCGCCGCCGACGACCAGGCGAGCCATGGGCCCCCCGGCCCCGAGCCGGTGCTCCCCGATCCTGGTTCGGCCGTGCCGGTGCTCCGGGTGCTGGGTCAGGTGGGAGCAACCTACATCATCGCCGAGGGGCCAGACGGGATGTACCTGATCGACCAGCACGCGGCGCACGAGCGCGTCCTGTTCGAGCAGCTCTGGCAGCAGTACGAGCGGTCCGCGCCCGAGGTGCAGGCGCTGCTCGAGCCACTGGTGATCGAGCTGTCCCCCGCCCAGCTCGAAGCGGCCGAGCGCTGCCGCGAGGAGCTGGCCCAGCTCGGCTTCCAGATCGAGCCGTTCGGCGGCAACGCCGTCGCCGTGCGCGCCGTGCCCGCCATCGCCGGCCGCCGCGAGCCACGCGTCCTCCTCCTCGGCATCCTCGACGAGATGGCCGCGGGCGGGCGTGGCACCACGCCGCTCGAATCAATCGCGATCAGCACGGCCTGTCACGCGGCCATCCGCGCCGGGCAGACGCTCTCCCTGCCGGAGATGCGCGAGCTGATCGCCCAGCTCGAGCGCTGCACCGCGCCGCGCGCCTGCGGCCACGGGCGCCCGACCATGCTCCACCTCAGTCAGGAAGAGCTGGAGCGCCAGTTCGCGCGCCGCTAGGCGCGCCCGGCACCGGGGTCCGTGGGCGGCGCGGCCGGTCGCCCGAGGGCGTGGGTTGCCTTCTGCGTGAGGTCCGCGCGGTTCGCGGGGCACCAACCCCTGGCGGACGGGTGGGGACGACCGCCCCGCGGGATCACTTCTGGTTGGAGCGGTCCGGCTCGTCGCTCAGCTTGATCCACCCGTGTCGCAGCGCGTAGATGACCGCCTGGGTGCGGTCGTTGACCGCCAGCTTGCGCAGGATCGAGGTGATGTGGTTCTTCACCGTCTGATCGCTGATGTTGAGCAGGCGCGCGATCTCCTTGTTACTGTTCCCGCGGGCGACACAGTCGAGAATCTCCACCTCGCGCGGGGTCAGGGGCGAGAAGACGCCGCTGGACACCTCGTCGATCTTGGCCAGCTCGCGGAACTGGTCGAGCACGCGGGAGGCGACGAACGGGCGCGAGAGGACGTTCTCGTTGATGAGGTATTCGCCGCGCGCCACCCGGCGGATGACGGTGATGAGGTCGGCGGGGTCGATGTCCTTGGTGCAGTAGGCCGCCGCGCCGACGCGAATGGCGCTGAAGAGCTGCTCGTCGTCCTCGTGCATGGTGAGCACCACGATGGCGGTCTGCGGGTGGCGACGCTTGAGGACGCGGCAGAGTTCGAGCCCGCTCATGCCTGGGAGATTCAGATCCAGCAGCACCACGTCCGGCGAGAGCATGTCGGTGGCGCGGATGGCCTCCTGCGCGTCCGGCGCCTCGCCGACCACCCGCAAGTCACGCTCTTCCTCCAGGCTCCAGCGAATGCCCCGGCGAAACAGCGGGTGGTCGTCGACGATCAGGATATCAATCCGATTCACGTCACGGAGTCTCCTTCGACTTGTCGGCCCGCCGCCTGGCCGGCATCCGGCGGCTCGTCAACGGACCGGCGCGTCAGCGGCATGACAAGGGTAACCTCCGTGCCCTTGCCAGGCCGACTGCGCACGGTCACGCGGCCACCGATGACTTCGGCACGCTCCTGCATCCCGGTCAGGCCGAACCCACTCGTCGAGGTCGCCCGCACGGCCGACGGCCGGAACCCCTGGCCGTTGTCGCGGACGCGCACGGTGACCTGATCGTCTTCACAGGTGATGCTAACCTGGACGCGCGTCGATCGCGCATGGCGCTGCACGTTCTGCAGCGCCTCCTGGATCACCCGGAAGGCGGTCAGTTCCTGTTCGGGTGTCAGCCGCGGCATCCGCGGGGGCAGCACGAGCTCGACTTCCGAGGAAAAGAGCTTACGGTAGGTCTCGATGTAGTGCTCAATGGTGGCCGCCAGGCCACGCTGGGTCAGCATCGTCGGGCGGAGATCAAAGATGAAGCGGCGGATCTCGGTCAGGCCCTCGCGCAGCGCCAGCTTGATCCGCTCGATCTCGGAGACCAGGTGCTGCGCCTGCTCCGATGCGGTCGCGCAGATGGAGCGCTCCACGAACTCCAACCCGATGATGGCGTTGGCCAGCACCTGGGCCGGGCCGTCATGGATCTCGCGCGCCAACCGGTGTCGTTCGCCCTCCTGGGCACGGATCATCGCCTGCCGGATGGCCAGGCGCTGCGCGTCATCGTGGCCGGGGAGCTTCTCCTCGGCACGGAACTGCTGGCGGCTGGAGGCCAGGAGCCCCAGGAAATCGGTGAGTTGCCGGTAGAGGACAGTGACGCGCATGTACTCATGGGTGATGACGTCCTCCCGCCGGCGCAGCTCGGCCGTGCTCGGGCCGCGCCCCGGCTCCACCGTGCCCAGGCGCTGGCTGAGCTCGCGCTCCTCGACGGCGCGCTGCACCTGGGCGCGCTCCCGCTCCAGCTCCGCGAGGGTCGACCGGAGCTCAGTCGCGATCGCGTCGAGGCGCCCTTCCAGGCCGCCGATACCCTCGTCGATCGCCTGCTTTACCGCGCTCAGCGCATCGGGGAGCCGCCCGGACACTCCTGTCGCTCCCGTCGATCCCAGAACTGAAACTTTCCCCTCAGCAGTACCTGGTAGTTGAAAGGCCAACCTTGTGGAGAGCGGAACTCCTCAGTCGCGAAACCAGTATAGCATGCCACCGGCTGGCGACAAGACACTTTAGTACGTACGCCTGTACGAACACCTCTCGTGGGACGGGCCCACGGGGTCCTGCCGCGGTCGCAGCCCACGACCGGGCGCGCTCATGGTCGCGATGGATTGCATGGGCGATACCACCGATAGCACGGACCACGGCATCCAGGCAAGACGGGGGAGACCGCCGGCGCGCGGCGGCGGGCGCCGGCAGGATCCCCTCGCGGCGCGCCTCAGCGCCGCGCGGAGCCCGGGGCGGGCGGGTCCGCTATCGGCTCGACCAGCGCCTCACGGCTCAGGCGGGCCACCTGCCGCACCGTCTGCAGCACGCTGGCCCCGGCCGCCGCGGCGAGGTCGGCGATCGAGCGCGGATGCCGCAGCAGGGTCAGGAGCAATTCGTCGGTGCGCCCATCCGCCGCGGCCGTGCGCCGCCAGACCGACGCCGGCCCCATGCCCTCGTACGCCGCGCGTCGCACCTCCTCCTGCCAGCGCGCCGCGCTGAGAATGAGCTGCTGCGGGGCAAGGTCCAGGCGCAGCGGGGCCACCCTGGGGATGCCCTCCACGGCCGCCACGAACTCCCCCTGCGTCAACTCGAGCAGGGGATAGATGAGCGCCTCGACCTGGCGCTCGACGAACTGGTCCCAGACCGCCGGGGTCAGGAGTGCCCGCGCGAGCAGGCTCAGGCCGACGTGGCTGCCGTCCTGCTCGAGGAGGTCCACCTGCTGGCGCACTTCCGGCGCTAGCCACTCGATCCGCCGCAGCTCGGCCACGAGACTCCAGTGGTCGGCGCCGACCCCGCTGAGGCGCCCGCGGTCAAAGTAGAGCGTCGCGGCGTGCCGGCCGTCGCGGACCTCCAGCGTGCCGGTCTTGCCCGACAACTGGAAGAGTTGGAGGAGGTCGACGACGCCGAACTCGTCCAATCTACCGCGCACGTCCGCCCTCGTCCCCCCGGCCGGGAACCGGTGTCCCGGGCCGCCGGCTAGGGCCCATACCGCCCCCGCAGATCGTTCCAGCGCACGCGCACGACGTCGCGCAGCATGAGCAGGCTGTCGATCCCGGGCCGCACCTTGCTGCCGTCGACGTGTCGCCAGGTGACCGGCAGCTCGGCCACCCGGTAGCCACGCTTGCGGGCGAGGAACAGGAGCTCGACGTCGAAGCCGGTCACCAGCGGGCCGCGCACCGGCCGGGCGCCGTCCCGGTAGAGCCAGGCGCTGCCGAAGATCTCCCGGGCTGCCGCCATGCTGAAGCCCTTGAAGCCGCACTGGGTGTCCGTAATCCCGGGCACGACGAGGAGCTGCACCGCGTAGTTATAGAGACGCCCCATGACGTGCCGATAGGCCGGCTCCCCGATCCGCCGCGCCCCCTTCCCCTCGCGCGTGCCGATGACGACGTCCCAGCCGCTGCGGATCAACCGCCGCACGTCCTCGACGTACTCGATCGGTGTGGAGAGGTCGGCGTCGGTGAAGATCACGATGTCGCCGCGGGCCGCGCTCACCCCGGCATGCACGGCGGCTGCCTTGCCCCGGTGGGGCAGGCGCAGGTGCCGCACGCGGGAGTCCGACGCCGCCGCGGCCGCGGCGATCTCCGGGGTGGCGTCCTCGCTGCCATCGTCGGCCACGATCAGCTCCCAGGCATACGGCTGCACCGCCAGGTACGCGAGCGCTGCCGCCAGCGACCCCGGGAGCCGGCGCGCCTCGTTGTAGGCCGGTACTACGATGCTTAGCTCGACGCCGGCACCGGCGGCTCCCGCCCGGGGCGTCCTCTGGGCAGCGCCCCCGTGGTCCTGGTCCGCCTCGCACTGATCCATGCGCCTCCGCACTCGTGCCTCACTCGCGGCGATTGTACCAACTTTGCCAGCCGTGCCGTACCGCCGCAGGCAGGTCGATGGTCCTGGCCACCGGGTGCCGTGGTGCCGTCGCGCCGGCCCCGAGCGCGTGGGGGTCTCCAGGGCGGTGCTGATGCCGCCACGGTGACGCCGGCTGTCGCACGCGGGAGGGTGTCTGGTGCGTCATGCGACGCCGCCTCGTGTCGCCGCGCATGGCGTCGCAGGCCAGCGGGCGCCGGAGGTGCCTCCCCACCGCTGGACGACCTTGCTACAATTGGCGAGTACGATCGTTTGTTCGCATTCCGGGGGACAGGCACGGGGTCGGCATGGCGAGCGAGAAGATCGTCGTTCGCGGGGCACGCGAGCACAACCTCAAGAACATCGACGTCGAGATCCCCAGAGACCGCCTGGTCGTCATCACCGGCCTCTCCGGGTCCGGTAAGTCGAGCCTCGCCTTCGACACGATCTACGCCGAGGGGCAGCGCCGCTATGTCGAGTCCCTCTCCGCCTACGCCCGCCAGTTCCTGGGCCTGATGGAGAAGCCGGATGTCGACCAGATCGACGGGCTCTCCCCGGCCATCTCGATCGACCAGAAGAGCGCCTCGCGCAACCCGCGCTCGACGGTCGGCACGGTCACCGAGATCTACGACCACCTCCGCCTGCTCTACGCCCGCATCGGCCACCCGCACTGCCCGAACTGCGGCCGGCCGATCGCGCCGCAGTCGGTGCAGCAGATGGCGGACCTCGTCCAGGCGCTGCCGGACGGCACCCGCCTGATGATCCTGGCCCCGGTGGTCAAGGACCGCAAGGGGGAACACCAGGGCATCCTCGACGAGGTCCGGCGCGCCGGCTTCGCCCGTGTCCGCGTCGACGGCGAGATCCGCGATGTGGACGAGGAGATCTCGCTGGCGCGCTACAAGCAGCACACCATCGAGGTGGTGGTCGACCGCCTGGTGGTGCGGCACGGCAGCGAGGCCGACGACGCCCACGCCTTCCGCCTGCGGCTGATCGACTCGCTGGAGACGGCGCTGCGCCTCGGCGGCGGCGTGGCCACGGCGCAGATCGTCGATGGGGAGGAGCTGCTCTTCTCGGAGCGCTTCGCCTGCGCGCACTGCGGCCTCAGCTTCGGCGAGCTGGAGCCGCGCAGCTTCTCCTTCAACAGCCCGCACGGGGCCTGCCCCGACTGCGACGGGCTCGGCGTGCGGCTGGAGCTCGATCCCGACCTGATCATCCCCGACCCCGACCGCTCGCTGCGCGGCGGCGCCATCGCGCCCTGGTTCCGCAGCGGCTGGAACGACGGCGGCTGGTACGAGGCGCGGCTGACGGCGCTCGCGGAGAAGTACGGGTTCTCGCTCGACACGCCCGTGCGCGAGTTGCCGGCGCACATCCGGCACGTCATCCTGCACGGCGACAAGAGCGGGCGCCTGAGCGTGCCCTACCGCTCGCGCAGCGGGCGGACCCGCCAGTACACCGTCGAGTACGAGGGGGTGATCCCCAACCTGCGCCGCCGCTACCAGTCCACCGGCTCGGAGGCCGTCCGCGCCGAGATCGAGCAATACATGGCGGCGCGGCCGTGCCCCACCTGCGAGGGGACCCGGCTCAAGCCGGAGAGCCGGGCGGTCACGATCGCGGGGCGGAACATCGTCGAGGTCACCCGCATGTCGATCCTGGAGGCGCTGCGCTTCGTCGAGGAGCTGGCCGACGAAGACCGGCCCCAGCCGCTGCTGAGCCCGCGCGAGCAACGCATCGCCCGGCCGATCCTGAAGGAGGTCCGCGAGCGGCTCGGCTTCCTGGTCGATGTCGGGCTCGACTACCTCACGCTCGACCGTGCCGCGGCCACGCTCTCCGGTGGTGAGGCCCAGCGGATCCGGCTGGCGACCCAGATCGGTAGCCGCCTCATGGGCGTGCTCTACATCCTGGACGAGCCGAGCATCGGCCTCCACCACCGCGACAACGAGCGCCTGATCCGCACGCTGCTCAAGCTGCGCGACCTCGGCAACACCCTGATCGTCGTCGAGCACGACGAGGAGACCATCCGCACCGCCGACTGGATCATCGACGTCGGCCCCGGCGCCGGTGAGCACGGCGGCCGCATCGTGGCGGCCGGGCCGCTCGAGACCATTCTGAACTGCCCGGAGTCGCTGACCGGCCAGTACCTCAGCGGTGCCCGCCGCATCCCGGTGCCGGCCACGCGCCGCCGCGGCAACGGGAAGTGGCTGCGCATCGTCGGCGCACGCGAGAACAACCTGAAGGGGATCGACGTCGAGATCCCGCTCGGGACGTTCGTCTGCGTCACCGGCGTCTCCGGCTCGGGCAAGAGCACCCTGATCATCGACACCCTCTACCGGCGGCTGGCCCAGGCGCTGCACCGCGCCAAGGAGCGGCCGGGCAAGCACGACGCCATCCTCGGCATCGAGCACCTGGACAAGGTGATCGACATCGACCAGAGCCCGATCGGCCGCACGCCGCGCTCCAACCCGGCGACCTACACCGGCGCGTTCACGCCGATCCGCGAGCTGTTCGCCTCCCTCCCGGATGCCCGGGCGCGCGGCTACAAGCCGGGCCGCTTCTCCTTCAACGTCAAGGGGGGCCGCTGCGAAGCGTGCCAGGGGGAGGGCATCATCGCCATCGAGATGCAGTTCCTCCCCGACATCTACGTCCCCTGCGAGGTCTGCCACGGCCGGCGCTACAACCAGGAGGCGCTGGAGATCACCTACCGGGGCAAGAGCATCGCCGACGTCCTGGAGATGACCGTCGAGGAGGCGTTGGCGTTCTTCGAGAACATCCCCGCCATCCGCAACAAGCTCCAGACCCTCTACGACGTCGGGCTGGGCTATATCCGGCTCGGCCAGCCGGCGACGACCCTATCCGGCGGCGAGGCGCAGCGGATCAAGCTGAGCGCCGAGCTGAGCCGCCGCGCCACCGGCCGGACCCTCTACATCCTCGACGAGCCCACGACCGGGCTGCACTTTGCCGACATCGAGCGACTGCTCGGCGTGCTCCAGCGGCTGACCGACGCCGGCAACACGGTGGTGGTCATCGAGCACAACCTCGACGTCATCAAGTCGGCCGACTGGATCATCGACCTCGGGCCAGAGGGCGGCGACGGGGGCGGAGAGCTCCTCGCCGCCGGTACGCCGGAGGAGGTGGCGGCCGTGGAGCGCTCCTACACCGGGCAGGCCCTGCGCGCCGTCCTTCCCTCGCTGGTCCCAACCGGCGACTGACCGCCGAACCCGCATTGCTCGCCGCCACTACGCGCCCCGGGTGCGGCCGCTCCCGCCCGGCGGGGCCCTGCCGCGGACCGGGATACCGCGCGAACATCAGCAACAGGCGGCGCGAACCACTTATGTCACGTGACGCAATTTCCCTTGACGCTCGGGTGGCCTGTGTGCCATAGTCTCCGCATCCGTTCGCGGCTCGGAAGTGCCCCGAGCGCTATCAGCCTGCGTGATCATTCCTACGCCAACAGCCTGAATCGGAATGTGTGCGCAGGATGAGGAGGAGGAGTGATGAACGTGCACGACGAGGTGCACCTCAGTGATCTCGGCAACCGCCGGGCGACTCGCCGTACCTTCCTGGCGCGGGCTGCGGTGGGCTTGACCGGCGTGGTATCGCTGCCGCTCCTGGCCGCGTGCGGGGGTGGCGGCGGCGAGGAGGGTGATACCGCCACCAAGCCCGCTGGCGGGCAGCCGGCCGGCACGGCCCAGGCCAGCCCGGGGACCGGTAAGTCCGGCTCGAGCGGCGAGGGCGAGCCCGTCCGCGGCGGGACCTTGATCACGTTGGGTCACACCGACGTCCCGGGGCTCAGCCCGGAGGATGCTGGGCCCACCGTGGAGTGGTCGGTCATCACCCAGATCCACAACGGCCTGCTCGAGGTCGACGAGAACTACGAGCTCGAGTCGGTGCTGGCCGAGCGGCATGAGGTGGCGGACGACGGGCTCTCCTACACCTTCACGCTCCGCAAGGGTGTGAAGTTCCACGACGGCGAGGAGTTCACGTCGGAGGACGTGAAGTACTCCTACGACTGGTACCGCAACCCGGACAACCACTCGATCGAGCAGACCTCCTTCGCGGGGGTCGAGTCGGTCGAGACCCCCGATCCCTACACCGTGGTGGTCCGCATGAGCGAGCCGAACGCGGCCTTCCTCGTGCGCGGGGCGACTCGCTTCATCATCCCGGCCCACTACCACAGCAAGGTGGGCCAGGAGACGTACCGCACCGCCCCGATCGGCACCGGGCCCTTCAAGCTCAAGGAGTGGCGGGCCGCGGAGTACACGCTGCTGGAAGCCTTCGACGATCACTTCCGCGGGCGGCCCTACCTCGACGAGTACCGCCTCAACGTGGTGCCCGAGGCGTCGGTGCGCGCGATCGCGCTGGAGACCGGCGAGGCGCACACCTCGGTCTGGCAGCTCGCCGCGGAGGATAACCTGCGGCTGGAGAAGAGCGGCGACTTCACCATCTTCAAGGCACCCAGCACCTCGGTGAACCACTTCGCGCTGAACCACCAGCGGCCGCAGCTCGCCGACAAGGCCGTGCGCCAGGCGATGATGCACGCCATCGACCGCCAGGCGGTCATCGATGACGTCTTCAAGGGCACGGCGGTGGTGGCGACCTCCAATCTGGCCCCGGTGCTGGAGTTCTGGTACAACCCGGACGTCAAGCAGTACCCCTACGACCCGGAGGAGGCGAAGCGGATCCTCGACGAGGCGGGCTGGAAGGTCGGTGCCGACGGGATCCGCGAGAAGGACGGCG
>JASBVL010000078.1 GCA_029961075.1 Sphaerobacter sp.
GATGCTCGGCCGCGTCGGGATGCAGAACCTCGGCCACTACGTCGCGGCCAAGTGGGGCGTCATCGGCCTGGTCAAGACGGCCGCGCTCGAGGTCGCACCCTACGGCATTACGGTCAACGCCGTCTGCCCGACCACCGTCAACACCGACATGATCCACAACGACGCCACCTACAGGCTCTTCCGGCCGGACCTGGAGCACCCGACGCGCGAGGATGCGACGGCCGGGTTCGCGTCGTTGAACGCAATCCCGATCCCCTGGGTGGAGCCGCAGGACATCTCGAACGCGATCCTGTTCCTGGTCTCCGACGAGGCCCGCTACATCACCGGCTACGCCATGCCGGTCGCGGCGGGAATGAACGCGCGCCACGCCGTCTAGCGGCGGGCATGCATCCGGAAGGAGCGGGGCATGGGCAAGCTCGATGGCAAGGTCGCGGTCATCACCGACGATGCGCGCTACGTGACCGGGACGACGCAGCTGGTGGACGCCGGGCTGATGGTCAAGTGAGCGCGGAAGGCGCTGGGAGAGCGGGGCGGTCATGACCGTGGCGGTGCAGTCGATCTATGCGGCCGTGCGCGCGGAGGTGGTCGGGCGCGAGCGGGAGATCACCGGCATCCTGGCCGCGATCAGCGCCGGGCGGGATCTCCTGCTCGAGGGCCCGCCGGGGATCGGCAAGTCCACCATCCTGCGCGCCGTCACCCGGCACTACGGGATCCCGCTGGTGCTCGTCGAGGGGAACGCCGATCTGACGCCGGCCAAGCTCATCGGCTACCACAACCCGGCGCAGGTGGTCCGCCACGGCTACCGTCCGGAGGACTTCGTGCCCGGGCCGCTCCCCGACGCGATGCAGCGCGGCGGCTTCCTCTACATCGAGGAGTTCAACCGCGTGCCGGAGGATACGCTGAACACGCTGCTGACCGCCATGGCCGAGCGGGAGATCACCATCCCGCGGGTCGGCACGCTCCGGGCGCTGCCGACCTTCCGGATCGTGGCGGCGATGAACCCCTTCGACAACGTCGGCACCGCCCGGATCAGCGTCTCGATCTACGACCGGCTCTGCCGGCTGGCGATGGGCTACCAGAGCGAGGACGAGGAGCGGCGGATCGTCGCGCTGCGAACCGGGAGCGCATCCCGCCCGCTGATCGAGCACGCAGTCGCGATCACGCGCGCGACGCGGGCGCACCCGGAGGCGCGCCTCGGCGCCTCGGTCCGCGGCGCGATCGACCTGGTGCTCGTCGCGCACCAGCTCGCGGCGATCCGGGGCATCGCCCTCGATACGTCGGACGACGGCGTGAACGCCGTGCTGCTCGAGGCGGCGCAGCTCGCGCTCTCGAGCAAGATCAGCCTGCACGAGACGACCGAGCGGCAGCCCGAGGAGGTGATCCAGGAGATCGTCGCCCGGCTCGCTCCGGCGGCGGTCTGAGCGCGTGCCCGCCAGGGGTGCGCCGACGGAGGTGTGTCATGGGTAAGCTCGACGGCAAGGTCGCGATCATCACCGGCGGGGCCCGTGGCCAGGGGCGCTCCCACGCGCTGACGCTGGCCCGCGAGGGGGCCGACATCGTCGTCTGCGACATCGCCGCGCAGATCGACACGGTGCCTTACCCGATGGCGACCCCGGCCGACCTGGAGGAGACGGTGCGGCTGGTCGAGGACCTCGACCGGCGCTGCATCGCGGTCCAGGCGGATGTGCGCGACGGGGCACAGATGCGGGCGGTGGCCGAGCGGGCCATGGGCGAGTTCGGCCGCATCGACATCCTGCTCGCCAACGCCGGTATCGCCGGGTTCGCCTCCGCCTGGGAGCTGACCGACGAGCAGTGGAACGACATGATCGCGGTGAATCTGACCGGGGTCTGGCAGAGCTGCAAGGCGGTCATCCCGCACATGATCGCGGGCGGCCGGGGCGGGAGCATCGTCATCACCTCCTCGACCGCGGGCTTGAAGGGGTTCGCCGGGTCGGCGCATTACGTCGCCACGAAGCACGGTGTCGTTGGCCTGATGCGCACGCTGGCGATCGAGTTGGCGCCCTACAACATCCGGGTCAACACGGTCCACCCGACCGGCGTCAACACGCCCATGGTCGTGAATGACTACATGCGGGAGGTGCTGGCGGCCAGCCCGCAGGCGCTCACGAACCTCCTGCCGGTCGAGATGGTGGAGCCGGTCGACATCAGCAACGCCATCCTCTGGCTGGTGTCGGACGATGCCCGCTACGTCACCGGGGTCACGCTGCCGGTGGATGCGGGTTTCACGGTGAAGTAGGGTGCCACGGCGGTCCGAGCGTCACGGGCGCGATCCGGGGGCCGCCCGGCGGGCTTGCCCGTCGGGCGGGCGCACCCCGCGAGAGGGAGTGGGCGTGGTCTTCGACTTCGGCTCGATCGACCAGTGGATCAGCGCGGACGTCGTCGGGCGGCGGCGCGAGGTGCAGGAGATCGTCGCGGCGCTCGCGGCCGGGCGGGATCTGGTGCTCGAGGGACCGCCGGGGACGAGCAAGTCCACGCTGCTGCGCGCCATCGTCCGCGCCTCGGGCGTCCCCTTCCTGATGGTGGAGGGCAGCGCCGACCTGACGCCGGCCAAGCTCATCGGCTACCACAACCCGGCCGCGACCCTCGCCCACGGCTACCGGCCGGAGAATTTCCAGCCCGGCCCGCTCACCGAAGCCATGCAGCGCGGCGCGCTGCTCTACATCGAGGAGTTCAACCGGGTCCCCGACGACACGCTCAACGTGCTGCTCGGCCCGCTCGCCGAGCGGGCCCTCGTCGTGCCCCGCGTCGGGGTGGTCCGGGCGGCGCCCGACTTCCGCCTGGTCGCGGCGATGAACCCCTTCGACAACGTCGGCACGCTGCGGGTCAGCCAGTCGATCCTGGACCGCCTGTGCCGCCTGGCCATCGGCTACCAGTCGGAAGAGGAGGAGCGGGCCATCGTCCGGCTCCGCACCGGGAGCGCCAATACCTGGCTGGTCGACGCGGCGGTCGCCCTGGCCCGGGCGACCCGCGAGCACCCCGAGGTCCGCATGGGGTCGTCGGTGCGCGGGGCGATCGACTTGGTGCTCGTCGCCGAGCGGCTGGCGCCGCTGCGCGGCGTCGACCTGGCGCTGGCCGACAACGCGGCCAAGGACGTGGTGCTGGACGCCGCGCTGCTGGCCCTGTCGGGCCGCATGGTGCTGGTCGAGACCGCCGAGCGGCCGCCCGAGGCCATCGTGCGCGAGCTCTGGGAGAACCTGTTCTACTTCCTGCCCCGGGCAGCGCGCGGCCACTACGTGCTGGACATCCTCAACTCGGTGGTGGCGCCGCCGCGGGCCCGGCGTCGCCGGCCGCCCCGGGGCCCGGTGGTCATGCCGGTCCGGCCGGACGCCGAGCGGGTCAGCTACCCGAAGCCCGCTCGGACTGGGTGCGTGCCAGGAGCGGGTTGAGGGTGGTCGGCGCACCGATGGCGCCCTCGACGTAGGTGCCACCGTGCGCGGGGATCAGTTGCGCCGTCGGCGTCGCCACTGGGGTGTCGCCGCCCCGCGAGCGAGCGATGAGTGCGACGCCGAGCGCGAGCACCGCCACCAGCAGCCCGCTCAGGATTGCAGCCCTGCCGAAGCGTGGCCGCCAGCGCTGGTCGGCTTGGGGAGAGACCGGTGCGCGCACGCTGGAGGACTAGAGGATGAAGCTGGCCAGCAGCGCCAGGATGACATACACGGCGGCCACGCCGATGGTGAACTGGAACAGCGTCTTCTCGACGCCCCGCCGCGTCCGATAGATCGACGACGCATCCCCGCCGAAGGCGCCACTGAAGCCGGATCCCTTGGTCTGCAGCAGGATCACCAGCATCAGGACCACCGACACGAGGATCATCGCCAGATTGAGTGCTGTTGCCATGCGCGAGCCTCCACGACCGACCGCACCCGCCAGAGGCGCAACGATATCACCGGCGTTGGCCCACCATCAAGGGCGCGGAGCGACCGCGCACTCCACGATCCGCGCGAACTGCTCCGCCTTCAGGCTGGCACCACCGACCAGCGCGCCGTCGATCTCCGGCAACGTCAAGAAACCAGCGGCGTTGTCGGCCGTCACGCTCCCGCCGTACTGGACGCGGAGCTCACTGGCCGCGTCCGCGCCGACGAAGCGTGCCACGACATCACGGATCCAGACGGCCATCTCACGCGCGTCCTCGGGCGTGGCGGCCCGCCCGGTGCCGATGGCCCACACCGGCTCGTAGGCGACGACCGTGCGCAGGACATCGCCGGTCTCAACCCCGTCGAGGGCACGCAGGAGTTGCCGCTCGACCACGGCGCGCGCCTCGCCCCGCTCCCGCTCGTCGAGCAGCTCGCCCACGCACAGGATCGGCCGAAGCCCGTTGCGCAGTACCGCCCGCAGCTTCGCCGCGACCACCTCGTCGGTCTCGCCGATGATGTGGCGGCGCTCGCTGTGACCGACGATGACGTAGCGACAAAACGGGGCCAGCATGCGGGCGGAGACCTCCCCGGTGAACGCGCCCTGATCTTCGGTGGCGC
>JASBVL010000079.1 GCA_029961075.1 Sphaerobacter sp.
CGGGTGTATGCGTGAGGCGCGGTGCGTATTGCGTATTACGTATTGCGTGCTCCACAATATTCTCACCTCTTCCAAGGTTGGGAGAGGGGCTGGGGGTGAGGGCCGTTCTCCACGGAACACGCACTGCGCAGTACGTAATACGCACCACGCACCAGGAGGAGCGGCATGGCGGGCGCATCCTGGAGGCGAGAGCAACGACCGGTACTCGATCTGCCGCGGGGACCGTCCGAGGTCGTGGCCGAGTTGCTGGCGCTGGCCGGGGTCATCGGCACGCTGGTCGTCCTGCGGCGCGCCTGGCCCGACCGGGTGCCGACCCACTTCGGCCCGACCGGGGAGCCGGACGCCTGGGGGCGCAAGGCATGGCTCCTCTTCCCGCCGCTCGTGATGATGGTGCTCTACACCGCGCTGACGATCCTCAGCCGCTACCCGCACATCTTCAACTACCCCTGGCGGATCACCGCGGAGAACGCCGCGCGGCAGTACCGGCTGGCGCGCACGATGCTGTCCTGGCTGAAGGCGGAGCTGGTCTGGCTCTTCGCCTACCTCACGTGGGGCACGGTCCGGGTGGCGCAGGGCGAGGCCGCCGGCCTCGGCGTCGCCTTCCTGCCGGTGGCGCTCCTCGCCATCTTCGGCACGCTCGGTGTCTACTTCTGGGTCGCGGCGCGGAGCAGATAAATCTGGCGGCTGAATGCTCGACGTTGGCCCGAGGCGCGCGGCTGCGCAGCGAACCATCGCGCGGTCGTAGCGAAAGCGATCCGCCGACAGCGGTTCGATTGGACGCAGCCCATGCGCATCTGGGATCTACCGCCCGAGTGCCTCTGCCGCCAGCATCTCCTCGGCGAGCACCGCGAGTTGCACGCGCTCTGGTCGATCCTGACGCAGGGGAAGCCGGGATTCGCCAACCACCCGGAGACGCGCCGCTGGCGCGGCAAGCTCAAAGCCCTCTTCCTGCGGCACGACCAGCTCGTCGCCGAGATGCAGCGCCGCGGCTACCAGCACCGCAGTCCCCTCCCCGCCGCCCTCGCCACCGGCGCCGCTGTCCAAACCGACTACGTCGACACCCCCGATGAGCAGCGCCGCCTCCTCCGCGAGAAGGGGTGCGGGTGTGGGGTGTAGGGGGCAGGTGGTCCTTTTCTCCACTTACAGGGATAGATGCAGGACGGCCCATAATCCCTGACCGGCTCCACCCCAGCCGTACAGTTTGTTCGCCTCGGACAGGTACTAGTACGCTACCGCCTCAGCCGTCGGTTGAGCCGTTCGATGGACCGCTTGAAATCATCAATGGAGCGATCGACTCGGCGGATGTTATCTCCGTCCTCCTTGAGGTGCACTTCGTGTCCCCTTGGGCAGCGGACTACCCGGCCCCTTTGAACATCAGCGAGGGTGACCTTCAGTGATGACCCGCAAGCCGGACAGGGGATCAGAACCTGCGCTTTCAGAATGTCGGACATAATTCGCTCCTCGCGTTGGGCAGGAGCGGCGTGAGAGCCGCCCCTGCTGTACTACTACTTCTTCCGAGGCTGCCGCTGACTCAGCGCACTGCCTGCTGCCGACTTAGCGGCCTTAGAAGCCTTCGGGTCCCGGAGGACACGGCTCGCGTTGCGCGCGGCCTTCCGACCGGTCTTCTTGCAGCGGGTCATGCGTTTCACCTCCTCTCCATAGTTCGTGATATCGAACCATCGTTTGTCAGTGTAGAGGATCCCTCTTCGCTGTGTCAAGATTTTGCGAACGCGAGTTCGCTGTTGTATATTGATGTCTGCCAAGTCCAAGGAGGGAGTCGGAATGGATACTGTGGCTGAGCGGGTCAAGCAGCGAAGGATGGAGAAGGGGATTACCGCAGCTGATCTCGCACGGCGCGCCGGTATCTCCAAGGCTTATCTGTCTGAGATCGAGAACGGGAAAGTACCTCGCCCGTCGGCGGACGTGCTGTATCGGCTCGCGACGGAGTTAGGAACGACCGTCGCTGACCTCTTGGGGAAGCCGGTCCAAGCGCCAGCGGCGCGGTCGATACCTGATGCGTTGCGCCAGTTC
This sequence comes from Sphaerobacter sp., assembly GCA_029961075.1. GTDB lineage: Bacteria > Chloroflexota > Chloroflexia > Thermomicrobiales > Thermomicrobiaceae > Sphaerobacter. The sequence continues at coordinate 2,032 of JASBVL010000079.1, forward strand.
GCAGAGGCAGAAGAGCTACCGGAGGAGGATGTGAAGATGCTAGCGCAGATTCGCTTCCGCGGCGAGCAGCCCAAGACACCGGACGACTGGCGGTTCCTCTATGACGCCATCAAGCGATCCGTTCGTAAGGACGTATCGTCATGAAGCGGTCACGATGGCGGAGTCGTGAGGCACAGGAATTGATGAGGCAGACCAACCAGCAAGATCCCGAGGCGGCCATGGTTACGCTGGCCGAACGCTTGCTCGACGAGGCGGCATTTCCAGGACCACCTTTCCGACCGGAGATTCTGGCATCGTATCAGGGTGTGCGTGAGGTGCGTTACTGTCCGATGAACGGCGCAGCGCGGATCTTGCCTGACGGTGATGCTCTGGTTATCGAGGTGAACGAGGCGCACTCGCGGGGGAAGCAGAACTTCTCAATCGACCATGAAGTAGCCCACACTCTGTTCCCTACCTACAACCGCTACATGATCGAGGATGCCGTCACTGGTGAGTTTTCTGATAAGTCAGAGGAGGAGTGGCTCTGCGACATCGGCGCGGCTACGCTTCTCCTCGACGGGCGGTATCTGCGGCCGCTCGCTCGTGACGCGGGTCCGTCAGTCGCGTCGTTGATCGAGCTCGCGGACCTGTTTGAAGCTTCAGTTGAAGCGACAGCGCGACAGCTTGCAAAGTTGGACCTGTGGCCCTGCGCCTTCGTTTTTTGGGAAGAGGGGTTCCGGCAGGTGGATCGGCCACGACCGGGTCAGATCCTCCTGCCCGGAACTGAACATTTCGGGCTACCGAAGGCCAAACTCCGCGTTACCCGTGCCTACGTTGCTCCCTCGCTTGGCTGGTTTATCCCCCGCAATAAGTCTGTGCCGGAGAATTCTCTTTTCAGGGAATGTTGGGAGAGCGACGGGATTGTCTCTGGCATCGAGCACTTGGACATAGGGCGCGAGATCGTGGAGACGTATGTAGAATGCTTCTACGCCCCGTACTACTCGAATTCGGTTCGGATCGGTCGCGTTGTGTCGCTGCTGCTACCGTGCGATTGGCGCCACTACTCTCCGACCACTCCAGTGTCGTATCAGGTGGAAGTTTCTGTAGCAGATCATCAATGACGGGCTGCTAGGGCGTAAGTCGACGCGGCTCACGATGCCTATCTCAATGGATGACCAGCTTGACGCCTTCATCATCCTAAGACTGTGACAGCCGACCGGCTCCCCTCAGCGATCGAGACGCGGCCCACCGCTTTTTCGAGTTACTCCTACCTTGTCTCCAATCCCAGAGTTCCAGCCCCTCCCCCTCACACCCCCGCAAACGCCTCGGGGTAGATGACCGTGCCGCGGACGCCATCCAGCGCGCCGGGCGTGAGCGCCAGCGCCAGGAAGACCGGGTCGGCGACCGGGAAGGGCGCCTCCAGCCCCTGCGCCCGCGCCGGGCGGAACCCGAAGCGCGGGTAGTAGTCCGGGTGGCCGATCACCACCACGATCCGGTGGCCGAGCGCGCGGGCGCGGTCGAGCCCGGACCGGATCAACGCGGAGCCGATCCCCTGTCGCTGATAGGCGGGCAGCACGGCCACGGGGGCCAGCGCCAGCGCCGGGACCTCCGCCCCCGCCGCGGTGCGGATCGCGATCTGGCTGAACAGGGCGTGGCCGACGACATCCCCATCGCGCTCGGCCACGAGTGAGAGCGCGGGGATGAAGCCCGGCGAGGCGCGGATTGCCTCGACCAGCCGCGCCTCCGCCTCGCGGCCGAAGGCCAGCCGGTTGACCTCGGCGATCGCCGCGTGGTCGGCCGGTGTTTCCGCTCGGATCGTCGTCATCGCCTGCGCTCCCGCTCTCGCTGGAACTACCGCAATCACCGGCTGGGAAGGATGCCATGGGACGTGACCATCGCTATGTGGAGCTGCACCTCCACACGGCGTACTCCTTCCTCGATGGTGCCTCGCTGCCGGAGGAGATCATCGCACGCGCCGCGGACCTTGGCTACCGGGCGCTGGCGATCACCGACCACGACGGCCTCTACGGCGCGATGGAGTTCGCCTGCCTGGCGCGCGCGGCGGACATCCAGCCGATCACCGGGGCCGAGCTGACGCTGGCCGACGGCACGCACCTGACGATGCTGGCGGAGTCGGCCACCGGCTACGGGAACCTCTGCCGCCTGATCACCGCCGCGCACCACGCGGGGGAGGACCGCGCGCCCCGGCTCGACCCCGACCTGCTGCCACGGCACGCCGAGGGGCTGATCCTGCTCACCGGCTGCCGCCAGGGGGCGCTGGCGCGGCTGGTCGACGCCGGGGACCTGGCCGGGGCTGAGGCCCTGCTGCGGCGGTACGTGGCCTGGTTCGGGCCGGCGAACGTCGTCGTCGAGCTGCAGCAGAACCTGGTCTACGGCGATACCCGGCGCGTCGCGCTGCTGGTGCGGCTGGCCGAGCGCCTGGGGCTGCGCTATGCCGCCACCGGCAACGTCCACTACCACCGCCCGGAGCGGCACCGCCTGCAGGACGTGCTGGTGGCCATCCGCGAGCGGACCACGCTCGACGGCGCGCACCGGGCGCGCCGGTCCAACGCCGAGTTCTACCTGCGCGCCGCCGCCGAGGTCGCCGCGCTCTTCGCCCGCTACCCGGCCGCGCTGCGGACGACGCTGGAGCTTGCCGAGCGCTGTGCCGGGTTCGACCTGACGCGCGACCTGGCCTATCGCTTCCCCGACTACCCGACCGCGCCGGGGGAGACGCCGGACGAGCGGCTGGCGCGGGTCTGCCGGGAGGCGCTGGCCGAGCGCTACCCGGAGCCGGAGCGGCGCGCGGCGGCCGAGGCGCGGCTGGCCGAGGAGCTGCGGCTGATCGCCCACCACCGCCTGGCCGGCTTCTTCCTCCTCTACCGCGATCTGCTGCTGCTGGCGCGCGAGGTGGCGGCGGAGGTGCGCGGGAAGGATACGCCCCGCGCGGCCGGGAACCTGCCGCCCGGGCGGGGCCGCGGCTCGTCGGTCAGCTCGATCGTCTGCTACCTGATCGGCCTGTCGCACGTCGACCCGCTGGCGCACGGGCTCTTCCTCGGCCGCTTCCTCAACGAGGAGCTGCGCTCGGTGCCGGACATCGACCTCGACTTCCCGCGCGACATCCGCGAGCGGCTGATCGAGCGGGTCTACGAGGTGTACGGCCCCGAGCACGCCGCGCTCGTCTGCGCCTTCTCCACCTACAAGCTGCGCAGCGCGGTGCGCGACATCGGCAAGGCGCTCGGCCTGCCCCAGCCCGACATCGACAAGATCGCCAAGCTCAGCGAGGCCCGCTCGGCCAAGGACCTGGGGCAGGAGCTGGCGCGCATCCCGGAGTACGCCGCGCGGCGGGATGCCCCGCCGCTGCGCTACCTGGTGGAGCTGGCCGAGGAGCTGGCCGGCTTCCCCCGCCACGTCACCCAGCACGTCGGCGGGATGATCGTCTCCTCCGCCCCGCTGGTCGAGCTGGTGCCGATCCAGCCGGCGGCCATGCCGGGGCGCTACCTCTGCCAGTGGGACAAGGACTCCTGCGACGACGCCCGCTTCATCAAGATCGACTTCCTGGCGCTGGGGATGCTCTCGCTGGTCGAGGAGTGCCTGGAGCTGATCGTCCGCGCCGGCAAGCCGCCGGTCGACCTCTCCCGCATCGACTTCGCCGACCCGGCGGTCTACGACATGATCTGCGCCGGGGACACCATCGGCGTGTTCCAGATCGAGAGCCGGGCGCAGATCCAGGTGCTGCCGCGCACCCGGCCGCGCTCGCTGGAGGACCTCATCGTCCAGGTGGCGATCATCCGCCCCGGCCCGATCGTCGGCAAGGCGGTCAACCCCTACGTGCAGAACCGCCAGCGGCGGCTGCGCGACCCCCAGGCGCCGATCCGCTACGACCACCCGACGCTGGAGCCGGTGCTGCGCGAGACGCTGGGGGTCATCCTCTACCAGGAGCAGGTGCTGGAGGTGGCGATGGTGCTGGCCGGCTTCAGCGCCGGGCAGGCCGAGGCGCTGCGCCGGGCCATGAGCCGCAAGCGCTCGCGCGAGGCGATGCTCCACTTCTGGCGCCAGTTCCGCGATGGCGCGCGGGCCCGGGGCGTGCCCCTGCCGGTGGCCCAGGCGGTGTTCCGCAAGCTGCTCGGCTTCGCCGAGTACGGCTTCCCCAAGAGCCACGCGGCGGCCTTCGCCGTGCTCGCCTACCAGTCGGCCTGGCTCCGGCGCTACTACCCGGCCGAGTTCACCTGCGCCCTGTTCAACAACCAGCCGATGGGGTTCTACCCGCCGCACGTGATCGTCAACGACGCCAAGCGGCACGGCGTGCGCATCCTCCCGCCCGACGTGAACCGCAGCGGCGCCCGCTGCACCGTCGAGGGCAACGCCGTGCGCATCGGCTTCGGCTACGTCCAGGGGATCGGCGAGGCGGCCGCCCGGCTCATCGAGCGGGAGCGGGCGGCGGGCGGCCCCTACCGCTCGCTGGCCGACTTCGTCCGCCGCGTGCCGCTGGCGCGGGAGGCGATCGAGCACCTGATCGTCGTCGGCGCGTTCGACTGCTTCGGCCTGGCCCGGCGGGAGGCGCTCTGGCAGCTCGGCCTGTTCATCCCGGCCCGTGGGTTCGGCAAGCACGGCGCCGCCGGGAAGCAGTTGCCCCTGCCGCTGCCGGTGGCGCAGGACATGGTGACCCTGCGGCCGATGAGCGCCTGGGAGCAGATGGCGGCCGACTACGACACCCTGGGCCTCTCGCCGCGCTACCACCCGCTCGGCCTGCTCCGCCCGCACCTGCCCGCCGGGATCGTCACCACCGCCGACCTGGCCGCGCTCCCCGACGGGGCCGCCGTGCGGGTGGCGGGGCTGGTCGTCTGCCGGCAGCGGCCGGGGACGGCCAAGGGCATCACCTTCCTGCTGCTCGAGGACGAGCGCGGGCTGGTGAACGTCATCATCTACCCGGCGCTCTACGAGGCGCAGCGGCTGCTGGTGCGCGGCGAGCCGTTCCTGGTGGTCGAGGGGCGGCTGCAGCGGCGCGACGGCACGATCAACCTCGTCGCGCGGCGGCTGCACGCGCTGGACGCGGCGCGGCGGACCCTCGCGCCGCTGCCCCAGACGCCCGTCCACGAGCCGGGGCCGCTCTTCCCCGTGCGCAAGCCCGACCGCCGCCTCGTTCCCGCCTCCCACGACTTCCGCTAGGGCCCTCGTCAGGCGCGGGAACCGCTGCCTTCCCGCCGCCGGTGTACGCTGGCGGCACGGCAACGTCAGCCGATCGGGTAGCGGTCGCGCGCCGCCCGCCTCGCGGAGCCGATCAACCTGCCGCGGTGCTGCTCCGGGCGGTCGGCAGCGAAGGAAGGAGGGACTGGATGTCGCGCGTATCGACCTGGGCTCTGGGGCTCGTGCTGATCGTCGCCCTGCTCCCGGCGCTGCCGGCCGCGGCCGAGCCGATCGGCCACGACGCCTTCCGCCGCACCTGGGAGCGCACCGACCTGCCGGTGGCCACGCTCCAGGTCAGCCGGACCTGGATGTGGGGGCCGGAGGCGTTCAGCCCGGTGCTGCTGGAGGACTACGCCGAGGCACCGGGCGGGCGGCGGCAGGTGCAGTACTTCGACAAGTCCCGCATGGAGATCACCGACCCGGCGGGCGACCCGGCCGCGCTCTGGTACGTCACCAACGGCCTGCTGGCGCGTGAGCTGCTCACCGGCCAGATGCAGGTCGGCGACGACCAGTTCATCCCCCGCGCCCCGGCCGAGGTGAACGTCGCCGGGGACCCGGACGACCCGACCGCGCCGACCTACGCCACCTTCACCGGCCTGATGGCCGCCGCGCCGGTCCCGGCGGGCGGGCTGATCACCGCCACGGTCGACCGGGCCGGCAGCGTCGGGGCGGACGCGGGCCTGGCCGCGTTCGGCGTGCGGGCCGTCGACGTCGGCGCGCCGACCGGGCACACGGTCGCCTCGGTCTTCTGGGACTTCATGAACAGCGCCGGGCTGGTCTACCGGGGCGGCGCCTACGTGCACGACCGGCTGGCCGACAACCCCTTCTACGTTACCGGCTACCCGCTGACCGAGGCCTACTGGACGACGGTCCGTGTCGGCGGCGTGCCGAAGCGCGTGCTGGTGCAGGTGTTCGAGCGGCGGGTGCTGACCTACACGCCGGACAACCCGGCGGGGTGGCAGGTCGAGGCCGGCAACGTCGGCCAGCACTACTACCGCTGGCGGTACGAGCAGCACGACGCGCCGTCCCCGGCGCCGAGCCCCTCCCCCAGCCCCGTGCCGTCTCCCTCGCCCGCGCCGCCCGCGGGCTTTCCGGACGGCACCTATCGCGTTGGCGTCGACATCCAGCCCGGCACCTACCGGAACACCGATTCATCGCAGCTCTGCTACTGGGAGCGATTGAGCGGCTTCAGCGGCGAACTGGACGACATCATCGCGAACGGCCTCTCGCTCGCCCGCGTGATCGTGACGATCGCGCCGACCGACGCGGGCTTCTCCTCGGAGGACTGCGGCCGCTGGGTGCCCGACGACACGCCCCTCACCGCCAGCCCGACGGCGCCGTTCGGCGACGGGATGTACCGGGTCGGGCGCGACATCGCCCCCGGCCTGTGGCGCAACAGCGACTCGTCCGACTTCTGCTACTGGGAGCGGCTGCGCGGCTTCAGCGGTGAGCTGGACGACATCATCGCCAACGAGTTCAGCGATACCCCGCAGGTGGTGCGCATCGCGCCGACCGATGTCGGCTTCGCGGCCTCCCGCTGCGGCACCTGGACGCGGATCGGCGACTAGAACGGGCTGCGTGGGGCGTGTCCCGTACTCCGTATTGCGTACTGCGTATTCCGTGTTGCGTATTCCGTGCTCCGCGTTCTCCCCTCTCCCAACGTTGGGAGAGGGGCCGGGGGTGAGGGGCACGCAATACGGAAGACGCAATACGGGGTACGCAATCCGCCCCACGCATCACGGACCACGCCTGACGCATGACGGTTGACGCATGACGCCTCCCGCATCACGCTTCCCCGCCTGCCTCCGCGTCGTCCTCCTCGTCGCCGCCGCGGGCGCTGAAGAGCCACCAGAGCGCACCGGCGCCGAGGATGCCCGCGATCACCCAGACCACCCACCCGGCCCGGTCGAAGAGGCCCTCACCGGCGACCTCGGCCTCGAACGCCGCCTCCCCCTGTCCGTCCGGCCCCTCAACGCGGACCGTGAAGCGCCACGTCCCCGCGCTCGGGATCTCGAATTCGGCGGCGTAGTAGTTCGGCTCGGTCGCCTGGTCGTGCGTCGCCTCGTGGATGATCGGCTCGCCGCCGTTGCGCGGCTCCGCCGTAACCAGCACGCGAGCGTCCAGCACGTACGCGTCGCTACCCGGGCGCTGGACAAGCGCGCTGACATCGACCAGGCCCACCCGCAGCGGGGTGGGGCTCGTGGTTACGGTCAGGTCGTACGGGCCGACCCGCTGCCGGTCGATGCGGACCTGTCCCCCGTTGGCGCGGGCCAGGCCTGGCAGCAGCGCGGCCAGGCAGGCCAGCACCGCCAGGGCCAGGAGTCGCCGGTCGCTCATCCCACGGATCCCTTTCTCGCTCACGGTCACGGCTCGACTAGCCGGCCAGCATGGTACCGCGCATCTCCATCGGCAAGGACATCAACCAGAGCCCGACCGCGACGAGGAGGAAGCAGAGGACGATCCAGGGCAGCGCCGCCGCCCGCTGCGTGCGCCGCCCCCGGTAGTGGTCGGCGGCCACGCGACGGACCGCCGCCAGGGAGCCGAGCAGGCCGCCGAGGAGGAAGGCCGCCTCGATCGGGTCGGTCCAGGCGGCCGGCACCAGCGCCGCGAGGTCCCAGCGGGGCGTGCCCAGGATCGGCAGCCCGAGGTCCGCCACGAAGCTCTGAGTTACCGGCACGATGGTCAGCGCGCCCACCAGGAAATGGAAGCCGTAGTGGGCCAGCCACATGCCGAAGCCGATGGGGATGAGCGCGTAGCTGAAGCGGACGGCGGTGCCGACCAGCGAGCCGCGGTCGCGCGCCAGCCGGCGGGTCGCCAGCGCCGCCAGCGCCAGCAGGCCGAGCGGCACCAGCCCGAGGACGACGACGAACAGCACCGCCAGGATCGCCGGGCGCGCGGTCAGGCCGAGCAGGTCCGCCAGCCACGACTCCAGCCGGTAGACCGGCTCGACCATGCCGAAGGCGTTCAGGAAAGCGCCGAAGACCAGCACGAGCGCCAGCGCCGCCAGGTCGGTCCGCTGGGTCAGCCGGCCGATGCCGGAGCGCGGCCGGTCCAGCGCGAACTCCCGGGCGCGGCTGTGCCGGAGCACGCCGACGTTGTCGTGCGGGCAGGCGTGTACGCAGTCCAGGCAGAAGGTGCAGTCGAGATTGCCCACCTTGCGCTGCGGGAAGAGCCACAGCTCGCAGCCGTTCTGCGTGATCCGACCGTCCGGCCCGGCGCGCCCCGCGATGCAGTCCTTGGTGGTGCAGGTGAGGCAGGTCTGCGGGTCACGGACGGCCACCTCCAGCGGCGACGTCATGGCGTGGACGAAGTGGAACTGGCCGATCGGGCAGACGTGCTTGCAGAAGGCGGCCCCCTTGAAGAATCCGTCGATGACGAACGCCGCGGCGAAGTAGGCCAGCGCGACCCAGGCGGTCAGGAGCGGGCTGCTCCAGAGGGCGAACGCCTCATAGGCCCAGAAGAAGAGGATGAGCACCCCCACCGCCACCCACTTGCCCGGCAGCCACCGCGGCCAGGCGCGGCTCGCCGGCAGCAGGCGCTTGGCCAGGCGCCGCGGCAGCATGAACGGGCAGGCGAAGCAGAAGAGGTTGCCCGCCAGCAGGAGCGCCAGCACCG
>JASBVL010000008.1 GCA_029961075.1 Sphaerobacter sp.
TCGAGGAAGATGACCCGGGGGTCGTTCACCAGCGCGAGCGCGATCGAGAGCCGCTGCTGCTGGCCGCCGGAGAGCGCGTTGGCGTAGGCCCCTGCTTTCTCCTGGAGGCTGACCATCTCGATCAAGCGGTCGACCGCGGCCTTCGAGGTGTCGGCGCCGTAGAGGGCGGCGAAGAGGATGATCAACTCCCGCACGGTCAGGTGGTCGAAGAGTGCGGTCGTCTGCAACTGGATGCCGATGACCCGCTTGACCGCCGTGGGGTCGCGCACGGCGTCGATGCCGGCGACCTGGATGGTGCCGTCGTCGGGCACCCGCAGCCCCTCGATCATCTCCAGCGTCGTCGTCTTGCCGGCGCCGTTGGGCCCGAGGATGCCGAAGATCTCGCCGTCGTAGACGGTGAGGTCGACGCCGTTGACGGCGGTGAAGTCGCCGTAGCGTTTGACCAGCCCGCGGGCGTCGATCATCACGGCCCGGCCGGCGTCCCGGTGCCCGTCGTCCGTCCGCGTCGGTGCGCGCTGCATTCGGGCCCTCCCTCCCGGTAGTCCGATGAGCCAGCTTGGGACGTGCCCCAGCCGGTGCGATCGTAGGGCAGCGAGGGCCGACGGCGCATCGGACAACGGGCGGGGCGGGTTCCTGGCCTGTTGGACAGGCAATCGGCGGTGTCGTTTGCCCTGTGCGATAGGTCAGTGGCCCCGGCGTGCGGCGCGCAGCCGCGCGAGGAGGTCCTGAATGCCGCGCGGGGCGGCGGCGGGATCCGCGCGGTGGATGCCGAGACGCGCCAGCACCCGCTCGATCCCGAGCGTGAGGGCGACGGCGATCACGAGGACGAAGGTGACCCAGGCAACCATGCTTCCCCTCCCGAGGCGGGACGTCGTCGCTCCGAAGTGTAACCGATCCCCGGTCGCCCGTGCCCGCGGTCCGTTTGGTACTATCGGCCGCACGTGGAAGCGGCGGAGGCCGCGCACGGCTCCGGCGAGTCTCGACGCATGACGTGCGAAGGGAGACGCGATGACTCCCGGCGATGCCCTCTTTGTGGGCGCCTTCATCGTCCTGCCGATCATCCTGATCATCTGGAGCCTGGTCACGCTCCGCACGATCCGACGCCGGCGGCAGTGGCCGGCGCAGCCGATCGAGCGCACCGGCACGGCGGAGTTGCCGGTGGTCGAGGAGCCGCCGTCCCGAGACTGGTCGGCGGCGATCCGGCCGCGGCGGGGCGAGGGGAGGGCGACCGCCATGACGGCCGCGCCGGCGACGCGTCCATTCTGGCCCCCGATCTACCGTGGCCGGGCGCGGGGCGTGGTGCGGCGGCTGACCCCGCCGGCCGCGCGCTGGCCGCGGGCGCACCGGCGCCGGCCGCGGGATGCGGAGGTGGGCCTCGGCGCGGCCCGCCGCCGCTGAACCCCGCGCCGGCCCGATGACTCAGGCGAGGAGCGGGGCGACGATGCCGGTGAGGAAGATCCCGTCGAAGACGCCGGCACCGCCGATGCTGAGCATCAGGTGCTGCTGTGCCGGGAGCTGGCTGATGTACGGCCCGGCCTGCTCGGCGGGGACGGCGTCCAGGCCGGTGAGCTCTCCCCGGAGGATGGCCGGGAGGTTGAGCAGATCGGCACCGATCAGCGTGCCGAGCGTACCCCCGATGTAGGCCACCGGCGCGGGGTCGGCGCCGCCCCCGACGGCCAGGGTGAGGACATGGGCAGCAATGGCCGCAACGAGGGGTGGGATGAAGCTCGGAAGGATGATGCCCACCTGGGGCTGCGGCCGGGCGAGGAGCTTGGCCACCGCCGCCACGATCGCGATCGCGCCGAGCGCGGCGGGGATGGATGTGCCCGGAAGGCTGCAGAGGTAGATCGAGAAGACGACCGGGACGACGGCGCCGCCGACGTTGATGGCCAGCACCTGCTCGGCCACGGTGGGCGGATAGAAGTGCAGCACCGGCAGGAGCCAGCGCAGCAGCGATGGGAGCCGGAGGACGGCGGGGTCGGTCAGCACGACCTTCCGGCGGCTCACCGGGATATTGACGATGCTGCCGAGCAGGGAGGCGCTGAGCATCAGGATCGCGCTGCCGGGCGACAACCCGAGCCGCTCGAACGCCTGCCGCGCCAGGTCGAAATAGAAGAGCGCGATCAGTGCCGGGAGGATCAGCAGCAGAAGGAGGAGCGGACTCCACACCGGGTAGGCGGTCGGGCGGCGGGGGTGCACGACTCCTCCTTCTGGTCCCGTGCCGCCGGTTGGGCGGCGCAGGCTAGCGCACGGTGCGACCCAACTCGAAGGCGCGGTGGAGCGCGGGGACAGCCCGCGCGACGTCCGCCGCGGCAATCACGCAGGAGATGTTCAACTCGGACGAACCCTGCGCGATGGAGACGATGTTGATTCCCTCCGCACCGAGGGCCTGGAAGACGCGACCGGCCACGCCCGGGGTGCCGCGCATCCCGGCGCCCACCACGGCCACGATCGCCAGATCCGGATCCTCCCAGACCCGCAGCAGCCGGGCCCGCAGCAGGTCCAGCTCGAACTCCTCCTCGAGCACGCGCACGGCCGCGCGGGCGTCCGCGCCGCGCACCACAAAGCTCAGGCTGTGCTGCGACGATGCCTGCGAGATCATGAAGACGTTGATGCCCACCCGGGCGACGGCGCTGAACACGCGGGCGGTCACGCCGGCGACGCTGAGCAGCCCCGCGCCTTCGACCGTGATGACCGAGAGGCCCGGGATCGCGGTGATGGCCTTGACCGCCCCGTTCTCAACCGGCTCCGGGCCGATGCGGGTGCCGGGGTGGTCGGGGCGGAACGTATTGCGGATCCAGATCGGGATGCCGCGCTCGGCCGGGAGCTGCATGGTGCGCGGGTGGATGACCTTGGCGCCGAAGTACGCCAGCTCGGTGGCCTCGGCGAACGACACCGCCGGGAGCGTGCTGGCCTCGGGGACGAGCCGGGGGTCGGCCGTCATGACGCCGTCGACGTCGGTCCAAATGATGATCTCCTCGGCGTCGAGCGCGCTGCCGATCACCGCGGCCGAGAAGTCCGAGCCGCCGCGGCCGAGCGTCGTGGTGGCGCCGGATTCATCGGCGCCGAAGTAGCCGGTGACGACGGGGAGCACGCCACGGTCAAGCAGGGGGCGGAGGCGCGCCGTCGCCGCCTCACGGGTACGATCGAAGAGGGGCGACGCGGCGCCGAAGACCCCGTCGGTGATGATGACTTGATCGGCGTCGACGGCTTCGGCGGGGACACCGCGATCTTGCAGGACGGCGGCCACCAGCCGGCTGCTCATGCGCTCGCCGAACGAGACGATCCAGTCGTTGACCCGAGGCGAGAGATCACCGAGCACCTGGACCGATTCCACCAGGCGCAGGCACTGATCCGCCAGGGCAGCCACGGCCGTGGCCGCCTCCTGCCGCAGGCGCGCGTCGCGGATGGTCTCGGCCGCGGCGACGAGATGGCGGTCCAGGAGTTGATGGCGGAGGTCTGAGGTGTCGACCAGGCGCCCGTGGGCCGCGTCCTCGGCGGCGCCCAGGAGCAGGTTGGTGACGCCGCTCATGGCGGAGACGACGGCGATCACGGGCTTATCCGGCTGGTGGGCGGCACTGAGGATCGAGACTGTCTGGGCGATCGCTGACCCGCTCCCGACGGAGGTCCCCCCGAACTTCATGACCCGCATGCTGCTCGCTCCCCCAACCCGACTGCCGCACCGCCAAGCGCCGGCGTCCCCATCTCCGCGGCGTGTAAGAATACTCGATCGGGCGGGGCGCGGGTAGCGACGGTGGTGTCGCCCCGCGTCGCGAGCGACCGTGTCACTCGCGGTGCGGCGGCGCCTGCCGCACCCGGTCCGGCCGCACGGCGCCCTGCTCGCGGGGCTGGCCCGGGCCGGGAGGGGCGAGCGCGGTGACCACACGCGCGAGATCGGCAAGGTCGAAGGGCTTCGGGACCAGAACGTCGATCGGCAGCACGTCCCGCAGCTCCCGGGCGTCGTGCAGGGCCGAGATGGCGACGATGGGGACGGACGCGGTGCGTGGGTGCCGCCGCAGGATGCGGGATGCCTCGCCGCCGTTGAGACGCGGCATCATCAAGTCCATCACGACGAGGTCGGGAGGCGCGGCGATGGCGCGCTCCACGGCCTGCTCACCGTCGGGGACCACCTCGACGACGTAGCCCAATTCTGCCAGGTACTCGCCCAGCAGGGCGGCAAGCGTCGGGTCGTCCTCCACCACGAGAATTCGGGACATGTCCTCCCGCACTCCATTTCCACTGCGCCGGTCACGGTGGGCTGGTCCACGGGCGCCGAGGCGGTGGCGCGGGGCGTTCGGCGAGGCCGCTAGGTCGGTTGGTACAATCATGGTAACGAAGGGACTGCTGACGATGCGGACCGCGCGGATGCACGCCCGGTGGTCCGGATCGAGATTGCCCTGCCAGACTCCAGGAGGAAAGTGTGCCAGCCATCCGGCCCGTGGTCGTGGTTCGAGTCCATGAGGTTGCCCTCAAGGGGCGCAACCGCCCATGGTTCATGCGCATGCTCCGCCGCAATCTCGCCCACGCCTTGCGGGGCGTGCCGTACGCGGATCTGAAGCTCCGCAGCGGTCGTGCCCTCATCAGCCTCAAGGACGTAGCCGAGTGGTCCCAAGTTCGCGAGAGACTGTCCCACGTCTTTGGGGTCGCCAACTATTCGCTGACCGTCGAGTCGGGACTCTCCCTCGACGAGATCCGTGAGGCGGTCGGGGCCCTGCTGGAGGCCGAGGGGCCGCCGGTGGGGAGCTTCCGCGTCCGTGCGAAGCGCTCGAACAAAGAATACCCGCTCATCTCACCGGAGATCGAGCGGGCGATCGGCGCCGACATCCAGCAGCGGACCGGGGCGCCGGTCGACCTGCGTCAGCCGGATCAGACCTACCGCGTCGAGATCCTGCACGACGGGGCCTATGTGAGCAGTGAAACGATCCCCGGACCCGGCGGGCTGCCGGTCGGGGTCAGTGGGCGCGTGGTGGTGCTGATGTCGGGCGGCTACGACTCGCCGGTGGCCGCCTACCGGATGATGAAGCGCGGCTGCGAGGTCACGCTCGTCCACTGCCATGCCTACCCGTTCGTGCGGTCGACCTCGATCGAAAAGGTCGTCGAGCTGGCCCAGCACCTGGGCCGCCATCAGCCGGGCATGCGGCTGACCATCGTCCCGATCGGGCAGGCGCAGCGGCAGATCGCGATCGCTAGCGAGCCGGAGATCCGCGTCGTGCTCTACCGGCGGCTGATGATGCGGATCGCCGAGGCCATCGCGCTGCAGGAGGGCGCGGGGGCGATCGTCACGGGTGAGAGCCTGGGGCAGGTCAGCTCGCAGACGCTGGACAACCTGCGGGCGATCGGCGCCGCCGTTGAGCTGCCGATCCTCCGGCCGCTGATCGGCTTCGACAAGGATGAGATCATGGCGGAGGCGGAGCGGATCGGGACGGCGCCGATCTCGCGCGTGCCGGACGACGACTGCTGCACCGTCTTCGTGCCGCGGCACCCGACGACCCACGCCACCATCGCTGAGGCGGAGGCGGCCGAGGCGCCGCTCGATGTCCAGGCCCTGGTGGGCGAATCGCTCGCGCAGCGCACGGACTTCCACGGCGACCCCGCGCGCTGGGACGTCATGCAGGCGCTGGCGGGAGCCGCGTGACGGCGCGCACGCGTGCGCGTTGATATACGTTTCCTGCTTGCGGCCTGATTGTCAGAGATGTAGGCTGACGCGGCGTGCACCTGCGCAGCCGGAGCCGCGCCGATTCGGCTGACGGGAGGAGCAGCCTCATGAAGCAGCCGCGCCTGTCCCTGAGTCGCTTCTACGAGGGCTGGGACGTCTACCAGCAGTTGCTGGCCGCCGCGGTTGCGCCGCTACGCCTCAGCAACTCGCGCTCCGCGCGGCGGACTCCCTGCGGCCGGTGAGCGAACTCGCCGCGCACATCATCAGCGCGCGGCTACGGGTCCCATCGGGTGCTGGGTGAGGGTGACCCCGCCCAGCACCCGATGATGGACTGGGACAAGCCAGATCAACCGCGGCGGAGCGCCCAGGAACTGGGGGCCGGGCTGTGGGCGAGTTGGCGGCCGATCGCCGAGTCCCTCGCGCGCTGGACCCCAGCCGATCTGGCCGAGTCCTTCACCACCCCGCGCGGCGAGACCTTTACCCGCCAGTGGGTCATCTGGCACGTGATTGAGCACGATCTGCATCACGGGGGTGAGTTGTACCGCACGCTCGGCACGCACGGCCTGCCCACCCCTGAGCTGCAGCGTCGCTCCGGCCCCGGGCGAGCAGCACATCCGCCGGGGCCGGCGCCGCCTGCGCCGCCTCGCGTGCAGACCACGCATTCATCCCTTCCCATGCCGGGCGCCAGGGACAGGATCGCCGATGTCGCGCGCTGACACCACGCGCTTGACTGGCGAGGTGTGAGTCGGATAGACTTAGGGTTAGTGGGGAGTAGCCTGCTGCCGCCGGAGCTCCGGGGCAGCCCGGCCGATCGTCAATACCGGGTGGCGGCCACCCGCGGTCGGCCGCGACGCATCGAGCGCGAGGCGAGACCACTACGACACGTCGTGCCGTAGGGTCCCGCCATTTGGCATAGGCTCCAGAGGGCGGCAGGATCCACGGCACCCCGGCTCAGCGGTGCACCGCGGCTCACCCGCCGGTCACCAAGGAGGCAGAGGAATGATCTCCATTGTCCCGACGATGAACGTGGCAGCGTGGCTGCCGTACGCCATCGCCGGTGTCGCCTGGTGCGCCAGCGCCCTGCTGGTCGCGCTGGGGTTCCGCCGCCTGACGCCGCGGCCGGAGGCCGTGCCCGTCCGCGCGTGAGCGGTCCGGCGAACACGGACCCCGCGGGAGCGGCTCGCGTACGGCCACGCTTGCTGCAGGTGGAAGAGAGGCGGTAGGGATGTTCTATTTTGATCCACTCTACATCGTGCTCATGGCGCCCACCCTGGTGCTCATGCTGTGGGCGCAGAACCGGGTGCGCAGCACCTTCCAGAAGTTCGTGCAGGTCCCGAACCAGGCGCGACTGACCGGTGCGGAGGCGGCGCGGCGGATCCTCGACGCGAACGGGCTCTATGACGTGCCGGTCGAGCTCACCAACGGCGAACTGACCGACCACTACGATCCGCGGACGCGGACGCTCCGGTTGTCGCAGCCCGTCTATGCGGGGCGCTCGGTTGCGGCGCTCGGCATCGCCGCCCACGAGGCGGGGCACGCGCTTCAGCACAAGGTCGGCTACGCCCCGCTGCAGCTCCGCTCGGCGCTGGTGCCCGTAGCGAGCATCGGCTCGAACCTGGGCTGGATCATGGTGCTCGCGGGCATCGTCATCGGCCTGACGCAGCTTGCCTGGCTGGGCGTGGCGTTCTTCGCGGCCGGCACGGTGTTTGCCCTGGTGACGCTCCCGGTCGAGTTCAACGCCAGCAGCCGGGCGCTGGCCGCCCTGACGTCGCTCGGGCTGGTTGACCGGACCGAGTACGAGCAGAACAAGCAGGTCCTCAATGCCGCGGCCTGGACCTACATCGCCGGCTTTGCCGCGGCGTTCGTCCAGCTCATCTACTACATCCTGACGGTCGCCGGACTGTCGCAGCGCGACTAGCCGGCGCCGGACCGACGGACGTGTGAACCGCGAGGCCGCGACGCGCGTCGTGGCCTCGCGCGCTGGCTGGGGCGGCGACTGCGCGCCTGCGGCGGCGTCCCACGCCGCGCACCCGGCCGCCGCCCGCGAGCGGGGCCCTAGTGCGCCGGCCCGGCCGGGCGCGGGCGCTCGTCGGTGACCCGCCCGGACGTGACCGGCACGGCCGGGCCAGGCTCCTCCACCCGCACCTCAACCTCATCGTGGATCCGGGCGCTCGTGATGACCTCGATCCCGGCCGCGGTCGCGATGCTGGCGGCGACCTGGTCGGGAGTCACGACCTCGAGCCGGATATCGTGGCGCAGCGCGTCGCTTGCGAGCTGCTGCGCGTCCGGCAGATCGTCCCAGGTGACGGCGTGCTCGGCGATCAGGAGCACGACGTGCTGCCGCGCATACGCCTTGAGCTGCGCGGCGAACGTGCGCAGCTCGCCCGGCTCGCGCAGGGCGACGACGCGCCGGGCGGGCGGGTGGCGCAGCTCCTCAACCACGGTCAGCACGATGATCTTCGTCGCAGCCAGGACGGGCACCGCAAGGATCAGTCCGAGCGCACCCCCGATCGACGCCCCGGCGAGGACCCCGAAGATCACCATCAGCGGATGGATCCGGACAATGCGACCAACCAGTTGCGGGATGACGAACTGATCCTCCAGCAACCGCAGGACCAGGTAGGCAAGGCCGACGGCCGCGGCGAGCTGCAGCGGCGTCCAGCCGAAGGGCGTCGTGCCCTGCGAGAGGGCGACGGTCATGGCGATGCCGGCGGCGGTCCAGGGCCCGATGATCGGGATGAGCTCGAGCGCCCCGGTGGCGATGCCCAGGGCGAGGGCGTACTGCACCTGGAGGACCGAGAGGACGATGAAGGTGGCCACCGACATGATGCCGAACAGGATCAACTGGGTCCGGATGTAGGCCCCGAAGGCGGCGTTGACCTGGCTGATGATCCGCTCGACGGTCTCGTGGTGACGCGGCGGGAGCAGGAGGGTGAGGCGACCGACCGCGCGATCGCCCTGCAGGAGGAAGTAGTAGGTCGCCAGGAGATAGACCAGGAGGTGGATGACGAACCCCACCGTCTGCAGCACGAGCGAGGGCGCCTCGCGGCTGAAGCGGGAGGCGAACGCCTTGGTCAGCTCTTCAATCTGGGCGTTGATAGCCGCCGTATCGATGGTCACGTCGCCGATGGAGATGCGGGGGTTGCGCAGGAGCTCCTGACGCGCCGTCTCGATCAAGCTGGGCAGCGCCCGGATAAGGGAGAGGATCTGTTCGTAGAGGGTCGGGACGACCCGGACGCCGACGACGACGAGGAGCCCGAAGATGAGGATGAAGAGCGACCCGATGGCGACGCCGCGGGGTACCCCGAGCCGGCGCTGCAGGCGTACCACGAGCGGATGGAGCAGGTAGGCGGTCACCGCCGCCCACACGAACGGCGGCAGGATGTGCGCCACGCGCAGCAGGAGGAGTCCCAGCGCGGCCAGTGCAAGCCCGATGAAGACCGGCAAGAGGCGCGTCTCGCGCAGGCGGTCGAGCGGATGCATGCCCTCCCCCAACGACTGCGTTGGCGGCTATTCTACCAGGCCAGGTGCCCCGCACACGCCGCCACGCACCCAGACTCACCCGCTGGTCGCCCCTCCTGATGCGAACATGCGAGCGCATTGGCGCTTGACAGGCACGAACGGGTGTTCTAGTATGTGTACGTACATTCGTTCGGGACGCATGTTCGGCACAGGCGTTCGAGGAGGCGGCGATGCGGGCCGGTCTGGTGGTGGGCACGGCAGGGATGGTGGCGCTGGCCGTGGAGGCGATCGTGGTGGCGCTGGCGGCGGCGCTGGGGGTCGCGGTCGGTCCGGCGCTGGGGCAGGCGCTGCCGGCGGCGCTGGCGGCGGGGGGCGCCTCGGCGCTCGTTACCCTGTACGCCGGCGAGCCAGCGGCGTGACGGCGCGGCGCGGGCCAGCGTGGCGACCTCACCCGCGCGGGACGCGCACGGTGGTCCACCTGGCCCTGCGTCGATGACGCGCGCCCGCTACCCCCGCAGGCGGCGGGCCCGGCTCAGGAGATAGCGCCCGCCGCGCGGCGCGGCGCCGCGGATGCGTGGCTCGGGCAGGGCGCCGCTGGCGAGTACCGCCGCGAGACCGACCAGGAAGGCAAGCAGGAACAGGAACTGGAAGCCGAAGCGGTCGACGAGCGCGCCGCCGAGGATGGGCGCGCAGGCGACGATGCCGAGCACGGCGTTCACGAGCACGACGCAGGCGGCGCGCCGGTGAGCGGGCGCGAGGTCCAGCAGAAAGGCCATGTTCGCCAGCGCCTGACCGCTGAGGGACGCGCCGTAGACGACGAAGAGCAGCCCGTAGGCGTAGACGAGCGTGGAGCTATCGACCACCTCCAGGCGCGCAACCGGCGACCAGCGCAGCAGCGGCGGCAGTGCCAGCGCCAGGAGGGGGATCGCCATGCGCAGGAGCGCGGCGAGCTGGAGCACCAGCCGGCTCCCCTGCCGGTCGGCCACCCGGCCCCACACGAGGTTCGCGCCGAATCGCCCCGCCAGCAGCGCGGCGATGTAGATCCCGATGACCCCATCCGGTGCCCCGAGCTGGCGGTGCGCGTAGACGACGTAGAAGGGATCGGCGATGGCCGCGGTGGAGAGCAAGGCGCGGAAGGCGAGGAAGCGCCGGACCGGTGCCTGGCGGAGCAGCCGCGGCGCGGCCCCAAGCTGAGCACGGAGGTCGATCGGCTCCGCTGTCGTGGGGCGTGGCGGCTCCTGGAGGCGCGCGGCCGCGTAGGTCGCCAGCGCGAGGGACGCGCCCGCGAGCACGAAGAGCAGGGCGTAGTTGGCCGGGAATGTCCCCAGGCGGCTCAGGACGCGGTAGATGAGGAACCCCGCCAGGATCCCCAGCAGCCCACCCCACAGGTTGCGCTGGCTGAAGAAGACGCCGAGCCGGTCCACGGGCACCGCCCGTGCCAGGACGTCCCCCAGGGGCACGTGGGCGAACCCGGTGGCCAGACTGTGGATCGTGTAGGTGAGGAAGAAGGTGACCAGCAGAACGGACGGGCGGCCGGCGCCGACCACGAGGGCCGGCATGCCCAAGACGCCAAGCGCGGCCGCGCTCACCGCGCTGGCCCACACCCCCTGGGCCAGGCCACGGGACCGGCCCGGCTCGCCCGTGGCCGCGTCGATCTGCGGCAGGAGCCAGACCGTGCTCGCCAGGACCGGGACCAGCCCGACGAGCAGGTTGGAGCGGGTGAGCTGGCTGACGAAGAGGGCGAGGACCATGGTGGGGTAGATCAGCGTCTCGCCCAGCATGCGGAGGGCCCCGTTGGCGATGCCCAGGCCGGGGTTGCGCCGATAGGCGCTCCGCTCCGTGCCGGTTACCGTTGCATCCGTCGTTGCTGACACGCCGCTCGCTGTCCTCGTGGTCGGAGTCGACGCCGCAAGGGGGCCTCTGCCAGGCCAAGAACGTACGAGCCCGCGGCGCTCGCTCGTATCGCAAGTTCGTCACCGGCGTTGGGCCAGTATAGAGGGACGCGGGGACAACGTAAACCGGCGCGCCGGTCTTGCCGCGCAACGGCGTGCTGGCGACGTGGCGCGCGCCTTGCAGCACCGGTGGCCTGATTCGGCGTATGAGGGAGGCATTGATGGCCACCGTGACGAAGACGATCGACGTCAAGGTGCCCCTGCGCACGGCCTACAACCAGTGGACGCAGTTCGAGGAGTTTCCCCGCTTCATGGAGGGCGTCAAGGAGGTGCGCCAGTTGGATGATCGGCATCTGCACTGGCGCGCCGAGGTCGGCGGCCAGGAGCAGCAGTGGGAGGCCGAGATCATCGAGCAGGTTCCGGATCGGCTCATCGCCTGGGAGAGCCTCACCGGCGACGCGAACGCGGGCGAGGTGACGTTCGATCCCATCGACGCAGAAACCACGCGCATCACCCTCGAGCTGGAGTATGAGCCGCACGGCATGGCCGAGCGCGTCGGCGACACGCTCGGGCTCATGGATCGCCGCGTCCAGGGTGACCTGGAGCGCTTCAAGGCTTTCATCGAGAGCCGTGGCTACGAGACCGGCGGCTGGCGCGGCATGATCGACGAGTGACCCGCGTTAGCGCCTGCCGAGCCGGTCGGCGTGTCCGGCTGCAGCGGCGCCCCGGTGCGCCGACCACCGACCAACGTGACGTTGTCTCCGTGCGGGAGGGCACCAGGCCCTCCCGCGCTCGTGCTGGCCGCCGCGCCGGGCGGGGTCAGTGCGACGCGTGGCGCGCGGCGCCGGCGTGGACGGGGGCGAAGAGTGGGCAGGCGCCGCACTGGGGCGTGAGGGCAGCCGGGTCGACGTCGGGAACGGCGACGCCGGCCTCGCGCAGGAGCGTGATCACCGGCGCCAGCGGCAGGCCGACGACGTTGCAGTAGCACCCCCGGTAGCTCGCGACCGGCCGAAAGTCCGGGTCCTGGATGGCGTAGGCGCCCGCCTTGTCGAAGGGCGTTCCGGCGGCGATCGAGGCGGCGATCTCATCGTCCCCGTAGGCGCGCATCCGGACGGTCGTCACCGCGTGGGTGACGCGCACTCGGCGTCCGACCGCGAGCGCGACGCCGGTGATGACGCGGTGCTGGCGGGCGCGGAGCGCCCGCAGCATGGCCGCCGCCTCGTCGGCGTCGGCCGGTTTGCCGAGGATGCAGCCGCGCAGGACGACGACGGTGTCCGCGGCGAGCACGGCCGTGCCTGGCGGGACCTGCGCCGCCACGGCGACCGCCTTGCGCCGCGCGAGCGCCCGCGCCACCCGCTCCGCGCGCGGGGCGACGGTGGGCAGGTGCTCCTCGACGTCGGCCGGGATGACCGCGAACGGGACGCCGAGGCGTTCCAGCAGCGCGCGGCGGCGCGGAGATGCCGATGCGAGCACCAGGCACCGCACAGCGCTCATGCCAGCTCCAGCGCGGCGACGCACTCGATGTGGTAGGTCTGCGGGAACATGTCCACCGGCGTCACGTCGAGCAGGCGGTACCCGCCGTCCACCAGGATGCGGAGGTCGCGCGCCAGGGTCGACGGGTCACACGAGACGTACACCAGGCGCCGGGGGCGCAGGTCGAGCACGGCCGCCAGCGCCTGGGGGTGACAGCCGGCGCGCGGCGGGTCGAGGATCAGGGCGTCGGGGCGGGTCTCCAGCCGGGGAAGCACCCGCTCGACCTTGCCCATCAGGTAGTCGACGTTCGGGATCCCCGCCAGATTGACGGCCGCGTCGTCGGCCGCGGAGGGCGACTCCTCGATGGCGATGACCTTCCGGGCCAAGGGCGCCAGGAGCGCGGCGAAGGTGCCGACCCCGGCGTAGGCGTCCACCACGACCTCCTGGCCAGTGAGGGCCAGCCGCTCGCGCGTCAGCTCGACCAGGCGCTCGGCCTGCTCGGTGTTGGTCTGGAAGAACGAGGAGGCCGAGATGCGGAACCGGTGGCCGAGCAGCTCCTCGTGGAACCAGCGCTGGCCCGACTCAACCTCGGGCACGCGATGGCGCAGGTCGGGCTGCACCAGCATCTCGCCGGTGTGCTCCCCGTAGCGGATGACGACCTGGTGCTGGCCCGCGCCGCTTCCCTGGAGTTTGGCGAGCGCCTCGTTGATCGCCGGGTGCATGATCAGGCACCGGTCGATGCGCTGGAACCGATAGCCGGTGCCCGGACGGGTGACGAAGCCGAGATCGCCCTGGCGCGCGGTGGAGAAGCGCGCGTGGTTGCGGTAGCCGTAGGGCTTGCTGCAGGGGATGGTCGGGAAGACCGGGGCGTCCTCGAACTTCCCGATGCGCCGGAGCTGCTCCCGCACGATGTGCTGCTTGAACTCCACCTGGCGCTCGTAGGCGATGTGCTGCCACTGGCAGCCGCCGCAGACGCCGAAGTACGGGCACGGGGGCGTGACGCGCTCGGGTGCGGGCGTCAGCACCTCGACCACGCGGCCGGTGCTGTACTGCCGGCGGCCGCGCTGCAGCTCGACGATGACGTCCTCGCCCGGGATGCCGAAGTCGGCGAAGATGACGCGGCCGTCGACGCGGCCGACCGCGGGCCCCTGGAAGGCGATGTCGTCGAGGTGTACCCTCAGTCGCTCGGGTTGCATCTGGGCTTGCTCTTGCTTCTGCTCTGGCATGACGTCCCCACTCGTTCGTCTCGGGCTGTGGCGCCGCGCCGCCGCCGGGCGCGCCCCTAAGTGTTGCACGAACCGGCCGGAAACGCCGGGGCCGCGGCCGGTGAGGCGGCTTGACGCGTTCGGGCTCGAGTCGGTACCGTATCACGGCCGACCCGCCTGGCCGGCGATCGGGCCCCACGCGCCGACGACGGCGCCGAATCAGGAATCGGAGACACCTCGGTGGCCAAGACGCACACGGCGCCGGCGGTGACCGAGAGCGCACTGCGCAACCGCCCGCTGGTCACCCTGGCTCTGGGGCACTTTACCATCGACCTGTACGCGGGCTTCCTGCCGGTCTTGTTCCCCCTGCTCGCCTCGCGCTTTGGCCTGGACCTGAAGACGGTCGGGCTGGTCAGCCTGGCCTACAGCGGGGTGGGCTCGGTCTCCCAGCCGCTCTTCGGGTGGCTGGCGGATCGCTTCGGCACGCGGCTCATCGGGGCGGCGCTCATCTGGACGGCGGTCACCTTCGCGGGCATCGGCCTGGCGCCCTCCTTCCCGATCATCCTGCTGCTCGCGGGTCTGGCGGGGCTCGGCTCGGGCGCCTTCCATCCCTTCGGCGCGTTGAATGCCAACGCCGTGATCTCCGACCGGAACCGCAACGCGGCGATGTCGCTCTACGCCTCCGGGGGGACGGTGGGGTTCGCGCTCGGCCCGCTGATCGGCGTGGGCCTGCTCGCGCTGTTCGAACTGCGCGGCACCACCGTCATGGTGATCCCGGGCGTGGTCATCGCCTTCTGGCTGCTGTACGAGATGCGGGCGATCGCGGTCCGCCCCGGCGGCGCGCGGCGCGGCCAGGCGCAGCCGGCGCCCGCGCCCATTCCCAAGCTCCCCATGGCCGCGGTGATCCTGGTCATGATGGCCCGCTCCTGGAGCATGAGCAGCATCCAGGCCTTCGTGCCCACGTGGTACGAGTCGCTGGGCTACTCGGAGGCCTTCTACGGCTCCCTGGCCACAGTCATCACCCTGTGCAGCGCGGCCGGCACGATCGGCTCCGGCACCCTCGCCGATCGCCATGGGCGGCGGACGGTCATCCTCGGCTCGCTGATCCTGACCATCCCGACGGTGCTCCTCTTCGCCCAGTTCACCGGTCCCATTGCGTTCGTCACCGGTGGGCTGGTCGGCCTGCTGGCGGCCTCGACGGCGCCGCTGCTGCTGGTCATGGCGCAGCAGCTCATGCGCGGGCGGGCCGGGATCGCCTCGGGGTTGATCCTGGGGCTGGGGTTCGTCACCGGCGCGATCGGCGTCCCCGTCACCGGCGCGATCGCCGACGCGTTTGGAATCGACATGGCCATGCGCGCGCAGGCGCTGGTGGCGCTGCTCGCGATCCCGTTGACCCTGCTGCTGCCGACGGAGCGGCGCATCCAGGAGCTGCACCGCTGCCAGCAGGCGGCGTGAGCCGTCACGCGTCATGCGTGATGCGTCAGAAGCCGTGCGTCATGCGGGGCTGGGAGGTCGCCGCGCCGCCCGGTCGGGTCTGAGCGCAGCCACCGGCGCGATGGCCCCGTTCGTCGAGCGCGGCTGACCGGGACGGCGGGGGCCAGCGCCGGACGATCTGGAGGAGCGATGCTGCACCGCTGGGTCGAGACGATGAGCCCGGCCGCACGGCGCGCCTTCGTGCTGCTCGGGATCATGTCCGCGGCCTTTGGGATGTCGATGGCCGTCCAGCAGAACGTCGTTACCAACTACTTCGAGGACGTCCTCGGGCTGGCCGGTCCGGAGTTCGGCTACATCACGGCCATTCGGGAGATCCCGGGCTTTGTCCTGATCTTCCTGACGGCGCTCTTCTATCGCATGTCCCTGCCCCGCCTGACCGCCCTGGCGCTGGTGCTGCTGGCGGTCGGCTATGGGCTGTTCGGCCTGTCCCACTCCTTCTGGACGGTCACGCCCTGGGTCATCATCTCGTCCATGGGGTACCACACGGTGCTGCAGACGCAGCCCGCGCTCGGCATGAGCCTGACGACCGCCGGCCGGGCCGGGGCGGTGCTGGGGCGGATGTCGGCCATCCAGAACGCCGGTGCGCTGGCCGCCATGCTCTTCGTGCTCGTCAGCTTTCGTGAGGGCTGGCTCTCCTTCCGCGCCAGCTTCGTCCTCGCCGGGGTGCTGGCTCTGATCGGCGCCGTTGCCGCCGTCCTCGTCCCGAACCTGCGCGACGGTGAGGAGGTGCAGTATCGCCCGCGGCGCGACCCGATCGTCGTCCGGCGAGCCTACCGCTACTACTACTATCTCAGCCTGCTGGACGGCGCCCGGCAGCAGATCTTCTTCTCCTTCGGTCTGTGGGTGCTGGTGAACCACTACCGGCTCTCCGTGCCCGGGATCAGCGCGCTGCTCGTGATCGTCAGCCTCGCCTCGATGCTGGCGGGCCCCTGGGTCGGGCGCATGATCGACCTGCGGGGCGAGCGGGACGTGCTCGGCTGGATCAACGTCGCCTACATCGTGGCGCTCCTCGGCTACGCCCTGATCGACAACCTGTACCTGGCCGCGGCCTGCTATCTCGTCTACTCGCTCATCTTCCCGCTGTCGGCGGTGGGCGCCGCGACCTACCTGCGCAAGGTGGCCCCGACGGAGGACGTGGCGCCGTCGCTGGCCACCGGGCTCACGCTGCAGCACGCGGCGGCGGTGATCGTGCCGATCACGGCCGGGTTCATTCTGAACTTCGCGGGCTACCGGGTCCCGTTCCTGATCGCCTGCGTCTTCGCGTTCTGCACCATCCTGGTCACCCGCCGGCTCGACCCGATCGCCCAGCGCACCACGGCCAGGCTGGCGGAGGAGCAGGAAGCCGTGGTGGCGCTGTCCGTTTCCGGCGACGCGGGGTAAAAGGCACAGGCGCCGGGGCTCGTCGGGCCGACGCCCCGGCGGTTGGGGGAGAAGGGAGCTGCGCATGACCAACGGGGAGCAGGAGACCGGGATCCCGTTGTCGGATCTGGTGGACTTCGCGCTGCGCCTGGTGCGGGAGCCGAGCCCATCCGGCGACGAGGGACGGGTCGCCGCGCTCGTGGCCGCGGAGATGGCGCGCCTGGGGTACCGCGTGGAGACCGACGAGCTGGGCAATGTGGTCGGGACGATCGACGCCGGGCCGGGACCCTGTATCCTCTTCGACGCGCACCTCGACACGGTCGGGGTCAGCAGCGAGGCGGACTGGACACGCAACCCCTGGGGCGAGGTTGTCGGCGAGCGCCTCTACGGCCGCGGCTCGATGGACATGAAAGGTCCACTCGCCGCCGCGATCTACGGGATCGCCAGCCTGCGCGACGCGCTGGCGCGCGGCCGGGTGGTGGTGGCCGCCACGGTGGCCGAGGAGCTGGTGGAGGGGCCGGCGCTCGAGCGGGTGGCCGCCCGGGTGCGGCCGGACGCGGTGGTCATCTGCGAGGCGACCGGGCTGACGGTGGCGCGCGGGCAGCGCGGGCGGGCCGAGATCCGGATCGAGGTGACCGGGCGGCCGACCCACTCCTCCCGGCCCGAGTTTGGCATCAACGCGGCCGACGCGATGGCCGACGTGATCCTCGCGCTGCGGGAGATCGCGCCGCCCCAGCACCCCGTGCTCGGGCGGGGGATCCTCGTGCTGACCGACATCCTGTCCGAGCCGTACCCCGGCCTGTCGGTGGTCCCGCACCGCTGCGTCGCGACCTTCGACCGCCGCACGCTGCCGGGCGAGACGGAGGAGGCGCTGCTGGCACCGATTCGGGAGCGCCTGGTCCGGGCGCTGGCGCGGACCGGCGCGCGGGGCAGCGCGGCGATCGCGGTGGACGACTTCGCCTCGTACACCGGGGCGCGGGTGGAGGCGCCCAACTTCGCACCGGCCTGGTTTTTCCCCGACGACCACCCGCTGGTGGCCGGCGCGCTGGCGGCGCTCGACGCGGCCGGCCTGCCGGCGCGCCTGGGGCACTACGCCTTCTGCACCAACGGGAGCGGCACCGCCGGGCGGCTCGGCATTCCGACCATCGGGTTCGGACCGGGTGACGAGGAGATGGCCCACCGGGTCGATGAGTACGTCGAGATCGCGCAACTCGAGGCGGCGGCCCGCGGGTACGCCGCCATCGCGCGGCGACTGACGGAGCTGGGCTGAGAGACGGGCATGGTGTGGCCGGCGCCGACGCCGCGGACGCGGCGGCCGGCCCGGCCGAGCGTAAGGGGGTCATCATGGGGACGCCGACCGGCGCGACGGTCGTGTACGCCGATGGGACGGAAGAGCGGTTCACCGATCTGGCGGGCGCGCTGGCGCGCGCCAGCGACGGGCGGGTGGAGTACCACTACGCCTATGGCCCCGACCTGTTGCCGCCTCCGGCGCCGGACGCCGCCGGGATGTGGCGGTACCGCGCGCTGCTGCCGCTGGACGAGGGACCCATCCGCTACCCGCTGCCCGTCGGCGGGACGCCGCTGGTGGCGTCGCCGGGGCTGCGGCGACGGGTGGGCATGCCCGACCTGTGGGTCAAGGATGAGACGCGGGGCCCGACCGGGTCAAACAAGGACCGCGCGACGGCCCTCGTCCTCGAGCACGCGCTGCGGGCCGGTGCCGAGACGGTGAGCTGCGCCTCGACCGGCAACGTCGCGGTGTCGCTCGCGGTCGGCGCGGCGGCCGCCGGGCTGCGGGCGGTCATCTTCGTCCCGGAGCAGGTGGCCGAGTCCAAGCTGGCGCTGATGCGCCTGGCCGGGGCGACGGTGCTCAAGGTGCGGGAGGGCTACGACGCGGCCATGCGCTTCTCGCGACAGGCCGCGGCCACCTTCGGCTGGTTCGACCGGAACACCGGCTACAATCCGGCGACGCTGGAGGCGAAGAAGACGGTCGCCTTCGAGATCTGGGAGCAGCTCGGGCGCGAGGTGCCCGACGTCGTGGTGTCGCCCATCGGCGACGGGGTGACGCTCAGCGCGCTGGCCAAGGGGTTCCGTGAACTGATCGCCTGCGGCGCCGCCGCGCGGCTGCCGCGCATCATCGGGGTGCAGGCCGAGGGATGCCAGCCGGTCAAGCGCGCCTGGGAGCGCGGTGGGCCGGTCGAGCCGGTGACCCCCAACACCATCGCCGACGGCATCGCGGTCGGCGACCCGCTGAGCGGCGCGCCGGTGCTGCGCGACGTGCGGGAGTCGGGCGGGGAGGTCGTCGCGGTGAGCGATGACGCCATGCTCCAGGCTATCGGCACGCTGGCGGCCGCGGCCGGGATCCTGGCCGAGCCGGCCGGGGCGGCCGCGCTGGCGGGGCTGGAGGTCGCGCTGGAGGCGGGGTTGGTGCGCCGGGACGAGCGGGTGGTGGTGCTCGCGACCGGGACGGCGCTGAAGAACCCGATCTTCCCGCCGCTCGCCGGCGCCGTGCATACCGTGCATGCCGATCTGGACGCGGTGCGGCGGGCGCTCGGGGGCGGATGACCATGCCGCCGGCCCGGCACCGTGGCCGTAAGCGCGGCGCGGCCGGGGTTTGACAGGCGCTGCGGATGGCCGTACAAACCGGGGCGACCGACACATGGTGGCGCGGGCGATCCGCGATACCGGGAAGGGATAGTGTGAGCGTGGCGAGCACGTCAGGTGGGGCGTTCCCACCGATCTTCGATGGCCACAACGATACGATCCTGAGCCTGGCCGGCGAGGGATTCGACGGACCGGGCGGGCGGTCCTTCTTCGAGCGGGCGGAGAAGGGCCACATCGACCTACCACGTGCCCGTGAAGGAGGCCTCGGCGGCGGCTTCTTCGCGGTCTTGCCGCGGAGTCGTAAGCCGCAGCCGGGTCAGGATCCGTCCACGGTGGTCGGGAGCACCGAGTCCGCCGCGGTCCGAATCGGCGCGAACTTCTCCGAGACCGAGGGGTGGCCGCCGCCGATCCCGCTCGAGGACGCGCAGTCGGATGCGCTGATGCGGATCGGGGACCTGATCCGGATCGCGCGGGAGTCGGATGGGCAGGTGCGCATCATCCGGACGGCCGCCGAGCTGCAGGAGTGCCTCGACACCGGTGTCTTCGCCATGCTGCTGCACTTCGAGGGGGCCGACGCGTTGGACCCGGATGGGCGGGCGCTCGAGGTCTTCTACGCGGCCGGGGTGCGCTCGGTCGGCATCACGCACTTCCGGCAGAACGCCTACGCCGCGGGGGTGCCGAACCTCTTCCCCGGCACGCCGGACATCGGGCCCGGCCTCACCGACGCGGGGAAGGAGCTCATCCGGCAGCTCAACCGCATGCGGGTGCTGATCGACCTCTCCCATGCGAACGAGAAGACCTTCTGGGAGGTGGCCGAGCTGTCCGACGCCCCGCTGGTGGCGACCCACTCCAACGCCTGGGCGCTGACGAACCACCCGCGCAACCTGCTCGACAAACAGCTCGATGCGATCCGTGAGCGCAAGGGGATGGTCGGGCTGAACTTCCACGTCGGCTTCCTGCGGGCCGACGGGGCCGTGAACCCCGACACGCCCATCTCGACCATGGTGGACCACATCGACTACCTGGTCGACCGCATGGGGATCGACTGCGTCGGGCTGGGCTCTGACTTCGACGGGGCCGTGGTGCCGAACGAGCTGAAGGACGCCGCCGGGCTGCCGAAGCTGATGCAGGCGCTGCGGGACCGCGGCTACTCCGATGAGGAGCTGACCAAGCTGGCGCACGGCAACTGGGTCCGCGTCCTGCGCGAGACCTGGGGCGCCTGAGGTTCGGCAGGGACGCGAGCGTTGGGAGGGGCGGGGCTCGGCCCGCTCGGAGCGCACATGCCCGCCGGTCGGGGCGGGGCTTGGCGAACCGAGCACCGCCCGCGTTGAACGCGGGAGGGCACAGGGCCCTCCCCTACCACCTACGCCCGGGACGTTCCCACCGGTAGGGGCGGGGCGTGTCCCCGCCCGAGTTGAATTCGGGAGGGCACCAGGCCCTCCCGCACCTGAGAGCGGCGCGGCACGGCGCGACGACACCCGGTGCCACGCGAGGTGTGTACGGCTCCTCCCTACCAGCAGCGCATCGAGTCGAGGAAGAGCTGCCGCAGCTCGGCTTCCCCGGCCGGGCGCGGCGCCAGCCTGGTCACGCGGTGCTGGGGCAGCGTGCCGGCGACGAGGGCATCCACGTCGTCGGCCTCGAACCCCACCGCGTGCAGGCCGTTCGGCATGCCCAGCCGCTGCATCAGGCGGACGATCGCCCCGGCCAGGAGGTCCCCGGCGTCCTCCGGCGCGGCGCCCCGCACATCGGCGCCCATCAGGCGCGCGGCCTCGAGGTGGCGCTCGGGGTTGGCCGGCGCGGTGAAGCGCACCACGGCCGGGGTGTGCAGGATGACCGACATCCCGTGCGGGATGATCGGGTGGTCCTGCGGGTACCCCGGGGGGACGAAGTCGCGCACCATGCCGGAGACGGGGTAGGACATGCCGTGCGGCAGGTGGACGCCGGCGTTGCCGAAGCCGATCCCGGCGAAGGCCGCCGCCAGCAACATCTGCCCGCGCGCCTCCTCATCGTCGGGGTCCTCGACGGCGCGCACCAGATAGCGCGCCACGCGCGCGATCGCCTCCCGCGCCCAGATATCGCTGATGGGGTTGGCGCCCTGGTAGGCCGGCCGGAGCGCCAGGGACTCCGGGGCCTCGCGCTGGTTATAGGGCAGCGCGGTGTAGGACTCGATGGCGTGGCTCAGCACGTCGAGGCCGGAGCAGGCCGCGACCATCGGCGGCAGAGACCGCGTGTTGTTGGGGTCGATAATGCCCAGCACCGGTCGCAGCGCGCGGTGCGCGATCCCGGTCTTGGCGTGCATCTCGGTCAGATCGAAGATCGCCACCCCGGTCGTCTCGCTGCCGGTGCCGGCGGTGGTGGGGATCGCGATCAGCGGCTTGAGTCGCCCGGGCACCGGGCGCCCCTCGCCGATCGGCCGGTTGACATAGGCGAGGAAGTCGGCCGGGTAGGTCGCGTACAGGTTGGCGGCCTTGGCGGTATCCATGGCGGAGCCGCCGCCGACGGCGACGAAGCCGTCGAAGTTGCCTTCGGTGGCGAAGCGAATCGCGTCCTTGAACGACACGTCGGTCGGCTCCACGCGGGCCCGGTCGTAGAGCACGGCGTCGATCCCGGCGGCCCGGAGCGACCCCAGGGTGATCGCGACCGCCTCGGTCTGGGCCACGCGCGGGTCGGTGACGACCATGACCCGCCGGGCGCCGAACTGGGCCATGTCGTGCCCGACCTCGCGCGTCACACCCGGACCGTACTTGATGCTGGACGTGTCCATCGTGAACGCGGTCTCAGGCGCCATCCTGCCGCTCCCTCCCGGTCGCGTGCCCGGCAGCGCCGGGCGACTGCATGAACGAGATACTGGTGCCTAGCATATACCCATTCCGGCCGGTCGCGGAGACTCCGGGCAGCCAGCCCCGCCAATCGACTACGGGGACGCGGGGTGCTGGCACACGGATGGCGACCGTCGCACGTCCAGGTTGCCGGTTCCGGTGGGCCGATACCGGCTCGCCTGACGGCGCCCGCGGTCCCGGGGGCCCGGTCGCGGACGGGCGCGGATCCGGGTAGGACGGGGAGTGATCGGGGTGGAGGCGACGACCGGGGCGCGTCCGCCGCGGGCGGCGCGGCTTGCCGTCGCGGCCATGTTCTTGGTCGCGGGCGCGGGCCAGGGCACCTGGGTCGTGCGCATCCCCGACGTGCAGCGGGCGCTCGATCTCAGCCCCGGCGCGCTCGGGCTGGCGCTGTTCGGCCTGCCGCTCGGGCTGCTCGGCGGCGTGCCGGTCGGCGGGTGGGCCGCGGTGCGCTGGGGCAGCCGGCCGGTGACGGTGCTGGCGGCGCTCGGCTACTGCGCCGCGCTCCCCACGCCGGCCCTGGCGGCGAGCGCCGCCTGGCTGCTGGTCGCCCTGGTCGCGTTCGGGGCGGCCAGCGGCGCGCTCGACGTGGCGATGAACACCCAGGCCGTGGCCGTCGAGGCGCGCTACGAGCGGCCGATCATGTCCTCCTTCCACGCCGTGTTCAGCGGGGGCGGCCTGCTCGGCTCAGCGGCCGGCGGCGCGGTCGCCTCGCTCGGTATTGCACCCTTACCGCATCTCACGGCCGCGGCAGTGGTCCTCGGCGCCACGTCGTTGGTGGCGGCGGGCCGCCTCCTGCCGGCGACCGTCGAGTCACACGGGCATCCCGGCCGGCGGCGGGTTCGCCCCTCAGGCAAGCTGGTTGCGCTGGGCGCGTTCGCCTTCGTCGTCCTGCTCAGCGAGGGCGCGGTCGCCGACTGGAGCGCGGTGTTCCTGCGTCAGGTCCGCGCCGCGGAGGCGGGGCTGGCCGGGCTCGGGTTCGCCGCCTTCTCCCTGGCGATGGCGCTGGGCCGCCTGGCCGGCGATTCCCTCCGGGCGCGGCTCGGCCCGGTGGCGCTGCTCCGCGGCGGGGCTGTGCTGGCGGCCGCGGGGATGACGCTGGCGGTGGCCCCGGGAAGCGTACCGGCGTCCATCGTCGGCTTTGCCCTGGTCGGCGCCGGCCTCTCGACCCTCTTCCCGGTCGTGCTCGGCGTCGCCGGTCGCTCCAGCGACGCCGCCACCGGCGCCGTGATTGCCACGGTCACCCTGTTCGGCTACGTCGGCTTTCTGGTCGGCCCACCGCTGATCGGGCTGCTGGCGGACGTCGAGGGCCTGCGTGCCGCCCTGGCGGTAGTGGCCCTCCTCTGTCTCCTGCTCATCCCGCTCGCCGCGCGCGCCGGGGACGCGCCACGCCCGTCGAGTTGACGGGCGTGGCGACATGCACGAGCGCCGCGGCGATCAGCCAGCCGCGGCGCCGGCCTCCCCCGACGGGGCGAGCAGGTCGAGGGCGAGGCGGAGGAGCACCCGGATCGTCGTGGCGATCGTCGGGATCGAGACCCACTCGTCGCGCTGGTGCAGGTTGGGGCAGTAGGGGCCGAAGCAGATGGTGGGGATACCCAGCTCGGCGGCGAACAGGTTCGCGTCGGCGACGCCCGCGAAGTAGCCAAGGGTCGGTGCGCGCCCGAGCTCCGCCTCGTAGGCGCGGCAGAAGCGCCGCACCACGGGGTGCTCGGGGTCGATCTCCCAGGCCGGGTAGTAGGGCGGGTCGATCGCGAAGTCGAAGGTCGCTGGCGACGCCAGCGAGTCGGCCAGCGCCCGCATCTCCGCGAGCACGCTCTCGTCGGTCTCGCCCGGCACGGTGTGGCGATTGATGGTGAAGCGCGCGTGCTCCGGCACCATGATGATGTACTGCTCGGGGCCGCTGTGGAAGGACAGCAGGCACTGCGAGGAGCGGAGCCGGGGGTGCTGACCCAGCGGCAGCTCGTCGAGCCGCGCCACCAACCGGGCCGCCTCGACCGCGGCGTTGACGCCCTGCTCGGGCCAGGAGCCGTGGGCGGTGCGGCCGGTGACGTCGGCGCGCACCAGCACCTTGCCGACGCCGCCGATGGCGGGCTGCTCCCAGGCCGGCTCGGTCACGATGCAGGCATCGGCGCGGATGCCCGCGGCGATCAGGGCCCGCGCGCCGATGGAGTAGGCCTCCTCATCGACGACCGAGGTGAAGATGACCGTGCCGCGCCACAGCTCGCGCCGCTGGGCCAGGGCGCGCGTGACCAGCATCGCGGCCGCCACCCCGGCCTTCATGTCGCCGGCGCCCAGCCCGTAGAGGCGATCGCCCTCGCGCCAGCCCTGCCAGGGGTCGCGCGACCAGCCAGCAGCGGCGAGGGCCGTGTCGACGTGCCCATTCAGGAGGAGCGTGGGGCCGGGGCCGTTCTCCACCCGCGCCAGGACGTTGGGTCGATCGCCCTCCGTCGGCATGAGCTCCGGGGCCAGGTCGTGCTGCCGCAGCCACTCGGCTACGGCCCGCTGCACCGCACCCTCCTCCCCGGGATAGCTGGGGAAAGAGACCAGATGTGCGGTCAGCGCCGCCGCCTCCTCAGGGTCCGCCGCTGCCCGCAGCCACTGGTCGTCGACCATCGCCGTCTCCCCCTCCCTCTGTGGGCATCGATCAACCGCGCGCCGAACCGGCGCGCGGCTAGTGTAGCGTACGGCGCCGGGAGGGTGGCCAACGGGATCGGCTCACCG
This sequence comes from Sphaerobacter sp., assembly GCA_029961075.1. GTDB lineage: Bacteria > Chloroflexota > Chloroflexia > Thermomicrobiales > Thermomicrobiaceae > Sphaerobacter. The sequence continues at coordinate 24,701 of JASBVL010000008.1, forward strand.
GGCGTCGTGTGGTGGTTCGGACGGGGGCAGCGAAAGCGACCTGGGCAGGCGGACGGTGAAGGTGCTGCCGGCATTGGGCGCGCTCACCACGGAGATGCGGCCGCCGTGCAGCTCGGCGATGCGCTTGGCGATGTGGAGCCCCAGCCCGGAGCCTGGGATGCGGCCAGCGATGAGCTGGGAGCGGAAGAAAGGATCGAAGACGCGCCCCTGCTCGGTCTCCGTCATCCCGATCCCCTCGTCGCGCACCGTCACGATGGCCTCGTCCCCCTCCTGGCGGACCTCCATCGTGATCTCGCCGTGGCCGGCGGAGTACTTCAGGGCGTTCGAGAGAAGATTGGCCAGGATCTGCGTCAGCCGCATCGGATCCCAGACGCCCACGACACTCGCGGGCGCCACCAGGCGCATCCGCTGGAGCGGGTCGTGCTCCTCGCTGTGCTCGATGGCGTCGAACACCTCCCGCGCGAGGACCGCGAGGTCGCACCGCTCCAGGCGGAGCGCCAGGCGGCCCTCGTCGATGCGCGAGACGTCGAGCAAGTCGCGGACGATCTGCTCGAAACGTGCCAGTTGCGGCCGAAGCTTGGTCATGGCGGCGCGCAGCGCGCTGATGTCGGGCTGCTCGACGGCCAGCCGGCGCTCGAGCAGCTGCGCGTACCCCTTGACGCTGGTCAGTGGCGTGCGCAGCTCGTGCGCGGCGACGGACAGGAAATCCTCGCGGGCGCGGACCGCTTCCCGCGCCTCCTGATAGAGGCGGGCATTGTCGACGCTGAGGGCGCAGCGGCGCCCAACCTCTTCCAGGAAGGTGATGTCGGTTGGCTCGTAGTCGGGGGTGCCCTCCTGGCGGATCCAGATGATCGCGCCGAGCACGCGGTCACGCGCGACAAGCCCCATGGCGACGAAGGAGGTGGGGCGGATGGCATCGACGAGGGGGTCTGCGCCGGGCGCGAGGTGCGAGCGCAGCGAGGTCCAGTCTGCGGCGGATCCGAGGTAGGGGCCTCGTGCGGTGGTGAGCCGGGTTAGCAACGCCTGGACCAGCTCTGGGACCGGGATGTCGCGCAGCGACGCGACCAGCGGGCGCTGTGCGGGGTCGCTCCGCGCCACCGCGACGCGCTTGAACCCCTGGACCGGGTCGACGAGGTAGACGATGCACCAGTCGGCGAGCGTGGGCACGGCGAGGTCGGCCATGCGTTGGAGCATGGTGGGATTGTCCGGTTCGACGGTCGCGAGCTCTCGGCTGATCTCGGCCAGGAACTGCACGCGGCGCGTGGTTGCGGCACGGGCCGCCTCGGCGTCCCGCTGGGCATCCTCGGCGACGTGGCGCTCGGTCACGTCGTCGACGTACGCCGTGACACCATCGGCTGCGGGGTAGATGCGGATGTCGAACCAGCGGCCCAAGTCCTTGGCGTGGACCTCGATGCGCCGGGTCACCCGGGCCTGGAGCGCGTACTGGATCTCGCGCTCGACGACGGTGCCACGGGCAGCGGGGATGACGTCCCACACCTGGCGGCCCAGCACCTCCTCGCGCGGCGTGCCGAGGAGGGTCTCCGCCCGCCGATTGATGTAGGTGAAGCGCTGGCGGACGTCGAGGGCATAGAACGCGTCGCTGATGCTCTCCAGGATATGAGCCGACTCGAGATGAGCCGCTTCCGCGACCGCAGCCCGGTCGGCGGCCCGCTCGCGCTGACGCGCGAGCTCGGTCGCGAGGCCAGCCACGCCGATCAGGCCGCAGAGGGAGGTGAGCGTGACGCTCCACGGTGGAGGCTGCGCTCTCGCACTGCCCAGGTAGAGGAGTAACGCGGCCACACCGACGATCATGGTCCAGCGAGGGGGGAAGCGCCGGGCCGCGAAGAGCATCGGGATCGCATACAGTGTCGGTGCCAGGTAGCCGTTGGGGAGCTGCAACGCGATCCAGGTGGCCAGCGCCAGCGCCGCGGCGAGGAGCGCGGCCGCCACCCATTGGCTCCGCTTGCGCGTCGTCGCGACGCCCGTCAGGGAGGCGAGGCCGTTCGCCCCGCGCGGTGACATCAACCTGTGGCTCCAGCCCGCTAGCGTTCTTGGCTCCACTCATCCGTGACGGTGAGAGGCATAATACCGCGTTCCGGCCAGAAATGGAAGACGGGATGTGATCCCGGCAGGCGAACGGCTCCGTGCTTGCGCGAGGAGGAGCGCGACGGCGTACGGACGGAACGCGATGCGGCTGCGGCGCCGGGCCCCAAGACGGGGCGCGGTGTCCGCAGCGAGGCGGCGCCGGGTGGTGTATGCTGCCTGCCGGCGGCCTGGCGGGCCGCACGCCGAGACCGCGAGCGAATCGCATGGAGGGGCTGAGGATGACGGTATCTGACGACAAGACCTACCGGATCGAGCGCGACAGCATGGGCGAGATGCGCGTGCCCGCCGACGCGCTCTACGGGGCTTCGACAGCCCGTGCCGTCGAGAACTTCCCGATCAGTGGCCTGCGCTTCCCCCGCTCGTTCATTCGCGCCCTCGGTCTGATCAAGCTCGCCGCTGCCCGGGTCAATGAGGAGCTGGGGTTGCTCAGCCCGGAGAAGTCGCGGCTGATCCAGGAGGCCGCGCGCGAGGTGATCGCGGGGCGCTGGGACGCGCATTTCCCGCTCGACATCTTCCAGACCGGCTCGGGCACGTCGACCAACATGAACGCCAACGAGGTGATCGCGAACCGTGCCGCGCAGCTCGCGGGTGGCGGTCGCCCCGTGCATCCCAACGACGATGTCAACATGGGCCAGAGCAGCAACGACGTGATTCCCTCGGCGATCCACCTGGCGGCATCGCTCATGGTGGCCGAGGAGCTGCTGCCGGCGCTGGCGCATCTCCAGGCGACGCTGGAGCGACGGGCGGCCGAGACGGACGACGTGGTGAAGATGGGGCGCACCCACCTGATGGACGCCATGCCGGTGCGCCTCGGGCAGGCGATCGGGGGCTGGGCCGCGCAGGTCGCGCACGCCCGCCAGCGCCTGGAGGCGACCCAGCCCCGGCTGTCGCAGCTCGCCCTGGGCGGCACCGCGGTCGGGACCGGGATCAACGCCCACCACGAGTTCGGCCGGCGGGTCGCCGCGGTGCTCAGCGAGCTGACCGGGCTGCCCCTGCGGGAGGCGGAGAACCACTTCGAAGCCCAGGCGGCGCAGGATACCGCCGCGGAGCTCAGCGGTCAGCTCAAGGCCTACGCCGCAGGGCTGATGAAGATCGCCAACGATCTGCGCTGGATGAACAGCGGGCCGCAGGGCGGCCTGGCCGAGATCGAGCTCCCGGCGCTCCAGCCCGGCTCGTCGATCATGCCGGGCAAGGTGAACCCGGTGATCCCCGAAGCGGTCATGATGGTCTGCGCCCAGGTCATCGGCAACGACGTCACCGTCACCATCGGCGCGCAGATGGGCAACTTCGAACTGAACGTCATGCTGCCGGTCATCGCGTACAACCTGCTCCAGTCCATCCAGATCCTGGCCAACGCCTCACGGGTGCTGGCGGATCGGGCCGTGGCGGGCTTCACCGTCAACCGCGAGCGGATCGCCGAGGTGGTCGAGAAGAACCCGATCCTGGTGACGGCGTTGAACCCGATCATCGGCTACGACCGGGCGGCGGAGATCGCGAAGCGGGCCTATGCCGAGGGCCGGCGAGTCAAGGAGGTGGCCGCCGAGATGACCGACCTCAGCCCCGAGGAGCTCGACCGGCTGCTCGACCCGGCGGACCTGACCCGCGGCGGCATCAAGGGCGGAGGAAGCGCGGGCTAGGGTCCCGGGCGCCGGCCCCGCGCCGCCCAGGTCAGGCGGCGCGGGGCTACTCCTTACCCCGGAGTGCCTGGATCTGCGCGACCAACTGGCGCAGGTGGGCGTAGTGGGAGCCCTGCCAGAAGACCCGGTCGCACCCCTCGCACACCCAGAACTCGTGGAAGTCCCGCTGCGTGCGGGGGGGAAGCCGGTCGAGCACCGCGGCCGTGGGCACCGGCCGCAGGCGGCTATTGCAGCGCAGGCACCGGCCGAACGGCTCGATGAGGGGGGCCAGGTCGAAGCGGCGGACGACCTCGAGGGCCTGTGCCCGCGGGGCGTCCGCGCGGATGTAGTACCCGTGGGTGACCACGGCGCGCTTGAGCAGACCGCGATCGCGGGTGAGCAGGATGCGGCGCTGCTCGGCCGAGATGCGCGCGAGGGTCGTATCGTCGGCGTCGTTCCGATAGAGCGTGTCGAAACCGAGCAGCCGGAGATAGGCCGCCAGCTTGCCCAGGTGCGTGTCGAGGACGAAGCGCGGCTCGCGCAGCGGCCGCGGGCGGACCCGCACCAGCGGGGTGATGTCGATCGACTCGAACACCGGGTAGACACTGATGTGGTCCCCGGGCTGGACGAGGTAGCGAAAGTCGACCGAGACTCCGTTAGCGAGGATCAGGTCGACCTCCGTATGTGGGACCCCGAGCGACTCGATCAGGTCCTTGACCGACGTGCGCCGGGCAAGCGGCACCGTGAGCGGCGCCTGCCGGCGGCCGCGGGGCCGGAAGTCATTCAGCTCGGCATAGAAGCGAACCGTGACCGCATCCACGGCGCGCGGCTGCCCTCCGCGTCCTGGGGCGCCGGATGCGCCAAGGGGGCGCGACGCCCGCATCGGCCGCAGCGCCCCACTACCGTCGGCGCATGGCCAGCGACGCTGACTGAGCCGCGGGCCACGATCGCCGCCCAGGCCGATCGGCCTATGGCGCGGCGACCACCCTAACCACACATGAGCCCGGGCGGTGGCGGTGCGGGCGCGCCGCCGGGGCCCCTGGGCCAACTGCGGCGGCCCCTGCTTAGACGAAGATGTCCGAGGTTACGTCGCCGCCCGGGTAGCGCATCTCGTGCGCCCGGGCCGGGCCGAGCGGCTCCTTGCCGAAGTCGACCAGGAAGTTCTCGTTGATGCGCAGCCCGCCCCGCTCGGTGTCGCAGTCGATCTGGAGCAAGACCGAGCCGGTCGTCTTCAGGTCCGGGTAGAACATGTCGTCCCAGGAGCTGAAGAGGGAGGTGGTGACGTAGAGCCGCTTCCCGTCCAGGCTGAGCTGGAGCATCTGCGGCCCGCCGGTCACCGTCCGGCCCTGCACGGTGGCCGCCTTGCCGAGCAGCCCACCCACCCAGACCTGGCCCGTCAGCTTCGGATGGTGCGGGTTGGTGATGTCGTACTGGCGGATGTCGCCGTGCAGCCAGTTCGAGAAGTAGAGGTAGCGGTCATCCATCGAGACCATGCAGTCGGTGATCAGACCCGGCACCGGGATGGGCCACCCCTCGAGCTCGACCGGCTCCTCCTGGATCACCTGCTCGGCCTGCCAGTCACCGTCGGCTTTCCACCAGTGCCAGATGGTGCTGGAGAGGGTGACGCCGACGAACCCGTGGCTGCTGTCGGGGTCGTGCAGGAAGCGGACCTCAAGCGGGATGAGCCCCGTCTCGCCCAGGTCGACGTGCTTGATCGGCCGGCGCTGCTCCAAGTCCCAGAAGTGCAGCCGATGGCCGTACTTGCCGGCGGCGACGTCCGCGAGGTCGAAGCCCGGGTAGTAGGTCTCGGGCGCGGCCCACTCGCTGCTGACCATGACGTTGTGGCGCGGCTGGTACCAGAAGTCGTAGGCGTAGGGCACGGCATCGTTGTCGAGCTCCCAGCGCCCGGCGACATTGAAGTCCGGGTCGAGCAGGAGGTAGCCCCCGGGACTCCTGCCCGCGGCATCGCCGAGCATCGAGATCATGATGTTGCCGTCGGGGAGGCAGTGGACCGTGTGGGGGGCGCTCAGATTGGTCTTCGCCTTAACCTCCTCCCCCTCGATCACCTTGGCCAGCGTCGGCGCGCGCGGGTCGGACGCGTCGAGGATGTGGATGCGGGACGAGCGCTGCCCGGGCACGATCAGATAGCGCCGGGCCTTGCTGGCGTCGGTGTGGCAGGAGGAGCAGGCGTTCCAGCCGAAGTGATGCACCTCGTCGCCGGGGGCGGCCATCGGCGTGCGGTGGACCACCTGGGAGTAGGTCGACGAGGTGGGGTCGACGTCGATGGTGGCCAGGTAGTCCGGCTGCTGGATGCCGCTCCCGGTATACAGGGCGAGGGTGTAGAGGAGCGTCTCGGGCGGGGCATGGACGGCTTCCTGCGGGGACGCGTAGCCGGGCCCATGCTCGTGCTGGTGGTGATGCTGGTGGGCGACGGACATGGCGACATAACTCCCTCGGCGAGGACACGCCGGATGGCGTGCCGCCTGCTAGGCTCGGCACAGTGCGTCGGTCGTGCTGTTACGATCGCAGGGTATGGGCCATCGAGGTATGGATGGGCGACCCCATTGCGCGTTCCTGAGGCAGCGGGGCTTCGCTCGCTCTCTTCCGCGCGACAGCTCACTGCCGCCCGGGGAGGGTGGCGGGTTCGTGCCAGCGCCGCGGGACGGAACCGGGGATGGCAACCGAGAAGGGAGGCAGCATGGAGCGAGCGCACCACTGGTGGCAGCGGGGCGTCATCTACCACATCTACCCCCGCTCGTTCCAGGACAGCAACGGTGATGGGGAGGGCGATCTCGCCGACATCACCAGCCGGCTCGACTATCTGGCCTGGCTCGGCGTCGATGCGATCTGGATCTCGCCGATCTACCCGTCACCGTTGGCCGACGGCGGCTACGACGTCGCCGACTACACCGACATCGACCCACGGTTCGGCACGCTGGCCGACTTCGACCGGCTCGTGGCCGAGGCGCACCGGCGCGGCATTCGGGTCATTCTCGACTACGTGCCCAATCACTCGTCCGATCGCCACCCGTGGTTCCTCGCCTCCCGCGCCTCACGCGACAACCCGAAGCGGGATTGGTACCTGTGGCGCGACCCCGCGCCCGATGGGGGCCCGCCGACCAACTGGCTGAGCTACTTCGGCGGCAGCGCCTGGACGTGGGACGAGCAGACGGGACAGTACTACCTCCACAGCTACCTGCCCGAGCAGCCGGATCTCAACTGGCGCAACCCGGCGGTGCGCCATGCGATGCTCGACGTGCTCCGCTTCTGGCTCGATCGGGGCGTCGACGGGTTCCGGGTCGATGCGCTGTCGCAGGTCATCAAGGACGATCGCTGGCGCGACAACCCGCCGAACCCCCACTGGCGGCCCGGCGACGACCCGTCGCGGGCTTTGCTGCGGGTCTACACCTCCGACCTGCCCGAGGTCCATGCCGTCGTGCGGGACATCCGCCAGGTGCTCGACGCGTACCCGGATCGCGTGCTGATCGGGGAGCTGTACCTGCCGATCGAGCGGCTGCTGCCCTACTACGGTGAGCGGGGCGAGGGGTGCCATCTGCCAACCAACTTCCACCTGATCCTGTCCCCCTGGCGGGCGACCGAGATCGGTGCGCTCATGGAGCGGTACGAGGCGGCGCTGCCGGACCATGGCTGGCCCAACTGGGTGCTGGGCAACCACGACCAGCCGCGCGTCGCCACGCGGATCGGCCCGGCGCAGGCGCGGGTCGCGGCGATGCTCCTGCTGACGGCGCGCGGCACCCCCACCATGTACTACGGCGACGAGATCGGCATGCAGGACGTGCCGATCCCGCCGGAGCGGGCCCAGGACCCGGTCGCCTGGCGTCTCCCCGGGCTGGGGCTGGGCCGGGATCCGGCGCGCACGCCGATGCAGTGGGACCGCTCCCCCGGCGCCGGGTTCACCACGGGCGAGCCGTGGCTGCCGCTGGCCCCCGACGCTGCCCAGGTCAACGTCGCCGCCCAGCAGGACGACCCGCGCTCGCTGCTGACCCTGTATCGCCGCCTGCTCGCGCTGCGCCGCGAGGAGCCGGCGCTGCAGGTCGGGGCCTATCTGCCGCGCGGCATCCATGCCGACGTGGTCGCCTTCGAGCGCCGCGCCGGCGGTCGCCGCTTCCTCATCGCGCTCAACCTCGGGGCGCACCCCACGCGCGTCGAGCCCGACACGGGAGCCGGCCGCATCGTGCTGTCCACCGCGCTCGACCGGGACGGCGAGCCGGTCGCCGGGATGCTGGCGCTTCGCGGCGACGAGGGGGTGATCGTGGCGCTGGATGGGGCAGCCTGAGGGCGGGCACGGGGCTCCGGTTCCGGCGCGAGGCCGGTGATCCGTCAGCGCGGCACAGAGATCCCGCAGCCCATCGGCTACCTCGCGGGTAGGGTACCGCTGCCGCGACGCCGCTCGGGTCCGCCCCGGCCATGCCGGTCAGCTTCCGCTGCGCGGGTGCTGGGTGGGCCGGAAGGCCGTCGCGATGCCGTGGCTCCCCGGTCCCACCGCGCCGCCAGGGGCTTCCGAGGGGGGCCGGGTCCACCGGCCCAACGTGGCAGATCGTGCCCCGTTTCCCCACGGGGTGGAAATGCCGAAGATCCCCACTTCCGCGCCAGACCTTCCCCTGGCATACTCGCCCCATTGTGCACCGCGTGGTGCGATTCCCCGATACGACGGCGCCAGATGGGGCCGAGCGATGAAAGGAGCACTGCATGGTCGTCGCACCCAGGCCTGCCTTTGAGCGCCTCGATCCGACCCTGATCGAGGCGCTCAAGATGCGCGTAGTGGGGACGCTCATCCAACCGGGCGATGAGGAGTATGACCGCGCGCGGCAAACCCACGATCCCGCTGTTGACCGCTACCCGGCCGTGATCGTGCGGGCCGGCGATGCGGCCGACGTCATCCGTGCCGTCACCTTCGCCCGCGAACAGGGGCTGCCGTTGGCGGTGCGCAGCGGCGGCCACAGCCTGGCCGGCCACGGTTCGGTCGACGGCGGCGTGGTCCTGGATCTGTCGCACATGAAGGCCGTCAGCGTCGACCCGGTGCGGCAAACCGCCTGGGTACAGGCCGGGGCCACCGCGGGCGACGTGCTCACGCACACGCAGCCTCATGGACTGGCGCTCGCGACCGGGGATACGTCGTCGGTGGGGATCGGCGGTCTCACCCTGGGCGGGGGGATGGGTTGGCTCGTCCGGAAGTACGGCCTGACGATCGACAACCTGACCGCCGTCGAGATGGTGACGGCCGACGGACGCCTGATCGTTGCCAGCCCGAACGAGCATCCGGACCTGTTCTGGGCCGTGCGCGGCGGCGGTGGCAACTTCGGGGTCGCGACCGCGTTCGAGTTCCGCCTCGCCCCCGTCAGCACCATCGTGGGCGGCGCCCTGATCCTGCCGCCGACGCCCGCGGTGGTGCGTGGCTACGCCGACTACGCGCTCACGGCCCCGGACGAACTGACGACGATCGCCGCCGTGATGCCCCTGCCGCCGCATCCGGCCATCCCCGCGGAAGTCCATGGGATGCTGACCTTTACCATCCTCATCTGCTACGTGGGCGATCTCGAGGAGGGGCAGCGCGTCCTCGATCCCCTGCGCGCGCTGGCCACGCCGCTCGCGGACCTGACCGGTCCGATGCCCTACCCGGCGCTGTATCAGTTCACCGCCCAGGCCGCCGAGCGGCACACGGCGAGCGTCCGGGCCGGCTTCCTGGACGAGCTGTCGGACGAGGTCATCGGCGCGATCCTGGAGCACAGCCAGAGCCGACCCGCCCCCATGGGCATGGTCCAGATCCGTGCGCTCGGCGGGGCGATGGCACGGGTGCCCAAGGACACAACCGCGTTCGCCCACCGGGACAAGTCCTTCTTGGTGGCGATCATCAACATGGGCGATGGCAGCGAGGTGGCAACCTGGACTGAAGCGCTGTGGCAGCGGCTTCGCCCCTACACCGCAGGCGTGGCCGTCAACTTCGTCGGGGACGAGGGTGACGAGCGCGTCCGAGAGGCGTATCCGACGCCCACCTACGAGCGGCTCGCCGAGGTGAAGCGGCGCTACGACCCGACGAACCTCTTCCGGCTCAACCAGAACATCCAGCCGGCAGGCTAGAGCCCGATGCCGCCTCGCGGGGGCGCGCCCCCGCGCCAGCGCGAGGCGGCACCGGTCGTGGCGCAGGGACGGCTGCGGGAGTCGCATCACGATGCGTCGCGATCGCGCGATGCGGCGGGGGAGCAGGCCGGGCGCGGCGTCCGCGCCGGCCCGAGCGCGGTCGGGGTGGCGACACCGATCGCGCCGACGGTCGTCGCCGCGACCGCGCAGGACAGGTGCCGGACGATCGCGGGTGCTCGTGCGTCCATCCGTGAGGGGCCGGCGTGGCAGCGATCGGCTGGGCGATTTGGCTGCCTCAGCGGGTGCGCTGACCACGCGCGGCCTCACGGTAGGCGTCCGTCAAGGCCTCGAGCCGTTCGTCGGTGATCTCCCGCGCGTACGTCCCCTGCCCGAGGGCGGCCGGCGCGATCGCCTGTTCCACCCGAGCGATGCTGGCGGGTGCATGTCGCTCGAAGACGCTTCGCCAAAACGAGAGATACGCGCCCCCGTCGTTCCAGATGGTGACGAGCCCCGCCCCAACCCCAGGCAGCCGGGGGAGGAGAGTCAGGATTCCCGACTGTCCCTGGTAGCTGCTGAGCTCCACGAGACCCTCGCGTTCCAGGTCCAGCGCCCACGCGGCGAGCTGGCGCAGCAGTGGCTGATGTGCCGGCGGGGCCTGGTCGATGGCAGCCAGGAACACATCGGCGCCTCTGGTGAGGCGCCCTCCGCTCGCAGGGCGCTTCTTGGCGGGCACCACCTCGCTTGGGACGCGCTTCGGCTCGAGGCGCTGCGGCACGAGTATCTGCGACCCCTCGATGTCGTACGCCGAGACTTTGATCAGGTTGATGACCAGGTTGTTGCTGATGGACTCCAGATAGCCAACGAGCCGCACCAATTCCTCCGGCGCGTCATCCAGCACGAACACGATGCGGAAGCTGCCTGACGTCAGGCTGTCCGCCAGTCCCTGGGCGAAGGCGGTAGGGTCAAACGACCCCTCCTGGTCGTTGGCAGCCACCGCCCCAGCCAGACTCTCATGACCACGCCTACGGAGATGGGGACCGAGGATCTGCTGCTCGACGGCTTTGGGATCCAGACCGCGGAGATGCGCGGCATAGGTGAATGCCTGCGCCACTACCGCCCGGCGTGCCTCCGCATTTCGCAACAACTTGATCTCGATGACCACGCGCTGACCCGAGGGCTCCACTGCAAGCAGGTCGGGGGCGCCATTGCCCAACTGCACTTCTCGCCCGACGATGGTCAGGCTCGTGCTGCCGGATAAGGGGAGGATGTGTGGTGCCTGCTCCACCAGCGTGTGGAGCGTGGCCTCGTCGGGAAAGCGGGTCGGCGCTAGGAGCTGCCACCCCGGACCGTCGTTTCGCCAGATCGACGTCATCCGCGCCTCTCCTCGCTTCACCTGCCACGGGCTGTCCGCCGTACCCGAGGTTCCTGGTCTCGTCGTCTTCCCGCGCCCGAGACGCGGTCACGCCACCTCCCGCGGCCGGTACTGGAGCGCCTCGGCCAGGTGGGCGGGGGCGATGCGCTGGGCGTCAGCGCCTCCACGGCTCCGGCTGGTGGCACGACGGGCTCGATGATGGAGCCTCACTCGGCTCGTGAACACGTACCGGCCCCGGAGCCCTCGCAGAACCGCCTGTCGCCATCCTGGAGTCCTCGGTCCGAGGACGGCTCGCTGAGGAAGCGGAGCGCAGCCAGAACGAGAAAGGATCCGGCGATGAGGGGATTGGGGAGGAGCGCGCGACGGATCGCCCGCTTTGGCGCGATACTCGCGCTCACCATAAGCGGGCTTCTCGGTGACGTTCATCACGTGGAGGCGGTATCGCCCGCTTTCGTGGCGATAGGGGAGTTCCCCAGGACTGACGGCAGGACCATCGTTTGGGAAACGCGGGGCGGGATGGACATCGGTTACGGTGATATCTTCGCGGCTCGATTGGACGACCTGAAGCCATTCCCGATAGCCACCGGACCGGCCGCGCAAGGGGCGGCCGCTATCGATGGCGACATCGTGGTCTGGTGGGAGGACTGGGACATCCTGGGGAAGAACCTCGTGACCGGCGAGGAGTTCCTTATCTCCGAGACGGCCAACGGGGCGGACAACCCAGCAATCTCGGGCAATTGGGTTGTCTGGCGCGCCCTGGGAGCCGAGACGAAGATCATGGCCCGCGACATTCGTGCCAGGACCGAACCGATCACCGTGGTGGCTCGACCGTCCTTGCCGGGCGTCTCGCCGCGCATCCCCCCGCGGCCGAGTCTGACTCGCCCGATCATCGACGGTGACCGCGTGGTCTGGGGAGAAGATACCGGGGGCAGGAACCGGTTGCTCCTCTGGCGCATTGGCCGTGAGGAGATCGTGACCGTCGCTGAGGGCATCATTGGGTCCTACGATCTCAACGGGGATTTCCTGGTCTACGAGGCGCTCCACTACCGACCGCCAAGCGTGGACACGACCATCCATGTGGTGGACCTCACGACCGGTGAGACGCAGGCTATCGCGACCAATGCCCACGCGCCCACCACAGATGGCCGTCATGTGTTCTGGTTCGAGAATCGGCTCAGCTCCGTCGGGAGCGATGAGACGCACCTGGTGGGGTACGATCTCACGGTCGGCGGCCGGATGCCGTTCTCAATCGACAGTTCGCGGGCCGGGCTCTCCGCCAGCGACCCACCACACGCACGGGACGGCATCCTCGTCTGGGCGCACGGCCTGAGCATTCAGGCCCTTGCGACCGACGGCCTGGGCGAGGGGCAGGCCTGGCGCGTTTTTCCCGAGACCGGCTACACGGTCAGCCTCGCGTGGCTCGACTTCTGGGAGCACAACGGCGGCCTCCCAGTGTTCGGCTACCCGCTGTCCGAGGTGGTTCTTGACCCGAACGACCTTCAGATGCAGTACTTCGAGCGCCAACGGATCGAGCACCACGACGCCCACCGCGGCACCCCCTACGAATTCCTGCTGGGACGGCTCGGCTTCGACGATGCGCATGCGCGGGGCCTGCTGTGGACGGAGCCCTTCGCGGCGCTGCCCCCTGATACGGGCAGCGATGCCCACTGCGAGTTCTTCCCGCAGACGGGCCACCGGCTCTGCCACGGCTTCAAGGACTACTGGCACAGCCACGGCCTGGAGTTCGGCGATGCTGGCATCAGTTTCCGGGAGGCGCTGGCGCTCTTTGGCTACCCGATCTCGGAGGAGTTCACCGATCCGGAGACCGGCCTGACCGTGCAGTACTTCGAGCGCGCCCGCTTCGAGTACCACCCGCACAACCCAGAGCCGCACACGGTGCTGCTGGGCCGTCTGGGGGCCGACCTGCTGGCTCGGGAGTGAGCTCCCCGGTGTCAGGCTGCATCCGTTGGGCTCAGCGCTTGGACGCGCCGAACCGCTCGTAGCTCACGATCTCGGATAGCGGCTTGCGGCCACCGCGGGCCGGGTTCGGACGGGGATCCCGCGCCGAGATCGGATAGCCGATGGCGACCATCGAGCGCGCCGTCCGCTCCGTGGGGATGCCGAGAATCCGCTTGGCCTCGGTCTCATGGGAGGCATCACCGAACCAGGCCACCCCACCGCCCAGTCCCAGGACCTGCGCGGCGATCAGCAGGCGTTCGCTGACCCGACCCTCATCGTACGCTTCGCTCGTCGGCCTCGCCCCGTCGAGCACGATCGCGATCGCCAGCGGCGCGTCGGCGACCCAGGTGATCGGCGGTCGCAACCGGCTGATCTGGCGGAGTGTCTCCTTGTCGCTGATCACGATGAAGTGCCACGGCTGCGTGTTGCGCGAGCTACCGGTCCAGCGGGCGATCTCCAGCAGGTCGTTCACTGCCTCCTGTGGAACGGGATCCGGCCGAAACTGCCGGATCTGACGCACCGTGCGAATCCGCTCCAGCACCTCGCGCGCGTTCGCCCCTGCCGCCATGGGCCGCACCCCTCCGTTCGTCGCTGGCACATACTGCAACCACTACCGTGGGCACCATCATACGGCACGGGGCGGTGCCCCTGACGAGACGGCGCCGCTCTGTACCGGGGGCACCGGCGAACAAACCGAGAGCTGCGTCGAAGACGCGGCGATGGACGTCGCGCGTCAGACGGCAGACTTCTCCCCAAGCGGTGAGTGCTCGGCCCAGGGACTGAGCCGGTTCGTGTCCGGGCCTGTGGCCTTCCGCGCCATCTCCCGTTTACGGGGCAGTGGGTCGCCTATCCGGGCTGGTTACCGTGAGGAGCAAGTACCGAAAGGTCCCGTATGACCCGGCAGTCACCGTGGAGTAGTCCCGCCAGTGGAGCGAGTATTCAGGCATGAGCACGAGCGGTGCTTCGCGTCCCTGCGTGGTCCCTGCGCCTGCGGCGGGCGGCGAGGCGAGCCTCCCCTCCAGCATGCGCCCTTCGGGCAGCCGAATCGCCGCATCGACCGTGCCGAAGTGCCGAGGGCTCTCCCAATAGGCGCTATCGTTGGTCAAGAGGATAGCGTATCCGGCCGTGTTGGGGCGGTGCGTCGTGATGCGCTCCAACCTGACGGGACCCTTACATTAGTCGTACCGGAGGAGATCCTGCGCCCCTTGGCTCTTCAACAAGAAGGACTCTCCGGCAACGGTAGACGACAGTACCCGCGTGGGGTACTTGAGCTCGATGGCGACGGAACCGGACGCCGCGCGCATCCAGATATCGACGTAGAAGCGCTCGTCCGGGAATGGCTTGAACTCGAGCCGCATCTGTGCGTCGGGAGCGGCCTCGTGGAGTTTCCAGGCCAAAGCATGTTGAAAGTCCGCCTCCGAGTGGAATAGCGGCCGCTCCGCAGCCAGGCCCCGCAGTACCGCATCGAGGTCAATCATCGTTTCCCCCTTCGCTCACCCCCCGCGACATCCGTTCCGCTCACCCCACCTCTCGCGGTCGGTACTGGAGCGCCTCGGCCAGGTGGGCGGGGGCGATGTGCTCGGCGCCGGCCAGGTCGGCGATGGTGCGGGCCAGCTTGAGCACCCGGTGGTAGGCCCGGGCCGAGAGGGAGAGCTGCTGCATGGCGGCGCGCAGCAGCCGCTCGCCGGTCTCGTCCAGCCGGCAGTGCTCGCGGATCTCGGCGGGCCCCAGGTCGCAGTTGAGGTGCAGGCCGGTGCCGGCCAGGCGGCGGGCCTGGATGGCGCGGGCGGTCGCCACCCGCTCGCGCACGGCGGCGGAGGGCTCGCCCAGGCGGCGGTCGGCCAGCTTGTCGTACTCGATGCGCGGGACCTCGAGGTGGATGTCGATGCGGTCGAGCAGCGGGCCGGAGATGCGCTTCTGGTAGCGGGTGATGGCGCTGGGGGCGCAGGCGCAGGGCTTGACCGGGTCGCCGAAGAAGCCGCAGGGGCAGGGGTTCATGGCGGCCACAAGGATGAAGTTGGCCGGGAAGGTGATGGCGCCGGTGGCGCGGGAGATGGTGACGATGCGGTCCTCCAGCGGCTGGCGCAGCACCTCGAGCACGCGCCGGCTGAACTCCGGCAGTTCGTCGAGGAAGAGGACGCCGCGGTGGGCCAGGGTGATCTCGCCCGGGCGGGGCCAGGTCCCGCCGCCGACCAGCCCCGCGTAGCTGATGGTGTGGTGCGGGGCGCGGAACGGGCGCTGGCGCAGCAGCGGGCGGTCGGCCGGGAGCAGGCCGGTGACCGAGTAGATCTTGGAGACCTCCAGCGCCTCGTCGCGGGTGAGCGGGGGGAGGATGCCGGGCATGGCCCGGGCCAGCAGCGTCTTGCCGGCGCCGGGCGGGCCGGACATCAGCACGTTATGCCCGCCGGCGGCCGCCACCTCCAGCCCGCGCTTGACGTGCTCCTGTCCGCGGATGTGCGCGAGGTCGACGCCCAGGTCCGGGCCGTCCTCGACGGCGGGGGTGGCACAATCGACGAAGGGGGCGAGGGGCGCCTCGCCGGTGAGGTGGCGGACCAGATCGGCCAGCGTCGCGACGGGGATGACCTCGACGCCGCTGACCAGCGCCGCCTCGGCGGCGTCGACGGCCGGGACGAAGGCGCGCCGCAGCCCGTGCTCCTGCGCCACGCCGACCATCGGCAGCACGCCGGTGGTGTGGCGCAGCGAGCCGTCGAGCGAGAGCTCCCCGATGACCAGCGTGTCGCGCAGGTCGGCGTCCACCTGGCCGGAGGCAACCAGGATGCCGAGGGCGATGGGCAGGTCGTAGGCTGGGCCCTCCTTGCGGATGTCGGCCGGTGCCAGGTTGACGGTGATGCGGCCGAGCGGGAAGCGGGAGCCCGAGTTGCGGATGGCGGCGCGCACGCGCTCGCGCGACTCCTGCACCGCCGCGTCGGGCAACCCGACGATGGTTAGCCCGGGCTTGCCATGGCCGGTGTCGACTTCGACCTCCACCAGGACGCCGTCCAGCCCAATGACGGCGCAGGTCAGCACTGTCGCCAGCACCCGCTCCCCCTCCCGCGGCCGCCCCGTCGGCCAAGATTCCCGTATTCCGCAGGTTATTTGTACAGGTCAGTGGACCAAGTATAGCAGAGTGCGGGTCGTCATTGTGCAAGGGGCAATGCACGCGTGGGAGGGCATGGCAACGCGGGGATGGGATAGCATGGGTGAGCGCGCGCCGATCGGCGCAGGCTCACCTATGACGCGGCTGGCCTGCGGCGGGTAAGGCGTGGCCACGGCGCGCGTCGCGCGCCGTGCGTGCGAGCCACTGCCGCAGCGGGCTAGGCCTCCGCTGCTGGCTGGGCGGTCGCGGCGCGGCGGGACGCGCGGAATGCCAGGATCGCGGCGGTGTCCTCGGGGGTCACACCGACGCGGCCGCGCCGTGTCTGCCGGAAGCGGTAGGGGTAGCTACGATGGGTCGGCTGCCTGGACACGCGCTGCGGGCCCAGCGAATAGTGGATCTGGGGCAGCGCGATCTTTCGCCCGGGCGTCATATCTGCCTTCCTCCTGCATCCAGGCTGATGTCGCCTCAGCGCCGGGTACCCTCCGCTCCGGCGCCCGCTCCCGGCTGCTCGCCAGTTCCATACCGCGGGGTTCCACGGCGCGCCCGGGCGCGTCGCCGGTAGAAGATTCGCTTGGTCAGCTCAGCCAGGAGCAGGTAGCTGGCAACTACCCCCGTGATGAAGAGGAGCAGCGGCGGCGAGGGGCGCACGAACCCCAGCGGATCGGCGAGCGGGGTAAAGGGGAGGAGCAGGGTGGCCGTGACCACGGCCACGACGGTGGCGACGAGCGCGGCACTGGGCCGGCTGCGCAGCGGATTCCCCGCCGTGCGGATCACGAAGATGATCAAGGTCTGTGATGCCACCGACTCGATGAACCAGCCGGTATGAAAGGCCGGCTCGGTTGCGTGGAACAGGCGGAGCAGCGCGCCGAAGGTCAGGAAGTCGAACACGGAACTGAGCGGTCCCATCAGCAGCATGAAGTCGCGGATGGCGCGCCCGTCCCACCGCTCCGGGTGCCGGAGCGCGGCCGCATCCACGCGGTCGGTCGAGATGGCGACCTGGGCCAGGTCGTACAGGAAGTTGTTGAGGAGCACCTGGGTCGGGAGGAGCGGCAGGAATGGCAGCACGACGGCTGCGGCGGCCATGCTGAGCATGTTGCCGAAGTTCGAGCTGGTCCCCATCATCACGTACTTCATGACGTTGGCGAAGGCGCGCCGGCCCTCCATGACGCCGGTGTGGAGTACCCCTAGCCCCCGCTCCAGGAGCACGATCTCGGCCGCCTCGCGGGCGATGTCCGCCGCGTTGTCGACGGAGATCCCGACGTCGGCGCTGTGCAGTGATGGGGCGTCGTTGATGCCGTCGCCGAGGAAGCCGACGACGTGTCCGCGGCGCTTTAGCGCCAGGAGAATACGGTGCTTCTGCTCCGGCGAAACGCGGGCGAAGAGGGTCACCTCGTCGGCCACAGCGCTCAACGCGGCGTCGGTCATGCGGTCGAGCTCGCTGCCCAGCACGATACGGCCGGGCGGCAGGCCGACTGACTGGCACACACGCGCGGCGACGTGCTCGTTGTCGCCGGTCAGGACCTTGATGGCGACCCCGTCCGCCTGAAGGGCAGCGATCGCGGCGCGCGCGTCGGCGCGTGGGGGATCGGCGAAGGCGACGAACCCGACCAAGGTCAGATCTCGCTCATCCTCGATCCCATACCGTGCCTGCGCTGGCACCTGGGCGACCGCGACGGCCAGGCAGCGCAGCCCATCGCGACCGAAGCCGTCGACGGTGCGGGCGATCAGGTCGCAGCTGGCGGGGTCCAAGGGTCGCGTCTCGCCGGCAGTGCGGTAGGTGCGGCAGACGGCAAGCAGGCTCTCCGGCGCGCCCTTGCTGATGAGCAGGCGCCGGCCGTCCGCCTCGACGATGACCGAGAGCCGGCGGCGGGCGAAGTCGAACGGGATCTCGGCCACCTTCCGCGCGCCGGTGGCCGGGACTGGCTCGGGTGCTGCCTGGAGGATCGCCGCGTCAAAGGGGCTGTTGATGCCGCTCTGGAAGCGGCTGTTGAGCGCGGCAAGCTGCCGCACCTCCGGCGCGTCACGGCCCGCGGCATCCACCGCGGCCGTGAGGGTCATCACCCCCTCCGTGAGCGTCCCGGTCTTATCGGAGCAGAGGATGTCCATGCTGCCGAAGTTCTCGATGGCGGGCAGATGCCGGACGATGACCTTGCGCTGGGTCATCCGCCTGGCACCGCTCGCCAGCGTGACAGCCACGATCATCGGCAGGAACTCGGGGGTCAGGCCGACTGCCAGCGCCACAGCGAAGAGGAGCGACTCCAGCGGCGGGCGGGAGTGCAGGGTGTTGGCCAGAGAGACGAAGAGGACCAGGAAGAGAACGGTGCGAGCGATCAGGTGGCTGAACTGGCGCAAGCCGCGCTCGAACTCCGTCTCCGGTGGCCGCGCCGCGAGCCGGCGGGCGATGCCCCCGTAGGCGGTGGCGCGGCCAGTGCGGACCACGACCGCCGTGCCCGCCCCGCTGGAGACGGATGACCCGAGGAAGACGGCATTCGTCGCGTCGACCAGCCCATGCACGCCGGGGCCGAGCTCACCTGCGACTTTGGCGGCCGGGGTCGACTCGCCGGTGAGCGCCGCCTGGTTCACGCTCAGGTCATCGGTCTCGAGCAAGCGGCAATCGGCCGGCACGAGGTCGCCGATGCTGAGGCGCACGACGTCGCCCGGGACGAGCGTGCTGGGCGCTACCTCTACCCAGCGACCGTCGCGCAGGACGGTGGCGTGGGCGCGGACCATCCGCTGGAGCGAGGAGACCGCACGTTGGGACCGGTAGCTCTGCAGGATGTTGAGGGCGGCGCTCAGCAACACGATGGTCGCGATGATGGCGCTGTTCACCCGCTCGCCGAGGACCGCCGCGGCAGCGCTGGCCAGGAGCAGGATGGCAACCAAGGGGCTCAGGAAGTAGCGCAGGGACTCCGCCAGCGGGCCGGTCCGCTGCTGGCCGGTCACGTCGTTTGGCCCGATCACGCGCAGTCTGCGGGCTGCCTCGATCTCGGTCAGCCCGGCCGGCGAGGTGTGCAACTGCTCGAGCAAGGTTGGCAGCGGGATATCCCAGAACGCGGCACCGGAAGGGGATCCCGGTGCCGTGTCCGTGGGGTCTGCCCGCTTTAACATCGCTCGCATCGGTGCCTTCTAGGTTCGCGGCGTGCCGGCGGATGGCCCCTCCCGACCGTTCGGGTCTCACGGTCACGCCGCCCCACGTCGACCACGCGCCTGTCGTCGACGCCGTGCGTGCGAATTGCGTGCCAACCCTCCGTCGCGGCCGGCAGGCGTCGGACGCCGCGGGCGGAGCCCGTGTGGTACAGGTGGCCGTTCGTGTTAGGACCTCCGGTCGTTGACGGGTCGTGGAGCCGACGGCTACGGTTGGGGCGGGATGTCGCCCAGACGATGATCGCGGGCACGGTGGAGCGGCGACGTCGGGGGAAGGCTCATGCGTGACCCGGCTGATGCCAACTATGCCAACGGGAGCGGGCGGCGCAGTGCTGTCGATGTCGCGGAGGCCGACGAGGCGGTGCGGCGGGAGTTCGCCGCCCTGACCGGGTATCTGGCAACGCTGCGCGACCAGGCGGCGGTGCCGCCGCTGCCGTCGATCTCGACGGCGCTGGCCCCGAGCGGGCTGGAGGAGATCGCTCGCTGGTCCGTCGTGCTGCGGGGCGTGCGGCGGCTGACCGAAGTGGCGGAGCTGCGGGCCCACCTGCTGCGGCTGCCGCGCTGCATCAATGTGCGCGTGGTGGCCCTGTCGTCGCGGGAGATTCGCATGGTGCTGACCGCGACGGCGCGCCTCGATCGAGCGCGGCTGGAGGAGCACATCGCGGACGGACTGCGGCAGCAGGGGTCAGCGGCGACGTTCGATGTGCTGCCGGCCGCGCAACCGGCGGTCTGACATGGGCTTCTACGGCGACCTCGCGGACCTACCACTCGCGGACATCCTGCACGTCCTGTCGAGCCACGGGAAGTCGGGACGCCTGACGCTGAGCATCCCGACCGATGAGATCACGCTCGTCTTCTACCGCGGTCGCGTGGCGTCGGTGACGTCCGGCGATGTCAACCTGCGGATTGGTCGCCTGCTGGTCGACCAGGGGTACATCACCGAGGATGACGTCGAGCAGGCCCTCGCGCTCCAGGCGGTGGACCCGCAGCGCACGCGGTTCGGCGATGTCCTGGTCGAGCTCGGCCTGGTGACGCGCCAGCAGATCTTGAAGGCGGTGGCGGCGCAGTTTGAGGCGTCGCTGTTCCGGATCTTGATCCAGCCCGGCGGCACGTTCGTCTTCACGCCCGACGAGGTGGAGTGGGACACGCCGCTCGTCGAGGAGATCCGGATCGAGCCGATCGTGCTCAATGCGGTGCGCATGGCGGACGAGTGGCTCGCCACGCACGCGATGCGGGATGTGGTCGCGCTGGCGGACGCGCCCTTCGTGCCGGAGACGCTGGATCAGCTCGACCGCGCCGAGCGGGAGGTGCTCCTCGCGGTGCTCAACGGCGCCACAACCCTCTACGAGGTGGCGGCGAAGACCGGCCGCGGGGCGGACCATCTCGATGAGGTGGTCGACCGGCTCGTCGCGCGCGGCCTCCTCACCCGCGCGACGACGCCGGAGCGGTCGGCGGCGCCGGACTAGGCGGCCGTCGCGCCGATCAGGCGCTGCCGCGACGCTTGGGCCGGCCGCTGTCGGTCAGCACGGCGCCGAGGATGCGGGCGCCGACGCGATCGAGGGCGTCCTTCGCGCGCTGGGCGGCCGCGCGCTTGGTCTTCCCGGAGCGAATCAGGAGCAGGACAGCGTCCACCCGCGGCGCGATGGCGAGTGCGTCGCCGACATCCGGCAGCGGCGGGGTGTCGACGACGACGAAGTCGGCGTCGTCGCGGAGCCGCGCGAGGAGTGTCGCGCAGCGGTCGCTGCCGAGGAGGTCCGCCGGGAGCGGGCCGCCGGCCTGGGCTACGTGCCCGGCGGTGAGCAGGGTCAGCCCGGCGATGCCGGTCTCGACCAGCGGAAGGGCCGCCCCCGGGTCGCCCGCGGCGAGCCACTCGGCCAGCCCGGTCTCGTTCGGCAGGCGGAAGCGCTCGTGGAGCCGCGGCTGCCGCAGGTTGGCATCCACCAGCACCACACTGTCGCCGCCGAGCGCGAGCGCGGCCGCCAGGTTGGCCGCGGCCTCCGCGTGCTGGCCGCCGGTGCCGGCATCGACGATCGCCACCGCGCGCACGGGCGGCTCGACGCGCGCGAACTTCACGGTCGCCCGGAGGGACCGGTAGGCCTCGGCGACCGGCGAGGCCGGATCCGTCACCAGCACCAGGTCAACACTGTTCGCGCGCGGCTGGCGCTCGGCCCGCTCCTGAATCTGGCTCACCCCCGGTTCTCCTTTCTCGGGTCGCGTCGACTTCGTCGCGGGTCAACCGCGCGGGATGCCGGCCACCGTCGGCAGCGCCAGGTAGCGCTCGACATCCTCCTCGGTGCGGAGCGTGTCGTCGAGGTACTCGCCCGCGAAGGTGAGGAGGACCCCGAGGACCAGGCCGAGCAGCAGGGCGGCCGCGGTGTGCAGCTTCACCCGCGGCCCGATCGGCGTGGTCGGTGCGCTGGGCGTATCGAGCTGCTCGATGCGCACGGTGCCGCGCTTCTGCCCGTCGGCCCCGCCGGGGTACTCGGCGACGATCTGGTTGTTCTCCTCCTCGGATCGTGCGACGAAGGCGGCCGCCAGCGCGTTCACGACCGCGGCGGCGCGCTCCGGGTCGGTGTCGGTGACGACGATCTGCACGACGTTGCTGTCGGGTGTGCGGCCGACGGCCAGGCCGCGCATGGCCTGGCCCGGGTCGATGTCGAGCCCCGCGCGGCGGAGCGCATCGGCAACGAAGTTCCAGTTGTTGATGAGGTCGCCGTACGAGGCGAGGCGGTTCTTGGCGTACAGGTCGAGCCAGTAGTCGGGTGGCTCGGCGATGGCCATGAGGCGGGCGCTGACCTGATAGGTGCGGGGCTGGGACACGCTGTAGCCGTAGGCCACCGCCGCGGCGATCACGGCCGCGGCCAGTACCAGCCACCAGCGACGCAGCACGATCAGCGCGTACTCCTCCGGCCTCACCGGGCCCTCCTCTCGTTCGGGATCGTGCCGATGACCGGCAGATCCAGCGCGGCGGCTACCATCTCGGGCGAGCGCAGCGTGTCGTCCAGGTAGTCGACCAGGAAGGCGATGAGCAGCCCCGCGAAGAGCCCGACGATGACCTGGAGCGCCAGGAGAAGCAACTGGCGCTGGGTGTTGGCGACGGCCGTCTCGGGTAACTCCACCGGTGCCACGATGGCGGCTGTCTGCGCGTCGGGAAAGTTGAAATACTCCGCGGCCTTCTGCTCCAGGGTGGCCCCCGCGGCCCGGGCAAGCATGACGGCCCGGTCGGGGTCGCGGGAGGTGACGTGGATCGAGAGGATGCGGTTGATCCGCTCCGAGCTGATCGAGCCCTGGATCTCGCCGGGCGAGACGTCGGCGCCGTCGCTGGCGACGAGCATGCGCGAGACGTCGTTGGCAAAGACGTTGCCGCGCACCACCTCGACCAGGTCGTCGAGCAGGTACTCGCTGGAGAGGTAGGCGTAGTAGCCGTCGTAGCGGAAGAACGCCGGATCGGCCGGCGCTGGCTCGGGCGCACGGGTGACGGCGAGCCGGACGGTGGCGGTGTAGGTGGTCGGGGCCTGGGAGGCCTGGTAGAGCACGGCGGCCAGCACGAGCAGCGGCACCACCACCACGAAGGGCCAGCGCCTCCGGAGCACACTCAGATAATCGACTAACTCCACGTGACGACCTCCGTCGAGTGCGAGGCCAGCGAGGCCCGGCGCGCGGCCAACCGCTCGGTGACGAAGTCAGCGATCTCCCGCTGGAAGCGCGCCCGGCTGAAGCGTGCGGCGTGTGCGACGATCTGCTCCGGGGAGAATGATACCTGCTCGAAGCGCCGCACGGCGTCGATCAGCGCGGCGGGCGTCTGGGGGGCGAAGAGGACCCCGGTGACGCCGTCGATGACCGTATCGAGCGCGCCACCGGCAGCCAGGGCGATCGCCGGGCGCCCCGACGCCTGGACTTCCACCTGGGCGATGCCGAAGTCGTCTTCGGCGGGAAAGACCGCGGCGCGGCAGCGCGCGTAGAGGCGGTACTTCTCCTCGTCGGAGAGGGCGCCCAGGAACTCGATGGTGGGGCCGGCAATGCGCTCCAGGTCCGGGCGGGCGCGTCCCTCGCCGACGATCTTCAGCGGCAGGCGAAGCGCGTTGAACGCCTCGATCGCGATGTCGATACGCTTGTAGGGCACCAGCCGCGAGACGAGCAGGAAGTAGTCGCCGACCTGGGATGGGGCGACGGGCTGGGCACCGTCGGTGTCGACCGGCGGGAAGATCACAGTCGCCTCGCGCCCCCAGAAGTCGGCGATGCGCCGGGCCACGGCGGTGGAGTTGGCGATGAAGTGGTCCACCCGGCGGCTGGTGGCCACGTCCCAGCGGCGTAACGCGGCGAGCAACGGGGGGAGGAGGCGGCGCAGACCGCTGCCGAGCCGCTCGCGCTCGGCGTAGCGGCGGAAGTCCCAGGCGAAGCGCATCGGGCTGTGGCAGTAGCAGATGTGGAGTGCGCCGGGAGGTGTCGGCACCCCCTTGGCCCAGGCGCTGCTGGAGCTCAGGATCAGGTCGAACCCGTCAAGGCGCAGGCGCTGGAAGGCGAGCGGGTAGAGCGGGAGGTACACCTGGTGGCGCTGATGCACCGCGGGTAGCCGTTGCATGAACGAGGGGCGGATATCCCACGAGCGGTACGCCTGCGGCATGAGGTCGGGCGCGTAGATCGACGTAAACACGGGCGCGTCCGGATACAGGTCGTGAAGCGCCTCGAGCACCCGCTCCGCCCCGCCGTACTGGTTGAGGTAGTCATGGACCAGTGCCACGCGCTGTTCTGGCATGACCGTCGCGTCCCCCTGCGATCCCCCCAAGGTGGGGCCGATCGACGCCACGGGGCTAAGGATACACGCTCCCCTGGGCGGCGCCACCGGGGCGGGGCGCGGCCGCCGCGCGCGGCTCGTCTGCTGTGTCTCACTCGATCACGCGGCGCATGATCGGCCGACGCGGCGAGCGCCCTGCCACCTCGCTGAAGCCGGCCTGGGCGAAGGTTGCGGCAATCCCGGTGAAGGCCGACCCCGCGTCGATGCGGCCATCCTCGACATCGACCGGATAGGCTTCGACGATGCGGGCGCCGCGGGAGGCGGCGAACTCGACCGCGGCTTCCATGAGGGGCCGCAGCAGGCCGCGACGGCGATAGGTGCGGGCGACGTAGAAGCAGACGATGGATCAGACCGGCTCGTCATCCACCCGCTTGAGGGTGCACGAGCGCTCCAGCGCGGGATAGCGCTCGCGCGGCGCGACGGCGCACCAGGCGACGGGCTCATCTCCGACGTAGGCGAGGAGCCCGGGCTGGTCACCCGCGGCGACGATCGCGGCGAGGCCGGCGCGCCGCCCGGCGGCGGTCTGCCGGCTGAACTCGGCGCGGCTGAGCCGCCACCACATACACCAGCAGCCGGCAGTGGCACCGCGAGGGCCAAACAGGCGCTCGAGGTCCGGCCAACGGTCCGGCGTCGCGGGACGCACGTCGATCGGGCTGGACGCTGAGGGGGAGGGCATGCCGCTGCTCCTCTCGCTGGCCCGGGGGTGCACTGCTTGGCGCGGCTGGCAACGCGTGCGGCGGCACCGCTTGCCCCTAACCGATCGCCCGCCTACCATTGGTTAGGAGCATCATCGAGCGCGCCGGCGGTGTCAAGCGCGTGGCCCCAGGGCCCGGGAGGAGCGGCGATTGGCCATGCAGCCAGCGAGCCAAGCAAGCAGCACGGGCTTCAAGCGTGTCGGGGGCGCGGTCTGCCTCGACTTCGCGAACACCCGCGCGAATCGCGACACGGAGGCGCCGAAGGAGTACCTGCACAGCTACGCGGATCTCGTCGCCTGGGCCGGGGCGGTGGGCGTCCTGAGCGCGTCTGCGTGCCAGGCACTGCTCGCCGCGGCGCGGGCGCGCCCGTCTGAGGCGGACGAAACGCTGGCCGCGGCGCGGAAGCTGCGCGAGGCAATCTACGGGATCTTCTCCCGGATCGCGACGGGTGAGCCCGCGCCAACGCCCGACCTGGAGACGCTGAACGCGGCGCTGGCGCGCGCCATGAGCCGGGCGCGGGTGGCACCCCAGCCCGGGGGCGGCTTCGGTTGGGCATGGGCCGCTGAGCCGGACGCGCTGGACCCGATGCTCTGGGCGGTGGCGCGATCGGCGGCCGAGCTGCTCACCTCGCCGCTGCTAGACAGGGTGCGGGAGTGCGCCGGCCATCCCTGCGGCTGGCTCTTCCTCGACATGAGCCGGAATCGGAGCCGACGCTGGTGCGACATGCGCGACTGCGGCAACCGCGCCAAGGCCCGCCGCCACTACCAGCGCGTTCGCGCCGCCCGCGCCGCGCCGCGCTGAGCGCCGCGCGGGCACGCTCGCCCACGCCGACCTTGCCATCGGTCGGTCCCGGCTCGAGCGAGCGGCCGGGGATGGCTGCCAGCGCGATGGACCCAAGGTCGGCGTGGGCGCTAATAGGCGCCCCGCCCCAGGAGCACCGCCGGGATGGTGCGCAGGATCAGCTTGATGTCGAGCCAGGGGGACCAGTTCTCGGCGTAGTAGAGATCGAGCTTGACCATCTCATCGAAGGTGAGGTCGCTGCGCCCGTTGACCTGCCAGAGACCGGTCAGGCCCGGGGTGACGAGCAGGCGCTGGTAGTGCCAGTCCGCGTACGCCGCCACCTCTGACGGCACCTGCGGGCGCGGCCCGACCACGCTCATATCCCCTAGCAGCACGTTGATGAACTGCGGGAGCTCATCCAGCGAGGTGCGGCGGAGGATGCGCCCGACGCGCGTCACGCGCGGGTCGTCCTTCAGCTTGAAGAGGAGGCCGTCCTTGGGCGTGGCCAGCCGCATCAGCTCGGCCTTCTTCTGCTCGGCGTCCTGGCACATGGAGCGGAACTTGTAGAGCGTGAAGCGTCGCCCGTCCTTGCCGACGCGCTCCTGCCCGAAGAGGACCGGCCCCTCGGAGTCCAGCTTGATCGCGAGGGCGATCAGGAGCATGAGCGGCGCGCAGAGGGTGAGCACGGTCGTGGCGATCACGATGTCCATGGCGCGCTTGACGGCGTAGTTCCAGCCCCGGATCCGCGCCTCTTTGATCTCGATCAGGGCGAGGCCGGCGACCTCGTTCACGCGCACGCGGTCGAGGGACAGCTCGAACAGGTCGGGCACGACCAGGAACGGCACGTCGTCCTGCCGGCACTGCGCGATCACCTGGGTGACGCGCTGGTGGGCCGTCGGCGGGAGGGCGATCATCACCTCGTCGACCTCGTGCCGGTGCAGGATCTCGGGCAGGTCGGCCAGGCGGCCGAGATACGGCGGGCGCTCGACGCGGCGCTCGGTGGCGATGCCCCAGTCGTCGTCGACGGGCACGTCATCGACCACGCCGACGACGCGGTAGCCGAGCTGGGGCTGGTTGTAGATGTACTGCATCAGCCGCTGGCCGGCTCGCCCGGCGCCCACAATCAGCACCCGCTCAACCCCGATGCCCCGGCGCCAGAGCAGCTCGCGACCGACGCGCACGGCCAGGCGCTTGGTCAGGAGCAGCGCGATCATCAGGAGCCAGGCGTAGATGAAGATCAGCCGAGAGGGGTAGAACCGCTGCAAGAAGCTGTAGAGGATCAGGATCGCCATGGCCGTCGTGCTGCCGCTGACGACGGTCGAGGCCTCGTCGAGGAAGCTGGTCCAGCGCGGCAGGCGATAGAGGCCGCGCAGGTGGTAGATGAGAACCGAAATGACCACCAGGAGGGCGGCCTTGCCGAGGAAGAAGTCGAAGGGTTGCGCGAACCCGGGCAGGACCGCGCCGCCCAACTCGAGCCGGTAGCGCAGCCAGTAGGCCAGCGCGAAGGCGAGGAGCACCAGGGCCGCGTCGGTGCCGGCCCGGAGGAGCTGCGCCAGCCAGCGCGGCTCCCGCCGCGTGCTGGCGGGCTCCCGCTCGGGCCCGACGGTGCGCGCCGGTGCGTCCGCTGTCGTGTCCTGGTCTGTCCGCGCTGCCATGTGCGCTTGCGCCTCCTTGCGTCTTCCCCCTGGCAACGCAGCAGGCCGAAGTATAGCAGAGGGGTCGGCTCCGGCCGTGCCGCTGCGCGTCCGTTCGTCTTCAGCGGCCTGGGGCGCGCCGAAGGGAGCGGTCTCCGATGGGCTGTGCTAAGATCAGCTCCAGCGACGGATCGTGGCGCGGGATGGGTTGATGGAACGCCTTTGGACCCCATGGCGGATGCGGTACGTGGGCGGCGAGACCCGCGAGCCGGGGTGCATCTTCTGCACCCGCCCGGCTGCGGGGGACGACGTCGCGGAACTGATCCTCCACCGTAGTACGTCCGCCTTTGTGATCATGAACCTGTACCCCTACAACACGGGTCACGTGATGGTGGTCCCGTACCAACATGCGGCCACCCTGGAGGATCTGGACCCGGAGACGGTCAGCGACCTGTTTGGCCTGCTCCCGTGGGTCACTCGGGCGCAGCAGCGCGCGCTCCGGTGCGAGGGGTTCAACATCGGGCTCAACATCGGGAGCGTGGCTGGTGCCGGGGTTGCCGAGCATCTACACGTGCACGTCGTGCCCCGGTGGGAAGGCGACGCCAATTTCATGCCAATCCTGGCGAACACGATGGTCCTGCCCGAGTTGATCCCCGTCACCTACGCCAAGCTTCGGGCTGAGCTGGCCGTCTCCGGGCTCGGCCGGGGCGCGGGGGATGACGCCGTGCCGCAGGCTGGCGCGGTGGTCCTGCTGCCCGCGGAGGGCCAGGTCGCCCTGCGCCGGGCGGCGGACGGAACGATCGTCCTGCCGAAGGGGCACATTGAGCCGGGCGAGGCCGTCTGGAAGGCGGCGGTGCGCGAGGTGCGCGAGGAGATGGGGCTCGAGGCGCAGGTCGCGGGCTGGGCGGGCACTGCCCGGTTCTCGGCCGGTGGTCGGGAGCGGCTCGTGGCCTACCTGATCGTGACGGCGGAGCCGGGGCCCGAGTTCGCCCGTCACCGCGACGTCGATACCCTCCTCTTCGATCCGGACGAGGCCCTGTCGGCGCTGACGCACGACAGCGGGCGGGTGGTCTTGCGAGCGGCGCTGGCGCGGTGTGGCCCGCTGCTGGGAGCGGACCGGTGAGCCATGCCTGCCGTGGCGGCCGGGCTGGCGCTATCCTGGCCGTGGCGCTCGTCGGGGCGCTCCTCACGCCGCTCACGGCATGGCTGACTGGCCCGGCGGCAGCGCAGCCGGCCCCAGCCGAGCAGGTCTACCTGGCCCTCGGCGACTCGATCGCGGCGGGGCTGGTGACGACGTTGCCGCGGCTGCGCGGCTACCCGTGGCTGGTGCGGGACCTGATCGCGCAGAGCGCGGTGGGCCGGGAGGCGCCCGCGGTGACGCTGATCAACCGCGCCGTGCCCGGTGAGACCGCGCGCTCCTTTCTGGCTGGCGGTCAGGTGCAGCAGGCGCGGGCCGACATCGCGGCGGCCCGGGCGCGGGGCGCGCAGGTGCGCGCCGTCACCATCTCGCTCGGCGGCAACGAGCTGCTGAACCTCGCGGGCAGCGGTGAGGCCGAGCGCCAGGCAGGGCTGACGCAGTTCCGCAGCGTCTACCCGGCCGTGCTGGGGGCGGTCAAAGCGGCGCTCGGCGACACCCCGGCCGAGATCGTCGTGACCACCAGCTACGACCTGAGCGCGGGGGATCCCAGCGTGGCCGGGAGCGATGCCTGGTGGGTGCACCAGTTCAACGAGGTGATCCGGCAGGCGGCCGCGGCCGCAGGCGTCCGTGTCGCCGATCTGGAGCCTGCCTTCCGTGGCCACATCCGCGACTGGACGTGGTACCCGACCGACGTGCATCCGAACAATGCCGGGCACGCCGCGATCGCCCAGCTTGTCTGGCAAGCGTTGGGTTACGATCAGACCCCACCCAGCGTCACGGTCGAGCGCCCGGCTCCGCGTGCGCTGGATCGCCGGCTCGCGACGGTGCGCGTCCGGGCGACCGACGACGTCGGCGTGACCCGCGTGGAGCTGCTGGCGGGCGGGGAGTACGTCGGCGAACTGCTCTACGTCCCATCCCAGGATGCCTACCTGGGCATCTGGGACGGTCGTGACTGGGCCGAGCCAACCGCGCGCCTGACGGTGCGTGCCAGCGATCTCGCCGGGCACCAGACCGAGGCGCAGTTCGAGGTGGCGCTGCCCGGGAGCTAGCAGCAGCGGGGAAGGCTGGGGCGATGACCGCGGTGCGGGAGTCACGACCCGGAGACGACACGGAGCTGGACCTGCAAGGGCGGCTCGGCGCGTTCTCGCTCTCCGACCTCGTCCAGATGCTCAGCTTCACCCGGAAGACGGGCGTCCTGACGCTCATCCAGGGCTGGAACACCCGGACGATCACGTTCGAGGACGGGCGCGTCAGCTACGTCGCCGCCGGCAGCCGGCTCCCGACCATGACCGAGCTGCTGGCGCGGCAGGGCAAGCTGACCCGCGCGCATCTGGAGGAGCTCCGCCGGCAGGGGCTGCGGAGCGACGAGGCCGTCATCCAGCACCTCCGTCGCACCCACGCGATCACCGACCAGGACCTGCGCACCTGCGAGGAGCAGTTGCTGGAGATCTCGATCTACACGCTGTTCCTTTGGCGCAACTGCCGCTTCACCTTCAAGGCCGGTGAGGTTGTCCGCGAGGGCGGGGTGCCGGTCTCCATCGACGCCATGCGGCTCATCATCGAGGGGACGCGGCGGGTTGACGAGTGGATCGAGATCTCCCCGGTCGTGCCCTCGGTCTACATGATCTTCCGCCACCGGGCGCGCCAGCCGGAGGCCCCGCCGCCCGAGGAGCTGCTCCCCGTCTTCCGGCTGGTCGACGGGCAGCGCGACGTCGTCACCATTGCCCAGGCGGCGGGGTTGACGCAGTTCGACACCGCCCGCGCCCTCTACCGCCTGGCGACCCAGGGCTACATCGAAGCCATCCCGCCGAACAGGGCGAAGGTGATCGAGCTCTTCAACCTGGCGGTCGAATCGATCTACCTCAAGCTGGTGCTCTTCGACCACGCGCGGGTGGCCCTCGAGTTCGAGAACCAGCTCAACCGCTTCGCCGTCGAGAACCGGCTCAAGGTGCGGATGGCGGCGGGGAAGGTCATCATGAGCGACCAGACCACCCGCATCGGCCCAACCGAGCTGGTGGACCTCTACAAGCTGTTCATCGCCATTCAGAACAACAAGTTCGCCAAGATGTTCGATCCCGTCGTCGCCCAGGGGCTGATGGAGGGCCTGTATCTCCACACCGACGCCGAGTTCCAGCAGATGATGCGCATGTACGAGTTCATCGAGATCGAGGGCCTCCTGCTGCGGGAGATGATGGCCGGCTAGCCGCGGGCACGGCCGTCGCGGGCCGCCGCGGCAGGCGCGGCCGTGACCTGGACGCGGGCGAACGTCCTCGATGCCTTCTTCCTCCGAGTCGGCCCGAGGACACGGATTGTTCCTGATCGAGGCGTCGGTCTCACGCGCCGTCGAGCACAACTCCCCTGCCCCAGCGGTCGCTGAACTCGCAGGAGTCTGGCGCAGCGCGACCACGCGACTCCGGCAACCATTCCCATCTGATGAGGTGCAACGGGCGGTGGCCATGCCGCTGGGCGATCGGCTCCGTCTCGCTCTCGTCTCGCCACCCTACACAACATACGGAACAGCGGCGCGTCCGCGGGTGCCGGTGGTCGTCCTGCGACACGAGGAATGGTGGGTCGAAGTCAGGGTGGGCAAACCCAATGCACCCTCCCTGTCGGGCACCCAGCGCCGTCAGTCGTCACCGCGCCTCTATGCCCACCACAGGTATCGGATCTCCTGCGCCGTGCCTCGCAGCAAGACTCACGTCGGATACCAGTTCGTGTGCAGTGCCGAGAAGAGCCCAAACAGGGGCAGACACACCCCAAGGATCGCGTGATGCACGAACGGCCGGTGCCCCCATTTGCCGAGTGACAGGTAGACGGGGAACAGCACCATGACATAGCGCCCCATGGAATGCATCGTCCACGCACCGGGCAGCGGCATCGAGAGCACCATCGTGAACAGCAGCGCGCCATACACCAGGTACGACGCCGGCCAGGAGCGCCAGGAGGCGAGCAGAATCAGGCCAAACGCGAGGACCACGACGAGATGCACGACGCCGACTGCCCAGATCGCGGGCGTGTTGCTCCAATCGGGGTGCAGCGCGAATCGGATTCCACGATAGAGGGTCTGAATCGGCAGCAGTCGGTCATGGTGCCATTCGGTCTCATGGACGTGCACAAACGCCAGCGGATCCCCGTAACGCTGCCACAGATACGCCATGTACCCGAGCAAGCCGATCGGGCTGAGCGCTACCCCGACCGCTGCGCGGAACAGTTCCCGCCGTGAGGGCTGCCGTCTTCGGTACGCGGCGATGAGCTCGACCATGAGCGCCGGTGCGACGAGGACGCCGAGTGGTCGGGTCGCGCTCGCCACCGCTGCCCAGAGTCCCGCGCTGATCCATCGACCTCGCCGTGCCGCGAGGAAGGCGCCGACACTCACCGCGAGAAAGGTCGCCTCCGTGTGCGGCGTGTTGGAGATGAACGCCAGCGGGAACACCGCGGCGTAGCGGGTCGCTCGTGCGGCGACCTTGGGATCCTGGGTCTCATGCTCGGCGAGCCGATAGAGCAACCAGAGCGCGAGCAACGTCGCCGCGTGCGCCACCAGCACCCCGGCGATCAGGGCAGCCGGGGACGCATCGGCGATCGGCAGTGGCGACGGCGGCTGTAGTCCGCCCAAGCCGGTCGCACCCAACCAGAGCAGGACGGGCAGCACCGGGAAGAACGCCGTGAGTCCCAGCCACGGGTAGCCCTCAACCGCGATGTGGTAGTAGTACACCGCGTCCCAGCGCCAGTGGAGCGCCAGTGCCGCCGGTCCGCCGACCTCTACCCGCGCCGGTTCAAGCGCCGGCGGTAGGATGGCAAGACCGAGCGCCGCAGACGCGTAGAAGGCGATGCGGCTGATGCCGAACGCGGTCGCGACAGCGGCGAGCGTCGCTGCCCGAGGAGAGCGGAGGGCGCATGCGTTGCGATCGGCTCCAGCCGGCGCACCTGTTGTGTCCGTCACGATGTGGCCACCATGCCAACCCCGTTGCAGTCCACGACGCCGCTCGCACCAGCAGCGAGCCCGCCACGTCGCGGCGGCGAAGTGCGCTGGAAACCGCGTGCCACGTCCACCACCTATCCGCTCCGCCAGCGTGGGCGGTTGTCTTCTGGCGTCGTCGAGCAGACCATCGGCTTCCCGGTCTTGGTCACGCCGGTCGCCCCCACAGGTGAGCAGAAGGCGCCCGGATGAACGACTTGCTCCCCGCTCGACGGCGGGTCGGTCGGCTGGGAGATCGGGGCTGGTGTCGGCGTCGCTGTCGGCACCGGTTGTGGTGTTGGGGTCGGTGTAGCAGTCGGTGCCGGTTGCGGTGTCGGCGTGGGCGGCACCGGCGCCGGCGTCGGCGTCGGGGTGGCCGTCGGCGTGGCTGCGACGGTGGGGGTTACCCCGGCAGACGTGGTGCTCGCGCCGACGGCTGGCGGTGGGGTCGCGGGGGGTGGCGGTGTCCTGTCTTCGCCATAGACGGCGACGCCGGCGAAGGTCGACACCGGGATGAGGATGAGTGCCACCACCACCGCGAAACGCAGCGGCGTGGCGCGCATCCACAGCGGCAGGCGCGCCGCCCAGCGGCTGTCCACGAGGCGCTGGACCATGGCCGGCTTCTTCCAGGCAAGCCCCAAGAGTGCGAGGGCACCTGCGATGACCAATGGGAAGAGATATCCGAGCATAGCCAGCCCCAGGCCGATCGCGAGCACGCCGATGAAGATGGTCAGACACCCCCGACCCACGCCAGACGAACGCGGCGGGGACTGATGCCCACCATCACCGCCAGCCGATCGACGCGCCAGCGCTGGCTTGGAATGCTTCGGCCGGGTACCGGCGCTGATGGTCCGGCTGTAGGAGAGTCCGGTGCCCGGGACGCTGGTCGTCGCGCGAATCCCGCCCCTGCTGAAGTTCAGCTTGGCGCCCCGGGGCCCGACGCTGGCGCTGACCCCGCGCTTGCTGACGTTGATCCGGACTCCGGGGGCGATGTTGAAGCGCTTCCGGAATCGAAACCCCATTCCGCGGTCCCCCTCGAATCCTTGTCCTACACCCCTGGCACCGCTGTCGACGCCGCCTGGTCTCTCCGATACTGGCCCCGCAGGGGTCCACGACCATCACAGGCGCGCGTCGCGGCATCGAGGCGCGATGCGCGCCGACCTAGCCACGGCTTCCGATCCGAGCCATGGCCCCTGTGGCCGGATGGATCCGCCGTTCCCCTGAGCTGGAGCGACCGGCACGGCCACGGGAGATCCAGATGAAGCGGTCCCTGCGGACGAGAGGTTCCGGTGAGGGCTTCGGCTGTCCGGTAGATGGCGAGGTAAGCGGGCCGCCGAGCGCAAAGGCGCTGTCCCCGATGGTGTTGACCGGAACCTCTGTCCGGTGGAGCGCGGGCAGGTCGACCAACCTATCCTCCTCGTGCTTCAGCGCGTGGTCGGCGTGTTCCGGGGTGTCGCACGCGCAGCCGAGGGTTGGGATCTGGTCGGATGGGATGATGGCGCTGCTCGGTGTTGGTGCCAGCGCCTGCGAGTGGATGTACGACCGTACGAGGCTGACCGCACATGCCCGTCGGCCGGGTGCCGAGCGGCCGTCCGTGGAGAAGACCAACCCGTCCGGCATGTTCTCGTTCTCCGCATCCGTGCCTTGCCCTCAGCGCCCGACCCCCTGCGGATGACCCGTGGTTGGCCACCTTGCCGGAGATTCGGTGTTGTGGCCCTCGCGATCTCCGGCGATTGTCGCGCACAACCAGTCTAGGAACAGCTGCGCGATCCGGCAACCTGGACGAGTCGACGCGTGCGAGACTTTGACACCATCGGGCAGTGGGGCGCCCGACGCGGTGCCGGGGGCATGCTGCGGTGATGCGGCCTCCCGGCGGGGCGCGCCGCTGCTGGCCCTGCTGCGGCGCAACCAGCACGCGCGCCTGCCGGCGGCGCTGCGCCGCCAGCTCACCCACTGGCGCCCGATCGTCGCGAGGGTCCACCGCCCCGTGACGGGCCAGGTCCACCTGGCCAGGCATCATGCCCGGACCTTCTGGGGGCGGTGTGCCCGGCTGGTGCCCAAGCTGACGGCACGTGGCCGTGTCGCCCTGTCAATCGGTGCTTGGGCTATCCGGCACCCCTGCAGATCACGGTGCTGGTTTTCCGGAGCAACGAGCACAAGGCCGATTCGTCGCAACGGAGTCCCTGGGCGTCGGGTCGGTGTGTCAAGCGGGGGAAGGTCGGTCAACTACCGCGACCCCGCCCAGCCCACGCCGGGCACCGTCTTCGCGCCCGGGGATCAGCCCAGCGAGGGCCGCCCCGGCCTGCTGTGCTACTGCTACGCTGCGCCCACTTCAGCCTGACGATGGACACTTGCACGCACGTCGCGCCGGAGCTGGCGCGCGCGGCGGCACGGGAGATCGACGGCATCGTGGGCGCCGGATAGGGGCGTATCGCGCCGGGTTGGGGTATGGGTTGGGGTAGTACGCCATGATCCGGCCCACCCGCCGGCGGGCGGGCGTCTCAGATTCCGCTTCCCGATGCGGTTTCTGAGGGGTGAGCCCGCTGGGATTCGAACCCAGGACCCACGGATTAAAAGTCCGCTGCTCTACCGCTGAGCTACGGGCTCGCGTGCCGCCGGGTGGGAGCACCTTTCACCTAGTGTAGCGCATTCGGTGGGGGCGTGCCGTGGATGGGGCGGGCGGGAACGACGCTGGTGCGTGGGGGCGCGGCGCTGTGGGGGCCGCTGGCCGGGATCGGATGGCGTATGCTAGGGGCGCGCGGGCTTGCGTGCGCAGCGAGAGGAGCTGGTGATGGTGCTCGACGAGGAGACGGCGCACCGTCTGGTGCTGGAGGCGATCGAGCAGGTGGGCGGGACCCGGCGGATCCACGGGAACCCGCGGCATCCGTTCGCGCTCGATGCGACGCGCGAGGTGGAGGTCGAGGGGCAGCGGGTGCTGATCCGCTACGGTGAGATCTCCAGCCCGGCGGTGGCGGAGGTGGCCGGGTACGTGTTCGAGATCCGCGCCGACGAGGTGGTCAAGCTCTTCGGGCCGTGAGGGGATGCGCGTGCTGGGGAGTGGGGGGCGCGGCGTGCGCCTGGGGCGGGTCGCGCTTGGGGCGGTCGCGGCGGGCGCCGTGGCGGGTGCGGGCTGGCGCACGGGGGCATTGACTCCCGGGGGAGCGGCGGCTGCGGTCGCGGTCGGGACCCCGGTGTTCGCGACCGGCGGGCTGCACTGGGCGTCGGTGCTGTTCGGCTTCTTCACGCTGTCGAGCGCGCTCTCGCGGGTGGGGGGTGCGCGGAAGGCGGCTGGCGCGGACGTGGCGGCCAAGGGGGGTCGGCGGGACGAGGGACAGGTGCTGGCCAACGGCGGCGTCGCGGCGGTGGCGGCGCTCGCTGCGGCGGCTGCCGGCGGGGAGGCGGCGTTCCCGGCGTTCCTGGGGGCCGTGGCCGCCGCGGCGAGCGACACCTGGGCGACGGAGGTGGGGATGCTGAGCCGACGCCCGCCACGGTCGATCGTGACGCTGCGCCCGGTGCCGCCGGGGATCTCGGGTGGGGTGACGCCGCTCGGGCTGGCCGCGGCCGCGGCCGGTGGGGCCGCGATGGGGCTGATCGCCGCCCTGGGTGGGGGCGAGGGATCGGGCGGGAGCCGCGCGGGCGTCGTGGCGCTGGCGACGGTGGCGGGACTGAGCGGGTCGCTGGTCGACAGCCTGTTGGGTGGGACGGTGCAGCGGGTGTTCCGCTGCCCGTGCTGCGGCGTGGAGACCGAACGGCAGGTGCATGGCTGCGGCGCGACGACGGTCCCGGTCCGCGGCGTGGGCTGGATCGACAACGACGTGGTGAACCTGGTCGGGACCGCGGCCGGCGCGGCGACGGCGCTCGTGATGGCGCGGTGACGCCGGTCGCGGGGCGTGGCGCGCCACGCCCCGCGGAGCCGTGGGTAGGCGCTAGAAGTCCCGGAGCGCTTCCTCGGGGTCTTTCCGGCGACCCAGGAAGATCGGGGTGTCGACCTTGGTGTAGATGCGCACCTCGGCGGCGCGGAGGCGCTGCACCATCGCGACCAGGGTCGCCGGGTCGTCGTCCTCCAGCGCCACGACGAACTCGTGGTCGGCGATGCCGAAGGCGCTGACCGTGTTCGTCAGGATGGTGGGGAACTCGCGGCCGAGCTCGCCATGGACCAGCATCAGCTCCCGCCGCTTCTCGAAGGGCAGCAGGTACCACTCCGGCGTCTTGGTGAAGGGGTAGACGCTCAGGTACCGCTTGGGCGGGATGCCCCGGAGGAAGGCCGGGCCGTGCTCGGGGTCGTACTGGGAGGGCATCCCGAGACCCAGGTAGGCCTGGCGCATCTCCAGGTGCTGGCCGAGCGGGGTACGGTTGAGGTCGACGGCGAGCTGCTGGAGCGCGTCGATCTCCTGCGCGACCGCCCACAGGATGAGGTCGACGTCGGCGCGGAAGCCGACGGTGGAGTAGGCCGCGCGCAGCGGGGCGGTCTCGCGGTGCGCGTCCAGCGTCTGCAGGAAGGCGTCGCGGCCCGCGGCGCGCTCAGCGTCGGACAGGGTGCGCCACTCGGGTTGCGCCTTGTAGAGCCAGAAGACCGTATACGTCGGCGAGCTGTGCATCCGGGTAGGTACTCCTCTCCTGGACCGTCGGTGACGAGTCCCCTCCGTCCGGCCGGATTGTAACACTCGCGGCGCGACCGGGTCGGATCGGGCCCTGATCGGCCGAGGATGGCCAGGCAGCCGGGACGTGCCGCCCGTGGTCGGGGCGCCCGGCTGCGGCGGCAGCTCCGGCTCGGGGCCGGTCAGGGCCAGGTCGCAGCCTGTGGTCCGACGATGACGACCACCATCCGGTCTGGCAGGAGGTAGCGGGCGGCGACCTCCCGGA
This sequence comes from Sphaerobacter sp., assembly GCA_029961075.1. Classification (GTDB taxonomy): domain Bacteria; phylum Chloroflexota; class Chloroflexia; order Thermomicrobiales; family Thermomicrobiaceae; genus Sphaerobacter. The sequence continues at coordinate 61,954 of JASBVL010000008.1, forward strand.
TCTGCTCGCGGGTGAGCGCCGCGATGCGGGCGGGCAGGCGCTCGATGTAATCCAGGCCGAGGTCGTAGAAGGCGATGTCCAGCGCCGTCCCGGCAATCGCGCCGCTGCTCTCCAGGCTGAGCGGCAGGCTGCCGATCAGGTAGCTCTTGGCGTCTTCCAGTTCGTCGGTCGTCGGCAGGTCGCCGCGGAAGCGCTCGACCTCCGCGATGATGCTCTCGACGGCGCGCTCGACGTTGACGGGATTGACGCCTGCGTGCGCGGCCCAGAGGCCGCGACCGCGGCCCGCTTCGAGGGAGCTGTAGACGTAATAGGCCATGCCCTGCCGCTCGCGGACGCTGGCGCCGAGCCGCCCCATGAGCCCCAACCGGCCGAGGATCAGGTTGGCGACGCGGAGCGCGTCGTAGTCCGGGTGGCTCCGCTCCAGGGCCGGCAGGCCGAGCGCGATGTCGGCCTGGCTCTTGCCCGGGAGCTGCTCCTCGCGGCGGACGCGGCCCGGGGGCGGGTCGACCGGCGGGATGTCGACGGCGGGGAGGGTCTCGGTGGTCCGCCAGCCCCCGAAGACACGCTGCACCTGGTCCCAGGCCTCCTCGACCGGGACACCCCCGGACACGGCGAGGATGGCGCGCTCCGGCTGGTAGTAGCGCCGATGGAAGGTGATCAGCGCGTCGCGGCTGATGGTGCTTAGCGTGGTCTCCGTGCCGAGGACGCGGTGGTGGTAGGGGTGGCCGGCCGGGTAGATGGTGCTGCGCAGCGTGTGGCTCGCCTGGGCACGGGTATCGTTGAGTGCCTGGCGCAGCGCGGTCAGGGACTGCTCCCGCATCCGCTCGATCTCGTCCTCCGGGAACGCAGGCTCGAGCACGACCTCGGCCAGCAGCTCCGCCAGACGGGCGACATCCTCCTTGAGGCACGTCGCGGCGATATCGACGTAGTCGCGGCCGGGACTAACTGACAGGCCGGCGCCGAGGCTGTCGAGTTCCTCGTTCAGCTCGGCGAAGGTGCGGTGCGCCGTGCCGCGGGGCAGCATCTGCGCGGTGAAGCGGGCGAGGCCGGGGGTCTCGCCGTCGGCGACCGCCCCGGTCGGGAGCCGCAGGCCGAGCACGGCCGCGTCGCTGGTCGGGTCGTGGTGCCCCAGCAGCCGGAGCCCGCTGTCGAGGGTGTGCTCGCGGAGATCGAGGCGCGGGGCGGGGAACGCGCCCGCGCCGCTCCCGCGCGCGTCCGACAGGAAGTGCGGCCGGGCCGCCAGCGGCACGACGTCGGCCGGTGACGGCGCGATGGCGGTCGGTTCGAGCCAGCCGACGGTGGCCTGGTCGGGCGTGAGGTAGGTGCGCGCCACGCGCAGCAGGTCGTCGGGCGTCAGCGCGGCGAGGCGGTCGATCACCGTGTCCGGGTCGAGCCCGGGCGCGACGGTGCGCAGGGCGCCGAGCCAGTACGCCTGGCTGCTGACGCTCTCGCCAGCGTAGGCGAACTGCGCGCGGAGCTGCTTCACGGCCCGGGCGAGCTCCTCCTCGGGCACCGGCTCCTCACGCAGCCGGGCCAGCTCCTCCTGGACGATCGCTTCGACGCGGGCCGGCTCGGCGCTGGGGACGAGCGCGGCGGAGATCGTCATCAGGTACGGGTCGATGGTCAGGGTGAAGGAGGAGCCTGCCGCGCTGCACAGGCCGCTGGCGACCAGCGCACGGTAGAGCCGCGAGCTGCGGCCCATGCCGCCGCCACCGCCGAAGCCCATGGCCTTGCCACCCGACAGGACGGTGTCGAGCAACATCATCGGGAGCGCGTCGGGATGCTCGGCCGCCGGGGCGTGGAAGGCCATCAACAGCGTCGGGTTGGGGGCCGGCCGGCGCACCACCACGCGCCGCTCGCCCTGCTGCGGCGGCTCGGCGGTGCGGACCGGGGCCGGCTCCGGGCCAGCCGGGATGGCCCCGAACCGGCGCTCGATCTCCGCCAGCGTCGCCTGGGCATCGACGTCCCCGACCACGACCACGGTGGCGTTGTTCGGCACGTAGTAGGTGCGATAGTGGCGGTAGAGGTCGTCGCGCGTGATCTGGCGCAGGTCGGAGACGTGCCCGATCACCCCCTGCCCGTACGGATGCGCGCGGAAGGCCGCAGCGACCACCTCCTCACGGAGGTGAAAGGTGGGCTGGTTCTCGTTGCCCTCGCGCTCGGACAGGATGACCGTGCGCTCGCTCTCCACCTCGGTGGGGTCGAACACGGCGTTCTGCATCCGGTCGGCCTCGATGTCGGCCGCCAGGAGGATCTGGGGCGCGGGCAGCGTCTCGAAGTAGGCGGTGTAGTCGAGCCAGGTGAAGCCGTTGAGCGTCCCGCCGTGCTTGTTCACGAGCCGAAAGATCTCGCCCGGTCCGTAGGTCTGGGTTCCCTTGAACACCATGTGCTCGACCCAGTGGGAGATGCCGGTGATCCCGGGGACCTCGTTGCGCCCTCCGACCCGATACCACACCCAGAAGGAGGCAACCGGCGCCCGGTGTGATTCCCGGATGAGCACGGTGAGGCCGTTGTCGAGTATCGTCTTGAGCGTCTGCGCCGCGTGCGCCATAGCCCCTCCCACCGGTTGATCCGCTGACGGCTGCGGGACGTTCGAGCCGCGTCTGACGGCCTGAGCCGTCCCTTTATACCACCGCGCGGCTGCCGTCAGGCCAGCGGCCCCGGCGTCCGGTCACCGGCGAGGCACGCGGCAGCGGCACGGCCCACCGGGGCGCCCCGGGAGCGAGCGTCTGCTGCCGGGACGCTGACTAGGCTCCCGGGTCGGGCCCGCTCTGCCCGGTGGCCTCGCGGGTGCCGTGGTCTGCCTCGGGCGACTGGCGGCCGCCCATCGATGCGACCCGCGACTGCAGGAACGCGTGCTCCGTCGTTCCGTGCTGGATGGCGCGCTCGAGCCAGTCCCAGTGCATGGCCGGGACGGCCTCCATCACCTCCCGCGCGGAGTGAAAGGTCCGGTCCGGCAGATGGTCCGCCAGGAGCTGGCGGACCGTGGGGGCCATCCGGAAATGCTCCAGCAGCGCCTCGCGGGATCGCCCGCGCGACCAGTCCATCTGGGAGAGCTCTCGTTCCACGATCGCTCGTACGTGATGGGGCATGGTATGGTCCTCTCCAGCCAACGACCGCTCCTGAAACCCGGCATCGCAGCTTGTATGCCCGCTGCCGAGGCTCGCGGCGTCCGCCGGGAGTGTGGTATACCCACCGGACACGCACGGTAGCCCTGAGGAGCGGCGCAATGGGAGAGACCCGGGTGCGACCGAGGACGGCGACGGCGATCGAGGTGGGGGCGACGGTCACCCGGCTCGGCCCGATCTGGGTAGCGGCCGGATCACAGGGGCTGCGGGTCGTCACGGTTCCCGGCGGCACCCGGGAGGCGTGCCTGCGGCTGATCGAGCGGCACAGCCCCGGCGCGACGCTCGTCGACGGCGGCCCGCTGGTGGAGCAGGCCATCGCGGAGCTTGAGGCCTACCTGGCTGGCCGGCTCCGCCGGTTCAGCGTGCCGCTCGACCTGATCGGCACCGAGTTCCAGCGGCGCGTCTGGGAGGCGGTCGCGGCGATCCCCTATGGCGAGACGGCGACCTACCAGGAGATCGCGGTGCGGATCGGGCGGCCGCGTGCGGCTCGCGCGGTCGGCGCAGCCAATGCCGCCAATCCCCTCGCCATCGTGATACCGTGCCACCGCCTGGTCGGCAGCGACGGCTCGCTCACCGGCTACGGGGGTGGGCTGGCGATGAAGCGGATACTGCTGGATCTGGAAGCCCGCCACGCCCGCGCGCCGCGCTGGGGGCCATCCTGTCCTGACTGACCCGTTGCCGGTGGCACACCAGCCCACCCCGCCTCGGTACCCATCGCATGGCGCGAGCGGGGCCGGCTGGGCGCGCGACCCGGCGCACGTTGACGCGCCGATCGCCGTGCTGGGCGGTGCGTCCGCGCGTGATCGTCTCCCCAGGGCCCGGGGGCCACGCACGCGCTCGGCCGCGTGGGCTGACCCACGCGGCCGGGCGTCGTGTGGCTGCGATGGCGGGATCTCAGGCCTGCTGCACCAGGCGCCGCAGGACCATCGGCAGGATGCCGCCGTGGCGGTAGTACTCCACCTCGGTCGGGCTGTCGATGCGCACGATCACCGGGAAGTCGACGGTGCTGCCGTCCTCGCGGGTGGCGCGCACCGTGAGCCGCTTCCGCGGGCTCAGGCCCTCGGCGATGCCCTGGATGTCGAAGACCTCGTGTCCGGTCAGGCCCAGGCTCTCGGCACTCTGCCCCTGCTCGAACTGGAGCGGGAGGATCCCCATGCCGATCAGGTTGCTCCGGTGGATCCGCTCGTAGCTCTGGGCGATGACGGCCCGCACCCCGAGGAGCAAGGGGCCCTTCGCGGCCCAGTCGCGCGAGCTGCCGGACCCGTACTCCGCGCCGGCGAGCACCACCAGCGGCGTGCCCGCCTCCTGGTAGCGCATGGCGGCGTCGTAGATCGTCATCAGTTCGCCGGACGGCAGGTGCGTCGTCCAGTTGCCCTCGCGGCCGCCGGCCAGCTTGTTCCGCAGGCGGATGTTGGCGAACGTGCCGCGGACCATCACCTCGTGGTTGCCCCGGCGGGAGCCGTAGCTGTTGAAGCTGCGTGGCTCCACCCCGTGCTCGATCAGATAGCGACCGGCGGGGCTGTCGATGGCGATCGACCCGGCCGGTGAGATGTGGTCGGTCGTGACCGAGTCGCCGAGGTAGACCAGGACGCGCCCGCCCCGGATGTCGGACAGCGGGCGCGGCTCCAGGCTGAGCTCCTGGAAGAAGGACGGCTCGCGGACGTAGGTCGAGTTGGGGTCCCACGCGAACAGCTCGCTCTGCTCGGGCAGCGGGAGCGCCTGCCAGTGCTCGTCGCCACGGAAGACGTCGGCGTAGCGCTCGCGGAACAGCTCGGGCGTGACGGCGCGCGCCATCGTCTCGCGGATTTCCTCGGTGCTGGGCCAGATCTCGCGCAGGTAGACCGGCTCGCCGTTCGGGTCATAGCCGATCGGTTCGGTCGTCAGGTCGATATTGAGGGTGCCGGCCAGGGCGTAGGCGACGACGAGCGGCGGGGAGGCGAGGTAGCTCGCGCGCGCCAGCGGGTGGATCCGGCCCTCGAAGTTGCGGTTGCCGCTCAGCACCGCCGCGACGACCAGGTCGTGCTCCTGCACCGCCTTCGCCACCGGCTCGGGGAGCGGACCGCTGTTGCCGATGCAGGTGGTGCATCCGTAGCCCACCAGGTGGAAGCGCAGCGCCTCGAGATAGGGCGTCAGCCCGGCGCGGTCGAGGTAGGCGGTGACGACGCCCGAGCCGGGGGCCAGGCTCGTCTTGACCGCCGGGTTGACGTCCAGCCCGCGCTCGACCGCCTTCTTGGCCAGCAGGCCGGCGGCGATCATGACCTCGGGGTTGGACGTGTTGGTGCAGCTCGTGATCGCGGCGATGACGACCGAGCCGTGCGTCAGCTCCACGACCTGATCGCCGATGCGCACCGGCACGCTCGTCGACGGCGGGGCGACCGTGGCGGTCGCGGCCGTGGCCTGCGCGACGGCTTCCAGTGGCTGGGATGCGGCGGTGCCGCCCGTCGAGGCCCCGGCGGGGTCGATGCGATCCTTGAACGCATCGCGCAGGCTCTTGCTCACCTGGGCGAGCGGGACGCGGTCCTGCGGCCGGCGCGGACCCGCCACGCTGGGCTCGAGCGTGCTGAGGTCCAGCTCGACGATCTGGTCGAAGAGCGGCTCCGGCGACTGGTCGGTCTGGAACAGGCCCTGCTCCTTCGCGTAGCGCTCGACCAGCTCGACGAGCTCCTCGCTGCGGCCGGTAAACCGCAGGTAGTTGAGGGTCTCGTCGTCGATCGGGAACATGGTGGCGGTGGCGCCGTACTCCGGCGCCATGTTCGAGATCGTGGCCCGGTCGGGCAAGCTGAGGTGCCGGAGGCTCGGGCCGAAGAACTCGACGAAGCGCCCGACGACGCCGGTCTGGCGGAGGAGCTGGGTCACAGTCAACACCAGGTCGGTGGCGGTCACCCCCTCGGGCGGTTCACCGACCAGCCGGAAGCCGACGACCTCCGGGGTGAGCAGATAGATCGGCTGCCCCAGGAGCACGGCCTCCGCCTCAATGCCTCCGACGCCCCACCCGAGGACGCCGAGCCCGTTGACCATCGGGGTGTGGGAGTCGGTACCGACCAGCGTGTCGGGGAAGGCGACCGTCTCGCCGTCGATCTGGCGCGTCGAGACGACCTGAGCCAGGTACTCGAGGTTGACCTGGTGCACGATGCCGGTGCCCGGCGGGACGACGCGGAAATTCTGGAAGGCCTGCTGGGCCCAGCGCAGCAGCGCGTAGCGCTCGCGGTTGCGCTCGTACTCGCGCTCCACGTTGCGGCGGAAGGCGAGGCGCGAGCCGAAGACGTCGACCTGCACGGAGTGGTCGATGACGAGATCAACCGGGACGAGCGGGTTAATGCGGCTCGGGTCGCCGCCGAGGCGCACGACGGCCGAGCGCATCGCGGCGAGGTCGACGACCGCAGGCACACCGGTGAAGTCCTGCAGCAGCACGCGGCCGGGCAGGAACGGGAACTCGCGCGGGGTGCGCTCGCCAGGTTGCCACTGCGCGAGGGTGGCGACATCCTCTTCGGAGAAGGGCTCGGCTCCGGCGTGACGCAGCACGTTCTCCAGCAGCACCTTGACGGTGTAGGGCAGGCGGTCCAGGCCGACGGTCACCTGATCGGCAATAGCAGCGAGCCGGTAATAGGTGACAGTCTGGTGTGGGGTGGAGAGCGTCGAGCGAGCGCCGAACGGATCGCTCATGGCTGCCATCTCGTCCTTCCTCTCGGGCCGCGAGAGCGACGGCCGGTAGTCGCTCATCGGCGGTGTCGCTGCGAGCGCACAGGCGCATCCGACACGCAAGCCTGCCGGCGCGCCATCCGTGCTCAGAATACCACGGCTGGTGGCGCGTGCGGCGCGCCGCGTGGGCGCGGCCGGTGCAGGGGCGCCCGGCAGCAGAGAGCTGTCGCCGGGCCGTGCGCGTCCGCGCCTGCTCGGTCATAATCGCGGTCGATGAGTGCACGAGGCGAGAGGGGCCGTGAGGCCGAAAGGAGCATAGCGGGGATGGACTATACCCGGGCCTTCGCACTGGTGGAGGCGCAGGAGGACCGGCTGATCGAGCGGCTGCGCCTGGTGATCGGGATCGACACCACCGTGCCGCCAGGGGAGAACTACGGGAAACTGGTGGGGCTGGTGGAGCCGGAGTTCCAGCGGCTGGGCTTCACCACCACACGCGTCGTGATCCCGCCGGAGAAGATCGCGCAGATCCCGCTGCCGCTGTCGGGCGAGCGGGTCAACCTGGTGGCGCGCCTCAACAACGGGAAGCCGCCGCTCTCCGTCTACGCGCACATGGACGTCGTGCCGATCGAGGAGGGGTGGGACTTCGACCCCTTCGGCGGCGAGATCAAGGACGGGCGTATCTACGGGCGGGGTGTGGCGGACATGAAGGGCGCCATCGCCTCGGTCTTGACCGCGCTCGACATCATGCACCAGTGCGGGCTCGAGCCGGTGTGGGACCTCAACATCCTCCTGTGCACCGACGAGGAGATCGGCGTCTACCCCGGGCTCTACCACCTGGCGCTGGAGGGCTACGTCACCGCGCCGATGCTGTGCCTGGAGGGGACGCAGGACCCGGTGCTGCGGCTCGGGTCGAACGGCTCGGTCGACGTGACCATCACCGTGACGGGGCGGAGCTGCCACTCCGGGTCGAACTACCTCGGGATCAACGCGCTCGAGGAGGCGGTGCCGATCATGGTGGAGCTGCTGGAGCTGAAGCGGCGCGTCGAGGCGCGCCGCTCCTCGCTGCCGCTGGCACCGGCGCCCGGCGCCCCGTCGCACCTGCGGCCGATGTTCAACCTCGACATCATCCAGGCCGGCGTGAAGTCGAACATTGTGCCGGGCAGTTGCACGCTGGTGATCAACCGCCGCTTCATCCCCGAGGAGTCGATCGAGGACGTCAAGGCGGAGATCCTCGAGGCGGTCGAGCGGGGCAAGGCCAAGAGCCGCGCGATCGGCGTCGAGGTGGAGTTTATGCAGAACTACCCGGCGTACTACCAGAGCGCTGACCACCCCGGCGCGCGGCGGCTGGTGGAGGCGCTCAAGCTGGTACAGGGGTACCGCGACGAGGACTTCGTGCGGACCGGCTCGGGCGGCTCGACCGACATGGCGTTCGTCGCCCAGGTGCTGAACACGGACGAGATCGCCACGGTCGGTCTGGGGCGGCTGGGGGAGAGCCGCGCCCACGGCGCGAACGAGAGCATCCGGTTGTCGGACGCGAAGGCGCACGTGAAGGAGCTCATCTACTACTTCACCGCACCGCTCGCCTGAGTCACCGGCAAACGATGAGGAGTGGGGGCGGCCCGCGATGGCGAGCTGCCCCGTGCTTCTCCGGCACCGCACGGACCCCCACGCCACCGGCGCCGGCCGCGTAGCTCCCGGCTGCGGCGGCGTCCGGGCACGCCGCATGCACTGGGGACGCGAGCGTGAGTCCCTCGGCACTGCAGTACGCGTAACGGCGGCACAAGCAATGGGAGACGTGAGCGCGGGACCGGTGGGGGACCGCCGCGACGGCGGCGCGGCTGAGCGCGGCGGCCCGGCAGCGGTGCCTGCGACGGGTGGGACCCCCGACCGTACGGTGCAGCTCCGGCGGCGCCGGCGCCGCGCCACCGTGCTGCTCCTGCTGGCCGAGGCCGGCGGCTCGTCGCCCTGCTCGCGGTGATCGGCAAGCGAATCGACTGGGAGCGGGAGCTGGCGGCCGCCGCTCAGTCGCCGGTCCTGGTCGGCTGGTCGGCCCTGCTCGGGACCGGCGTGCCGGTGATCGTCCTCGCGCTCGTCGCGGCGCTCGCGCTGGTGCTGCGACGGCCGTCCGCCTGGACGCTTGCCATGCTCGGGCAAGGGGTGCTGCTCTTCGGTTCCCTCCTGGCGTACTTCCGCCGGGAGTCGGATTGGGTCTACCTGCTCATGGTGGTTGGGATCAGCTTCGTGCTCTATCTGAACTCCTATGCCGTGCGCACGGCGCTCCAGCCGCCGCAGGGTGCGGAGTCGGGCAGTGCGCCGTATGAACGGTGAGTTTGATCGCGCCCTGCTCCGGCGGTTCGAGCCGGTGGCGCGGTTCACCCGCGGCGAACAGTTCTTCCCGCTCGACGTCGAGCGGTACGTCCGGATCTGCAGTCTCTGGATGCGGCACCGGAACGGCGACGCCGTGATGGTGGTGCCACTCGGCGAGCTGACGCTGGAGCGGCTGGCGGAGCACCGTCCCTCGCGGTTCGGCACCATCCACTTCCTGAAGCTCATCGATCCCCTGACGGTGAAGGAGCTGGCGAGCTACCGGCTGCAGCGCCTGCGGAGCCGGAAAGATGATGGCGACGTGTTTCACGCCGGACGGGGGCGGTTGGCGCGGGTTGGGTACATTTCGCGGCTGGGCGACGCGCTGTTCGCGCTCTCCCTGCTGGGGCGCGGACGCGTGCCGGGAGACACCGCGGCGGCGGCCGAACTCACCTACCAGGCGATGCAGCGCGCGGCGCCCGGGTTCCACTACCACGGCCGCGTCGCCCGCTGCGATGGCTGGGTGGTGCTCCAATACTGGTTTTTCTACGTGTTCAACGACTGGCGCTCGGGATTCTTCGGGGCCAACGACCACGAGGCCGACTGGGAGATGGTCAGTGTCTACCTGGCTGAGGCTCCTGAGGGAGAGCTCAGGCCGGAGTGGGTCGCCTACGGGAGCCACAACGATCCCGGCGACGATCTGCGACGCCAGTGGGACGATCCGGAGGTGCAGAAGGTCGGCGAGCACCCGCTGGCCTACATGGGCGCGGGATCGCACGCGTCCTACTACCAGCCGGGCGAGTACCTCACCGAGCTGGAGGTGCCGTTCCTGTATCGGATCTCCCGCGCGGCTAATCGACTCCAGCTCCTCTGGCACGAGCGCCTGAAGCAGTTCCGCGAGGATATCGACCCGGACGCACCGTCGCCGGAGGTGCTCCTGCGCATCTCGTTCGTCGACTACGCTCGCGGCGACGGCCTCGCGATCGGGCCGGGCCAGGCGGTCGAGTGGTCGGAGCCGCGGCTGCTCGAGCCTGCCCCCGCGTGGGTGACGGGCTATCGGGGTCTGTGGGGTTATCACGCGCGCGACCCCTTTGAGGGTGAGGACGCGCCCTCCGGGACCGATGTACAACCGCGGCGGCACGGTGCGTCGTGCCTGGTATGACCCCGTCGGTTAGGCCGGCCTCGACAAGGTGACCATGCCCTGCGACCTTCTCGCCACCGTGCCGGGACGGCAGACCGCGCTCCGTGAGCGCCAGCGCCAGCTTGAGGCGGCCATCGACGACCGGCGCCACGAGCTGCAGGCGCTGGGCGTGGAGCTGGCCGCGATGGGCGGCCACCCGCACCTGGGCGCGGCCTATGAGGCGACGCGGACGAGGCTCGATGCGCTGTCGGACGAGCTCGCCGGCCTGAGGGCGGAGCTCACCAGGGACCCGACCCTGCTTGAGGCGCTCGACCGGTACGCCGAACGCATCCGGCTGGGGGAGTCAGTCGCGCCGCGGGCGCACCTCCGCCGGCCGCACGAGCCGGTCTCGGAGCCGCAATTGCGGGCCGCGGGTCTCGCGGAGCTGTGGGCCGCGCTGAGCATCGGGGTCATGTTGGTCGGCGTCGTCGCGCTGTCCTACTTCGCGCGTCAATACCTGGTGATCGGGCTCATCTACGCGGTGGTGCTCTTCGTCGTGATCGAGGCGGGCTTCCGTGGCCGCATCGGCAGGCTCATCGCTGGGGTCACGGTCGTGCTGGCGATCGTCTCCGCGGCCGTGCTCCTCTACGCGTTCTTCTGGCCGATCGCGGTCGCGCTCATCATCCTGCTCGGGCTCTATATCCTGGGCGCCAACCTCCGCGAGCTGCGGCGGTAGCCGCGCCGGGCGCGGGCAGCAGCCCGCGTCGCTGTGCCCGGCGGCGCCCCGGTGGGGGTTGTGCCGGCCTGGTCCGCGAACGCCCTCGCCAGTGCGATCACGTCCGCCTCGGACCAGCCGGGGGGAGCAGCGCTGTTCACCGAGAGGGCATAGCGGCGCCGCTGATCCTCCCAGAGCGCGATCCGGGGCCAGCCCTGCCGGGGATCTTGCTGCCAGAACCCGCGGAAGCCCGGCCCCGCGAAGGGGTGGACTCCCGAGCCGGGGAGGTGCAGGGACCCGCCCAGGGGCGCGATGTCGACCGTCAGGACCAGCGACTGCGGCCCGACCAGGATGACCTGCGCCCGCCCCGCGCCGGCGCTCTCCCGGCTACTCACCGTCAGACGTCCGATCGGGAGATCGATGACAGACGGCACCGGGGGCAGGCTCCCCGCGGCGGGTGGCAGGTCGGAGGTCCCCGGCTCGGCGAAGTGGGCGTCATCGATCGCGGCGGCCGTGGTCTCCTCCCAGGTCGTGAAGGCCAAGCGGTACATCGGGTGGGCTGCCCGGCGGGCGTCGTGGACCATCACCTGCCAGCGGAGCAGGCGATCCCGCGCGGTGTCGATGGTGAGCTCGAGGGTGATCGCCGTGGCCCGCGCGCCCAGGGCGTCCTCCAGCGCGGCGCGCTCGATCGGGGAGAAGCCATCGGTGATATCCGCGGTGATGACGTGCGTCGTCCCCTGGCGTGCTTCGGCGACGTTCTCGGGCTTGGCCAGCGCGAGCTGTGCGCGCAGCGCCATCTGCTCGGTGCCATCCGGCAGCGTCCGCTGCCAGACCTCGGTGATCGACCGCCGCGGGCGGGCGGTGATCGGGATCTGCACCTCCGCCTCAACGACGATGTGGCGCCCGCGACCCGGCGCCGGTGGGATCAGCAGGCGCTCGGCCACGGCGACGGCCGGCGACTCAGGCGATGGCCAGGGCTGGCTGCCGAGGGCGGCCACTACGGCCATGGTGGCGACGAGCGCCACGACCAATGCCGCGACGGCCCTCGCGCGCATGCCCGGCGCGGCCAACGCCGCCCCGTACCGGGCGCGCGCCGCGTGATGCCGGGCAAGCTGACGCAGGTGCCGCTGCCGGATGGCCTCGGGGAGGGTGGCGGTGCCCAGAACCCGAGAGAGCATCGCGTCGTCGAGCCGATCCTGCCGCTGCTCACACATCGCTGGCCTCCATCTCCCGTGCCAGTCGCTGCCGTGCCCGGCTGAGGCGCACCCGCGCAGCTCCCTCGGCGATGTGCAGTGCTTCCCCGATCTCGAGGCTGGAGAGCCCGGCGCTGTAGCGCAGCAGCAGCACCTCCTGGTCGTCGGGTGAGAGGCGTCGCAGCGCCGCCCGGACGCGCGCGGCGTCCTCCGACTCGACTACGGTCGTCAGCGGGTCGTCATGCACGGGCAGCGTCCGGAGCCGGGCGAGTGCGCGACCCAGGCGACGGTACGCACGCTGATGGTCCAGGATTCGATGCCGCACGATGGCGAAGAGCCAGTCGGCGAAGCTGCCGCGGTCCGGGTCGAGCCGTTCCAGTCCCTCGAGCGCACGGATCATCGTCTCGCTCACGATTTCAGCGGCAAGCGACGCGGAGCGTGTTCGCTTGAGCGCGTAGCGGTAGACTCGGTCCGCGTAGCGCTCATAGAGTTCCGCGCAACACTCAGGGTTCCGGCGCACGCTGGCGACCAGTTCAGCGTCGCTGAGCGCCGCTGTCGCCAGCGGCTCACGCTCGGGCGGGCAGGCGGGCATGCGAGCAGGCCTCCACTTACCAGAGAGTTCGCCGCAGATGGGGAATTGTTACAGGAGCGGGACGATGCGCGAAGCGCAGCGCTCCACGGTGTTCGGAGGGGTAGGGGGCGAGTCATGGAGGTGGGCGCGTGGGAGCGGACGCGGCGCCCGCTCGCTGTCGGCGGGCGGTCGGCGTTCACGACATATCCCAGGAGCCGAGAACCCGAGGACCCCCACCGAGGCCCCGGCGCTGGTGCCCTCCGGGGCACGCGGGGTGGGCAAAGGGGCCGGCCCGCCGTGACCGTGGGGCGATCATGGCGGCGCGGGACGTTGCCTCGGGGTGGACGTGGAGGGGGCCGGCGTGGCGCGGTGCCGCCGTGCCGGGCACGGCGCGCGTCAGCCTAGATGCGTCACTGCCCCAAGAACTGCGCAGGGTCGGCGGCGAACTTGCGGCGGCAGGCGGGGCAGCAGAAGTAGTAGCGGGTGCCCTGGTAGTCGTAGGTGTGGCGGGCGGTGGCGATCTCGACCGTCATGCCGCAGACCGGGTCGACCGCCTCGGCGGGCTGGGGTGACGCCGCGTCGGCGAGCACCGGCGTCGGGGCCGGGGCGGCCGCGGGCGCGAGCGTGCCGCGCCTGGCGATGACCTCGGCGAGGATGCTGACCGCGATCTCCTCCGGGGCCGTGGCTGCGATGTCCAGCCCGGCCGGCGCCTTGACCCGCGCCAGCAGTTCCTCCGGGACGCCGCCCGCCCGCAGCGTGTCGCGCATGACCGCGAAGCGGCGGTGGCTGGCCACGAGCCCGACGAAGCCGACTCCGGCCCGGAGCGCCCGCTCGACCGCGTCTTCGTCGTACACCCCCATCGTCGCCACGATGGCGACGGCCGGGCCGGGGGCGAGCACGTGATCGAGATTCAGGTGGTCGAGGACGAGCGTGGCCTCGGGCGGGGCGGTGTCGGCGCCCTCCGGGCGGACGGCGATCACCCGGTAGCCCATGACGTGTCCCAGCCGCACGAGCGCGTCCGCGACCGGGCTCTCGCCGATGACGAACAACTGGAGCGGGGGCAGGAACGGCTCGAGGAAGACCTCCAGCGCGCCGCCGCTGTGGCAGGTGAGCGGTGCGGCGACCACCTCCGGGCGGCCGCTGGCCCCGCCGCCGTCCGGGCTGAGCCGCAGGATGCGCGGCTGGCCCGTGGTCAGGGTCTCCAGGGCCTGGCGGACCACGGTCGGCTGCGCGCAGCTCCCGCCGACCCAGCCGAACAGGGCGCCGTCCGGGGTGATGATCCCCTTCGCGCCCGGGCGCGCCGAGCTGGGGCGCTGGCTCCAGACGACGGTCGCCAGAACGAAGGGCGCGCCCGCCTCCTTCAACGCCGCGGCCCGGGCGAAGATGTCGTCGCTCAGCCGGCCGAGGGCCGCGGTGGTCGTGTCGGCGGCCAGGTTGCCATGCTCCATCATCTCGGTCCCGCTCCCCGACAGTGGAGGGGGTGCCGCATCGCGCCGCGGCACCCCACGCCGCCCGGCGCTACTCCGCGACACCCTTCTCCTGGAGGATGGCGTAGACCTTCCAGGGGGTGATCGGGATGTCGATGTGCCGGACACCGAGGTGGCTCAGTGCGTCCACCACGGCGTTGACGATGGCCGGCGGCGCGCCGACCGTCGGGCTCTCGCCGACCCCCTTGGCGCCGATCGGGTGGTGGGGCGACGGCGTCACGGTCTTCTCCGTGCGCCAGCGCGGCGTCTCCATCGAGGTCGGCACCAGGTAGTCCATCAGGGTCCCGGTGAGCATCGTGCCGTGGTCGTCGTACACGATCTCCTCCAGGAGCGCCGGGGCCAGCCCCATGGTCAGCCCGCCGTGGATCTGCCCCTCGACGATCATCGGGTTGATGATCGTGCCGCAGTCGTCGAGGGCGAGGAACTCCCGGATGGTGGGCTGCCCGGTACCGCGGTCGATATCGACCACGCAGACGTAGGCGCCGAATGGGAAGGTCAGGTTCGGCGGGTCGTAGTAGGTGACCGCCTCCAGGCCGCCCTCGAGCCCCTGCGGGAAGTTGGTGTAGGCGGCGAAGGCGATCTCGCTCATCGTCTTGGCGCGCTCGGGCGCGCCCTTGACGCGGAAGGCGTAGTCGCGCCACTCCAGATCGTCCGGGTCGACCTCCAACAGGTGGGCCGCGGAAGCAGCCGCGCCTTCTCGCGGATCTTCCGCGCGGCCACCGCCGTCGCTGCGCCGGCCGTCGGCGTGCTGCGGCTGCCGTAGGTGCCCAGGCCGTAGGGCGCCGTGTCGGTGTCGCCGTGCTCGACGACGATGTTCTCGACCGGCAGGCCCAGCTCCTCGGCGACGATCTGGGCGAAAGTCGTCTCGTGCCCCTGGCCCTGCGTCTGGACGCCGATGCGGACCAGCGCGGAGCCGGTCGGGTGGACGCGGATCTCGGCCGAGTCGAACATCTTGATGCCCAAGATGTCGAAGGTGTGGGACGGCCCGGCACCGACGATCTCGGTGAAGGTCGAGATGCCGATCCCCATCAGCTCGCCGCGGGCGCGCTTCTCGGCCTGCTCCCGGCGGAGCTCCTGGTAGCCGATGGCGTCGAGCGCCTTCTGGAGGGCGGCGGGGTAGTTCCCGCTGTCGTACTCCCAGCCGGTGGGCGACTTGTACGGGAACTGCTCCGGCTGGATGAAGTTCTTGAAGCGGATCTCGGCCGGGTCCATGTCGAGCTCGTCGGCGAGCACGTCGACCATGCGCTCGATCATGTGGACCGCTTCAGTCACGCGGAAGGAGCAGCGGTAGGCGACGCCGCCGGGCGCCTTGTTGGTGTAGACGCCGTCGACGCTGAAGTGCGCGGCCTCCAGGTCGTACGACCCGGTGCCGATGCTGAACAGCCCGGCCGGGAACTTCGACGGGTTGGCGGCGGCGTCGAAGGCGCCGTGGTCGGCGACGGTGCGCACCCGCAGCGCCCGCATCTTGCCGTCCCGGGTGGCCGCCACCTCGGCGTGGATGTGGTAGTCGCGGGCGAAGGAGTCGGCCTGGAGGTTCTCGGAGCGGTCCTCGATCCACTTCACCGGGCGCCCGGTCTGGAGCGAGGCGACCGTGGCGAGCACGTAGCCGGGGTAGACGGGGACCTTGCCGCCGAAGCCGCCGCCGATGTCGGGCGAGATGACGCGGATCTTGGTCTCGGGGATGCCGGAGACGAGCGAGAAGACGGTGCGGTGCGCGTGCGGCGCCTGGCTCGTCATCCAGATGGTCAGCTTGCCCGAGACCCGGTCGAAGGAGGCGACGCAGCCGCAGGTCTCGATCGAGGAGACGTGGATGCGCGGGATGTAGAGGTCCTGGGCCACGACGACCTCAGCCTCCTGGAAGACCCGATCGGTGGCCTCCTTGTCGCCGGCCTCCCAGTGCCAGATGTGGTTGGTCTTCTGCTCGCGATCGGGGCGGACGAGCGGCGCGTCCGGCTGGAGGGCCCGGAAGGGGTCGACGACCGGCTCCAGCGGCTCGTACTCGACGTCGATCGCCAGCACCGCGTCGGCGGCGGTGTAGCGATCCTCGGCCACGACCGCCGCGACCTCCTGGGCGTAGTAGACGACGCGATCGGTCGGCAGTACCATCTGCCGGTCACCCATCAGGGTCGGCATCCAGGCGAGCCCGGCCGCCTCGAGGTCTTTGCCGGTGATGACGGCCACCACGCCCGGCATCGCCAGCGCCTTGGAGGCGTCGATCTGGGTGATGCGCGCGTGGGCGAGCGGGCTGCGGACGATGTCGAGATAGAGCATCCCCGGGAGCTTGACGTCATCGACGTAGGTGCCCTTGCCGCGGATGAAGCGGGGATCCTCCTTGCGCTTGACCGCGTAGCCAAGCCCGCCGATCTGCGTGGACTGGGTGGTAGCCATCGACTAGTCCTCCCCTCCGCCGGCCACGGCCGGTGCGACCTCCGGCTGCCGCATCTTCTCGGCCGCGTACCGGATGGCCTTGACGATGTTGACGTACCCGGTGCAGCGGCACAGGTTGCCGGAGATGGCCCGGCGGATCTCCGCCTCGTCCGGGTTCGGGTTGGCCTCCAGCAGCGCAACGGCGGTCATCATCATCCCCGGCGTGCAGAAGCCGCACTGCAGGCCGTGCTCCTGCCAGAAGCCTTCCTGCACCGGGTGGAGCCGCCCGTCCTGCTCCAGCCCCTCGACCGTGCGGATCTCGGCGCCGTCGGCCTGCACCGCGAAGACCGTGCACGACTTGACCGGCTTGCCGTTGAGGTGGATGGTGCAGGCACCGCAACTGGTGGTGTCGCAGCCGATGTGGGTACCGGTCAGGCCGAGCACCTCGCGGATGAAGTGGACGAGGAGCAGGCGCGGCTCGACCGCGGCCTGCCGTACCTCACCGTTGACCGTCACGCTGATCGGAACCGTGCGCATGGCTCAACGCTCCTCCCACTGCGCTCAGGCGGCCCGCGCGCGCTCGAGCGCGCGGCGCAGGGCACGCGCCGTGACGGTGCGGGCCACCGCCCGCTTGTAGTCGGCCGGGCCGCGCAGGTCGCTTGATGGGTCGCACTCCTGGCTCGCGAGCTGCGCGGCGGCGCGGATGGCGTCCTCGGTCGGCTCCTGGCCCAGGAGCGCGGCCTCCGCCTGGGTGGCACGCATCGGCTTGTAGTTGACATTCGTCAGGCCGATGCGGACGGCGGCCACCCGGCCGTCGTCGTCCAGGGTGAGGTGGGCCGCGGCCCCGGCGATGGCGTAGTCGCCGACCTTGCGCTCGAACTTGACGTAGGCGCCGCCGGAGCGCGGTGCGGGGCGGGGGATACGGATAGCCGTCAGGATCTCGTCCGGCTCGAGGGCGGTCGTGAAGGTATCGACGAAGAAGTCGTCGATGGGGATGGTGCGCTCGCCGGTGGGGCCGGTGGCGGTGAGCTCCGCGCCCAGGGCGAGCATCGTCGCGGGGTGGTCATTGGCCGGGTCGGCATGGGCGAGGTTGCCGCCGACCGTGGCCAGGTTGCGCACCAACGGGTCAGCCACCACCAGGGCGGTGTCGAGCAGGATCGGGTAGGTCGTGGCGACGACGGCGGCCTGCTCGAGATCGGCTTCGCGGGCGAGGGCGCCGATGACGAGCTGCCCGTCCTGCTCCCGCACGCCGTCGAGGCCGGGGACGCGGTTGAGGTCGACGATGACGGCGGGCTCGGCCAGGCGGAACTTCATCATTGGGATGAGGCTCTGGCCACCGGCGAGCAGCTTGGCGTCGAAGCCGTGGGCGCCGAGCAGCCCGATGGCTTCCGCGAGCGAGCGTGGGGCGTGGTAGTCAAACGGGCCGGGGATCATGCGTGACCGACTCCTCTCGCAGGGCGGCGGGCGCGGCCGCACGACATATCCCATTAGCTAGTCATACCGAGCCACTCACCCCATATGTAGACGGACACCCTGCCAGCGGCTAGCCCCGCTTCGGGTGAACCTGGGCCCCCGAACGGAGGGGACGATCCCCTCAAACGGGGGCATCGCCTGACCACCGGGGATCCGCTGACGTCACGGCGCACGGTCCGGGATGGAGACCCTGCTCACGCTGATGCCGCGAGTTCCGTGCCGCGACGGCAGCCGTGGGCGAGACCGGGCCGGGCGTCCGACCCTCGGCACCCGCGGTGGCCCGCTCGATCAATTTCCGGTGTACGAGCGCCGGTGCGGTCGCAGCCGGGCCGGCCAGGCGAACGGCACCCCACGTCGCGCCTGCGCCATCCGGTTCACACCTTCTGCCCCGCACGGCGCCCTGTTCGCAGCGCGCTGTCAGTGGCACGACCGCTTGACGGCGAGCAACGGCGGTACTATCATGATCAATAGATATTTTGATTAGTGTCCGTGCACAGGGAGCGAGCGGATGGGGCACCGGGCCTTCAAGGACCGCCTGTACAGCGAGTTCGCGACCATCGCCAAGGCGCTCGCCAACCCCCACCGGTTGGAGTTGCTCGACCTGCTGGCGCAGGGCGCCCGGAGCGTCGAGGACCTGGCCCGGGAGGCCGACCTCACCCTGGCGAACGCCTCGGCCCACCTGCAGGTACTGCGGCGCGCCCGGCTCGTGGAGCGCGAGAAGCGCGGCCTCAACGTCGTCTACCGGCTGGCGGACCCGGCGGTCTTCACCCTCTGGCGCACCCTGCGCGATGTCGGCACCGCCCGCCTCGCCGAGATCGATCGACTCGTCGCTACCTACATCTCCGAGCGGCAGTCGCTGGAGGCGATCGACCGCGACGAACTCCAGCGCCGCCTCGTGGCGGGCAGCGTCCAGGTCATCGACGTCCGCCCGGCCCTCGAGTACCGGCAGGGCCACATCGCCGGCGCGCGGTCGATCCCGGTTACCGAGCTGGCCCGCCGGCTCGCGGAGCTGCCGCGCGACCGCGAGATCGTCGCCTACTGTCGCGGACCGTACTGCGTCTACGCCGACGAGGCCGTGAGCCTCCTGCGCCGCCACGGCTTCCGCGCACGGCGGCTACGCGACGGCTTCCCGGAGTGGCGCGCGGCCGGGTATCCCGTCGAGGTCTCCGGGGAGACTCCGGCTCGCGGACGGCACCGGCCCACGCCCCGCACGTGAGGCACGACACAGCGAACGGAGACTCCCCCAATGCTGTTCCGACAGTACCTGCAACCGGAGACCGGCTGCGCCTCGTACCTGTTCGGCTGCACGGGGACGGCACGGGCCGTGGCAGTGGATGTCCTGCCCAACGCCGTCCGTCCCATGCTCGACATCCTGGACCTGAGCGGGATGCACTGCGTCGCCGTGGTCGAGACGCATCTGCAGGCCGATCATGTCTCGGCGGGGCGCGACCTCGCGGCCCGCACCGGCGCACCGTACGTCGCCCACCACGCCGCGCCGCTGGCGTTCCCGTTCGCGGCCGCCCACAACGGCGACCGCATCGATGCCGGCAACGTCCAGGTGACCATCTGGGAGACCCCCGGCCACTCCGACGACTCACTCGCGCTGCTCGTGACCGATCGCACGCGCGCCGATGAGCCCTGGGTGGTCCTCACCGGCGACACGCTGCTGGTCGGCGATGCCGGCCGGCCCGATCTCCATGGTGAGGCGAACGCGGCGCAGCTCGCCAGCATGCTCTATGACAGCCTGCAGCGGCTTTCGGCGCTGCCCGACTACGTCGCGGTCTACCCGTCGCACTTCGCCGGCTCGGTCTGCGGGCGCGCCCTCAGCGCGACTCCGGCCTCGACCATCGGCTTCGAGCGCCGACACAACGCCGCCCTGGCACCCCGCACACGAGAGGAGTTGATCCGCTTCATGCTGCACGACCTACCCGAGGAACCCCCCGACTTCGCCCGCATGCGCCTGGTCAATCGGGGACTTCCGCCGGCCGCCACCGTGCCAACGACCGCCTGATCGGAGCGGGAGCCGGACGTGGGACCCGCGGAGCACGGTCCACCTCCACCTCCTCGGCTGGGACTCCGCGCCAACTGGCGTCAGTTCACGCTGCTCGTCGTCATCAACGGGTTCGTCGGCAGCATGGTCGGCCTGGAGCGCGCCACCCTCCCGCTCCTGGCGGAGCACGATTTCGCCCTGGCCTCGCGCACGGCTATCCTCTCCTTCATCGTCAGCTTCGGCATCGTCAAGGCACTCACCAACCTGATCGCAGGCGTGGCCGGCGACCGGCTGGGGCGCCGATACGTCCTCATTGCCGGTTGGCTGGTCTGGCTGCCGGTCCCTATCCTCATCATGGTCGCCCCGAGCTGGGACTGGGTCGTGTTCGCCAACGTGTTGCTCGGGATCAATCAGGGGCTCTGCTGGTCGACGACCGTCATCATGAAGATCGACCTGGTCGGCCCAGCCCGGCGGGGTCTGGCGTTGGGGTTGAACGAGGCGGCGGGCTACCTGGCCGTGTCGGCGGCGGCGCTGGCCTCCGGCTACCTCGCCGCGGCCCACGGCCTGCGGCCAGCGCCCTACCTGCTCGGTATCGGCTTCGCCCTCGCCGGCCTGGCGCTCTCCGCCGGGTTCGCCCGGGAGTCGCACGGGCACGCCCGGTACGAGTCCCACCTGGTGGACGCGGCGGCCGGCGGGCCAGGGGTACCGGCACGCCGCCCGGCCTTCCTCCACGTCCTCCTGCTGACGAGCTGGCGCGAGCGCGCGCTCTCCGCCGCCAGCCAGGCCGGGCTGGTCAACAACCTGAACGACGGCATGGCCTGGGGGCTCCTGCCGCTCCTCTTCGCCGGCGCCGGGCTGCCGGTCGACCAGATCGGCCTGCTCGCCGCGGTCTATCCTGGCGTCTGGGGCGTCACGCAGCTCGGCACCGGCGCACTCTCCGACCGGCTCGGTCGCAAAGGGATGATCGTCGCCGGCATGTGGGTCCAGGCGGGTGCGATCTTCCTGCTCATCGCGCGTCCCGGCTTCGAACCGTGGCTCATCGCCCTGGCCCTGCTCGGCCTGGGCACGGCACTGGTCTATCCGACGCTGCTGGCCGTGGTCTCGGACGTCGCCCACCCGGCGTGGCGGGCATCCGCCGTCGGCGTCTACCGCCTGTGGCGAGACAGCGGCTACGCCGTCGGCGCCCTGCTGGCCGGGTCCCTGGCTGACCGCCTGGGCGTCACCTGGGCCATCGGCGTCATCGGCGCCTTGACTTTCGTTGCCGGCCTCGTGGTCTTGACGCGCATGTATGAGACCCTGCCGCCCAAGCCATCCAGCACCGGCGCGCCGACCGGGCCAGAGGGCGTCGAGACCAGGGTGTCGACACCATGGCTGTAGGAGACGGCGGCGCAGCCCCAGGCAGCCGCGCGGCCGATCCAGCGCCGAGGGCACTGGTACCGAAACATCATTCGCCGACGTATCCCCAGACGAGCCAGACCTTTCCCCTTGCCGCATCCACCGCATCGACCGTGTGGTTATCGGCGGGCGGCTCGGGACAGTCTGGGCAGCCACCAGCGAAGAAGACGGTGTTCCCGTAATCGATGATCCACATCGGGCGGCCCTCGATGTGATCGAGCCTCTCCCCTGATGGCAGGGGATGTTGCGCTCCCCCTCCCAGACGCCGCCTGGCCCCAGCCGACCGAATGTCGCCAGCCCGTAGAACGTCTGGATGGTCACCGGCTTGCCTTCCCACGTGCCGCCTTTCCCCCACGGCACGCCGAGATCCAAGACGGCTTGCATCGCCTGCTCTGGTGAGAGGAGCAGGGGCGCGTCGGTGTGAATGAGCGTGACGGCGTTGGCCACGAGCGCGGGCGAAGAGAACGCGTCCCCGACCTGGGGCGTGGATGCGCCCAGCGCTGGGAGGGGGCAAGCGGCCTGGGGCTCTCAGTGACAGTTAGTGCTGCTCCTTGCTGCAGGACGTCGAGCGCTGAGGTACTGTCCGGTAGAAGGACAAAGAGCAGCGCCAGGACTGCAATCGCGCACACATGACGCTATTGAAGGTTCATGCGGCAGATCCTCATGCCACCGCTCCTTCCGCAGTAGGGGGATGACCGAAAGCTCGTCAGCGCCACAGGAGAGCGGAGCTTCAACCTGAGGTGGGACTACCACACACCTGGGCAACCAGTTTGCCAATCCGCTGGGGGAATCGAAACGAACTGAACCAGATGCAGGTGAGGGAGCAACCGCAACTTCCGGAGGGTCGGTCGCGAGGACGCGCCTGGCGTTGGCATCACTCCACGGCAGCCGGAGGCGATGGCCTGCGACCCAACCTGTGCCCGTTGCGGTCACCAATCCGCCCGGTGGGCCCTGATCAGGGGCCAGCTCGCGGTTCCTATCTGAGCGAGGACTGCAGGAGAGGGGATCAGAAGGCCGATCAGCGACAGGAGGAGGGTCTTAACGCTACTGGAGTGTGACGAATTAGGCTCGTATGCCGCGTCGCGTGCCCGGGGCTTTGAGCCCCGGGCTGACAACGACAAGCCCGCTAACGCGGGCTGGGGACGGGGCGGCGCGTATACCACGGTCATTCGTCAAAAGGCCATGAGCCGGATCAGGGTGCCCATGTGCAGTGCGGTGGCCGTAGCCGCCGCTGTCCCCTCCGGAGCGCCGGCATCGCACGGCGCCGCGCCGGCTCCGTCCGAGCGACGAGGCTGCCCTGAGCCTGCCGAAGGGATCGCTCGCGGGGGCTGCCACCGGGGCGACAGATCCTTCGCTCGCACGGAGCCGATCAGGATGGCGATGCCCTGGCCGGGGTGGGACTGGTCCCGACCCGCTCTCCGGTAGGGGAGGGCCTTGTGCCCTCCCACGCATCGCCGGGCGGTGCTGCGTGGGACAAGCCCCGCCCCTACCGGAGGCATGGCGTGGGTGGCGGTGGGGACCGGGGCCGAAACGCCAGGTGTGCGTTCCAGAACGGCCCGTCTGGATAACGATGTCGACCGGGCAGGTTCGGTCGGTCCGCGTGCCTGATCGTGGCTCGTACGCACGGAGACCGGCGCTAACCCACACCAAGCGTTTCAGCCGACTGTCGTTGTCAGCCCGGGGCTGGAGGCCCCGGGGCACGCGCCGCCGTCGGATGCCCGCTGATTCCGCGACGGCGGGCGAGCGCCGCACCGCTCTACCCAGCGGCGTCGGCCTGCTCCGCTCGCTCCACCCGCTCCGGCCGCAGGTGCCGGTCAAACCACGCGACCACGCGGTCGATCAGGTCGCGCTGGTGCTTGCGCTCCTCGATGCCGTGCCCCTCGCGCGGGTAGGTGACGAACTGGGTTTCGACCCCCAGGGTCCGGAGCGCTACGTACATCTCCTGCCCCTCGGCCATCGCCACGCGGCGGTCCTCCTCGCCGTGGAGGATGAGCGTCGGCGTGGTCACGTTCCGCACATACCGGATCGCCGAGCGCGCGAAGTACGGCTCCGGGTCGTGGTAGGGAGTCGTCTCGAAGTAGGAGAGGTTGGCGCTCGGGATGTCGCCCAGGCCGTTGTCGCTGATCAGGTTGGGCAGGCCGGCCCCCATCACCGCGGCCTTGAAGCGGTTGGTCTGGGTGACGATCCAGGAGGTCATGTAGCCGCCCCAGCTCCACCCGCCGACGCCGAGCCGCTCCGGGTCGGCGATGCCGCGGGCGATCAGGGCATCGACGCCCGCCATGATGTCCCGATACTCACAGCCGCCGACGTCGCCGAAGAGGGCGTTGGAGTAAGCCGGGCCGCGCCCGGTGCTGCCACGCGGGTTGGGCAGGAGCACGGCGTAGCCGCGGCCGGCCAGCACGTGCGCCCAGTCGTGCCACGAGGCGGAGAAGTGATTCGACCAGAGCCAGGTCGGCCCGCCGTGGATCTGGACCACGAGGGGGTAGCGCTGCCCCTCCCGATAGCCGAAGGGCTTGAAGAGGATGCCCTCAACCTCGACGCCCGGGTCACTCTCCCAGCGAATGATCTCCGGCTCACCCAGGGCCGCCGCTTCGAACTCGGGGTGGAAGTGCGTGCGGCGCCGGAGGACTGCCTGGGATATGTCGTGCAGGTCCGCCACCCACACGTCCGGCGCGTGCCGCGCATCCTCCCAGACCACCGCCAGCCGCTGCCCCTCGGCGTCCGTCGTCACCCCCGTCGCGATCGTGCCCCACGGCTCGCCGGCCAGCAGCCGGGCGCGCTCGCCCTCCCAGCTCAGCCGGTAGAGGACCGAGTTGACCCCCTCAAAGGCCAGCAGCAGCAAGCCGTCGCGCCCCAGCGGCCAGAGGCCCTCGCTGGTCCCGTCGTAGCCGGGCGTCAGGCACTCCGGCTCCCCGCCCGTCACCGGGATGCGGTAGACGTAGTCGCCGTTCACCACCCGCCCGGCACGGGCCCGATAGGCGAGGAACGCGCCATCCGGGGACCAGACCAGGTGCTCCGCCGCCCCGATCTGGCGGAAGACCGGCGTCGGCTCGCCGCCGGAGCGGGGAATGACCAGGACCTCGGTCTCGCGGAAGATGTCGTCGATGCGCGGGGTCGCGGTGACGTTGATCGCCAGCCGCTCGCTGTCCGGCGCCCAGGCGTAGCCCCAGACCTGCCGCCCCTCGGGGGAGACGGCCGACGCCGCCCGCGTCTCCAGGTCGATCACCCAGAGCCGGCGGTACTTATAGTCGGTGTCCCAGACGCGGGCGTCGTCCCGCTCCTCCTTGCGCTTCTTCTCTTCCTCCGTCTCGGGGTCGGTGAAGAGGACGGCCAGGAAGCGACCGTCGGGCGACCAGGAGAGGTGCTCGAGCTCGCCCTGCTGGTCGAACACCCGCTGGGCCTCACCCCCATCGGCCGGCATGACATAGACGCTCTTCTTGCCCCGCTCGGCGCGATCGGAGAGGAAGGCCAGGCGACGGCCGTCGGGGGACCAGCGCGGCTCCTCGTCGAGCCACTGCCCGGCGGTGAACTGCCGCGGCTCGCCGTCGTCGAACGGCACGACCCAGATTGCGGCCTCCGGATGCTCCTTCTCCTGGCTGATCGGGCGCAGGGTGAAGGCCACCCGCTGGCCGTCGGGTGAGATCTGAGGGTCGCTCGGCCGGCGCTGGGTGATCAACTGCTCGGTCGTGAGCGGCTGAGGACCACGCTGCGGCTGCTCGTCAGCTGCCACGCATCACACCTCCATCTCAGCGGCCGGCGCGCGGGCCGACCGCCAGGACTACCACTCCGTGAACGGGTCGAGCGCGTCGCGCAGCCCGTCCCCGATGAAGTTGACGGCGAGGATCGCCAGGACCAGCACCGCCCCCGGGGCGACCGGGAGCAGTGGCACCTGAATATAGTAGTTCGCCGCGCCGGTGAGCATGTTGCCCCAGGTCGGCACGTTGGGGGGCACGCCGAAGCCCAGGAAGTCGAGCGTGGCCTCGGCGATCATGTTGTAGGCCATCGACAGCGTGGTCGAGACGATGATCGCGGCCACCACATTGGGCAGGAGGTGCTGGACGATGATCCGCCCGCTGCTCGCGCCGATGGCCCGCGCGGCGTCGATGAACTCCAGCTCCTTGAGGGCCAGGATCTCCCCCCGGATCACGCGGGCCAGCCACATCCAGCCGAAGAGGCCCAGGAAGAGGACCACGTTCGCGACCGAGGCCGGCACGATGGTGAACAGGACCAGCAGGAAGAAGAGCGCCGGGAACGCCAGCATCAGGTCGATGAAGCGCATGAGTGCCGCGTCGACCCAGCCGCCGTAGAACCCGGCCACCGCGCCGACCACGACGCCGAGCAGGCTGGAGATCAGCGCGGCGGCCAGCCCCACCGCGAGGGAGACCCGCCCGCCGTACATCACCCGCGTCAGCACGTCGCGGCCCAGCTCGTCGGTTCCCAGCCAATGGGCGCGCGAGGGGGGCGCGGTGATGTTGAAAAGGTCCTGCTCGTCCGGTCCGTAGGGGGCGATCACGGGCGCCGCGACCGCCATCAGGGTGAGCAGCCCGAGGAGCACCAGGCCGAGCATGGCGAGCCGGTGGCGGCGGAAGCGTTCCCAGGCGATGCGGGCGTGGCTGCGGCCCGCACGGTCACGGCCCGCGAACGCGCGCGCCGACGGGCGACTCTCGATTCGGGTCCCCTCCATGCCGTATGCCCCTTAGCCGTACTTAATCCGCGGGTCGAGGATGGCGTACAGCAGGTCGGCGACGAGATTGCCCAGGATGATGGCGAACGCGGAGAGGACCAGGATCCCCATCTGCACCGGGTAGTCCCGCGCCGCGAGCGAGTCGTAGAAGAGCCGCCCCATCCCGGGCCAGGCGAAGACTGTCTCGGTCACCACCGCCCCGACCGCATAGAGGGGGATGTCAATGCCGACGACGGTGACGAAGGGGATGAGCGCATTCCGCAGCGCGTGCCGCAGCAGGACCACGCGCTCCCGCACGCCCTTCGCCCGTGCCGTGCGGATGTAGTCCTTGTGGATCACCTCGAGCAGCGACGAGCGGACGTAGCGGCTCCAGCCGGCGATGCTGCCAATGCCAAGGGTGAAGGCCGGCAGCACCAGGTGCTTCAGGAGGTCCAGCGCGCCGGTCTCCCCGGTCGCGTGCATGCCCGCGGTCGGCAGGACGCCGAGCCGCACGCCGAAGAAGAGCTGCAGCATCAGACCGAACCAGAAGACCGGCATGGCCAGGCCGAAGAACGCGACGGCATTGACGGCGTGGTCGAACAGGCTGTACTGGCGTACCGCCGCCAGGACGCCGAAGGCGAGGGCCAGCACCAGGGCCAGACCGAGGCCGGCGCCCACGAGGATGAGGGTGTTCGGCAGGCGCTCCAGGATGATGCGGGTGACGGGGCGATTCTGCACGTAGGAAGTCCCCAGGTCCCCGCGCAGCAGGTTCTTCAGCCAGTGCAGGTACTGCACCGGCACCGGCTTATCGAGGCCCATGTTGCGCCGGATCGCGGCGAGCTGCTCGTCGCTCATCCGGCCGTTCCGCGCGAACATGGCGTCCGGGCCGCCGGGCGCCAGCTGCATGAAGACGAAGGAGATCACCGAGATCCCGAGGATCAGCGGAATTGCCCCGAGCAGGCGCTGGGCAGTGTAGCGCAGCACGGGCGGTTCCGTCCTTCCTACCCTGGGCGGAGGCGCACCCCAGCGGGCGGGGCCGGGGGCGGGCGACGCCCGCCCCCGGCCCAGTGCCTGGACCGCCTACATCTCACGCGCGGTAAGCCCACTCATGCACATTGTGGAAGAGCGGCGTGAAGGCGTTGGGCTTGAACCCTTGCAGGCGCTTGGGACTGACGAAGATCAGCTTGTTCCAGTAGATGAAGATCACCGGCACGTACTCGTGGAGCAGCTCCTGGATCTGCCAGTAGATCTTCTTGCGCTCCTCCTGGTCGATGGTGGCCACGCCACGCTCGGTGAGCTCGTCGATCTGGTCCTGCATGTCGTAGGGGTGGAAGTAGGCCGGGAGGTTGCCGCCGGAGCCGGTGGGCGAGTCCGGGATCTGGCTACTGTGCCAGTAGAAGCTGTCGTCCGGGTCGTTGCCGTTGAACCAGGAGTAGCCGCAGGCGGTCGGCGTCTCGGTGAACTGGTAGCCCTCCGGGCCCCAGAGGGTCTTGATGTCCTGGAACTTCAGGTCGGCCTGGACCCCGATCTGCTTCCACGACGCGGCGATGACCTGGAGGATCTGCTGGTTTTGCTGATCGCCGGCGATGCCCCACAGCTCGAGCTGCATCCGCTTGCCGTCCTTCTGGCGGATGCCGTCCGGCCCCGGCGTCCAGCCGGCCTCGTCGAGCAGCTTCTTGGCCTGCTCCAGATCGTACGGCCGTGGCTTGATATTGGGGTTGTAGGCCCAGGAGATCGGCGCGACGTCCGCCACCGAGATGGTGGCATGGCCCTTCAGGATCTTGTCGATGATGTCCTGCTTGGGCGTGGCGAAGTCGAGCGCCTGGCGGACCGGCTTCTCCATCAAGAAGTCGATGTTCTTCAGGTCGAGGTGGAACCACGCCTGGCTGTCGGTCTCGATCACCTGCTTGTCTTCGATCGCCTGGTACGTGTCGAACTGCTGCGCGTCGACATAGGCCGCGAGATCGGCCTCCCCCGACTTGAGCTGCACCGCGATGGTGTTCGAGTTTGGGACGAACTTGCAGACGATCTGCTCCAGCTTCGGCGCCCCCTGCCAGTAGTCCGCGTTTGCCTGGGCCGTGATGTGGTCGCCGGAGGCCCACTCGACGAAGCGGAACGGCCCGGTACCGAAGGGCTCGCGGCCGAACTCCTCCTTGAAGCTCTGAATCCCCTTGGCCAGGGCGCTGGCCGGCGCGATGTAGGCGCCGCCAACGTTGGCGATGAAGGGCGCGTAGACCTGGTCGAGGGAGAAGACCACGGTGTGGTCGTCGGGGGTCTCGGCGCCGGTGATCTTGTCCCAGCCCTGTTGACTGAAGGCCCCGAAATCGGGGTTCATGATCATGTTGTAGGACTCGACCACGTCCTGCGCCGTGAAGTCACTGCCGTCGTGCCACTTCACCCCGGTCCGCAACGTGAAGGTGTAGGTCAACCCGTCGGCCGCGGCCTCGTACGACTCGGCCAGCCGCGGGCCGTACTGCCCCTGGTCGTCCGCCTCGAGCAGGCTCTCCATGAACAGCGAGAGGATGTCAAAGCCGACCACGAGCTGCGTGAGGTAGGGGTTCAGGGTCTCCGGCTCCTCGGCGGTGACATAGGTGAGCGTCCCGCCCTGGCGCGTCTCACCGGCGGGGGCGGTGCCGCGGCACCTTGCCGGTCCCCACCCAAGGTAGTCGGGCTGGCCTCGCTGCCCCCACCGCAAGCCGCCAGCATGCCGCTGCCAGCGGCGGCCACAGTTGCCCCCATCAGGGCCAGGAAGCGGCGGCGCGACCACCCCGGCTGGCGGCCTTCGGACAGCGTCGGGTGCTTAGGTGCGCGTCCCATCAATCTCCTCACTCCTCGTCAGACACGCTCGATGCGCGCGATCCGCTGGAGCCATCGTCCAGCAGGGGCGTCCGAAACGCCGCTCATTCGCGAACTCTCGGATAACGCAGCGCGCATGCTAACCCGCCGAGGCGCGGCTGTCAATGCGCGCTGGGACGCGACCGCCCGGGACGAGCGACAGCGGGCCGGCGGGCGTGGCGCGGCGGCTACAGCCAGCCGTGGCGGCTGGCGATCATCACCGCTTCCAGGCGATTGCGCGCCTCCAGGCGGCGGAGGATCTCCTGCACGTAGCCCTTGACCGTGTGCTCGCTCAAGAAGAGCCGCTCGGCGATCTCCCGGTTGGTGAAGCCCTGCGCGATCAACTGGAGCACGTTCACCTGATGCGGCGCGAGCCCGTGCGCCGGGCGGGCTTCGCCGGTGCGCAGCCGGTGCAGCACGGCGCCCGCCACCCGCGAGTCAATGACCGTTTCGCCCCGCGCCACGGCCTTCAGGCTGCGCTTCAGGTCGAAGTCGACGATGTCCTTGAGCACATAGCCCTGCGCACCGGCGAGCAGGCACTCGTGCACCAGGTCGTCGTCGCCGAAGGCACTGAGGATGAGGACCCGCGTCCCGGGCACCCGCTCGCGGATCTGCCGGCACACCTGCGCCCCGCCGATGCCTGGCAGGCGCACGTCGAGCAGCACGACGTCGGGGTGGGTGACCTCCACCATCGCGACGCCGCTCGGCCCGTCGGCGGCCTCACCGACGACGGCAAACTCGGGATCGCCGGCCAGGATGTGCATCAACCCGCTGCGCACGATCTCGTGGTCGTCGATCATGCAGACCCGCAGGGGCGTCACAAGCGCGCTCATGCCTCACCTCCCTCCACCAGCAGCGGGACGGTCGCCCGCACCACCAGCCCGCCGTCGTCGGCGTTGCGCAGGGCCAACCGCCCGCCGACCGCCTCCAGCCGGCGCTGCATGGCCCTCAGTCCAAAGGTCCCCGGCTTCGCCCGCTCGCGGTCGAGCGCCCGCGGGAGTCCCACCCCGTTGTCCTGCACCACGAGCGTGACCTGCTCCGGCTCGAAGCGCAGGCTGACGATGGCGAGGGTCGCGCCGGAGTGCCGCTGCACGTTGCGCAGCGCCTCCGCGGCGACCCGGCTCAGCGCTTCCTCGACGGCGACCGGCAGGCGACGGGGCTGCCCGTCCACGATCAGGTCGATCCGGGGGCCGCTGACGCACGTGGCGCCGGCGACCGCCTCGCGCAGCTTGGCAACCAGCCCGCGCGGCGGTCCCTCCTCGGCGGCGAGGTCGTAGACGGCCCGGCGGATCTCCGCGGCGCCGCGGGCAGCGAGGTCGCGCACGCGGTCGAGGGTAGCGCGCACCTCCCCCGGCGGCGTGCGCTCCCGGCACCAGGTGGCGGCCATCCCGATGCTGAACATGATCTGCGCCACCCGGTCGTGCAACTCCTCAGCGATGCGGTGGCGCTCCTGGTGCAGCATGGCCTGCACCTCGGCGGCGTCCAGGCGCGCGTGGAGCGCGCGCAGGTCGGCGATCATGGTCTGCTGCCGCTCGTAGAGCCGGGCGTTGTCGATGGCCACCGCCACCTGCGCGGCGAAGGTCGCCAGGAGCCGCTGATGGTCCGGCCCGTAGCCGCCGGGCCGGTTCGCGACCCCGAGCATGCCGATCGTCTCCTCCCGCACCTTGAGCGGCACGCCGAGGAAAGTGCGGACCGGCGGGTGGCCGCGCGGCACGCCGCGCCGCCCCGGGTCGTGCGCCACATCGTTGGAGATGGTCGGCGCGCCATCGAGGATCGTCACGCCGAGGATCGTGCGCCGGATCGGGATGCGCCGGAAGCGCTCCCAGAAGTCGGGGCGATCGGGGACGAAGCCGCGGACCGCCGCGACCTGCATCTCCCCGGATGCCTCGGCCAGCCCGACGAAGCCGAACTCCGACTGGGTGAGCTGCAGGCAGTAGCCGAGGGCGCGATCCATGACCTGATCGACTTGGCGCAGGCCGGAGATCTCCACCGACATGGCATACAAGGACTCGAGCTGGTGCCGCCAGCCGGCATCGTCGCCCGGGGTGGTCGCCGCATCGGACCGGGGGTCTGCGCCCATGACGCGCCTCCGCCCACTACCGCCCGCCCACAGCGGGGCTGACGCCTATGGCTTGCCGCAGGTGATGCCAATGTAGCACATCGGCGCACGCGTGACGCAGTGGGGAGTCCGCGTCGCGGTCAGATGAACTGGGTCGCGGTGCGCGGCGCCGCCGGGGCCGGCGGGCGCCGCAGCCGAATCGCGAGGTAGCCCGCAGAGAGGAGGGGGCAGCAGAGGATCACCAGGAACATGAGCAGGCCCGCCGCGCCCGCGATCACGCGTACCGGCGCCGACCCGCTCGCTCGAGCGTTCGGCTCGTGATCGAGCGGCGGCTGGGTCGCCGCGACCGTCGGCACGGGCAGGCCCGGCCGGGTCTCGACCGGCTGCGGCATCGGGACGTCGTCCACCCGCACCGCGTCGACCGACGATACCCGGACGGCCATCAAGCCGCCCACGAGCAGGACGAGCCCCAGGAACCCGATCAGCGTGGCGATGACCTTATCACGCGTGTGCCACCAGGGGGACAGCCAGGCCAGCAGGATGCCGACCGGCCAGAAGAGCGCGGTCAGCACGACCGCGGCATACTCCAGCAGGCCAGGCCCCTGCCGGGCGGCGGCCGCGGCCGGCGGCAGACCCAGGCGCTCGCGCGCCTCCCGCGCCAGCTCGTCGGGCGGCCCCAGCCGGTCGAGCACCGTGCGCACCGTCGCTTCGTCGCGCGCCCCGGCCACCGCCAGTGCATCCTCGACGTGCTGTTGCAGATCCTCCAGGATCTCGCGCCGCTGCGCGGGCGGCAGATCCGCCAACTCTGCTTCGACCTCGGTGAGGTAGCGTGCGATCAGACGCCGGACTCCGTCGTCGGCGCCGCGGTTGCGGACCATGCGTCTCCTCCCGACTCACCCGTGCCGAGGACCGCGTCGACGGCATCGCGGAACTCCACCCACTGCCGGCGGAAGGCGGCCAGCGCCTCACGACCGCGTGGGGTCAGCCGGTAGTACTTGCGCGGCGGCCCCGCGGGCGACTCGCGCCACTCGGTCTCGACCAGGCGCTCGCGATGGAGGCGGCTCAGCAGCGGGTAGATCGTGCCCTCGCTCGTGAGGAGCGCCGGGGCAGGCCCGAGCCGCTGCACCAGCTCGAACCCGTAGCGCTCCCCGTCCTCCAGGAGGGCCAGCACGCACGCCTCCAGGGCCCCCTTCCGCATCTGGGTCAGCAGCGCGCTCGTCTCCATGCCAGCATGGTATCACAAGCTAGCTTGCGTTACAAGGTAGCGGCGCGTGCCGCGCCAGCCCGCACCCCGGCCGCGCGCCCCATTTCTGGGCGAGGGGAGGATCGGCCTGACCTCGTTCCCCCGCACCCAACGCTGGGCGAGGGGTGAGGGGGCAGGACACGCAATACGCCACACGCATGACGCATCACGTGTGACGGTTACTACTGGTAGATCACCACGTCCGGCTGGGGGACGAGCTGGTTCACCTGCGCCGGGGTCATGAGGTCGACATCCTGGTCGTAGAAGAGCTTGAAGCCGCCGTGCGGCGCGCCGTCCTCCTGCACGAAGCGGGTATAGCCGCCGATCTTGGCCGCCGCGTAGCCGAACCCGTCCATATCGACCACCAGATCGACGCCCGGGTACGGCGCGAGCGCCGGCTTGTTCCGGATCATATCGTCGTCGAACTGGTGGACGATCAGGATCTTGTTGTAGAGCCCTGCGTCCTCGACCAGCCGCTGGAGCATCGCCTGCGCCGCGTTGATCTCCGCCGCATCCATCCCGCCGATGATCGTCCCCGGCACCGCGCCGGGCGTGGCGAACTCCGGGTCGAGCGCGAGGTGCACCCGCGGGTTCTTCAGGTACTCCAGGACGTGCGGCAGCTCGGCCGCGACCGAGCTGTGTCCCATCTGGATGTCGAGGAAGACGAGCAGGTCGTGCCGCTCGGCCGCTGCCAGGTAGGCCTGGACCACCTCGTCCGGCATGCGGGCCAGGTACGTGGCGTCCTCGGTCGGGGAGCCCTGGGCGACGGCGTAGATGAGGTGCAACGCGGGCACCACCTGCCGCTCGCCGTTCGTCGCGTCGTACTCCGCCGCCTGCGCCACGAGCTGGCGGACCACCGTGTCCGGGTCCGCGCTGCCGAGGATCCCCATGACCGGCTCGCCGGGAAAGCCGTAGTACGCGATCACCTGACAGCGCTGGAAGAGCGAGCGCGCCCCGGCGGGGCGCAGCGCCAACGCTGGCCCCGGCGGCTCGACACCCGGCGTGGCCGGCGCGGGGGTGGCCTGGAGCGATGCCGGCCGCGGCTGATAGCAGTGCGCCAGCGGCGGGGGCGGCGTCGGGGTCGGGGTGGGGGTGGGCGGCGGAGTCGGCGTCGGTGACGGCGTTGGGCTGGGGGTCGCGGTTGGCATCGCACGCGTGCTGGTGGCCCCACCGGTCCGGGCGCTCTGGCCAGCCGTGAGTTCGCGCGGCCCCGAGCAGGCGGTGGCGCAGAGCAGCAGCACGAGCGCATAGAGCGGGACACGGTCGATCCTGATGACGGTCCCCCTTCCCTTCGGGGAGCGCTCCCGCAAGGTTCACTCCGCAGATCGGCATCCAGTCGGGCTGTGCCACGCTGCGCCGGCATTGTAGCAGGTCGCGAACGCCCGCGAGCCGCCAGCCGCGGCGCCCACTTGCGGAATCGGCAGCGCTATGGCAAGACCTAGCCGGCGGTTCGCGGTGCAGCACCGGTCGGGCTGCCACGGCGTGCGGAGTAGCACCGGCTGCCCATCGGCAGCGGAGGAGGAGTGGAATCATGGGCAGGTTGGCGCCGGAGCAGGTCCACGCGGTACTGGCGAAATCGGTCCTGGCGGACGGCTACGACTTCGTCTACGACCCCGCGCGGAGCCACGGCTCCTGGCTGGTCGACGCGCGCACCGGGGAGGCGTTCCTCGACGCCTTCAGCTTCTTCGCGTCCGGCGCGCTCGGCCACAACCACCCGGCGCTGCACGACCCGGAGTTCAGCGAGCGCCTGCTGCTCGCGGCCCGCATCAAGCCCTCCAACCCGGACGTCTACACCACGCTCTACGCCGAGTTCGTCGACACCTTCGCCACCCTCGCCGTGCCACCGGAGTTCCCACACCTCTTCTTCATCGACGGCGGCGCGCTGGCCGTCGAGAACGCCCTCAAGACCGCCTTCGACTGGAAGGTGCGGAAGAACCTCGCCGCGGGCAAAGGGGAGCGCGGCACGAAAGTGATCCACTTCACCGAAGCCTTCCACGGCCGCTCCGGCTACACCCTCTCCCTGACCAACACCGCCGACCCGCGCAAGTACCAGTACTTCCCCCGCTTCGACTGGCCGCGCATCCCGGTGCCGAAGATGCGCTTCCCGCTGACCGAGGAGACGCTGGCCGAGGTGGCCGCCCGGGAGGAGGAGGCGGTCCGGCAGATCACGGCGGTGCTGGAGCGCGAGGCGGATGACGTCGCGGCGATCATTATCGAGCCCATCCAGGGCGAGGGCGGCGACAACCACCTGCGCCCGGAGTTCCTGCGCGAGCTGCGCCGGCTGGCCGACGCCTACGAGGTCATGCTGATCTTCGACGAGGTGCAGACCGGCCTCGGCCTGACCGGCTCCTGGTGGGCCTTCCAGCAGCTCGGGGTCGTGCCGGACATCTTCGTCTTCGGCAAGAAGACACAGGTATGCGGCATCGCGGTCAGCCGCCGCGTCGACGAGGTGGCGCGGAACGTCTTCGTCGAGCCGAGCCGGATCAGCTCCACCTTCGGCGGGAACCTGGTTGACATGGTGCGCGCCCAGCGGATCGTGGAGGTCATCGCGCGCGACGGGCTGATCGAGAACGCCCGGAGGCAGGGGCAGGCCCTGCTGGCGCAACTGCAGGAACTGGCGACCCAGGCCCCGATCGATAACGTGCGTGGGCGCGGCCTGATGCTGGCCTTCGATCTGCCGACGCCCGCGGCCCGCGACGCGGTGATCGCGCGGGCGTACGCCGAGCGGCTGCTGGTGCTCCCCTCGGGCACCCGCTCGGTCAGGCTCCGCCCG
Source organism: Sphaerobacter sp. (assembly GCA_029961075.1). Classification (GTDB taxonomy): domain Bacteria; phylum Chloroflexota; class Chloroflexia; order Thermomicrobiales; family Thermomicrobiaceae; genus Sphaerobacter. The sequence goes on from JASBVL010000008.1 coordinate 96,909, forward strand.
CACCTCACCCTGACGACCGACGAGGCAGAGGCGCTGATCCAGCGGCTGGCCGCCGCGCTCGACGGCGACCTGCCGGGCGCGTGAGTCCCAGGGTGCCGGCCCGCCGCGTCGCCGTCCGCTCCTCCCGGTCCGGTGCCCGGCGGCTGGCGGCGGCATGGTCGGGGAGGGCCGGCTACCGTCCCGGTGGTGCCGAGAGCCACCGGCGTCGACCGCGGGCGGGGCCTGGCGACCCGAGCCCCGCCCGACCGGTCCGGCCATCGCGCGATGGCCGGGGCCGCCCGGGGGTGGGCATGCGCGTGACCGGCCGATCGGGTACAGTGGCGCGCGGAGCAGTCTCGGCGATCCGAGGCGAGCGTCGTGGGTACCAGGGAGAGGGAGTCAGAATGGGTGCACAGCCCCAAGCGGTCGAGCGCCGCCTGCACCGCCTGCAGCAGGTGATGGAGCAGGCGCAGGTCGATCTCCTGGTCATCGGGCCGTCGGCGGACTTCCAGTACCTCACCGGGCACATGCCGATCCTGAGCGAGCGCCTGACCGCGCTCGTCGTCCCGCGCCAGGGACGGGCGACGGTGGTGGTCCCGCGCCTGGAAGCGCCGCTGCTGGCGGACCTCGCCGACCGCTACAACATGGCCATCTGGGACGAGACGGAGCGGCCGGCCGCACGCGTGGCGGCCATCGGGCGCGAGATCGGCGCGCGGACGGTCGCGGTCAACGACCAGCTCTGGAGCGTCTTCCTGCTCCAGTTGGAAGAGCTCCTGGCGTCGGCCGCCTTCCAGAGCGCGGCGGGGGTCCTGAGCCGGCTGCGCGCGACGAAGGAGGCCGACGAGGTCGCCCTGCTGCGCGAGGCAGCCCGCCGCACCGACGCGGCGTGGGAGGAGTTCTGCGCCACCAGCCGGCTCACCGGCCAAACCGAACTGCAAGTCGAAGCCCGGCTGCGTGAGCTGATGGCCAAGCACGGCATCACCGACGAGGTGTTCTGCATCGTCGCCTCCGGGCCGAACAGCGCCTCGCCCCATCACCACAACACCGACCGCGTCATCCAGCCGGGCGACCCGGTGGTGATCGACTTCGGCGGCCGCTACCAGGGGTATTTCTCGGACATCACGCGCACGCCGGTCGCGGGCGAGCCGCATCCGGATCTGGTGAAGATCTACGAGATCGTGAAGGCCGCACAGCAGGCCGCCTTCGAAGCCATCCGGCCGGGCGTCGCCTGCCAGGACGTCGACCGGGCCGCGCGCCGGGTCATCACCGAGGCGGGGTACGGCGAGTACTTCATCCACCGCGTGGGCCACGGCCTGGGCCTGACGGTGCACGAGGAGCCCTACCTCGTCGAGGGCAACGCCCAGCCGCTCCAGCCGGGCATGGTCGTCTCCGATGAGCCGGGGGTCTACATCGCAGGCCAGTGGGGCGTTCGGATCGAAGACGCCGTCGTGGTCACCGAGGACGGGGCCGAGCGCCTGAATCAGGTCTCGCGGGAGCTCATCGCGCTGCCGTAGGGGCGGCGCGGCGAGCGCGACGACGTCCCTCACGACCGGCCCGCGCGGCAGTGCCACAGGCGGCTGCCGCGCGGGCCGGCTGCCTACGGGACGACGAACTCGCTGTGGACGGCATCGCCGCCGCGGAGCTTGGCCCCGTACATGGCGCGGTCGGCGACGGCCAGGAGCTCGTCCGGCGTCGCCCCCTGGAGGGGGAACATGGCCACGCCGATGGAGACGGTCAGCCGCAGGCTGATCCCCCCGTGGACGAAGGGTGCCTCGGCGATGGCGCGGCGCAACCGCTCGGCGACCTCGAGCGCGCTGGACGGGTCCACGTTCCGCAGCACGACCGCGAGCTCGTCGCCAGCATAGCGCGCCAACAGATCGTGCGGCCGGAGGCTTGCGGCCAGGCGGCGGACGACCTGCACCAGGATCTCATCCCCGACCACATGACCGTAGCAGTCGTTGACCTGTTTGAACTTATCGATGTCGAGCAGGAAGAGGGCGGCGCTCGTCAGGCGGCGGTCGTTGGCCAGGCTCTGCAAGCGCTCCACCAGCACGCGCCGGTTGGCGATGCCGGTCGCCGGGTCGGTGCGGGCCTGCTGCTCCAGGCGCTCGGTGAACTCGATCTGGTCGAGGAGCAGGCCGAGGTGCACGGCGATCCACTCGGCGATCGCCACGTCCTCCTCCGTCAGCGGGTGGGACGCGTCCGTCTCGATGTTGAGCACCCCGACCGGCCGGCCGGCGGACCGGATGACGGCGACGAGCTCGCTGTGGACCTCGGGATCCACCTCCAGGTAGTCCGGCTCCTGGCGCACGTCCGCGACCAGGATCGAGCGGTTCTCGCGGAGGGCGCGCCCGGTGATGCCGCGATCGATGCTCCAGCGGGCCACGCCACAGGGCGTCACCCCTTCCTCGGCTCGCCGCTCCAGCTCCTCGCCGTCGGGCGTGATCATCGCCACCACGACGTGGCGGTAGCCCATCGCGCCGATCAGGCGCTCGGCGACCAGCTGGAAGGCGACGTCCGTATCGCCGCCGCGGGCGATGAGCTGGCTGAGGTCGTGGAGCAACTGCAGCTCGTGGAGGCGGCGGTGCTGGCTGGTGATGTCCTCCACCGTGATCTGGAGGTAGCCCTCGGAGGGGGCGCCGGCCTCACCCGGGACTGCCAGCCTGCGGGCCCGGCAGGCGACGATCAGCCGCTGCCCCTGCCGCCCGCGCATGCAGAGCACCACCGGCGCCGAAGGGGCCGCGCCGTCGGCGCGCCAGTCGGCCCACGGGATCGCGTGCGGGTTGACGAACAGGTCTGCCAGCGGGGCGCCGATGAGGTCGTCGCGCGGGCGGCCGGTCAGGTCGCTGAGCGCGCCATTGACGAGCCGGATCCGCCCCACGCTGTCGCAGAGGAGCATGCCAATTGGCAGCCCTTCGACCAGCTCGCGGTAGAGCTGCCCGGTGATCGTCAGCTCCCGGCGCAGCCGCCTGGTGTAGAGGGCCGCGCCCAGCGCCCCGGCCAGGGTCTCGAAGAGCGGGATGTCCATGGGGTCGTAATCGCTCGCCTCGCCGAAGTAGGCGGACAGCAAGCCAAAGACGGCGGAGGCGTGGCGGATCGGCAGCATCGTCGCCAGCGTCATCCCCGCCGCGGCGGCGGCGGACTCGGGGGAGGTGATGCGCCTGGGGTCGGGGACGGCATCCGCGAAGCAGAGCGGCACGTGGTGCTGGCGCACGGCGGCTTCGACCGCGGCGCGGGCACGGCCGGCGGAGCGCGCTTCGACTTCCGCGACGAAGGCAGGCGTGAGCCCGGCCACGGCGAGCGCCTGGAGCCGGTCCTCATGCTCGACCAGGGTCCAGACAGCCAGGCCACGGGCGCGGAGCAGCCGCCGGCCGACCTCCAGCGCCGCGGGCCACCGGTCCTCAGACTCCGCCAGCTCGACCATGTCGAGCGCCAACTGCCGCATGGCGTTGCTCCTTCGCAGACGACGACGCCAGCGGCGACCCGACTCCGCGACGAGCGCCCGACGCAACTGCATCAGTCGCCGCAGGTCCGCCTCGGCGAGGGGCTCCCGCAGCACCACATCCGCGCCGGCTGCCAACAGGGTCGCGTCTGACGGCGCGGCGGCATCGGCGACCACGGCGATGATCGTCGGCTCCGCCAGTGCTGGACGGAGGTCTTCCATCCAGGCGATCGCATCGTTGGGGACCAGGCCGGCATCGAACACCACGATGTCGGTGGGGTGCGCAGCCACGTCGGCCGTCGCGCGGTCGACGCCATCGACCGCCGCCGCCGGGATTCGGAGGCCGGTGAGCAGCGCCAGCAGCCGTGCCCGGGTGTCGGGACGATGGCTCACGACCAGGACCCGGCATGCCTCCGCGCGATCCATCGCCGGCCGCCTACTCCTCTGCTCTCGACCCGGGAGAGCGCGGGCGGACTGCCGCCGGACCAGGAACGGCCGGCACCAGCCGGGCGCACCGTCGCTCAGGCGTCTTCATTGGATCGTAGGGCGATTATAGAAAAACGCAGATCAACCATCCAGATGGGGTGGTGTCAGAATTGACACCTTCCAGGAACGTGACCGGGTTGACCGGCGAGGAGTCTAGTCGGCCGGGACGCGCGCCGATGTGGTGCCGCCGGCCGTCTCCGCCTCGACCCGCGGGCCGCCGGGCTGCTCCGGCAGCTCCTCGCCGCGGTACTGCCAGAGCTGGCGCGCCCACAGGCGGGACGTGGCCACCATCAGCACGCAGGCGGTGCCACCCAGCACCATGGCGTAGCGGGCACCGACTAGGCTCGCCACCATGCCGGCCTGGAAATCGCCCAAGCGCGGCCCCCCCGCGGAGAAGACCGAGGCGAGCGCACCGACGCGGCCGCGCAGCGCATCCGGCGTCGCGAGCTGGCGCACGGTGTGGCGCATGGCCATGCTCACGGCATCCAGCGCCCCGGCGGTCGCCAGCAGCAGCAGGGCCACCGGAAAGGAGCTCGCCAGCCCGAAGAGCGCCAGCGACACGCCGTAGGCCCCGGCGGCGAGCGCCATCACCCGGCCGGGGCGGCGCGGCGTCGGGATAAGGGTGAAGAGCACCGAGCCGACCACGGCGCCCGCGCTGGGTGCCGAGTAGAGGAGCCCCAGGCCCTCGGACCCGACCGCGAGCAGGTCCCGCGCGAAGACCGGCAGCAGCCCCATCGCGGAGACGAAGAGGACGGCGAGGAAGTCGAGCACCATCAACTGCCAGAGGATCGCCCGGTCGCGCACGAACGCCAGCCCCTCGACCACCGCGGCCCACCCACGCCGCGGCCCGGCCGGCACGGGGACCCGCGTCCGCATCGCCACCAGTGCCCCGAGGACGGCGACGAACGACGCCGCGTCGATCCAGTAGGCCGCCGCCACACCGAACGCGCGGATGATCAGGCCACCCGCGGCCGGCCCCAGCACCGCCGCCGTCTGCCAGGCGAGCACGTTCAGCGTCAGGGCGTTCGGCAGGCGCTCCCGCGGGACGAGCGAGGGGATGATCGCCTGCCGGGTCGGCGAGTCGAAGGCCGCGGCCGCCGCGGTGATGGCGGCGAACCCGTAGAGGATCGGCACGCTCGCCTTGTCGGCGGTGATGATCACCGCGAGGATGACGCTGAAGACGGCGAGCACGCTCTGCGACAGGATCAGGAGTCGGCGGCGATCGACCTGGTCAGCCAGGGTGCCGCCGAACAGCGAGAGCAGGATCGTCGGGATCGCGCGGGCCAGCCCGACCCCGCCCAGCGCCGCGGAGGAGCCGGTCAGCGAGTAGACCAGCCAGCCCAGCGCCACCGTCTGCACCTGGGTGCCGAGCATCGACACGAATTGCCCGGCCCACAGCAACCGAAAGTCGCGATAGGCCAGCGCGGCCATCGAGGCCGGTAGTCGCATCGACGATCCTTCTGGGCCGGCGGGCGGCGGTCGAGCCCCGCGCCGGCAACCCCTACGGCCGGGTACCGCCCAGCCGGTCGATGAACCACGTCACGGCCCGCTCCAGCACGTCCCGCTGGTGCTCCCGCTCCCGCACCCCGTGCGGCTCGCGCGGGTAGACGACGCACTGCGCCTCGACGCCGGCGGCCCGCAGCGCCCGCGTCATCTCGTAGGCCTGACCGACCGGGCAGCACGGGTCCTGCTCGCCGTGCAGGAAGAGCGTCGGGGTGCGCACCCGGTCGACGAAGAAGAGCGGCGATCGGCTGGCGTAGGGGCCGTCGAGCGCGTAGGGGTACGCCCGCAGGAAGATCTCGTCGAAGCCGGGGATGTTGGTGCCGCCGTGGAACGAGTACCAGTTGGTGATGCTCGCGCCGGCCACCGCCGCGCGGAAGCGGTCCGTCTGGGTGATGGCCCAGCACGTCAGGTAGCCGCCGTAGCTCCAGCCGCCAACCCCGAGGCGATCCGGATCGGCGATGCCGGACCGGACGCAGGCGTCGACCCCGGCGAGGAGGTCGTGCAGGTCACCGCCCCCCAGATCGCCCAGATTCGCCTCGGCGAAGGCCAGCCCATACCCGGCGCTGCCGCGCGGATTGGGCAGGAGCACGGCGCAGCCGCGGGCGGCCAGCAGGTGCACCCAGCCGCCGGGGCCGTGCGGGCGAAGGCCGTACGGCCAGGACGCCGTCGGGCCGCCGTGGATCAGCACCACCAGCGGCCAGGGCGGCGCGCCTGCGCCCCGCGGCCGCACCAGGCACCCCTCGATCTCCAGGCCGTCGGGCGCCGTCCAGCCCAGCGTCTCGTACGGGCTGAGCCGCTCGGCCGGGAAGTCGGCGTTGACCGCGCTCCGCCGCTCCCACTGGACGCCCGCCGGCTCCTGGGGCGCCACGCTCCCCACCCACAGCTCCACCGGCTCCGTCGGGGCGCTCATCGCGGTCGCCACCACCCGCCCATCGGCGCTCATCTGGACGCCGTAGGTGTTGAAGAAGCGCTCACCCACCCACAGCGTCTGCGTCCGCCTGCCGCCAGCCGGATCGAGCAGGCAGATCGCCGCCCGGTTGCGCTCGAGCGCCGAGGCCAGCAGGCGCCCATCCGCCGCCCAGTGGAGCGAAAGGTACGAGTGCGGCTCCCCCGCGGTCAGCGCGGTGGCCGACCCACCGCCGGCCGGGACGACGACCACGTCGCCCCCACTCATGCCCGGGTCGCTCCAGGTGCTGGTGATGAGCGCGATCGCGCGCCCGTCCGGCGACCACGCCGGGCCGGTGATCTGCCGCTCGGGCGCGTACAGAGGCGCGACCTCGCCAGTGCCGACGTCGATGCGCACCAGGCGGGCGCGGTACCAGGACCAGGCGTAGGGGAGGTCGCTGACGATCGCGGCGATGGAGGCGCCGTCCGGCGACCAGGCCAACTCCCACACGTGCATTGGTCCGGGCGTGAGGCAGCGCGCCTCCCCACTGGCGGGGTCCACCAGCCAGATGCGGCCGAAGGCGTGCTCCGCCTCGAACAGCACCCGGTCGTCCCCCTCCGGCCGGTCGCGCCGGACCGCGTCCGGTGCCACGACCGCGATCGTCCGGGCGTCCGGCGCCCACGCGATGCCGGTGATCCCGGCCTCGAACTCGCACAACAGCGCGGCCTCCTGCCGGGGACGCAGCAGGTAGAGCTGGCCGGTGCCGCGCTGCTGCCGGTCGGAGCGGAACGCCAGCGCCTCGCCGTCCGGCGACCAGCGCGGCAGATCGTCGCTGCCGGGCCCCTGGGTGACCGGCAACGGCGGCCCACCGGCCACCTCCACTGACCAGATGCGGCTGTGGGGCGACGGCTCCCTGTAGCCCGCCGTTCCCTCGGCCACGACGAACGCCACCCGGCGACCGCCGGGGCCCAGGTGGACCTCACTGATCGACTTGAGGGTCAGCAGGTCCTCCGCGGTCAGGATGTCCGCCGCTCCGCTCATCGCCCCGATCCTCCTCGGCGCCCATGCCGATGCTGCGGCCTGCGGGCCAGTCGAGTCGCGTATGGTAGTTGACCACAGCCGGCGCGGGCTGTCGAGGGCGACGCGCTTGTCCCGGCGGGATGACTCCCGTAGACTCGGGGGCGACTGGTTCCGACGCAGGAGGCATGGCACCATGGCAGACCGCACCGAACCGACCACCACGCGCCTGGCCGCGCGCGCCGCCGCCTACGGCCTGGGCACCGGCCTCGCCGTCCTCCTGCTGGTGGGGATCCCGACCGTGCTCATCCCCAATCCCTGGTTCAGCCGCATGGTCCCCACCCGCCCGCGGGACTACCTCTTCCTGGCCCTGACCGTCCTCCTCAGCGGCCTGCTCGGGACGACCTACGCCTTCCCGGCCGCCTGCCCGCTCCAGGAGGGGAAGCTGACGGCGGGCGGGTTCCTCTCGTTCCTGGCGGTGGGCTGCCCCGTCTGCAACAAGCTCGTGCTGCTGGCGCTGGGGACCAACGGCGCGCTGCGCTACTTCGAGCCGGCCCAGCCGCTCCTGGCCCTCGCCGGGCTGGCGACCCTCGGCTACGCGCTCGCCGTCCGGCTGCGGGCGGTGCGCCACGCCTGGCAACTCCCGCCCACCTAGCGAGCGGTCGGTGGCTTGGGGCCTGTCAGCCGCGCCGGCCGCAGCGCGTGGCATCTCGGCGGCGTGCGCGTCGGCGCGTGCATCTCCCACGAGATCCGTCGCTCCGCTCCGGATGACCTGCCACAACGCCTTCCGGCAACGGACCAACGCGATCGTCCCGTTTGGGCTGAATTCTTTGCGACCCACGCATCATGGATCTTGCATGTATCCACAGGATCGACTATCCCGTCCTTAACACAGGTGGTGCATTCTTGTTCATCGAGAGCATCATGGCAGCGCTTGTCAAGAACCCTGCTGACTGCGGAAGGGGTCAAGGCGAGCTCGGCTTCACGGCCATCGGGTAGCAGAAAGTGGGTCGTATGGTGACTGACGGACCAGCTGTACGAGCCGAGGAACTCGTGACCCGCGCGATGCGCCAGGTCACTTGGTCCGGCTACTTCGCCCTGTTCGCCCTGGCGACGCTCATCTTCGGGCTGATCGCAGCATGCTTCGTCCCCACTGACTGGGTCGTGACGCGGAAGGACTACGTCTATCTCCAAATGCACCCACGCGGCGTCCTCGATCTGGCTGAAGACTATGAGCAATTCATCGCCACCAGCCAGAAGGATCCGATTCAGAACCAGCAGTGGCGTGAGCGGCGGCAGCACTTGTGGGTGAACTACTGGCTGCGTTGGGGAGCGCTGATGATCGTCGTCGGGGCAGTCACGATTGGGCTCGATCGGCTGTTCGGACGCCGGATGAGCGTCCGCTTCGTTGCCGCTCTGGTGCTCGGCTTCGCGGTCTTCATCGTGTTTTACTGGCTCACGCACCCCGGCAACCCGCTCGTGTGAGGATGCCGCGGGCATCACCCAACCGCGGGCCAGCCGGATAGCAGCCCTCACCCCCGGCCCCTCTCCCAACTTTGGGAGAGGGGAGCAAGACGGACGAGCCGATCGGCGATAAACACTGGGCACCCGCAGGATGTCTCACATCCCCCTCTCCCAGAGACTTGAGAGGGGGAGGCTAGAGTCGCCAGCAAGCGATATCGAACCGGCACACGGAGGACGCATCATCTTCCCCCTCTCCCAAGGTTGGGAGAGGGGGTCAGGGGGTGAGGGCTGCGCCCACCCGGGACAGCATCTTGACGTCATATATGATCCCCTCTATGATCGACCCAAGGCCGACAACCAACGAAGGCGCACGAGTGCATGAGCAAGCAGGAGCTGGCCTACCAGACGATCCGCGCGCGCATCATCGACGGCGCCTACGGCCCCGGCTACCGCATCGTCATCGACGAAGTGGCGCGTGAGCTTGGGGTCAGCCCCATCCCGGTGCGGGAGGCGGTACGGCGGCTGGAGGCTGAGGGGCTCATCACCTACACCCGCCACGCCGGCGCCCGCGTCGTCGCCATCGACGAGCGGCAGTACGTCGATACCCTGGCGACCCTCGCCGTGCTCGAGGGCTACGCGACCGCGCTGGCCGCGCCCCGGCTCGATGAGAGCGACCTGGCCGAACTGCACCGCCTGACCGACGAGATGCGCGCGGCGCTCGACCGGGGCGACCTGCTCCGCTACGGCGCGCTCAACCGCGCCTACCACGAGGCGATCTATCGCCGCTGCCCGAACGGCTACCTCACCGATCAGATCCGCCAGTCCTGGGCACGGCTCGACTCGATGCGCCACTCAATCTTCGTCCTGCTGCCGGAGCGGGCCCGCGCCTCGATCGCGGACCACGAGCGCATCGCGGACCTGCTGGCCAGTCGCGCGCCGGCGGAGGAGATCGAGCAGACGGTGCGGCAGCACAAGCTCGCCACGGCGGCCGCCTTCCAGGCGCGCGCGGCCGGCGCCCGGCGGGCCGTTTCGCTCGCCGCACGGTGAGGCCGGGCGGGCGCGGGGTGGCAGACGCCGCGGGATGGAGACGGCAGCAGACCGCCCGCACCGCGGGCCGCGGGGCTGACTGCCGGTCGTGACGGGAGGGATGGAGGCCCAGCGACCACCCTCCCCGTGGGATGCTGGGGGGACCGGGCGCCACGGCGGCCGGCACCCGAGGTTTCGCGTTCGCGAGAGGAGCAGCGCATGGCTCAGCACGATCTCCGCGGGTCGATCGTGCCGCTGGTGACGCCATTTAAGAACGGCCAGTTTGACGAGCCCGCCTTCCGCGACCTGATCGAGTGGCAGATCGAGAGCGGGAGTCACGGGATCTCGGTGACCGGCTCGACCGGCGAGCCGTCCGCGCTCACCATCGAGGAGCGTGAGTACATCATCGAGACCGCCGTCAAGGCGGTGCGGGGCCGGGTCCCGGTCGTGGCCGGCACCGGCACCAACAACTTCGACGAGACGGTGCGCCTGACGACCTTCGCCGAGCGGGTGGGGGCCGACGCCGCCCTGGTCATGGTGCCCTACTACAACCGGCCCAGCCAGGAGGGCCTCTATCGCCACTTCGTGGGCGTGGCCGAGCGGGTCTCCCTGCCGATCATCATCTACAACATCCCGGGCCGCACCGCGGTCAACATGGAGCCGGCCACGGTGGCCCGCGTGGTGCGCGAGCGGTCCAACGTGATCGGGGTCAAGGAGGCGAACAGGGACTTCGAGCAGGTCACCAAACTGCTGCACCTGTGCGGGCGCGGCCTGCGGGTCTACTCCGGCATCGAGGCACTGTGCTTCCCGCTGCTGGCGCTCGGGGGCGCGGGCTACGTCAGCGCCACCGGCAACGTGCTTCCGGCGCAGACGGCGCGGCTGTACGATCTGGTGGCCGCCGGCAAGTACGACGAGGCGCGCGACCTGCACTTCGAGATGTACGAGATGAACGAGGCACTGTTCTGGGAGACGAACCCCGGGCCGGTCAAGTACGTCCTGAGCCTGATGGGCAAGATCCAGCCGGAGCTGCGCCTGCCGCTGGTGCTGCCCTCGGCCGAGAACCAGCGAAAGCTGCGGCAGGTGGCCGAGCGCTACGGCCTGATCCCGCGCGCAGCCTCGGTGGCCGGCGGCGCGGACGCGAACGGAGCGGTCTGATGCGGTACGCACGCTTCATCGTCGATGGGCGTCTCCACACCGGCTACGTCGACGAGGACCGGCTGATCGACGAGGCCGGGCGCGCCCACCATCAGGACGCCGTCGTCTGGCTGCCCCCGGTGACGCCGACCAAAGTAGTGGGCCTGGTGCTCAACTACG
>JASBVL010000080.1 GCA_029961075.1 Sphaerobacter sp.
CGATTCAGGCAGCCACCAAGACGGCCGCGGAGTTGCTGGGGCTCGGTGACCAGATCGGCACGCTCGAGGCCGGGAAGCTCGCGGACGTCATCGTGGTTGACGGCGACCCGCTGGCCGACATCTCAGTCCTGGCGCAGCCCGATCGCATCACCCATGTCTTGAAGGAAGGTCGCCTCGTCAAGTCCCCGGCAGCGCAGATCGCTTGAGCGCGGCCGGCGTGGGGCCCTGTGCCGCGCCATGGCCTGGGCGATTGCCCGGAGTGTGTGGCAAGGCACGCGTGCAGGAGTATGTCGACAGTCGTCAGGAATGAGGTGGGGAAAGTCCCATGAACCGTCTTGAGGGACGCGTCGTGCTAATAACTGGTGCCGGCCGTGGTCTCGGCCACGGTGTGGCCCGGGGGCTGGTCCGCTACGGGGCGACCGTGATCGGGGTCTCCCGCACCGTGTCGGAACTGGAGGCACTTGCCGCAGAGATCCGCGAGGCGGGCGGCGAGATCGACACCCCGTCAGTCGACCTGAGCCAGCCAGCCGAAATCGAGGCCCTGGCCCAGCGCGTCATCGAGCGCTACGGGCGGCTCGACGCGCTGATCAACAACGCCGCGATTCTCCGCAACCGCCCCTTCCTGGATCTGACCGCGGAGGAGTTCGACGAGACGATCGAGGTCAACCTGATGGCCCCGGTCCGCCTCATCCGCGCCTTCCTGCCGACCATGCTTGCCCAGGGCCATGGGGCGATCATCAACGTCTCCTCCCGCGCCGGGATCCAGCCGTTCGAGAACGAGACCGACTACTGCGCTGCCAAGTACGGGCTCGAGGGCTTTTCCTTCTCCCTCGCCATCGAGCTTCAGCCTAAGAACATCAGCGTCAACGTCGTGTCGCCGGGGTACCGGATCAAGCCGACATCGGTCACAGCCGAGGAGTTCGCGCGCTGGCCGGAGGAACGACGAGCCGAGTACCGGGACCCGATCGATATGGCCGACGCCTTCGCTTACCTGGCGGTGCAGGACGGCAGCGGGGTGACCGGCCAGCGCTTCAACGCCTTTGATCTGGCGGAGCGGGTTCGCCAGGAGGGATGGGATTGGACTCCGACCCCGGCGCCATCGGACGCCGAGCGTGCGTGAGCTGTGAGACGGACGCCTGAGAGGAGCGAGCAGTGAAGATCCTGGGAATCAAGCATTTGGCGATCGCGGTCAAGAACGTGGACGAGGCTCTGGCTCAGTACCAGCGCTTCCTCGGGGTCGCGGAGGGTGTGCAGCCACGGGACCTGGTGAAGGGTGGCTCCCGCGAGGCCCACTTCATGTTCGGCGACGTGCAGATCCAGCTTTGCCAATCCCTGCAGCCAGATCACCGCTTTGCTCAGTTCATCCAAGAGCATGGTGAGGGCCTGCACCACGTCTGCCTCTCGGTCGACAACATCCACGAGGCGGTCGATCGTGCCGTGGCCGCCGGAGCCAAGCTCAAGGAGTGCAAGTCGTGCCAGGTGGTCGGTATCCACGAGCACCCCGAGGGCTGGATCGCGTTCCTGGAGGGCGACTCCGTGCCCGGCATGGAGATCGAGTTCATGCAGGTCTACAAGGAAGGCGAGATGCCGGAGCGCTTCAAGAAGCCGCGGGACCTGTAGGGCGTGGCGCGTTCGGCTGAAGGGAGAGACGCGACGTGGTCAGAACCAACAACGACCAGCTAGTCGAGATGGCCGTCTGGGGCGAGGTGTGGCCGGCGGCCCTCCGCTCCCCCTATCGGGCCAACGCCCAGGGTGAAGCAGTCGTCTTCATGGGCACGGCCGGGGTCATTCTCAATGCCCGCGTCGGCGACCCTGCCTACGGCTGGGCGGCCGACCATGTTGAGCCCGGCGTCTCGATCCGCAACCGCGAGGACGGTCCGGAGCACGCCTTGCACTACCTGGCCTGCATCGGCAACGAGGCGATCATGATCAGCGGCGAAGCCGCCGGCGCGAAGGGCGTCGTCACCGGGGAGCACGCTCACATCATGGTCGACTTCGAACCCGAGGTCATGGAGCGGATCGCCATCGGCGACCGCGTCCAGATCCGGGCGATCGGCATGGGCCTTGAACTCCTCGACTACCCCGACATCCTGGTGCGCAAGATCAGCCCGCAACTTCTCGAGGCGATGCGGATCGAAGAGATCGGCAACGGCCGTATCCGCGTTCCGGTGGCGGCTGTGATCCCCGGCTACCTCATGGGCTCCGGCGCCGAGCTGGGTGCCGATTATGTCGATCAGGACCTCATGACGAACGACCGGGAGACGCTGGCGCAACTCGGGCTCGATAACCTGCGGATCGGCGACATCGTCGCGATCCAGGACCACGACCACACGTACAACCGAGGCTACCGTGAGGGCGCCGTGACGATCGGTCTGATCAACCATGCCGACTCCTACATGACAGGCCACGGGCCGGGCGTCATGGATATCCTCTGCTGCGCAACCGACAAGATCGAGTACTACGTCGACACGGAGAACCGCCCGAACGTGGCGGCCTACCTCGGTATCGGCAACAAGACGCTCGCCTAGCGGCGGCGGTGGAGTCCTTGGAGAGGGAGTCTGGCATGGTCACGACGAACCGCGATCGGCTGATAACGATGTCGGTGCAGGGGAATATCGTCTCACCGAGCTACCCCGGGATCCCGGCGATCCCGCACCAGATCGACCACGACGGCCGGCCGCGTCTGCTGCCCCATCTCGGTGGGATCGTCTACAACGTGCGCCTGGGGGACAGCGTCTACGGCTGGGCGGGCGACAACATTGAGCCGGGGGTCGCCATCAAGGCGCCGGAACCGGCCGCAAACCAGGCACTCAACGTCTTCGCCTGCGTGGGCAACGAGGCGGTGGTGATGTCGGGCAACGCGAAGGGTGCGCGCGGCATCGTCACCGGGAAGAGCGGCCGCTTCGCCGAGCACGTCATCATCGCCTTCGAACGCGGCGCGCTCGAGCAGATGGCGATCGGCGACAAGATCGTGGTCCGCGCCTGTGGTGTGGGGATGACCGTCAACGGCTTCCCCGGTGTCAAGCTCAAGAGCCTCAGCCCCCAGCTCTTCGACGCCATGCGGATTGAGCAGAACGACGGCAAGCTGACCGTCCCGGTCCGCGCCGTGGTGCCGGCTGAGTTGCTGGGCGCCGGTGCTGGTCTGACCAGCGAGGGCGGCGCCATCTGCATCCAGTCGATGGACCGAAAGGCGCTCGCGAAGCACGGGCTGGATCAGCTTCGGCTCGGCGACATCGTAGCGCTCGCTGACTACGACTCGGCCTGGGGTCACGGCTACCGCAAGGGGGCGATGGGCATCGGCGTCGTCTCCTCGACCGACAGCATCAAGGCCGGCTACGGCCCCGGCGTCACGCTGCTGATGACGGCGCCGGGTGGCGAGATCGACCCGCTGGTGATGGATCGGGTGAATCTCATCAACATCCTTGGCATCGACTGGGTCGGGGCGTAGGCGTGAGCGAGCGACGAGAGACGGACAGGAGAGACACCGCATGACTACTCGTGGAGGCGGCGCGAGCCGCGCGGATACGCCGATGGGGCGGGCGCTGGCCGGGCGCGCGGTTGCTCTGCTCCAGGCCCGTGGCCGCACGGCAACCGCCGCGGCCGGCGCGCTCGACCTGACGCAGCCGGAACTCGCGGTGCTCCCGCAGCCGGTCGTGCAGGCTGCCAAGGACGCGCTCGACCGGGGTGAGACCCACTACACGACCCGCCCGGGCGTCGTGGAGCTGCGGCAGACGATCGCGGAGCGCTCGACCGCCGATGGCTTCTCGGCCACCGTTGCGTCGACGGTCGTGACCAACGGTGGGTCCGAAGGGCTCTACGTGGTCCTCCAGGGTTTGCTGGGGCCGGGCGACACGGTGCTCGTGGTCGAGCCGGTCGCACCGAACGTGATCGACATGCTCACCTTCATCGGGGCGACGCTGAAGCGTATCTCCCCCAGCGCCGAGGAGCGCTTCGTGCCGCGGCCGGAGACCATTGTGGACTCCGGTGCCGCGGTGCTCCTGCTGGCATCGCCCTCGCCGATCACCGGGGTGGCCATCCCCCCGGAGGCGCTGGAACAGATCGTGGCGGCGGCCGTCGAGCACGGCGTGACCGTTGTCCTGGACCGGTCGAGTGCGGCGGCTGCTTACGACCCAGCCGTCGCCCGGTTCCCCAACCCGGAGCTAGGCGCGCAGATCGTCACCATCGGCTCCTTCTCGGACGCCTACGGGCTCACCGGCTGGCGGGTCGGCTACTTCACCGCCCCGGCCGAGCGGATGGGCAAGCTGGGCGGCTTGAAGCAGGCGATGTCGATCTGCACCACGGCGGTCTCCCAGTACGCGGCCCTGGCCGCCCTCCAGGAGGCTGATGAATGGCTCGCCGAGCGGCGGGCCGAGTTTGCCCGGCGGCGCGACCTGGCCGTCTCCCGGCTTGAGGCGGCCGGACTCCCGGTGGTGCCTCCGGATGTCTTCCCGGCACTACTCATCGATGTCCGCGGCCTCGCGGCTTCCGACGTCGAGCTGGCCGAGCGGCTCGCCGCCGATGGGGTGGTGGTCCAACCGGGATCCATCTTTGGGCAGGCCACGGCCGGGTTCCTCCGCATCAACCTCGGTATCCCGGCCGACGACCTGGAAGCTGGGATCGATCGGATCGCGCGGCTGCGAAATGGAGTAGAAGGATGACCCAGACGCCGAAGAAGGCCATCGACATCTTCGATCTCCAGGAGCTGGCGCGATCAAAGAAGAATGTGATCTCCATGGGGCTGGGTGACCCCGACCTCGATACCCCGGCCCACATCGTGGCTGCTGCCAAGGCGGCCATCGAGGAGGGGCGTACGGGGCCCGCTCCGACCCGTGGTCTACCGGAGCTGCGCGAGGCCATCTCGCGGAAGCTGGCGCGCGACAACGGGATCATCGCCGATCCGGAGACCGAGGTGCTCGTCACTACCGGGGGCCAGGAGGCGCTGTTCCTCCTCGTCCAGGCGCTGACCGAGCCAGGCGACGAGGTCCTGGTGCCGGATCCCCGGTACACCTCCTACGACGCTGCGATCAACCTGGCCGGGGGGCGGATCGTGCTGGTCCCGACCGACGAGGAGCACGACTTCGACCTCGATCCGGACGAGGTAGAGAAGCGCATCACGCCGAAGACGAAAGTGCTGCTGCTCATCTCGCCGAACAACCCCACGGCGGGTATCGTCTCCCCGGAAAACACCCGCCGCCTGGCAGAGATCGCCATCGAGCACGACCTCATCGTCATCTCCGACGAGATCTACGAGAAATTCCTCTATGACGGTGCGCAGCAGATCAGCATCGCCTCCCTGCCCGGCATGCGCGAGCGGACGATCACCCTGAACGGGGTCTCCAAGGCGTACGCCATGACCGGTTGGCGCATCGGCTACCTGGCCGGGCCGCCGGAGTTTATCGACGCGGTGGCGGCGCTCAAGGAGATGGTCAACATGCACGCGCCGACCGTGTCGCAGTGGGCGGCGGTGGCGGCGCTCGACGGCCCGCAGGACTGCGTCGAGGAGATGCGCCAGACCTACGCCGAGCGGCGCCGGCTGCTGATGGATGCTCTCGATGAGATGGGCTTCACCTTTGGCACCCCGCACGGGGCGCTCTACATCTGGGCCAACACCGCCTCCACCGGCATTGAGGCCACCCGGCTGTCCTACCTCTTCCTGGACGAGGCGGACGTGCTCATCTTCCCGGGCACCGGCTTCGGTGAGAAGTGGGGCAACTACATGCGTATGACCCTGCTCCAGCCAAAGGAGGTGCTGGAGCAAGCGATCAGCCGCATGAAGGACGTGCTGGCCCGGCACCGCGGGACCGCGGGTTAGGCCCACGGGATCTTGGGGAGCAAGGAAGAGCAACGCCATTATGTCCGACACGATTGAGATGGTGCGAATCCCAGCCGAGGCGCTTCGCGAGCAGGCGGAGGCGATCCTGATCGGCTACGGCGCGACACCGGAGGAGGCCAAGATCCAGGCGGACGCCCGCCTGCAGGGCGAACTGCGCGGGCACCCTGGGCAAGGGCAGGGCATGCGAGGTCTCGCCCGCTACTGCACCATGGTGGAGAACGGCGGCATCGTGCCCGGCGCGCCATTCGAGATCCTGGTCGACACCCCGGCTGCTGCCCTGGTCGACGGGCACAAGGGCTTCGGCCAGGTGGTTGCGCTGCGAGCGATGAACCTCGCCATCACCAAGGCGCGCGAGGTCGGGGTGGGCCTGGTGCTGGTGCGGCACTCGAACCACTTCGGCATCGCCCAGTACCATGCAATGCGCGCCGCCGAGGCCCGGATGATCGGCATCGCCATGACCAACGCCGGGCCCGAGATGGCGCCGTGGGGCGGTATCACCCCGACCATCGGCACCAACCCCTGGGGCATCGCCGCGCCGACCGACCTGGGCTTCCCGCTGGTGCTCGATATGGCCCTCTCGGTGAGTGGCAAGGGCATGGTCCGCTGGCACCTGCGCCAGGGCAAGAAGATCCCAACCGACTGGGCCTACGACAAGGACGGGAACATCACGGACGATCCGGCTCTCGCCATGGAGGGGCCGCTGGTGCCGATTGGCGCCTTCAAAGGCACCGGCCTCTCGATCATGACCGATGTTATCTGCGGCGTTCTCGCCGGGGCCGCCTTCGGGCTGACTCCCTACCAGGATCCTACCAACCACGACGTCGGTCACACGCTCATCGCCATCGACATCGAGCGCTTCATGCCCTATGACCAGTACCTCAGCCGCGTTCGGACCTTCTGCGAGCAGCTCAAGGCCTCTAAGCTGGCGCCCGGTTTCACCGAGATTCTGCTACCGGGCGAGCTGGAGCATCGTCGCCAGACTGAGCGTCTGGCCAACGGTATCGACCTCGATCGCGAGACCTTCGACACCCTGCGCCATCTCGCGGCGGCGCGGAATATCCCCTTCACGCTTGATCGCTACCTGACGGGAGACGCTAAATGACGCACCCCCTCAACCTCGTGTTCCTCGACTCCTCGTTCGCGCGCGACCTCGATCTCGCCCGCAGCATGGTGCCGGAGGGCGAGATCGCAGTACACGTCGTCGACCCGGAGGGCGGGGACGAGGACCGCGCGGCGTTGTTGGCGGAGGCCGACATCCTGGTGACCCGCGCCGAGCCAGTGACCGCCGAGATTCTGGCGGCGGCGCCCAAGGTGAAGTTGGTGCAGAAGTACGGTGGTCGGGCCGACCGGCTTGACCTTGATGCCGCCCAGCGCGCCGGGATCCAGATCGCACTCATGCCGCTCTGCGGCTGCATCGCGGTGGCCGAGATGGCGATGACGCTGATCCTTGCCCTTTCCAAGCAACTCATCGACGCTCATCAGGCGACCGTGACCGGGGCCTACCGCGAGCTCGGCCTCGAGCCGATGCGGACCAGCCAGCGGGTCCATGCCTTCCAGTGGATGCGGCTCCCCAACCTCCAGGAGATTCGCCGCACGACGCTGGGGATCATCGGTTTCGGAGAGATCGGCACCGAGATCGCCAAGCGTGCCCGCGCGTTCGAGATGGACGTCGTCTACTACAACCGCACCCCGCTTCCGACGGAGATCGAGCAGCAACTCGGTGTCCGAGGTGTGTCGCTGGACGACTTGCTGCGCACCGCCGACTTCGTTTCTCTCAATGTCCCCCATACGCCAGAGACGGACAAGCTGATCGGGGCGCGCGAGCTGGCCCTGATGAAGCCCACCGCCTACCTGGTCAACACCTGCCGTGGCCCGGTAGTCGATGAGGCAGCGCTGATCGAAGCGTTGCGATCCCGCCAGATCGCGGGGGCGGGGCTGGATGTCTTCGAGTACGAGCCACTGCCGGCCGACAGCCCGCTGACGCAGCTCGACAACGTGATTCTGACTCCCCACATCGGGGGTGGCACCGGCGGGGCGCGGGAGAAGCAGCTCCGCGACGTGCTCGACAACGTCGTGCGGTTTGTGCGCGGCGAGCCGGTTCAGCACCGCCTCGTCTGAGTGGACATGATGCTCCGGGCGAATGAGCTCTGGCCTGGGAAGGGCAAACAGACATGCTTGATTGCGTAGTGAGGAACGGGAGGGTGCTCCTCCCTGACGGCCTACAGTCGGTCGATATCGGGATCGCCAACGGCCGGATCGTCGCGCTCCTGGCCCCTGGTAGCGAAGTAGAGGCGCGGGAGATTATCGACGCCGGCGGCCTCCTCGTCTTCCCGGGGACGATCGACGCGCACTTCCACTGCCGGGCCCCCTCGTACCCGGAACGCGAGGACTTCGCGTCCGGGACCGCTGCCGCGGCGGTGTCCGGCGTCACGACCGTGCTGGAGATGCCAATCTCAATCCCGCCGAGCTCGACCCCCGAGCGGCTGGTTGAGCGGATGAAGCTGGCGAGTACGTCGCTCTACGTCGACATGGGCTTTTACGGCTCCTGTGGCACGCTCGACGCGGGCGACATCGCGGGTCAGATCGAAGCCGGTGCGATCGGGATCAAGGGTTTCCTCCAGTCGGTGCCGGCTGGGCGTGAGGACGAGTTCGACGGCATCTGCCTCGCCACCGACGTCGAGATCCTGCGCGCCTTCGAGCTGCTGCGGGGCTCTCCCGTTCCCTGCGTGTTCCATGCGGAGGCCAACGACCTCCTCACCTACCTCACCGACCGCCTGATCGCGGCCGGGCGACGTGATCCCCAAGTGCACCCGCTTTCTCGGCCCCCGTTCGTCGAGGCGGTCGCCGTGGCTAAGCTCCTCGTGCTGGCCGAGGAGTTCGACGTGCCGCTCCACATCCCGCATGTGAGCAGCAAGGTAACCGTTGACCTCATCCGCGACGCTAAGGCGCGCGGCGTGCGGGTGACGGCCGAGACGTGCCCCCAGTACCTTGCCTTCGATGCGTCGGCGTTCGATCGCGTCGGGCTCTATGCCAAGTGCAACCCGCCGCTGAAGACGCCGGAGGACCGCGCGGGACTTTGGGAAGGGGTACTGGACGGGACGCTCGACATCATCACCACGGACCATTCCCCGTTCACTACCGAGGAGAAGGACCGCACGGAGGGCAATATCTGGGCCACGCTGCCGGGCTTCCCCGGCGTCGAGGTGCTGACCCAGTTCGTCATGGGCCGGGCGGTCACGCGCGAACTCTCCTTCGAGCGGGCCACCGAGCTCATCTCCGCTGGCCCAGCGCGGATCTTTGGCCTCGGCACGAAGGGCCGTATCGCCATCGGCTACGACGCCGACCTCGTGCTCTACGACCCCGAGCCGGAGATCATCTGCCGCCCCGAGAACTTCAAGAGCCGGTCCGGTGGTGCCGGCCGGATCTGGGAGGGGATGGTGCTGCGGGGCCGCACCGTCACCACCCTCGTCCGCGGCCAGGTCGTGGCGAGGGACGGCGACGTGGTCGGCGAGCCGGGCACTGGCCGGGTAATCCGGCCGAGCGCGGCGCCGTGTGCAGGGACCGCCTCATGAGCGAGACGGCGAGCCCGGTCCGTATCCCCCTCGTCGATGTCGCCTGGCAGCATGCCCAGGTCCGCGCCGAGATCGATCAGGCCATCGATCGGCTCCTGACCGATCCGGCGTGCGACTGGGTCGAGTTCGTCCAGGCGCTTGAGGCGCAGGTGCGGGACCTCTTCGGTGCGGAGTTCTACACCGTCGGGGTCCAGTCCGGGCTCGCGGCCGAGTTCCTGATTCTGAAGGCGCTCGGCATCGGCCCAGGGGACGAGGTGATCACGGTCCCCAACAGCGACCTGGCGACCACGGCGGCGATCAGTCACACCGGGGCGACGTTCGTCCTCGTGGATATCGACCCCGACACCTTCAACATGGATCCTGACGCGGTCGAAGCCGCCATCACTCCGCGCACCCGCGCGATCATGCCGATCCACATGTACGGCCTGCCGGCCGAGATGGACGCGATCCTCGACATCGCGCGACGGCACGGCTTGCTGGTGATCGACGATGCGACGCTGGCGATGGGCGCCGAGTACCGTGGCCGACCGGCTGGCGCCCTGAGCGACGCCGCCTTCTTCTCTTTCGCCCCCCGAAAGGTGCTTGGTGGCACCGGCAACGGTGGGATGGTCGTCACCCGCGACCCGGAGCTGGCGCACCGGGTCCGGCTGCTCCGCGGCTACGGGCTGGCGCCCGATCGCGGAGACATCCCGAGCTTCGCGCGGCTCGGCGCGCCGGGCGCCGAGCACATCGTGGAGGGGTACAAGCTCAAGCTGGACGGTATCCAGGCGGCGGTCATCGCACCGAAACTGGCGCGGCTCCATGACTGGCGCGAGCGACGCCAGGCGGTGGCCGACCGCTACGCGGCTCGGCTTGCCGGCCATCCAGCCATCCAGCTCCCGGTTGTGCCCGAGCACGTGCGCCACGCATGGCGCAACTACGTGGTCAAGGTGCCGCGACGCGACGCCGTCCGCGCTGCCTTGACTGCAGCGGGTATCGCGACGTCGGTGCTCTACACGCCTCCCGTTCACCTGCAACCGGTCTACCGCCACCTCGGCCTGGGACCCGGCAGCTTCCCCCATGCTGAGGCGGTGGCCGAAACCCTGCTCGCGCTGCCGATGCATCCCGGCCTCACGCCCGAGCAGGTCGACACC
>JASBVL010000081.1 GCA_029961075.1 Sphaerobacter sp.
CGGGTGCCGATTCCCCCAATCCGCACGACGGACCCTCCCACGGGAGCCGGCCAGTGGCCGGCTCCCGTGCCATTGCCCATCGCCACGAGCGGGATGCCAAGGCTCCGCGCGTCCTGTCGAGGGCGACGCCGCCGACCCCGGGCTCGGGTATGATGGGAGGCCCGGAGAGGACGGCAACACGGAGAGGAGGCCCCCACTGGAGCGCGAGGAGATCCGCGTCGCGACGTTCGACTGCTACGGCACCTTGATCGACTGGGAGGGCGGCGCCGGCTCGTTCCTCTACGCGCTGGCGCTGCGGCTCGGGGACCCCAATCCCGAGCCTGGCCCCGCGCTGCGCGAGCGCTGGGAGGCGTTGCAGTTCGACCTGCTCGCCGGGGAGTATCGCCCCTACAAGGAGATCCTGGCCGAGAGCCTGCGGCGCTGGATGGCGGAGCGCGGCTATCCGTGGGGCCCGGCCTACGGCGAGGAGCTCGTGCGCGCCATGCGGAGCTGGCAGCCCTTCCCCGACACGCGCCCGGCGCTGCTCCAGGCCCGCGCGGCCGGCCTGCGGCTGGTCATCCTGTCCAACACGGACCGGGACATCATGGCGCATACCCTCCGCCACCTCGACGTCCCGTTCGACCAGGTCATCGTGGCCGAGGACGTCGGGGCCTACAAGCCGTCGGAGCGCGGCTTTCGGTACGCGCTGGAGCGCATCGGCGAGCCGCCGGAGCGCATCCTGCACGTCGCCTTCGGCTTCAAGTACGACATCGGACCCGCTCAGCGCCTGGGCTTCCGCACCGCCTGGATCAACCGCCACGTCGAGGCCGCGCCCGGCGCGGAGCGACCCGACTTCGTCTGGCGCGACCTGTGGGGGCTGGCGGAGTTCGTCGGCGGCCCCGGTCCCGTGCCGGGGGGCAGTCCCACCCGGCGCTAGCCGCCGGCGACCGGCTGCCCGGTCGCCGGCATCCCCGCGGCACCGGACCGTGCCGGCCCCGCGCCCGTGGCTGCGCAGGTCCGGGCCGCCCTCTTCCGCGCGTACGGCGGGCGGCGCCATCCGCCCCGAAGCCTGCCGCTAGACAACACCCACGCCTCCGCGTATACTCGCAGGCATCAATCCAGTCCAGAGTGGTTGTGACCGCGACCGTGTAGGGGATCGCGAACGCGCTCCGGCAGCAGCCTTGGGCGAAGGTTCCCGGACGCGTGCGCCTGCTGGGTGGAAACCGGGCCGCACCGGGATCATGCGGCGTGTGCTGCGGGGTCCGGCCGGCGCGGTCGGGGGCAGGGTAGCGCGATGCTGCCGTCCCCACCGGCGCGCAGTGGACGGAGGTGGTGCCCTGGCGACCGATGAGGCCACTCGCCCACTGGTGCTGCGGATCGGAATGGATGCGAGGAGGAGTGGTATGGCTCCACGTCACCCAAGCACGCGCCCGCGTCGACTGCCTCTGCTGCTCCTGGCCGTGGTGCTCCTGCTGCCGGCCCTCGTCGCCTGCGGTGAGGCCAGCAGTCCGACGGCCAGCTCGGGTGGGGGCGGCGGCACGACCCCCACCACCGCGAGCGGCTCGCCCGGCGCCGGCGGGGACAAGGGCGTCATCCGCATCTACTCCAGTTGGCCGCTGACCGGATCCAGCCAGAAGCTGGGCCAGGACATGGTCGATTCGGTCAAGCTGGCGATCGAGGATCGCAATGGCACGGTGGCCGGCTACACCATCGAGTACGTGCCGCTCGACGATGCCACCGCGGCCCAGGGCACCTGGGACGCCGGCAAGGAGGCTGAGAACGCCAACAAGGTCGTGGCCGACCCGGATGCGATGGTCTACATCGGCACCTACAACTCCGGCGCGGCCAAAATCTCGATCCCTATTCTGAATGTGGCCAAGATGGCGATGATCAGCCCCGCTAACACCTACCCCGGGCTGACCAAGGCTGCCGAGGGCGTGGTCGAGGCGAACGAGCCCGACGTCTACTACCCGAACGGCGTCCGCAACTACTGCCGGGTCTGCCCGACCGACGAGCTGCAGGGCGCGGTGGCGGCGAACTGGGCGAAGGAGCTCGGGGCACAGAAGGTGTACGTCCTCGACGACACCCAGCTCTACGGGCATGGCATCGCGGTGGTCTTCGCCAACACGGCGCGGGAGATCGGGCTGGAGGTTCTGGGCGGGCCAGAGGGCATCGACTACAAGGCGCCCGACTACCGCGCGCTGATGACGAAGATCAAGAGCCTCGACCCGGACCTCATCTACTTCGGCGGCCTGACCGACACCAATGCCGGCAAGCTGGTGCAGGACATGCGCGCGGTCGGGATGACTGACGTGATGTTTATGGGGCCGGACGGCATCTTCAACGACGACTTCATCAAGGCGGCCGGGCCGGCGGCGGAGGGCGTCTACGCCACCTTCGGCGGGCTGCCCGGGTCCGAGCTGACTGGCAAGGGCGCCGACTGGTACCGGAAGTTCAAGGAGAAGTACGGCCACGAGCCGGACGCCTACGCGGCCTACGCCTACGAGGCGGCCTCGGTCGCGCTCGCGGCCATCGAGAAGGCCGGGGTGAAGGATCGCGAGAAGATCCGCGAGGCCCTGGTCAACACCAAGGACTTCGACGGCCTGCTGGGCACCTGGAGCTTCACCGAGACCTGCGACACCACGCTCACCAAGATGAGCGGCAGCCAGGTCAAGGACGGCAAGTGGACGTTCGTCAAGGCGCTCGAGGCCGGCGTGTAGCGTAGCGGGCGTCGGGGCGGGTGCCCGCCCCGCCGCCTCACCGTGCCACCGATACTAGGAGGGACCGACTCCGCGCATGGACCAGTTGATCCAGACACTCCTGTTCGGGCTGTCGAACGGGTTCGTCATCGCCCTGATCGCGCTGGGCTACACCCTGGTCTACGGCATCATCCAGCTCATCAACTTCGCCCACGGCGAGATCTACATGATCGGCTCGTTCATGGCGTTGACCGTCATCACGACGGCCGGCGTCTCCTGGACCGATCCGGTCGGCGCCCGGCTCGTGGTCATCGTGCTCGCGCTCATGGCCGCCATGCTCTTCGCGGGCAGCATCAACTTCCTGGTGGACCGCGTCGCCTACCGCCGCCTGCGACGCGCGCCGCGCCTGGCACCCCTCATCACCGCCATCGGCTTCTCCTTCGTACTGCAGAACATCGGCATCTGGTGGAAGGGCGCCCGGCCGCTCCAGTTTCCCGCCCTGCTGCCGCCGACGAACATCCTCACCGATTGGCTGCACCTGGACACCACCATCACCTTCTCGATCCCGATGCTCTTCGTCATGGTCGTGACCGTACCGCTGCTGCTCCTGCTGCGCTGGTTCGTCCGCAACACGCGCCTCGGGAAGGCGATGCGGGCGACGGCCCAGGACCGGGACGCCGCGGCCCTGATGGGCATCGACGTCAACCGGACCATCAGCCTGACCTTCCTGCTCGGCGGCCTGATGGCCGGCGCCGCCGGCCTGATCAACGGGCTGTACAACAACCAGGTCGTGTTCAACATGGGGTTCTTCGCCGGGCTGATGGCGTTCACCGCGGCCGTACTCGGCGGGATCGGCAACCTGACCGGCGCGGTGCTGGGCGGCATCTTCCTCGGCCTGGTGGGGGCACTGAGCGACTCGTACCTGCAGGCGCAGTGGACGCCGGCCATCGTCTTCGCGGTCCTGGTGCTCGTCATCGTCTTCAAGCCGAGCGGCCTCCTCGGGGAGCAAGTGGCTGACCGCGCGTAAGGAGTGGGGCACGTGTCCGTCCTGAAGGTATTCGTTCCCTGGGGGCTGACGACACCGGAGCGGCGGCGCAAGGCGGTGCCCTTCGTCGTCGTGGTCATCCTGTCACTCCTCTACCCGCTGTTCGACCAGGCCGTGGGCCTCAACTACATCGACCCGATGGTCAGCATCCTGATCCTGGTGCTGCTGGCCCTGGGCCTGAACATCGTGGTGGGCTTCGCCGGCCTGCTCGACCTCGGCTACGCCGCGTTCTTCGCCATCGGCGCCTACACGGCCGCGTTCCTCACCTCCCCGGCCAGTCCCCTGCCGTACGGGACCAACTTCTGGGTGGCCATGCTCCTGAGCTTCTTCGTGGCCATGCTCTTCGGCGTCATCCTTGGCGTGCCGGTCCTCCGGCTCCATGGCGACTACCTGGCGATCGTGACGCTCGGGTTCGGCGAGATCGTGCCGCGCATCTTCCTCAACCTGGAGGACATCACCGGCGGGAGCAAGGGGATCAACCCGATCGGCAAGCCGAGCATCTTCGGCTACACGCTGGAGCCCAGCAACCCGGTGGGCTGGTACTACCTCATCATCTGCGTCGGCATCCTCTCGATCTTCCTCATCAACCGCATGGTCGACTCGCGCCTGGGCCGGGCCTGGATGGCCATGCGGGAGGACGAGGTGGCGGCGGCCAGCGCCGGGATCAACCTGATGCGCACCAAGCTGCTCGCCTTCGCGATGGGCGCCAGCTTCGCGGGCTTCGCCGGCTCGATCTTCGCCAGCCGCTTTCAGTTCATCGACCCCTTCCGCTTCGACTTCACCATCTCGGTGATGGTGCTGGCGATGGTCATTCTGGGCGGCATTGGCAACATCTACGGCGTCATCTTCGGCGGGATCATCATGGCCAGCTACGACCGCTTCTTCGCCGAGCGGCTCACCGGCTGGTTCCATACGGTGGGCACCGCCACCGGTATCGACCTGCTGACCCGCATCGACCTGCAGAACTCCCGCCTCTTCATCTTCGGCGCCGCGCTGATCCTGACCATGCTGCTGCGCCCGGAAGGGCTCTTCCCCAGCCGCCGGCGGGCGGCCGAGCTGCACGTCGGCGAGGAGGAGCCCGAGGCGTTTGCGGGCGGCCAGCCCGTCCTGCAAGAGCAGCAGACGCTGTACGACGTCGAGGCGGAGCGCACCGGGGAGCGCCCGTAGCGCCGCATGGAGGGACGCAGAGCAACCGTGGATGCCATTCTTCGAGTCAACGCCGTCACCAAGCGCTTCGGCGGCCTGGTCGCGGTGGACCAGGTCGACCTGGCGGTGCCGCGGCGCGCGATCTTCAGCATCATCGGGCCGAACGGGGCCGGCAAGACGACCCTCTTCAATATGATCGCCGGCTTCTACGAGCCGACCCAGGGGGAGATCTGGTTCGACGGCCAGCTCGTCGCCGGCCCCGGGCCGCGCCTGGCGCTCCCGGGCGGCAACGGCCGCGCGCGCCTCGGCATCGGCCGGCGCGTCCGCATGGTCCCGCCCCACCGGATGACCGCGCTCGGCATCGCGCGCACCTTCCAGAACATCCGCCTGTTCCAGAACATGACCGCGCTGGAGAACGTGCTGGTGGGCATGCACACCCGGCTGCGGGCCAGCACGCTCGGATCGATCCTGCGCACCCCGGCGGTCGTGCGCGAGGAGCAGGACGCGCGGGCGCGGGCCGAGCAGGTTCTCCAGCTCGTCGGCCTGGGTCGCGTGCGGGATGAGCTGGCCCGCAACCTGTCGTACGGCGACCAGCGGCGCCTGGAGATTGCGCGGGCGCTGGCGAGCGAGCCGAAGATGCTCCTGCTCGATGAGCCGACGGCCGGCATGAACCCGCAGGAGACGCAGCGCCTGACGCAGTTCATCCGCCGCCTCCGCGCCGAGCGGGATATCACCATCCTCCTGATCGAGCACGACATGCGGGTGGTGATGGGCATCTCCGACACGGTGGCGGTGCTGGATCACGGCGTGAAGATCGCCGAGGGGTCACCGGCGGAGATCCAGCGCGATCCCCGGGTGATCGAAGCCTATCTCGGACGCGGCGCGGCCGCGGCCCTGGATACGGGAGGCACGACCGACCATGCCGATCCTGGAGCTTAACGACGTCCACGCGTACTACGGCCATATCCACGCCCTCAAGGGGGTCTCGCTGAGCGTGGAGGAGGGCGAGATCGTGACGCTCATCGGCGCCAACGGCGCCGGGAAGAGCACCACCCTCCGCACCATCTCCGGCCTGCTCCGGCCGCGGCTCGGCAGCATCCGCTTCCAGGGCCAGCGCATCGATGGCCTGCCGCCGCACCGGGTGGCCGCGCTCCGCATCGGCCACGCGCCGGAGGGGCGCCGCGTCTTCCCGCGCATGACGGTGCGCGAGAACCTGGAGATGGGGGCCTTCCTGCAATCCGACCCGGCCGCGCTGCGGCAGGGGCTGGAGCGCGTCTTCACCCTCTTCCCCCGCTTGCAGGAGCGGGAGCGCCAGGCCGCCGGCACCCTCTCCGGCGGCGAGCAGCAGATGCTGGCCATCGGCCGTGCCCTGATGTCCCAGCCGCGCATTCTCCTGCTCGACGAGCCGTCCATGGGGCTGGCGCCCACGCTGGTGGAGCTGATCTTCGACATCATCGTCGACATCAACCGGCAGGGCACGGCCATCCTGCTCGTGGAGCAGAACGCCCACATGGCCCTCTCGATCGCCCACCGCGGGTACGTCATCCAGACCGGGCAGATCATCCTCAGCGACACGGCCGAGGGCCTGCAGCGGAACGAGCTGGTCCGCCGCGCCTACCTCGGGGAGGAGTCGGCCCTCGCGGGGTGAGCCCCGCGGGTCCTGCCGCCCCTACCTCGGGCCGGCGCGGTAGAATCAGGTCGGCGCGCCGCCCGGATCGCGGCGGCCCGAGGCGACCGCGCGACGGAGTGAGAGTGAGGCGGGGGTGCGGCACGACGACCGACGAGGCGGCCCGGCGACCACGGAGGGCACGCTCCCGGGGAAAGTGCTGATGGCGGGCGTCGGGTTCCTGGTCACGGGCGCCGCGTGGGCCCTCCTCAGCTTCTTCCAATCGGTCGACGGGCAGACGAGCCTGGTGTGGCTCGACGCGGCGCTGCTGGTCGTCTATCTCGCGACCGGCGCGCTCGTCCTGATGCGCTGGCGCTACGCCTGGCCGCTCGGGCTGCTGGTCGTGCTGGCCGGGGTGGCCGGAGCCGTCGCCAACGACTACTTCTTCATCGTGGTCCCCAACCTCATCACGGGGTTCATCCTCTTCGTCAGCCGCGCTGAGATGCAGCGCGGGCGCTCCCAGGCCAGCCAGTAGGGCGCGCGGCCCACGGGATCGGCCCACCCCTGTCGCCAGCCGCACGCGCTGGTCGGGGTGGCGCGCACGCCGGGGCTGATGCCCGCGGCTTCCCGCCCCGGCCCGGGGCGCCGTCGTCCGGCCTCCGGTAGGGGAGGGCCTTGTGCCCTCCCGCGTTCGATACG
The DNA here is from genome assembly GCA_029961075.1 of Sphaerobacter sp. GTDB lineage: Bacteria > Chloroflexota > Chloroflexia > Thermomicrobiales > Thermomicrobiaceae > Sphaerobacter. The sequence continues at coordinate 7,175 of JASBVL010000081.1, forward strand.
CGCGGGCGGTGCGCCGTGCGGAACACGCCCCGCCCGACCCGTGGAACGGCGCGGGCGGTGATGGTGCCGGGGCGCGTGGAGCGCCGGCCTCGAACGGAGCCCGGCCGGCCCCGTCGCCCGACCGCCCCGCGCGCCGGGGCTGGTGCCCGGGGCTCATGGAGTGTGACGGCATAGTCTGGTAGCCGCGCCAAGCCGGGGCCCGGGGGCTGAAACCCCGGACCCTCTCGGCGCCCGTGCCGGTCCTTCGGTCGGGGCTTGCTTATCTCGCCTGGGGTCACCCCCTCGATGCCGCGCGCGGGCGCGCGACGCCGTGCCTGGTAGGGGCGGGGCTGGTCCCCGCCCGACCCGGCACAACGTCCACCGCGGGCGGGGCTGGTCCCCGCCCCGACCAGAACGGCCCACCGGACCGATCACCGGAGCCAGAGCACTCAGGATGACATCAGGGCCGCCCGCCTATCGAGCGCCGCTCGGGATGGCAGGGCGAGCGGTCCTCAGCCAAGGATGGCAGCAGCGTCACCTGCGGCGTCGATTGACAGTCGGCCGCCCACCGGCGAGAATCAGCTCATCCGCACCGGTGAAAGGAGTGCAGCCGTGCTGCTGAACGTCATCGCCGGCTACGACCCGATGGACGTCGCCACGCAGCCTATCCCGGTGCCCGACTACACGGAGGGGATCGAGGACGGGGTGGCGGGCCTGCGTGTGGGCGTGCCGCGCACCTACTTCTTCGACCTTGTCCATCCCGACGTCAAGCGCGGCGTCGAGGAGGCTATCGCCCACCTGGGCGACCTGGGGGCTGAGATCGTCGAGGTCAGCCTGCCCGCGGTCGAGCACTCGCTCCTCGTCGAGTTCGCCATCGTGTTGGCCGAGGCGACCAGCTATCACGAGCACCTGCTGCGCACCCGGGCCGACCAGTACGCGCCCGACATCCGCGTGCTGCTGGAGGCGGGCGAGCTGGTCTCCGGGCCGATGTACCTCAAGGCGCAGCGGCTGCGGACGCTCATCAAGCAGAGCTGCCGCGCGGCGATGGAGCAGTGCGATGTGCTGGCGACCCCGACCGTCCCCCATCCACCGGTGCCGATCGGCCAGGAGACGGTCACGATCGACGGGGTGGAGGAGCCGCTGCTGGACTGCATGATCCGCTTCACCTGCCCGATCGACCTGTCGGGCCAGCCGGCGATCGCGCTCCCGTGCGCCTTCAACGACGACAACCAGCCCGTGGCCAGTCTCCAGTTGATCGGTCGGCCGTACGACGAGGCCACCATCTGCCTGGTGGCGCGGGCCTACGAGGCCACCACCGACTGGCACACCCGACGACCGGTACTGTAGGAGGCGAGCCGGCGCCGCCCGGGACTGGGGGCTCGCCCGCAGGCGCCGGGCGGCGCCGGCGCAGCACGCCGCCGTGGATCCGCCCGCGCTGCATCCCCCGCTCGGCGGGATGGGCGGCTTACGCCGGGGACTGCATCGGGGCGGCGTGGTCGTGGATGTGGACCTCGCGCCCATGGTGCTGCAGCTCATCCTCCTGGTCGTAGTCGTGGCTGTGCGTCAACTCCGCGTGGTTGTGCTCGTGGGTGTGCCAGTACACCCGATGCTCCACCGGGTCCCCGAAGCCTCCCCGGTAGTGATGGGTGAGATGGTAGTGGTCGTGCGAGTGCGTGACCGCCGGGTGCGTATGCGTCGGCACCTTCCCCTCGCCCTCAGTCCACTGCCTGGTCGCCATCGGCGCTGCTCCTTTCACGCGGTGGGCACCTCCTCGCTGGGGGCGCACGTCGGATGCCAGCGGGGGTGGCAGAGCTCGAGAGGATCAGGCGGGGGCGCGCGGGGCTGGTTCCGGCTGGCCGCCAGGGCGGCGCACGGGCGCACCGCGCGACGACCGGCACGCGACACTCCCCCATTGACAAGGCATCGGGCGGTCGCTAGACTCCGTGATTAAAATATTTTCTTGACACGTGCCTGGACCGGTGTGAGCGGAAGAGCGACCAGCAACGATGGCCACGAAGGAGGCCCAGGACGGCGATCAAGCCGAACCGGCTGACACGCTCGTGATCGACGACGTGCACCAGCTCAAGGTGCTCGCGAGCGATCTCCGCATCGCGATCCTCGATCTCCTCATCGACGCGCCGCTCACGGTCTCCGAGCTCGGACGGCGACTGGATATCAGCCCCGCCCGACTCTACTACCACATCAACGAGATGGAGCGGGCCGCGCTGATTCGCGTGGTTGGATCCGACCCCAACGGCGGCGGCCAGCAGAAGCGCTATCGGGCTGTCGCCAGGTACTACCGCGTCTCATCCAGCCTGCTCCCCCCGAGCGGGAATCCCCAGGATACGCATGCCGGCATCGCCTTCGTCCTCGATGCGCTGGATCTGACCGCGCACAACCTGCGGCGGGCCTTCGAGGAGGGCCTGATCGAGCGCTGGCCCGAGAGCTACACCGTCCAGCGACGCACCGCCCGGATGTCGGCGGCGGACGCCCGCGCGTTTTGCGACCGGCTGCGCGAGTTCGCCTGGGAGTTCCGCGCGCTCGATCGGGCCGACGGAGATGTGGTCATGGAGTTCGGCTTCGCCTACTTTCCACAGCCCGAGCATGGCGTCGCCCGCGCGGGCACGCGCGTGCGGAAACGGCGTGCCGGGCGCCGGCTCAGGCGCGGATACCGCCACCGCGCCGACCGGGATTGATGTGCGAATCATTGGGATCGAGGGGGCACGTGAGGAGGCCCGTAATCGAGGAGGAGGAAACGCGATGACCGAGTGCGACGAGCGCCGCGATGCGACGCAGTGGGGCGCCCTGCTGAGCGCACCGCTCAACCGGCGCCGCCTGATGCGCTTCGCCGCGGGTGCCGCGGTGGCCGGCAGCGCCATGTCCATGCTGGCCGCCTGCGGTGGTGACTCGGACGAGCCCAGCAGCTCGGGGGGACAGAAGACCGGCGGCCCCTCCGGCAGCGCGAGCGCCACGCCGAGCAGCGGCGCCAGCGGCTCGAGCGGCAGCGCCGGAGACAAGAGCACCCCGAAGCCGGGCGGGCGGCTGATCATCGGCCGCAGCGGCGACTCCGACAGCCTGGATCCCCAGCACACGATCGCCGGCATCTCCTGGCAGGTCTTCCAGCACATCTACGACCCGCTGATCGGCAAGACCCTGGACCTGGAGTACGAGGGGGTCCTGGCGGAGTCGTGGGAGATCTCCGAGGATGGGAAGGAGATCACGTTCAAGATCCGCAAGGGGATCAAGTTCCACGACGGCACCGATCTGACGCCGGAGGCGGTCGCCTTCTCCTTCAATCGGCTCATCGACCCGGCGACGAACGCCCCGGCAGCCGCCTGGGTCACTCCGCTCCAGAAGGCCGAGGCAATCGACGACAGCACCGTCACGATGACGTTGAGCGAGGCATTCTCGCCCTTCCTGGGCAACATCAGCAGCGCCTACTTCGGCATCCTCTCGCCGGCCGCGGTCGAGAAGTACGGCGCCGACTTCGGGCAGCACCCGGTCGGCACCGGCCCGTACAAGTTCAAGGAGTGGGTCGCCGGGCAGACGATCACGCTGGAGCGGAACCCGGACTACAAGAACTTCCGGTCGATTGCCGAGAACAAGGGACCGGCCTACTTCGACGAGATCGTCTTCCGCAACATCCCCGAGGAGCAGACGCAGATCGCGTCCTTCGAAACCGGCGAGATCAACATGCTCCTCACCGTCCCACCGCATCAGGTCAAGAAGCTGGAGAGCAACCCGGACGTCCAGCTCCTGCCCACGGAGACGGCGACCAACATCTACTTCCTCGAGTTCCACACCCTCAAGCCCGAGGGCGAGTACGGCTTCGTGGTCAAGCCGCCGTTCGACGACCTGCGGGTGCGCCAGGCAGTCGCCTACGCGATCAACGCCGACGAGATCATCAAGGCGGTCCTCGACGGGCGCGCGACGCGCAACTACGGCCCGATGCCGACGGGCAACTACGGGTACAACCCGGAGATCAAGCAGTACGGCTACGACTACGACCCGGAGAAGGCCAAGCAGCTCCTCGAGGAGGCCGGCTGGAAGGCGTCCGGCAACGGCCCGCGCCAGAAGGACGGCCAGCCGCTCCAGGTGGTCCTGTGGACCTCCAACGCCACCACGAATCAGCGCATCTGCCAGGTCATCCAGAACCAGCTCAATCAGGTCGGATTCGACGTCCAGATCGAGGCCATGGAGGTCGCGACGCTGCTGGCGCGCCTCGGCACGCCGGACGACACGTCGCACTTCGACTTCATGAGCTGGGGCTGGACCGAGCCGGACCTGCTCTACATGATGACCGACAGCGACAGCGGCGTTGGCCTCTATCGCTCGGAGGAGTACCGGAAGTACGTCACCGAGGCCCGGCGCGTCAACGACCTGGACGAGCGGGCCAAGCTGTACTTCGAGGCCATGAAGGTCATGCTCAAGGACGTCCCGATCGTCCCGCTGTGGACGCAGAACGTGGTGGTCGGCGTCCGCAAGGAGATCAAGGGCATCAAGCTGGACGCCCAGGGCTACCCGATCTACCACGACGGGTACTTCGAGAGCTAGACCAGACGACCACGGTCGATCGTGGGGGCGGCGCGCCGCCCCCACGCGCCGTGGCCAGAGAGGGTCACCAATGGTTCGCTACATCATCTACCGTCTGGTCGCCGCCGTCCCGGTCGTCATCGGCGTCACCCTGGCGGTCTTCTTCATGGTCCGCCTCGTTCCGGGCGACCCGATCGACATTATGTTCGCGAACCAGGCCCCGCCGACCCCCGAGCAGCGCGCCGCCATGCGCCGCCAGATGGGCCTCGACCTCCCGATTCACCGGCAGTACCTCAAGTTCGTGGCGGACGCGGCCCGGGGCGACCTCGGCCGCTCGTTCCGCACGCAGCGGCCGGTCATGCAGGAGATCAAGACCCGGCTGCCGAACACGCTCAAGTTGACCGCCGCCAGCCTCGTGGTGGCGGTGCTGATCGGGGTGTCGGCCGGGGTGGCGGCGGCGACCTTCCGGGGCACCTGGATCGACAACGCCAGCGTGGCGGTGGCCATCCTGGGCGTCTCGATCCCGGGCTTCTGGCTCGGGCTGATGGCCATCATGCTCTTCGCGGTGAAGCTGGGCTGGTTCCCGGTCTCCGGGGCCGGGACGTGGCGGCACCTGGTGCTGCCGGCGTTCACCCTGGGCCTGCTCAGTTCGGCCATCCTGGCCCGGCTCACGCGGGCCAGCATGCTGGACGCGCTGGCCGGCGACTACGTGCGGACGGCGCGGGCGAAGGGGCTGCGCGAGTTCTGGGTCGTCATGCGCCACGCACTGCGCAACGCCCTCATCCCGGTGATCACGATGCTGGGGCTCCAGATCGGCGGGCTCCTGTCCGGCGCCTTCATCATCGAGTCCGTGTTCGGCTACTCGGGGGTGGGCCTGCTGGCCGTGGGCGCGCTCCAGACGCGCGACTTCCCGCTCATTCAGGGGATCGTGCTCCTGGTCGCCCTGATCTACGTGGGCGTCAATCTCCTCGTCGACATCATCTACGCGGTGGTCGATCCACGGATCAGTTACTCCTAGGGCGGGCGGCATGAACGCACACAGTGTCAAGCGATCCACGAGTGACCCGACGGACGCCCGGGTGGCGGCCTCGCCTTTGGCGCAGGCGCGCGCCGCGCGTACCCAGCGCCAGATCGTCTTCCAGCGGCTGCGGGCCAACCGCCTCGCCCTGGTCGGCGCCGGCATCGTGCTCAGCCTGGTCGTGATGGCGGTCGTGGCGCCCGTGATCTCGCCCCACGACCCGGTCGAGATGGTCCTCGCGGACCAGTTCCTCCCGCCGAGCCGGTCCCATCCCTTCGGGACCGACGAGTTCGGGCGCGACATCCTCACCCGCATCTTCTACGGCGCGCGCATCTCGTTGCGGGTCGGCGTCGTCGCGGTCGGCATCGCCGGCGTCGTCGGCTCACTGGTGGGGCTCTGCGCCGGGTACTTCGGCAAGTGGGTGGACCTGATCAGCCAGCAGATCATCGACGTGATGCTCGCCTTCCCCGGGCTGCTGCTCGCCCTGGCGATCATCGCCGTCCTCGGGTCGAGTCTGACCAACGTCATGATCGCGGTCGGGATCGGGTCGGTACCCAGCTACGCCCGCCTGATGCGCGGGCAGGTGCTCTCGCTGAAGCAGAAGGAGTACGTCGAGGCGGCGCGGGCGATGGGCGCCGGGCACTGGCGCATCCTGAGCCGGCATATCCTGCCGAACGCCGTGTCGCCGATCATCGTGCTGGCCTCGCTCGGCATCGCCAGCTCGATCCTCTCGGCCGCCGCGCTGAGCTTCATCGGGCTGGGCGCCCAGCCCCCGACCCCCGAGTGGGGCGCCATGCTGGCCGCTGGCCGCGACTACCTGCGGGATGAGTGGTGGATCGCCACCTTCCCCGGCATCGCCATCGCCCTCACCGTGTTCGGCTTCAACGTGCTCGGTGACGGCCTGCGCGATGCCCTCGATCCCAAGGGTTTGGAATAGCGGGTCTTTTCTCGCAGGAAGGACAGCCTGACGATGAGCACGGAACTGCAGCACCCGGACAGCCTCCACCAGGCGGTGCAGGCCGCGATGGAGCGCTGGTCAGTGCCCGGGATCACGGTCGGGATCCTGCGCGACGGCCAGATCGAGACCTTCGGCTACGGGGTCGCGAGCCTGGAAACGGCGTACCCGATCCGCCCCGACTCCCTGCTGCAGATCGGCTCGATCTCGAAGGTCTTCACCGCCACGCTGATCATGCGGCTGGTCGAAGCCGGCAAGCTGGACCTCGACACACCGGTCATCACCTACCTGCCGGAGCTGCGGCTGGCCGATGCGACCGCCCAGCAGACCATCACGCTGCGCCACCTGCTGGCCCACACCAGCGGGCTGGAGGGAGACCGCTTCACCGACTACGGCATCGGGGACGACGCCCTGGCCAAGTGCGTCGCCGAGTTCCACACTCTGCGCCAGTACACCGCCCCGGGTGAGCTCTGGTCCTACTGCAACAGCGGCTTCTATCTGGCGGGCCGCGTCGTCGAGAAGGTGCTCGGCACCACCTTCGAGGCGGCCATGAAGGAGTGGGTCTTCGACCCGCTCGGGCTGGACCGCGCCTTCTTCTTCGCCCACGAGGCCATCGTCTACCCGGTCTCGGTCGGGCACACCGAGGTGGAGCCCGGCTCGTCCCAGCAGCAGGTGGCCCGGCTCTACCCGCTGCCGCGCTGCGTCAACGCGGCGGGGGGCATCATCTCCAACGTCGAGAACCTGCTCAAGTTCGCCCGGTTCCACCTGGGCGATGGCACGGTCGACGGCACGCCAGTCCTCTCCCGCGCCTCGCTGGAGCAGATGCAGCAGCCGCAGACGGCGGCCGGCAACTTCGCCGAGGCCTACGGCATCGGCTGGGCACTCAGCACGGTGGCCGGCGTGCGGGTGGTCTCGCACGGCGGCTCGACCAACGGGTTCCAGGCCCAGTTGGCGCTGGTGCCGGAGCGGCAGTTCGCCATCGCGATCCTGACCAACAGCGACCGCGGCGCCGCGGCGCACCGGGACATCCAGCGGTGGGCGCTGGCGCACTACCTCGGCCTGAAGGAGGCCGACCCGGAGCCGATCAGCCTGCCCGAGGAGGCGCTGGCGCGGTTCGCTGGCACCTACAAGCAGCAGCACGGCCACACCACCATCACGGTCGTCGACGGCAAGCTCCGCGCCGAGACCGTCGTGCGGTCGGTGCTGACCGGCGAGGAGCGCACCATGCCGCCGATCGACATGGCGCCGATCGGCGAGCGGGAGTTCATCGTGGTCGACGGGCAGTACAAGGGCATGCGCGTCGACTTCATCCCGGCCGCGACGGGCGACAAGCCCCGCTTCCTGCGCTTCGGCGGTCGGCTCGGCGATTACGTCGAGCAGTAGCGATCCGGTCGTCCGTGCCGGGCGCGGCCGCGCCCGGCACGGGCGGTCGGGCCCACCCCCCATCCACGCGGGTACATGACAGGGAGGCGATACCGATGGCACGCCCACTCTCCCCCACCACGCTGGTGTACGACCTCACCGCGGGTGGCGACCCACAGGTCTCGCCCGATGGGAGCCGGATCCTCTACACCTACAGCACCGTCGACCGCGAGCGCGGCAAGCCCGTCAGTCACCTCTGGCTGTGCGACATCGACGGCGCCAACCGCCGGCAAGTGACGTTCGGCGGCGAGCGCGAGGGCGTCGGGCGCTGGTCCCCCGATGGGCGCCAGATCGCCTTCGTCTCCGACCGCGTACCGAAGTCCGGGATCTTCGTGATGCCGATCGGCCAGCCGGGGGAGGCGCGCGAGCTGACGCGGCACGGCCAGCCCATCACCGACCTGGCCTGGTCGCCCGATGGCACCCGGATCGCCTACACGACGACCTTCGACCCCGAGAACCCCACCGAGGCGGAGCCGCCGCCGGACGCGCCCCCGCGCGTGCGCGTGACGCGCCGGATCGACTACAAGCAGGACGGCCGCGGCTACCTGAACGACGCCCGCTCCCACGTCTGGGTGGTCGACGTCGCCACCGGCGAGCGGCGCCGGATCACCGACCGCCTGGTCGATCACTTCTTCCCGCAGTGGTCGCCGGACGGCCGGATGATCGCCGTCCAGGTGCCGAACCGGAACGGGATGTGCTCCCAGCTCGGGCTGATCCCGGCCGACGGCGGCGAGCTGACGCTGGTCGGCCCCGAGGACGGGGTCGTCGGCGTCTGGTCCTGGTCCCCCAGCGGCGACCGCATCGTCTTCGCCGGCGACACGGTCCAGACCCATCAGCTCGACTTCTTCGTCTACGATGTCGCCAGCGGCACGGTGCGCCGGGTGACCGACGACCTGCCGGTCCTGCCGATGGCCGGCTACCCGGGGCAGGCGGCGCCGTCGCACCCGGTCTGGCTGGACGACCAGCGCATCCTCTTCCACGCCGTGCGTGGCGGGGCCAGCGGGCTCTACACGCTGGACCTGCGCGACGGCCGGCTGGAGACCGTGCAGACCTGGCAGGCGCTCCACGTCGGCCTGAGCACCGACAACGATCGCCGCTACATCGTGCAGGGGTACGCCAGCCTGGAGGGCGTCGGGGAGATCGCCGTCTACGACCGCCAGCGCGGCGATGTCGCCATCGTCACCGATCACAACGTCCAGCTCCTGCGCGAGGCATCCCCGGCCCGCTGGGAGCGGTTCGATGTCCAGCGCGGCGAGTTCACCATCGAGGCGTGGCTGCTCTTCCCGCCCGACTTCGATCCGAACAAGCGCTACCCCGTCGTGCTGGACGTCCACGGCGGGCCGAACGGCTACTACGGCTACGGCTTCGTCCCCTGGCAGCAGGTGCTGGCGACGCACGGCTTCCTCGTCGTCTTCTCGAACCCGCGCGGCTCCTCGTCCTACGGGCGCCACTTCACGATGCAGGTCACCGAGGACTGGGGCGGCGAGGACTTCAAGGACCTGATGGCGGTGGTCGACGCCGTGCTCGAGCGCCCGTACGCCGACCCGTCCCGCACCGGCATCTTCGGCTACAGCTACGGCGGCTACATGACCGCCTGGGCGATCGGGCAGACCGACCGCTTCCAGGCGGCCGTGTGCGGGGCCCCCTGCTTCGACCTGGTGTCGATGTACGGCACCAGCGACATCAGCCACACCTTCGGTGAGCAGCAGTGGGGCGGCCCGCCGCACGAGGCGCGCGAGTGGTACATCACGCACTCCCCCGCCACCTACGCGCACCGCGCCAAGACGCCGACGCTCATCATCCACGGCGAGGCGGACGAGCGGTGCCCGATCGGCCAGGGTGAGCAGATGTTCGTCGCGCTGAAGAAGGCAGGCTGCGAGGTTGAGTTCGTGCGCTACCCGGGCGCGTCGCACAGCCTGCTGCGACTCAGCCCGCCGGCCCACCGCGAGGACGTGCTGACCCGCATCCTCGGCTGGTTCAAGCAGCACCTGGGCGAGCCCGCCTGAGGCGATCCCGCACGCCCCCGCTCTCACTCCGAGAGCGGGGGCGCGTTCCTCGGGCGCGGGATCGCGCGGAGCCGCGCCGTGCCGCGCTACAATAGCCGCCACGGCGAGCGACGACCCGGACGCCCCGCGACGCGGGTGTCGACCACGACGGCACGTGGCCAGACGGAGAGGGTGGAGGTCCATGCGCGGGAATCACGTGCGGCGGCGGCTGCAGGCGGGGGAGGCCTCGATCGGCACCTGGCTGGCACTGCCGAGCCCGGAGGCGGCCGAGCACATCGGCCGGCTCGGCTTTGACTGGCTGGTCGTCGACACCGAGCACTACGCCATCGACATCCGCACCCTGGCGCAGATGTTCACCGCCATCGCCGCCTCGGACACGGCGCCGATGGTGCGCATCCCCTGGAACGACCCGGTGTGGTTCAAGCGAGTGCTGGACGCCGGCGCCTGGGGCGTTGTGGTCCCGATGGTCAACAGCCGGGCGGAGGCGGAGCGCGCTGTCGCGGCGACGCGCTACCCCCCGCTGGGCACCCGCAGCGTTGGCGGCGGGCGCCACGCGCTGAGCTTCGACACCACGGCGGCCGAGTACTATCGCCACGCCAACGACGAGATCCTGCTGGTGGTGCAGATCGAGCACATCGACGCCGTCGAGCGCGTGGACGAGATCCTCAGCGTGCCCGGGATCGACGCCTGCTTCATCGGCCCGAACGATCTGGCGGCCTCGATGGGGCTGGGGCTGGGCGTCTCGCTGGAGCACGACCACCCGCGTCTGGTCGAGGCGATCGCGCACGTGCGGGAGACGGCGGTCGCCTGCGGCGTCGCGCCGGGCATCCACTGCAGCCACGCCGACGGCGTCAACCAGCGGCTGGCGGAGGGCTTCCGCTTCTGCGGCATGGCCAGCGAGCTTCGCTACCTCGTGGCCGGGCTGCGGGCCGACCTGCAGCGGCTCCACTGGACGCCGGCCGAGCCGTGCGTCATCGCGTCGACCGGCGAGGGCGACGTCGTTCGCTACTAGCAGGGCGCCCGGCGGGGAGCGGCCACGTCGCGCCCCGGCCCGTGCCGCAGGCAGACGCGGTCCGCGTTCCGTCCCACCGGCCACCCCCGGCGGGCGCCCGCGCATGTCTCATGACGGCAGTTCATCGGGCGGCGCCCACGGGGTGGTCTGCCAGTCGTCCGGCACTCCCTCCGGGTGCAGCCACGGCGGCAGCGCCATGAGCAGGTAGGCCCCGAGGGCCGCGACGTAGGGCTCGTACAGCCCGCGCAGCGTGGTGAGCCGCGTCGCCGCGTCCGGGTCCGCCCGCAGCGGGATGCCGGCTCCCGCCAAGACCGTTCGCAGGCGGGCCAGGTCAGCGGCTGGGAGCCGATCCGGCACAGGTTTCGTTGGCGACAGATCGAACAGTTGGGCCAGATCGACGGCGGTGTGCCGCGCGATGGCGAAGGTGGCCCGCGCCTGGCCCGTCGGGATCCCGTCGAGGCACGTGAGCACCAGGGCGGAGGCATCGAGGGTCGCGGTGAGCGCGGCCAGCCACGACTGATTCTCGTGCTGCGACCGGAAGAAGGCGACGGACGGGTAGGACAGGTGGCTCTCCAGGAGCTGCGCGGACCACTCCTCGGCGCGCTGGAGCACGGGGTCGAGCGCCTCGCACTGCCCGGCCGCGGCGTTGCGCCGGATGAGCTCGGTGGCGCTCGGCGGTGAGCCCGCACGGGCGTCGAGCAGCGAGATGTCCGCTTCGCGGCGCGAGAACGCCTGGTAGAGGACCGGCAGGTACCCGATCACCAGCGCCAGGAACGCGAAGCCGGTGCCGGCTTCGATGACCGCCAGCGCCCGCGGCAGCCCGCCGCGGGGGACGACATCCCCCAGGCCGAGCGTGAAGAAGGTGGTGCCGCTCATGTAGAGGTCGGCGCCGAAGCCGGGCGCGGTCGGGGTGGCGACCGCCAGCGCGGAGCCGAGTGACCACTGGAGCATGGCGAAGGCGACCACCAGCACCGCCGCCCACAGGGACAGCAGGACGATCAGCGCCAGGGGGCCGTAGAGCCCCAGGAACGCCTCCCGCGGGCTGGAGATCTCGCCGCCGTCGCCGCCGCGCGGCGCGACCCGTGCCAGCCGTGTCCAGAGCCACCAGGTGCTGCGGTAGAACGCGCGCGTGAGCCGGACGGGGTGGCTGACCCGCCGGGGCAGCACAACGGTCTCGAAGGCGTCCCAGAGCGTGACGGCGATGAGCGCCAGCCCCGCGACGGCCGCCAGGATCTCCATGTGTCCCTCCACCCCTGACACGCTGCTGCCGCGGACGCGGCCGGCGGCCGCAAGTGCAGGGCCACAGACGCGGCGCCGCCGCCGTCGTCGTGGGCGCAGGCACCCCCAACGGTCGATGTGCGCGTCGCCGTATTCGCTCACCGCCGGCAAACTTCGTGATACAGTAGCGCTGCCTGGAGAACAGAGACGGCACAGCCGATAACGGCGCCGTCCGCTCCCGCTCGCTGGGGAGAGGAGCCGTCCGTGCGGCTCACCAGCCGGATCGACCGGTCCGATCCGACCTCTCAGGCGTACCGGGACGCCAACCGGCGCGCCGGCGCGGAGCTGCGCCAGCGTCCGCCAGGCGGAACCCGGCCCGCTGGTCACCAGCGCGGCCCCACGGTGGTGATGAGCGGCCGGCGAGCCGCCGTGGTCGACGCTCGCCCGCGGCGGGAGCGAGAGCAGCGCCGCATGCGACACCTGCGCGTCGTTCTCCTGGCAGTCGTGCTGCCGAGCATCATCGCGCTCGCGGCGCCCCCGGCTGCCGCGCGTCCAACGGTCCACGCGCGCCACTGGGTCATCATGGACGCGGACACCGGGGAGGTGCTGGACGGGCAGGCAGCGCATGCGCGGAGCGCGATGGCCAGCCTCACCAAGGTGCTGACCGCGCTGGTCGCGATCGAGCGGGGCGACCTCGCGCAGACGGTCACGGTGGTCCGGTCGGACCTGCTCGGCGGGGCCACCGCGGGCCTGCGAGCCGGGGAGACGGTCTCCCTCCGCACCCTGCTCTACGGGCTGCTCCTGCCGAGCGGCAACGATGCCGCCATGGCCATCGCGCGCGCCGTCGGCGGCAGCCCGGCCACGGACGACCCCGCCGCGCGCGAGCGCTTCGTCACCTGGATGAACGAGCGCGTGGCCAGCATGGGGCTGACTGACACCCACGTCGTGAACCCGCACGGCCTCGACGCGCCCGGCCACTTCAGCAGCGCGCATGACCTCGCGGAGATCACCCGCGCGGCGCTGGCCTCCCCGACCTTCGTCGCGATCGTCGGCGCCGCCGCGTACGCCGCGGACGGTCACCGGTACGAGAGCACCAACGAGCTCCCGCGGCGTTACCCCGGTGTCACCGGCGGCAAGACCGGGTGGACGGAGGACGCCGGACACTGCCTGATCGAGGTCGCCGAGCGCGCCGGCCGTCGGCTGATCGTCGTCCTCCTCGGTTCGGACGGCGAGCACTGGTACGACGATGCCGCCGCCCTCCTCGACTACGGCTGGTCGCTCCCCTCCCCGGCCACCACCCCCGAGCGGGCCGCGCGCGTCTTCGCCTGGTGGCGCGACCGCACCGACCGCCCGGTCAGCGACGGCCTCGTCCAGCGCTCCTGGGTCTGGGGCCCGGAGCCGAACGGCGCGCCGCGCTATGAGCCCTACGATGACGCACCCGGCGGCCAGCGCCTCGTGCAGTACTTCGACAAAGGGCGCATGGAGGTGACCGACCCGGCGGCGCCCCTCACCGGGGGCTGGTACGTCACCGGCGGGCGCCTGGCCTGGGAGATGATCGCCGGGCAGCGACAGGTCGGCAGCAGCCGCTTCGAGCCGCTCCCGCCCGCGACCGTTCCGCTCGCGGGCGACCCCGACGGCGGGAGCCCCAGCTACGCCACCCTCACCCCGCTGCTGGGGGCCACCCCCGCCCCGGCGGGGAGCCCCGTCATTGACCGGCTGTCCGCCGACGGGAGCGTCGTCGACGAGCCGGCCCTGGCGGTCCACGGCGTCACCGCCGGGGCGCCCGAGCCGGCGACCGGCCACGGCATCGCCTCCGTCTTCGCGGCGTTCCTGGCGCAACGGGGGCCGGTCGTGGTCGACGGGCGCGTGGAGGACAGCCCGCTGTTCGACCCGCCCGTGGCCGTGACCGGCTATCCGATCACCGAGGCCTACTGGGTCCGCGCGCCGGTCGGCGGCGTACCCCGCGACGTCCTGGTGCAATGCTTCGAGCGCCGCTGCCTGACCTACACGCCGGACAATCCGCCCGGTTGGCGGGTCGAGATGGGGAACATCGGCCGCGCCTATCAGGCGTGGCTCGACCACTCGCTCGCCCCGGCCAGCGCCGACGGCGCGGGACTGGCGATCCCCCTGGCTGCGCTCGTGGCCCTGGCGCACGGCCCAGCCACCGACACCCGCCACCCCTGGTAGCCACGCGGCGCCGGGCACCGGTTGCCCTGGCGGGGGCCGCTCCCCGAGGCGCGGCCGCCTCGCAGGCCGGGCGTCCACCGCCGGCCGAAAAGGTGCTACAGTAGCGGTGGCTCGCAGCACAGAGCTGATCAGCCCAGCGCACCGACAACCAGGGTGCAGGCGGGCACGGCCGGCCACGGCGCCGTCGCTCTCGCTCGATGGGGAGAGGAGCAGTCCGTGCGGCTCACCAGCCGGATCGACCGGTCCGATCCGACCTTTCGGGCGTACCGTGACGCCAACCTGCGCGCCATCGCGGAGCTGCGCGAGCGCCTGCGCCGTGCCCAGGCCGGCGGCGGGCCGGTCGCCCAGGAGCGGCAGCGGGCGCGCGGCAAGCTGCCGGTGCGGGAGCGGATCGAGCGCGTCATCGACCCGGGGAGCCCCTTCCTCGAGCTCTCACCGCTCGCCGCCGACGACATGTACGACGGCGAGGCCCCCGCCGCCGGCATCGTCACCGGCATCGGGCGGATCGGCGGCCGGGAGGTGGTCATCGTCGCCAACGACCCGACCGTCAAGGGCGGCACCTACTTCCCGATCACCGTCAAGAAACACCTGCGCGCGCAGGAGATCGCCTTCGCCAACCACCTGCCGTGCCTCTACCTGGTCGACTCGGGCGGCGCCTTCCTGCCACTGCAGAGCGAGGTCTTCCCGGACCGCGACCACTTCGGCCGGATCTTCCGCAACCAGGCATTGCTCTCGGCCCAGGGGCTGCGGCAGGTGGCGGTGGTCCTGGGGCCCTGCACGGCCGGCGGGGCCTACGTCCCGGCCATGAGCGACGAGGCGGTCATCGTGCGCGGCACCGGCACGATCTTCCTCGGCGGGCCCCCGCTGGTGAAGGCTGCCACCGGCGAGGAGGTGACGGCCGAGGAGCTGGGCGGCGCCGACGTCCACGGCCGCATCAGCGGGGTCGTCGACTACGTGGCCGACGACGAGCCGACCGCGCTCGCCATCGCCCGCGACCTGCTGGCCCAGCCGCGCCCGGCCCCGCCGCCGCTCCCCTTCCAGCGCGAGCCGATCGTCGAGCCGCAGGAGGACCCGGAGGACCTGCTCGGCATCGTGCCGCCCGAGCCGCGTCACCCCTACGACGCGCGCGAGGTCCTGATCCGCGTCCTGGACGGCAGCCGGCTGCGGGAGTTCAAGGCCGACTACGGCCAGACGCTCGTCTGCGGCTTCGGCCACCTGTACGGCATCCCGGTCGGGGTGCTGGCGAACAACGGCGTCCTCTTCGGCGACGCGGCCCGCAAGGGCGCGCACTTCGTCATGCTCTGCGCGCAGCAGCGCATCCCCCTCATCTTCTTCCAGAACATCACCGGCTTCATCGTGGGCAAGCGCTACGAGCATGAGGGGATCGCGCGCGACGGCGCCAAGATGGTGGCGGCCGTGGCGGTGGCGCAGGTGCCGAAGCTGACGGTCATGATCGGGGCGTCGTACGGCGCGGGGAACTACGCCATGTGCGGCCGGGCCTACGACCCGCGCTTCGTCTTTAGCTGGCCGACCGCGCGCATCGGCGTGATGGGGGGCGAGCAGGCGGCCGGGGTCCTGGTCACCATTCGGGAGCAGGCCGCGGCGAGCCGGGGCGAGTCGCTGGACGAGGCGGCGCTGGCGGCCCTGCGCCAGGAGGTCGAGGCCCGCTATGCCGCCGAGACCAGCCCCTACTTCGCCACCGCCCGGCTGTGGGACGACGGCGTGATCGACCCGCGCCAGACGCGCCAGGTGCTGGGGCTGGCCCTGCAGACGACGCTCAACGCCCCGATCCCGGCGACGGACTACGGCGTGTTTCGGATGTGAGGCGTGGGAACGGCCCTCACCCCCGGCCCCTCTCCCAACGTTGGGAGAGGGGAGAAGGCGAACTCGATAACCCGTTCCCCCTCTCCCAACGTTGGGAGAGGGGGCTAGGGGGTGAGGGCCGCGCAGCACGAAGGAGAACCCCATGGACGCCCTCCGCATCGAACGGCGCGGCCCGGCGCTGTGGCTGACGCTCAACCGGCCGGAGAAGCGCAACCCGCTGGGGCGGGAGCTGCTGCGGACGCTGCACGGCGCGATCACGGGCGCCGTGGACCAGGATGACGTCCGCTGCATCGTGCTGGCCGGCGCCGGGCCGGTCTTCTGCGCGGGCGCGGACCTGGCCGAGTTCGTCCAGGCCGAGGACCCGGCGGTGCTGGCCGCCGACGGTGAGCTGCTCGCCCGCCTGCTCCACGCCATCGTCGAGTCGCCCAAGCCGGTCGTCGCCCGGGTGCAGGGCGCGGCGCTGGCAGGCGGCGCCGGGTTGGTCGCGGCGGCCGACGTCGCCGTCGCGGCCGACGACGCCCGCTTCGGCTTCACCGAGGTGCGGATCGGCCTGGTGCCGGCCGTCATCAGCCCCTACGTGCTGCGTGCCATCGGCCGGCGCGCGGCGCAGGCACACTTCCTCACCGGCGCCCCGTTCGACGCGGCCGAGGCGCTGCGCATCGGCCTCGTCCATCGCGTGGTGCCGCCCAGCGCGCTCGACGCCGCCGTCGACGACCTGGTCGGCGCGCTGGGGCGCGCGGCCCCCGGAGCGCTGCATTCCGTCAAGCGCCTGCTCGACCAGGTGGCGGGGCGGGACGTCGTCGAGGTGCGTGACCTGACGATCCGCACGCTGGCCGAGCGGCGCGCCAGCGAGGAGGGGCAGGAGGGCATGCGGGCGTTCCTGGAGAAGCGCGACGCCAGGTGGGTGGTGGGCTGATGGCTCCGCGCGTCGCCATCGCCAATCGCGGGGAGATCGCCGTCCGCATCGCCGCCACCTGCCGGCTGCGCGGCTACGAGCCGGTGCTGCTCTGCGGGGAGCCGGACGCCGACGGCTTCGCCGCGCGAACCATCGGCCGGGTCGCGGTCGTCGGCCCGGCCGGGAGCGAGCTGGACCCGGAGGCGGTCGTCGCCGCGGCCCGGCGCGCCGGGGCCGCCCTCCTCCACCCCGGCTACGGCTTCCTGAGCGAGCGCCCGGCGCTGGCCCGCGCCTGCGCCGCGGCCGGCATCCGCTTCATTGGGCCGAGCCCGGCGACGCTGGAGCGCTGCGGCGACAAGGTGGCTACGCGCCGCGTGGCGGTCGAGGCTGGCGTCCCCGTCCTGGCCGCCAGCGACCCGCTGGGGGGCGACCCGACCGCGTGGCACGCGGCGGCCGAGGCCATCGGCTACCCGGTCCTGATCAAGGCGGCCATGGGTGGCGGCGGCGCGAGCCTGCGCCGCGTCGATCGCCCCGCCGAACTGGAAGAGGCGCTCGCCTCAGCCCGGCGCGAAGCGGAGGCGGCCGGCGCCGGCCCCGTGCTCTATCTGGAGCGCTACCTGGAGCGGGCGCGCCACATCGAGGTCCAGGTGGCCGGCGACGGACGGCGCGCCGTCGCCATCGGCGACCGGGAGTGCTCGCTGCAGCGCCGCCACCAGAAGGTGATCGAGGAGGCGCCCGCGCCGAACCTGCCCGACGACGCCCGCCGCCGCCTGCACGCCTACGCCGTGGCGGTGGCCGAAGCGGTCGGGCTCGCGAACCTGGCCACCGTCGAGTTCCTCCACGGCGCCGACGGCACCGTCGCCTTCCTCGAGGTCAACCCGCGCCTCCAGGTCGAGCACCCGGTCACCGAGGCGGTCACCGGCTGGGATCTCGTCGCCCTCCAGCTCGACCTGGCCGAGGGCCGCCCGCTGCCGGAGGCGGCGCCCGCGCCGCGCGGCCACGCCATCGAGGCCCGCCTCTACGCCGAGGACCCGGCGAACCAGTTCCTCCCCAGTCCGGGCCGGCTCGCCGTGCTGACCTTCCCGCCCGCGCCGCGGCTGCGGGTGGATGCCGCCTACGTCGCCGGGGACGCCATCCCCGACCGCTACGATCCGCTGATCGCCAAGCTGATCGCCTGGGGTGCCACCCGCGGCGAGGCGGTCGCCCGGCTGCGCGACGCGTTGGCCCGCACCGGCGTGGCCGGCGTCGCGACCAACCGGCCGTGGCTGATCGCGCTCTTGGATGCGCCGGAGGTCCGCGACGGCCGCTCCACGACCACCACGGCGGCCGGGATCCCCGCACCGGCTGGCCCCCCGACGCGCCTCGCGCGCGCCGCGCTCCTCGCCACCGCGCTCGACCGCCCGCCGAGCAGCGACCCGTGGGACCGGATCGGCCCCTTCCGCCTCGCCGGGACGGCCGAGATCGCCTTCCACGGCGCCGGGGGCGAGTGGGAGTGCGTCTTCGCCGTCGCGCGTGAGGGCGACGCCTGGCTGGCCGACGACGGCCAGGGCGGCGCGGCACTCCGCTGGTGGTGCGGCCCGGACGGCCTCTGGACCGTGCACTACGGCGAGGAGGTCGGCGCGGTCGCCGTCGCCCGCCGGGCCGACGGCACGGTCGAGATCGCCACGGCCGAGGGCCGCTGGCAGGCGCGGCCCGGCCGTCGCCCGCCGGCGGCGACCCGCCCCGCGGCGGACCGCACCGACGGCGCGGTGCGCGCGCCGCTGCCGGGCAAGATCGTGCACGTGCCGGTCGCGCCGGACGCGGCGGTCGTCGCCGGGGAGCCGCTGGTCATCCTGAGCGCGATGAAGATCGAGGTCGTGCTGCGCGCGCCCGGCGCCGGCCGCGTGCGGCGCGTCCTCTGCGCCCCCGAGCAGCAGGTCGACGCGGGTGACCTCCTCGTCGAGGTCGCGCTGGACGGCGAGGGGTAGCCCGCGGGGGCGGATCCTCGTGCCCTCGGCCGCGCTGGCCCGATCGGCGCACCCCGGGAGACCGTCATCGCGGCCGGCACGCGCGGACCACGCAGCCCGGCAGTTAGCGGGCCGGTGCCCCGGCGCCTCCCGGGCCGTCCGTGCTCTCGGTCGGGGCCGGCGAGGCTCCGTCCGACGCCGGCGCTCCACGCGCGGGCGCTCCGTTCGGGACAAGGCTCGCCCCTACCGGCGCACGGCAACGGGCGTGGTAGGGTGGTCGGGGAGGGCCGTGGGCCGGCGGCCCCGCGCCGGGCGGTGCGCGGCCGGGCGGAGCGGAGACCATGCCCCTCCCGCACGACGGACGACGCACGACCCAGCACAGACCACGCAATAGGCCGTACGCACGACGCAACACGGAACACGCATCACGCCTGACGTATGACGTATGTCGCATGACGGTTGACGCCTGACGCCTGACGCCCCCCGCCCCTACTGCACGGGCGCGTCCTCGCGGCGCTCGTGGGCGCGCGGGTCGAGCGCGTCGCGAAGCACGTCGCCGACCAGGTTCAGCGCGAAGACGGTGAGGAACAGCACCGTGCCGGGCGCGAGCGCCAGCCACCAGGCGCGCGAGACGAGGCGCTGCCCATCGCGCAGCATGGCCCCCCAGGTCGCAGCCTCCGGGTTGCCGCTGGCGCCCAGGAAGGAGAGCGATGCCTCGGCCAGGATGGCGTAGGCCACGATGAAGGTCGCCTGGACGATGAGCGGCGACACCGAGTTGGCCAGCACGTAGCGCCAGAGGATGACCCGGTGCGGCAGCCCGATGCAGCGCGCGGCCTCGACGTAGGGCATCTGCTTGATGACGAGGGTCGTGCTGCGGATCAGCCGGGCGACGACCGGGGTGTAGACCAGGGCCAGCGCGATGATGACGCTCCCGAGGCCCGGGCCGAGGCTGACCACGATGGCGATGGCCAGCAGCACGCCGGGGAAGGCCATGATGCCGTCCAGCACGCGCATGATCGGTCCGTCGAGCCACGACCAGTAGCCGGCGAGCAGCCCGAGGGCGGCGCCGAGGACGACGGCGACCAGCGTCACGGCCGCGCCGACCAGGAGGGAGATGCGCCCGCCGTAGAGCAGCCGGCTCAGCACGTCCCGGCCCAGGTCGTCGGTCCCGAGCCAGTGCTCCGGCGACGGGCCGCGCAGCCGCACCGCGGGGTTTACCAGCTCCGGATCGGCCGGCGCGAGCAGCGGCGCGAGGGCCGACAGCGCGGCCAGGCCGATGAGGAAGGCCAGCGCCAGGACCGCCACCCGCGAGGCGAGCAGCAGCCGCAACCAGGAGCGGCGCTGATCCGGGGCGTAAGTGGCCCGCCAGCCGCTGGGACGGGATCGCAGCTTCGGGCGAGCGACCGCACCCGCTCTACCGACCGGCATAGCGCACCCGCGGGTCGAGGTAGACGTAGAGCACGTCCACCAGCAGATTGGTCAACAGATAGATGGCGGCGAAGACCATGACCACGCCCTGGATGACCGGGAAGTCGCGCCGGGCGATGCTGTTGACCACCAGTTGGCCCATCCCCGGCAGCCCGAAGACCGTCTCGACCACGACCGCCCCCCCGAGCAGGTCACCCAGCGCGTAGCCCAGGACCGTCACGGCCGGGAGCAGCGCGTTGCGGAGCGCGTGCTGCACGGCGATCGTCTCGCGCATCAGCCCCTTGGCCGCCGCGGTGCGGATGAAGTCCTCCCGCAGGACGTCGAGCAGGGTCGCGCGGACCAGCCGCGCCGGGAGCCCGGCCAGCGACAGGCCGAGCGCCAGCGCCGGCAGGGTCATCGAGGCCAGATGCTGCAGCGGATGGTCGCTGAAGGGCGTGTAGCCGCCGGAGGGGAGCCAGCGGAGGGTGACCGAGAAGAGGAGGATCAGCAGGATCGCCAGGAAGAAGTCGGCGATGGCCGTGCCGCTGATGGCGAAGAGCATCAACGCCCGGTCGAGCAGCCGGTCCTGGTGCAGCGCGGCCACCACCCCGGCGGGGATGCCCACCGCCACGGCGATCAGGAGCGCGTAGAGGGTGAGCTGGAGCGTCGGCACGATCCGCTCCCGGATCGCCGCCGTGACCGGCTTGTCGAGGAAGATCGAGGTCCCGAGGTCGAGCCGCGCCAGGCGGGACAGCCAGCGCGGGTATTGCGCCAGAAGCGGCTCGTCCAGCCCGAGCCGCTCGCGCAGCGCCGCGACCTGCTCCGGCGTCGCCTCGGGCCCGAGCATGACCGCGGCCGGGTCGCCGGGGATCACGTGCAGCAGCGCGAAGGTCACGCTGCCCGCCACCAGCATGATCGGCAGCAGCAGCAGGACCCGCCGGAGGACGTAGGCGATCATCCCTCCAGCCAGGCGTTCGCCAGCTCGGGCTGGAGCTCGGTCGGCCCGATGCCCTGCAGCTTCGGGGAGCGCACCAGGATGCGGCGGCTGTCACCGATCTTGAGCCGCGGCACCTCCTCATAGAACCGCTGCTGCACCTGGTGCCAGATCTCGACGCGCGTCTTGAAGTCGGACTCCGTCTGGAGGCGCGCCAGCAGCTCGTCCTTCTCCGGCGTGCACCACCACCCGGTGGCCTTGCAGGTCAGGTTGCGCAGCACCGGGTCGGGGCGGAAGCTCGCCAGCGCTGTGTAGGCCTCCCAGGCCGCGGGATCGTCGCGGCGGTCGCTCAGGGTGGCGCCGTCGTAGACCTGGAGGTCGATCGTGAAGCCCACCTGCTCGAGCTGCTGCTTGATGACCACGGTCGCGTTGTACTCCTGCTGGATCTCCTGGGTGGTCAGGAAGCGCAGCGGGGACCCGTCGTAGCCGGCCTCCTGGAGCAGGCGCTTAGCCTCCTCCGGCCGTCGCGGGTTGAAGTGCTCGGCGCCGGCCTCGGAGTACCAGGCGTCGGCCCCCGGCAGCAGCGTCGGCGTCAGCTCGTAGAAGCCCTCGCCGAACGCCGCCTGCATGATCGGCTCGTGGTCGAGCGCGAGCTGGATCGCCCGGCGGATGGTGTGGTTGCCGGTGATCGGCGATTTCAGGTTCAGCACGACGTTGAGCCAGGAATCGGGCCGCAGCAGGTCCACCGCGACATTGGGATCGTCCCGCAGCGTCGGGTAGTGGTCGGTACTGATCGTCTCCAGGTAGTGGTAGGTGCCCGCGCGCAGCCCGGCCACCCGCGCCGCCTCGTCCGGCACCGGTATGAACGCGATCTCGTCCAGGTACTGCGCCTTGTGGCCGCCGTAGCCCCGCGGCTCGCCGGGCAGCGCCGCGTAGTCGTCGAAGCGCGTCACCAGGATGTGGCGGTCGGGCTGCCACTCGACGAAGCGGTAGGGGCCGGTGCCGACGAACTCGGCCAGGTGGGTGTCGCTGGACCGGTCCAGCACCGACTTGGGATAGATCGCGCAGCCCTGCAGGGCGCGGGACAGCGCGGTGGTGAAGGTGCCGAACGGCTCGCTGAGCCGGAACTCGACCGTGTAGGGGTCGGGCGCGCTGAGCTGCTCGGTGACGCGGAGCAGCCCCTGGCCCAGCCCGACGATCCGGCCCCAGCGCTCGATCGAGGCGATGACGTCCGGCGCGCGCATCTCCTCCCCGTTGTGGAAGGGCACGCCCTGGCGCAGCCGCACCTGGATGCGGCGGCCGTCGTCGCTGACCTCGTGCGACTCAGCCAGCAGCGGGATCGGCTCGTAGCGGTCGTCCCAGGTGAAGAGCGTCTCATAGATGTGCCCCGTCACCAGGAGGACGATGGAGTCGGTGGTCTGGTGCAGGTCGAGGTTGGGCGGCTCGCCGGTCAGCGCGACCCGAACGCTGCCGCCGCGGCGCGGCGCACGGGTGTCGCGGCTCGCGACCGGAGACGCCACGGGTGACGAGCCACCGCCGGTCCCCCCGCCGCCGCAGGCGGCCAGCACCGCCGCCAGCGGTGCCGCCAGCGCCAGGCGCGCCGTGTGCCGCACGACCGCCCGGCGATCGAGCCGGCGTGTTAGCCAGTCACCGCATCCCAACACTCCCCCAATTCCCCTCTCCCTGAGCCGTCCCCACCGGCCCCTGGATCGCGCCGGTGCCCTGCCTGGGGCCCCTCGATGTGCCACCGACGCGGGTCAGGATCCCCGACTCGCGTGCCGATGCTACCACGACGTCGGCTGGCTGGTCTGCCGCATCGCGCACCCTCGTCAGCATCGATACACGCGCCGCGTCTCCCAGATCTCCTCAATGTGCTCGAGCGCGTGGCACGCCAGCATGCTCAGGTGGACGCCCACCGGCGTCGATGGGCTCCCCGCGGCGTCGACCGTGCTGCGGTCCCAGGCGTCGGGGAGATGGCGGACCAGTTGGAGCATGTGGGCGCGGATGGCCGCGAAGAGCTCCACCGCTGGCTCGATGGCCCGGCCGGCATAGTCGAGCCGCTCGGCCCAGCGGTCCGGATCGTACGCGTTGCGGAGGAAGCGCCGGCCCGGCTCGGCCAGGGCGAACTTGGGACCGGCGAGAGCGGTGGCCTCGGAGTCGGCCAGGTGATGCACGATCTGGCGGATGGTCCACTCGCCCGGCCGGCGAGCCAAGTCGAGGTCCTTCTCCCCCAGCCCGGCCAGCGCTCCCCGCAGCGCCGGCACCCCGGACGCGTAGAGGTCCAGCACTTCCTCCGGCGTCCGCTCCACGATCGTCCAGAACGCAACCGTGTACCCATCCGGGTCGGTCACCTGCAGGATCCGATCGCCCCAGGCGCGCTCGATGAGCGTGGCCGCGATGCCGCGCTCGGCCAACGCCGCGCGGCGCGCGGCGAGGTCGCCGCCGAAGGCGTGCAGGGTCCCGCCCGGCTTGACCACCGCATGCGTCTCGTCCAGGTGCGGGCGCAGGTCGCCGGCCGCGGGACCGGCGAGCAGGATCGGATAGCCCGCGGCATCGACCACGGCGATATCCGGCGTCGCGCGCCAGACCAATCCGAAGCCCAGACCGTCCACGTAGAAGCGGAGGCTGGCCTCCAGGTCCGCCACGCGCACTGCCGTCATCGGTTTCCGCGTGTGGCCCACGCGCGTTCCCGTCCCATCCGGCGCAGCACTCACCGGTCGGCCATGCGGGTCGGGGCCCGCCGGTCAGCCACCCGGGCGGCCGGACGCGGGATCGGCCATGCGGCGAGGGCGCGCCACGCCGTCGCGACCCCGCGGCGCGCACCCGCGATTCCGGCTCCCGTCTCCCCGATGAGCACGGCGATGGCGCCCCCCAGCCTCCGCAAGCGTGGCGTGCTCGCCATTCGTCGTCGTCCCAGCACCCGATGCTAGCAGGGCTTATACACCCAGCAGCATCCCCGCGACAAGCCGGGCCGCTCCGGCGTGGTCACGGTGTGGCGCCGCGCTGGCGCCACCGGCTGGCCTCTGCTACAGTGGCCAGCGCGCTGGGGCCGGTCGCGTCGACAGGCACCGGCGGCACCGTCTAGGAGCGTGCAGGCTTGGCACTGGAGGACCGCATCACCGAGCCGGTGGCCACGGCCAGCGATGTCGGGGCCGCCAGGGAACGGCAGGGACCGTTCGCCGCGTTCCGGGAGCGGCCGTACCGCGTCCTGTGGTTCGGCATGCTGCCATCGATGCTGGCCATGCAGATGGGCCAGGTCGCGGTCGGCTACGTGGCGTACCGCATCTCGGGCGAGGCCACGGCGCTCGGGCTGATCGCGGCCGGCTCGGGCCTGCCGATGCTCGTCTTCGCGCTGGCCGGCGGCGTGGTTGCCGACCGCATGCCCAAGCGCACCGTCCTCTTCTTCACCCAGGGCACCATCGGGCTGGTCGCCCTGATCAACGCGCTGCTGGTCCTCACCGGGGCGATCCAGGTCTGGCACCTCGTGGCGGCGTCAGCGGTGCAGGGGACAGCCTTCGCCTTCAACATGCCGACGCGGCAGGCGTTCATCGCGGAGATCGTCACACCGGCGCGGTTGATGAACGCCATCGCGCTCAACAACGCCGGGATGAACATGAGCCGCGTCGTGGGGCCGGCGCTGGCCGGCGCGCTGATCGCCATGCCGCTCGTGGGCCCCGGCGGCGTTTTCGCCGTGATGGCCGCCATGTACGTGGTGGTGCTCCTGATGCTGTTCCTCCTGCCGCCGGGCCGCCCGGCGCGCGCCCCGCGCGGCGGCGGCCTGGCCGAACTGAAGGCCGGGCTCCGCTACGTCGCGCGGCAGCCGACCCTGCGGATGCTGCTGGGGCTGGCCGTGGTGCCCGTGCTGCTGGGCATGCCCTACGTCCAGATGATGCCGGTCTTCGCGCTCGACGTCTTCCACGTCGGATCGCGCGGGCTCGGCACGCTCATGGCCGTCAACGGGCTCGGGGCGCTGGCCGGCTCGCTCGGGGTCGCCGCCGCGTCCGGCCTGCGGCGGAAGGGGCTGCTGCAACTGACGCTCGGGCTGACCTTCGGCCTGGCGCTGGCCCTGTTCGCGCTGGGCGGCTCGTTCCCCCTGGGGCTGGTGGCGATCGCGGTGGCCGGGGCCGCCTCGGCCGGCTACTCCACCCTCAACTCGACGCTGATCATGACGCACACCGAGCACGCCTTCCACGGCCGGGTGATGAGCCTCTACATGATGACCTTCGCCATGATGCCGCTCGGCACGGTGCCGCTGTCGTGGTTGGTCGATCACATCGGGGCCCCCCTCACCGTGGGGCTGGCGGGCCTGCTGCTGAGCGCCATCATCGGCGGCGTGGCGCTCGCCAGCCCCAGCTACCGGCGGGTGTAGGCCGTCGGGTGGCGGACGGCACGGGCGTCGGGCCCGCGGCCCGTGCCCAGGGTGGGGCTACTGCTCCCGCGCGCGGATGAGCAGCAGCGGCACCGCTGACTGGGTGAGCAGCTTGTCGGCGACGCTGCCGTAGAACCAGCGCGCCAGGCCACCCCGGCCGTGGGTCGTCATCACGATGAGATCCGGCCGCGCCTCCGTGGAGAACGCGAGGATTTGATCCCACGGGTTGCCGCTGCGGACCTCCCAGGTGACGTCGAGGCCCTGCTCCTGCAGGCGCGTGGCCGTCTCCTGGAGATAGGTCCGTGCCTCCGCCTCCAACTGGTCGAACCACTCGAGGATCGCCTGGAACGAGGGGGTGCGGAAGCTCAGCTCAGACTCGTCCGGGAGCTCGTCGCGGAACGTCTCCGCCACACGCACGAGGTGCAGGGTCGCGCCGGTGGCCCGCGCCAACTCAACCGCGATCGGCAGGGCCTGCTCCGCCAGGGCGGAGCCGTCCACGGGGACCGCGATGCGCGCGAACGCGACCGTGGCCGGCGCCGCCTCGGCCCCGCGCGGGCGGATCACCAGCACCGGGCAGGACGCCATCTGCAGCACGCGGTTCGCGACGCTGCCCAGCACCACGCGGCCCAACCCACCGCGCCCGTGGCTCGAGATCACGATGATCGGTGCCGGGTACCGTCCCGCCTCGGTCAGGATCTCCCGGCGCGGGTCCCCCAGGCGGACGACCGACTGGACGGTGAGGCCGTCGGCGGCCAACCGCTCGGCCACCGGCGCCAGCACCTCGGGCGACATCAGGTCCTGGCGCGGATGGGCCGGATCCACCCACACCACCTCGCGGCGGCGCACGTCATACAGGGGCCGCATCTCTTCGATGACCCGCAGGAGCACGATCTGGGCGCCCGTGGCCCGCGCCAGCGCCGCGGCGTAGGGGACCGCCGTCTCGGCAAGCGGCGAACCGTCCAGTGGAACCAGGATCGTGTCGAAGATCGCCATCGTCCGCTCCCTCCACTCCTGAGCCGCGGCCAAGGACGCCAATGCCGCGGGCCGCGCCGTCAGTGTAGCGGCCGCGCCGCGCGCGTGCATCGCCCTGCGGTGTAAGATAACCATCATCCGGGCACCGCGGCCGTCCGGACGCCCGGCAGGGCTCAACGAAGGGAGGGGCGCATGGACGTCGCAACCATGGTGAACGACCTCGCTCGGTCGTTGATCGACCGCATCTCCGGCGCGGCCGGAACGCAGCTCGTCTTCGCCCCCCCGTACGAGACCGAGGGGCGCACCGTGATCCCCGTCGCGGAGGTCCGCTACGCCCTCGGATTCGGCGGCGGGGGCGGCTCCGGTGCCGGCCCGAACGAGGACACCATGGGCAGCGGCGCCGGGGTCGGCGGCGGCGGTGGGGTCCGCGCGCGGCCGGTCGGCTTCATCCAGATCCAAGGGGAGCGGGCGGACTTCGTCCCGATCCTGGACTACACGCGCGTGATCGTGGCCGCCCTGGCGGCCGTGACCGTGCTGGCGTTGGCCTTCGCCCGGCGGTCGGGGCGGCGACGGTAGCGGAGCCCCCGGCTTCGGGTGGAGAGCGAGGACGCGGTGAATGCCGGGCATCGACCGCCATCGGCCTCCGGCAGCGGCGGCGCGAGCGGGATCGATCAGCTCGCCTTCCGGCGCACGCTTGGCTACCTGGCCACCGGCGTGACGGTGGTTTCCGTCTACTGTGATGCCGGCATCCACGGCATGACCGCCAACTCGGTGACCTCGCTCTCGCTCGATCCGCCGCTGATCCTGTTCGGCATCGACCGCCGGGCGCGCATGGTGCGCTACATCCAGACCGCCCAGGCCTTCGGCGTCAGCCTGCTGCGGGACACGCAGGAGCCGCTGTCGCGCTTCTTCGCCCGGTCGTGGCGCCTGCCGACCCCGCCGGAGCACCGCTTCCAGGAGTGGGCCGGCATCCCCTACCTCGTCGGCTCGCTCGCGGGCATCAGTTGCCGGGTGGCCGAGCTCCTCGAGGGCGGCGACCACCTCCTCGTGATCGGGCGGGTGATCGGCCTGCGGGTCGATGATCCGGAGGGGCAGCCGCTCCTCTTCTACCGGGGGCGCTACGCCAGCCTCGTGCCCCATGCCGACAGCCCGCCGGAGTCCCCCGAGCTGCTGTCGTCCGACCACATCCACGTCTACTACGGCGAGTGGTCGCAGAGCGACGCGGACGCGCTCGCGCCGCCGCCGACCCCACCGCATCCCTGGGTGGGCGATTGAGGTCGTGACCCGCTCGTCAGGGCCTGGCACCTGCTGTACAATCCCCGCCGGCATTGATGGGTGAGCCGAGGGAGACACCGACTACGAGCGGTCAGGACGCACAGGAACACAGGGAGCAGGGGCTCGGCCAGCCCGGGCACGAGCGGATCACGATCCGCGGAACGCACCCAGGGGACCGGTACATCCGGGTCGTGCGCTCCACGGACCTACCACCGCGCCCTGCGGAGCACCGCTACGTCGTGGCCGAGCCGACGGAGCCCCGCACGACGCTTGGGCGGTATCTGCGGCAGCTCCGGCGAATGCTCATCGGCCGGCCCCTGCGGACAGCCGAGGAGGCCCACGAGCGGCTCACCAAGGTCAAGGCGCTCGCGATCCTCAGCTCGGACGCCATCTCGTCGACGGCCTACGCCACCGAGGAGATCATGCTCATCCTGGTGCTCGCCGGCTCGGTGGCCTACAATTACCTCATCCCGATCGGCCTCGCCATCGCGGCGCTGCTCGTCATCGTCGCCCTCTCCTACCGCCAGACCATCTTCGCCTATCCCATGGGCGGCGGCTCCTACATCGTCACCAAGGACAACCTCGGGACCACACCCTCCCTGATCGCGGGGACCTCGCTGCTGATCGACTACACGTTGACGGTCGCCGTCAGCATCTCCTCGGGGGTCGCCGCGATCACCTCGGCGATCCCGGAGCTCATCCCGTTCCGGGTGGAGCTGGCCGTGGCGGCCATCGTGTTGCTCGTCATTGGGAACCTGCGCGGGATCCGCGAGAGCGGCTCCATCTTCGCCATTCCCACCTACCTGTTCATCGGCGGCATGATGCTGCTGCTCGGGCTCGGCGCGGGCGCGGCCTGGTTTGGGCTCTTCACGCCGCACCCGGTCAGCCACCCCATCCCGCCCGCGCAGCAGGGCCTGAGCCTGTTCCTCATCCTGCGCGCCTTCGCCTCGGGGTGTACGGCGCTCACCGGCGTCGAGGCGATCTCCGACGGCGTGCCGGCCTTCCAGCCACCGGAGGCGCGGAACGCCGCGCGGACGCTGGTCTGGATGACGGTCATCCTGGGCACGATTTTCCTCGGCATCACCTTCCTGGCGTACCACTTCCACTTGACGCCCACCGAGGAAGAGACCATCCTGTCGCAGCTCGCGCGCACGATCGTGGGCGACTCGCCGCTCTACTACTACATCCAGGCCACGACGGCCGGCATCCTGCTGCTGGCGGCCAACACCAGCTTCGCCGACTTTCCCCGCCTCGCCTCGTTCATGGCGCGAGATCGGTACCTGCCGACCCAGTTCCGCTTCCGGGGCGACCGCCTGGCCTTCTCGACCGGCATCATCGCGCTCGGCCTCGCCGCCGGCACCCTCGTGATCCTCTTCGGCGCCAGCGTGAATGCCCTGATCCCGCTCTACGCGGTGGGGGTCTTCTCCGCCTTCACCCTGTCGCAGGCCAGCATGACCCGGCGCTGGTGGCGACGTGAGCCGCCGAGCCGCCATCGGACTATCGGCATGCTCATCAACGGGACCGGCGCGGTCACCACGGGGATCGTCACCCTCATCATCATCGTCACCAAGTTCCTCGCCGGTGCCTGGGTCATCCTCGTCGTCCAGCCGTTGCTCATCTGGCAACTGCGCAAGATCCACCGCCACTACGAACGGGTGAGCGCCGAGCTGAGCATCCCACCCGGCACACCGGCCCCCGAGCGCCCGGGCTGGCCCGGCCCGCTGACAGTGGTCGTGCCGATCGCGGGGTACAACCGGGCGGCGCTCCAGGCCATCGAATTCGCGCGGGAGATCGCCGCCGACATCAGGGTCGTGCATGTGACCGACGACCCCGCGGAGGCCGAGCAACTGCGCCGCCAATGGCGCGACGCCCGGCTCGAGCTGCCGTTGGTCATCATCGAGTCGCCGTACCGAGAGCTCATCGGGCCGCTGGTGTCCTACATCGAGCAGGTCCACACCGAGAAGGGGGACGTGGTTATGGTCGTCGTGCCGGAGTTCGTGCCGGCGCACCTCCACGACCTGCCGCTCCACACCCAGACGGCGTGGCGCCTGCGCCTGGCGCTCTGGACCCACCCGGGGATCATCGTCACCAGCGTGCCGTACCACGTGTCGCCCTAGCCACCCGCGCGGCGGTGCGGGCCGGGAATGCGGGAGGCGACACCCGGGTTGGTACTGTGGTCGGTGTGAGCCGGTGGGGTCGGCCCGCCCGGGTGCGGCACCGGCGCCCAGCGCGGGCGCGGTCCGCTGGGCGATACAGGACGGTGAGGGGGCTGGACGACGTGATCTCCGAGGCCGTGCGATGCTTCCTGGACGAGCCGCGGTTTGCCGTGCTGGCGACCGTCGGCGCCGACGGCACGCCGCAGCAGACGGTCATGTGGTACGAGCTGCGCGGCAACACGATCATGATGAACACGGCGGAGGGGCGCGTCAAAGCGAGCAACCTGCGCCACGATCCCCGCGTGTCGATCTGCGTCGAGGATGGCTACCGGTACGTGACGCTGACCGGCCGCGCCGAGCTGATCGATGACCAGGAGATCGCCCAGGCCGACATCGCCGCGCTGGTCCGCCGCTATCATGGGCCGGACGCTGGGGAGGACGCGCTCAGCCAGTACCGGCAGCAGAAGCGCATCACGCTGCTGATCTCCATCGACCGGGTGGTCGCGTTTGGCCTGTGACGGGCGCGGGCTGCGGCGAGCCGCCCATCGCCAGCGGACCACTGCCCCGTCGCGGCAGGCGACGATGAACCGCGCATCCGCCGCAGGCTGCGGCGCACCCCCGCCCGGGCGCTGCCGGGGCGGGGGAGGAGAAGGAGCAACGACGGTGAGCGCCGAGGTCCGGATCATCGGCGTCGAGCACGTGCCGGAGGCGCGCCCCGGGGACGACCTGGCGGGCCTCATCGCCCACGGCCTGGAGCAGAGCGGCCTCACGCTGCTCGAGGGCGACATCGTGGCTGTGACCCAGAAGCTGGTGTCGAAGGCCGAAGGGCAACTGGTCGACCTCCGCGAGGTCGAGCCGTCGGCGCTGGCCCGGAACTGGGCCGCGCGCTGGGGCAAGGATGCGCGCCAGGTCGAGGTAGTGCTCCGCGAGGCGCAGCGGATCGTGCGCATGGCCAACGGGCTGATCATCGCCGAGACGCGCCACGGCTTCGTCTGCGCAAACGCCGCCGTCGATGCCTCCAACGTCGCCGGCAGTGAGCAGGTCTCACTCCTGCCGGTCGACCCCGACGCCTCGGCCGAGCGGATCCGCCGGGCGCTGAGCGAGCGCTACGGGGTCCGGATCGCGGTGATCGTGACCGATTCCTTCGGGCGGCCGTGGCGCAAGGGGATCGTCAACGTGGCGGTCGGCGTGGCCGGGATGGCGCCGCTCCTCGACTACCGCGGCCAGTACGACGAGCACGGCTACGAGCTGCGCGCCACGGTGATCGCGGTCGCCGACGAGATCGCCTCCGCCGCGGAGCTGGTGATGGGCAAGCTGGAGCGGCGGCCGGTGGCCGTCGTGCGCGGCTACCGCGTCCCGCCCGGCGCCGGCAGCGCCCGCGACCTGGTCATGGAGCCGGAGCGCGACCTGTTCCGCTAGGGCGCCTGGCCCGCCGGGCAGGCTCAGGGGATAGGGGTGCCCCCGACACTGCCCGGCGGCGCGCCTCACAGGAAGATGTCGAGCGGCAGCAGCGCCGTTACGATGAAGTTGGGCACATCCACCACCTGGCTGACGCGGAGGTCGACGGCGACGCTGCAGAGCGCGTACGCCTGCTGCCGGTCGTAGCCCCGGGTGCCCAGGTAGTCGATCATGGCCAGCAGCGCGTTGCGGGCGGCGACGGTCAGGTTCTCGGCCTCGTTCACCCCGTCCTCGCGCACCGAGAAGCCGGTGGTCGCGTAGAAGCGCCGGGGCACCGCCAGCGCCGGGTCGGCGAAGTAGTCGTCACGGAAGAACTGGATCGACTGGATGCCGCGCCGCTCCGCCTCCCCCTGGTGCACGCGGAACTGGACGTGCAGCGCCGAGCGGATCTCGATGGCCGTGCCGCACGCCTCGCAGTCCCCCTGCGCGAAGTGAACGTCGCCCGTGGAGAAGAGCGCGCCCGGGACGTAGACCGGCAGCAGCATGCTGACGCCGGGCGTCAACTGCTTGATGTCGATGTTCCCGGCCGTCTCGCGGGGCGGGATGGTGCGCAGTCCCTGCTCGGCGATCGGGCCGCGCGGCGGCACCGCGCCGTGGGCGTCGGGCGGCAGGGCGAAGCCGCCCCGCGCGGCGGCGGCTGCCTCCCGCCGGGCGATGGCCTCGCGCAGCGCGGTCGAGGGTGCCACGCCGACGGTCCCCGGGAAGGGGTTGGAGTGGATCCGGACCCCCGGGAGCTGCGGTGACTCGGCATAGTCGCCGCACAGGTCCCAATGGACGATGTAGGGGTCGGGGAAGTGGTCGCGCAGGAAGCCGAAGCCGGGCACCTCGACGGTGTAGCCCCAGCTCTCCCAGGGGTCACACTCGATCGCCAGCAGCTTGACCTCCAGGAGATCGCCCGGGGCCGCCCCCTGGACGAAGATCGGCCCCGTCAGCGGGTGCACCGGCCCCAGCTCGAGGCGGGCCACGTCCGCCGGCGCCGACTGCCGGGTGAGCTGCCCGTCGAAGGCGTCGCGCGTCTTGATGACGACGGTCTCTCCGGGCTTGACCTCGAGGATGGGCGCGACCTCCTCGTGCCAGCGGTTGTGCCCGGTCTCGGCCTGCGCGGCGAGCGGCTGGGTGGGATCGATGGCGATGCGGTGCGTGATAGTGGACACGATCCGCTCCTCTCGCGTGGGCGCACGCGGCGGGGGTCGGCCCCCCGCTGCGGCCAGTGGCGCGATGGGCCGCGCCGTCCTGCGCTCCCGGCCCGTGCGCGCGGTTAAAGCATTCGCTCCAGCCTAACGGCCCGGCCGACCCCTGTAAAGCCTGCGGCCGAGCAGGCCATCGCGGCGGCCCGGCGGCACGTCCCGGCTGGCTCAGCGTACTGCGGCGCGCGCGGGTCCTGCGCTACACTGTCCGCAATCCGGGCGCCGTCACCGAGGAGGTCGTGGGGCTGGGTCGCCGCCGTGCGGGTAGAAGATCGGGCGCGCCAGCCGGGACCGCCTCGTGGCGCTCGTCGCCGAGGTCGAGGAGCAGGTCGCGAGCGAGAGGAGGCCCGTGTGACTACGCCCGAGCCGAGCGACACCGTGCCCGACTTCACCCTGCACGACACGCAGGGCCGCGAGGTTCGCCTGTCGGACTTCCGCGGCCGCGCGCCGGTCGTGCTCGTCTTCCTGCGCGGCCTGGCCTGACCATACTGCCGCCGGCACCTCGCGCAGTTGCGCGACGACTACGAGCAGTTCCGCCAGCGCGGCGCGGCAATCCTCGCGGTGGCCCCGGACGACCCGGCGGCTGTGCGCGCCTACTGGGAGCGGGAGGGCCTCCCCTTCCCCGGCCTCGCCGACCCCCGGCACGCGGTGGCCCGCGCCTACGGGCAAGCCGTCCGCCTGCTCCGGCTCGGCCGGCTGCCCACGCTCCTGGTCCTCGACCGGCACGGCGTGGTCCGCTTCCGGCACGATGGCCGGTCCATGCGCGACATCCCGCCCAACGCCGACCTCCTCGCCCTGCTCGATCAGCTCGCCCGGGAGGAGGACACGACCTAGGGCGGTGTGGCCCTCCCCGCTTCGGCTACAATCGCGGGGCCGGATCGGCACGGACGCGGGGCCAGCGACGGCACCCGGGAGGGAGGAGGACGGACGTGGCACGGGGAGCACAGGTCGGCGTCGTCGTCGGGAGCTACAACGCGCGGGTGGGCCTGCCGGCGGCGATCGAGATCCTGCGCGCCGGTGGCAGCGCGCTGGACGCGGTGGTGGCCGCGGTGAAGCTGGTGGAGGACGACCTCACTGACCACGGCGTGGGCACGGGCGGGATCCCGAACCTCCTCGGGCAGGTCGAGCTGGACGCCAGCATCATGGACGGGACGGCCCTGGCCGCGGGCGCGGTCGGGGCAGTCAAGCACTACCCCCACCCGATCGAAATCGCGCGCAAGGTGATGGAGGTGACGCCGCACGTCATGCTCGTCGGCGAGGGGGCCGAGCTGTTCGCCCGCTACCACGGCTTCGAGCCGGCCAACCTCCTGACCGAGGAGGCCGAGCGCGAGTGGCGCCGGTGCATCCACGGGGACGGCGAGGCGCCCGGGGAAGGGAACGCCTGGGAGGACCAGTACAACCTCTATATGCGCGTGGTGAAGGACTGGACCAAGCTCCTCCACAAGGAGATCTTCGGCACCACCAACGTCATCGCCCGCGACCGGGAGGGCAACATCGCCTGCGCCGTCTCCACCAGCGGCTGGGGCTTCAAGTGGCCGGGCCGGCTGGGTGACTCCCCGATCATCGGCGCCGGGAACTACGCCGACTCACGCTTCGGCGCGGCGGCCTGCACCGGGCGCGGCGAGATGGCGATCCGCGCCGCGTCCGCCCACAGCGTGGTCATGTACCTCCGCCAGGGCATGCCGCTCGAGGAGGCGCTCCGCACCGCGATGGTCGACCTCCGGGCGCTGGTCGACCCCTTCGCCGAGCGCGACAACGTGATGAACATCGTGGCCATGGACCGCGAGGGGAACGTGGCCGCCGCCTCCACCAGCGCCGCGGCGCGCTTCGTCTTCCAGACGACGGAGATGGACGACCCCGAGGAGCGGCCGCGCATCCACGTCCCCCTGCGCGAGGAGTAGGCAGGGGTGCTCGGTCTGGTGTCGTGCGGCGGCAGGCGCCCAGGCGCCGGCAGCTCGCGCTGGCGTGCGGTCCCGCCGCGACCGCACGCCACCTGGGGCGCCCGGTCAACCGGCCAGGCTGACGCCGACGAGGCGGCCGATCAGGTAGGTCACGGCGGCCGCGGCGCTGCCGATGGCGACCTGCCGCAGGCCGGAGTGGAGGGCGTTGCGCCCGGTGATGACGGTGATCCCGGCGCCGAGCAGGAACAGCGCGATCATCGCCAGGCCCAGGCTGATCCCCGCGGCGATGAGGCCGCCCGTGAAGAAATAGGGGATCACCGGGATGATCGCGCCGACGGCGAAGAGCAGGAACGAGGCGATCGCGGCCTCCCAGGCGGAGCCGCCCAGCTCCTCCGGGTCGATCCCGAGCTCTTCGCGGGCCAGGGCATCCAACGCGACGGCGGGTTCGCTCATCATCTGCTGGGCCGCCGTGCGGGCGGCCGCTTCGTCCATGCCGCGTGACCGGAAGATGAGGGTCAGCTCCTCGATCTCTTCGTCGGGGAAGGCCTCCAGCTCCTCCCGCTCGATCTCGATCTGGTGCGCGTAGAGCTCCCGCGCGCTCTGGACCGAGAGCCACTCGCCCATCGCCATGGAGAGCGACCCGGCCAGCAGCCCGGCCAGTCCGGTCACGAGGATGCTCCGGGGCGCCAGGTCGGCGCCGGCCACGCCCATCACCAGGCTGACGTTCGACACCAGGCCGTCGTTGGCCCCGAGCACCGCGGCGCGCAGGGCGTTGCCCCCGGCCGCGCGGTGACGCCCTTCGAGCTGCGCGACGGCGCTGCCGGGCAGGCCCGACGGGGTCACCTGCCCGATCATGCGGAACAGGCGGGCGTGCGAGCGCTCATCCGCCGCCATCCCGGCGGCGCGGGCGTCGGGCTGGGTGTCGTAGCGGTGGCTGTCGCTCCGCTCGTGGCCGATGATGGTCGGCAGCACCGCCGCCGGGCCGAAGCGCCGCGCGATCCAGATCAGCACCCGGGTGCGCCAGCCTGGGCGCGGATCCGGTCCGGCCGCCCCTGCCTCCTCGAGCCGCCGGCGCCAGTGCGCGGCGTGGCGCTCCTCGGTCTCCGCCAGGCGCGCGTAGACCGTGGCCAGCTCTGGGGACTGCTCCACCTCGCTTAACACCCGATAGAGGGCGGCCCCTTCGATCTCCGCCTGCAGGTTTCGTCGGTAGCGCGCGATGTCCGTCTCCGCCATCTTCCCCTCTCTCCCGCAGTGGTTCCCAGCCCGATGATAGGCGTGCAGCAGGCAACGCGCCAGACGGGGTACGGGATGCGTGTTCCGTGTTGCGCACTGCGTGTGACGTGCTCGGTGGCGCCCGCTGAGGGCGGGGCGCTCCACTGCACCGAGAGCCCGGACCACGGAGGGCGTCAACTGGTTACGTCGAGCCAGGAACCAAACGGCACCCTGCGTCGTAGAGCAGGTGATGCGAACTCCACATGGAGGGCCGGCCATTGGAGGACACCGAGCTCGCGGAGCGTGCCCGGCGCAGCAGCCTCGCCGCCTATGAGGAACTGATGCGCCGTTACCCGAGTATTGCGTTCCGAACCGCCTACCTCATCACCGGCGATGCCGCCGGGGCGGAAGACGCCGCGCAGGAGGGGTTCGTGAAGGCGTACCTCGCGCTGGCGCGCTTCCGGCCCGGCGCGCCGTTCCGGCCGTGGCTGCTCCGCATCGTGGCCAACGAGGCGCGCAACCGGCGTAAGGCGGCCGGGCGGCGCCAGACGCTCGCGACGCGAGCCAGCATGGCCTTCCCCTTGGGGGATGCGGCCCTATCCCTCGAGGTGGCGGCCCTGGAGGCCGATGCGCAGCGCGCTGCTCGACGCCCTCAACGCGCCGCGCGAGGAGGTCCGGCTGGTCATCGCCTACCGCTACTTCCTGGATCTCTCGGAGGCGGAGATGGCCGCGGTGATGGGCTGCCCGCGGGGTACGGTGAAGTCGCGCCTCGCGCGCGCCCTCAACCGGCTCCGGGAACGCTTCCCGGCCGGCGTCGCCCGGGACGAGGAGGCCGTGGATGCCTGAGCCTCCGCGCCCATCAGCCGAGCAGGGCCTGGAGCTGGCGCTGCGCCGCTTGGGGGAGCAGCTCGACTACCCGGCGACGCCGGACCTGGTCGCGGGCGTCCGCCAGCGGCTGGCGGCGCAGCCGGGAGCCACGCCCCGCTGGCGCTGGCGTCTGTCGGCGCCGCGGCGCCGCGCGGTCGCTGCCGGCATCCTCGCCGTGCTGCTCCTCGCGGCGGTGGTCCTCATCGCCTCGCCCGCGACGCGCACGGCGGTCGCCGACCGGCTCGGGCTGCGCGGCATCGCGATCATCACCGGTGCGCCGACCGCCAACCCGACGGCCACGGCGGCCACGCCCTCGCCGCCCCCCACCGGTGCGGCGGCGCTCCGACTCGGCACGCGGACGACGCTGGCGGAGGCGCAGGCGCGCGTCCCCTTCCGGATCCTCGTGCCGGAGGCGCCCGGGCTGGGCGAGCCCGACGAGGTCTACCTGGACACCCGAGCGGCCGAGCCGCTGCTCTCGCTCGTGTGGACGCCGCGCGCCGGCCTGCCCGAGGCCCGGACCACCGGCGTCGGGCTCCTCCTGACCGAGTTCCGCGGGAGCGTCGACGAGCCGCTCCTCAAGAAGAGCTCGGGGCCGGACACGCGGGTCACACCGGTAGACGTGTCCGGGGCACCGGGCTACTGGCTCGAGGGCGGCTCCCACACGCTGATGTACCGCGGCCCGGACGGCGAGGTCCGCACGGCGGAGGCGCGCCTGGCCGGCAACACCCTCATCTGGGAGCGTGACGGGCTGACGCTGCGGCTCGAGTCCGCGCTGACGCGGGACGCCGCGCTCGCCATCGCCGAAGCGACGCGGTAGCTCGCCCTGGACACGCGAGCATCCGGGAGCGTGCCCGGCCCGCGTCGGGGTCGCGGACGCGCCAGCGACGTGGGGTTCCCCCGTGGCGTTGGGCGGGAACCATCTCACCGCTGCCGGTGTATGACGGTCAGGTGAGACGAACGAAGCCGGAGAGGGGGTGCCGATGGGCCAGCGCGTGCGTGTCCCCCGCCCCGCCGCCGTCGCCGCGCTGATCGCGGCGCTGGCCTGGGGCGCCGTGGGCCTCAGCTTCGCCGCGACCGGCGGGCGCGGCGCGGACCCCGACCGTGCCGCCCTCGCGGCCGAGGGGCAGGCGCTCTTCCGCGCCAAGGGGTGCGTCACCTGCCACGCCCACGCCGCGGCGCCGCCCGGTCCCGGCATCAGCGTCCACATCGGGCCGGACCTGACCGGGTACCGGGGCAGCCCGGAGTTCCTGCGGCGCTGGCTCAAGGATCCGCCGGCCGTCAATCCGCGCACCCAGATGCCAAACCTGGGCCTGCGCGACGATGAGATCGAAACGCTGATCGCGTTCCTGCTCCAACCGCGCGAGCAGTGACGAGAGAGGAGGCAGACCATGCGCCGCCGCATCGGACTCGCCCTGATCGCCGCGCTGGCCGCGGCGCTCCTGGCACCGCTCGCCGCCCTCGGCGGGGGGTGGTCGGTCGTGGTGCTCGATGCCCTCCCCGGGACAGTCACCCCCGGGGAGGAGCTGACCATCGGGTTCCGCGTCCTGCAGCACGGCCAGATACCCATGCGCGGCCTGGCGCCGCAGGTCGTCCTGACGCACGCGGAGAGCGGCGCGGTGGTGCGGGCGATCGGCACTAAGGAGGGCGAGACCGGGCACTACGTGGCGCGCGTCACGCTGCCCGCGGCCGGCACCTGGCAGTGGCACATCGACGCCTTCGAGGGGCCGCACCCGATGCCGCCGCTGGCCGTCGGCGCTGCACCGGCCATCTCGACGGCCGAGTCGCCGGCCGCGAGCGGGATCGTCACCTGGCTGGCCGAGGCACGCCTGCCGCTTGTCGGCCTCGCCGTCGCCAGCACGCTGGCCGCCGCCGGCCTGCTGCTGCGCACCCGGCGCCTGGTCGTGGTCCGGCACGCGTGAGCCAGCGCCGCACCACCATCCCTGGCGCAGGGCCAGGGAGCGGCGGCCGGTGCCCGGGGCTGAAAGCCCCGGGCTGACCAGCAAAGCCGGCTGAAGCCGGCTCGGGCCAAGCGAAACGGTCGCCGGGCTGCCGGTCCTGCCGATGGCGGCCGGCGTCGCACGGAGCCACGCCGGCCCCCGTCCCCGCGTGGGAGCGTCGACGTCACCCGGAGCCTCCCGCGTTCCGCGACGCACCCGGCGTCCGCGCTGGGCGGCTCCATCCGGGACACGCCCTGCCCCGACCGTAGGCCGGCCCCAGGGGCTTGAGCCCCGGCACCCGAGCGGCGCGGGCCACCCGGGTGCGCGGCCGACGGGAGCCGGCCAGGAGGCCGGCGCTCCAAGCGGCGTGGGGGCACACGGCCCTCCCCGACCACCCATACCACGCCCATCTCCATCAACCGGTAGGGGCGGGGCTGGTCCCCGCCCGCCGTCGCCCAATCGGGAAACGCAGGAGGCTCCGTCCGGCACAAGGCCCTCCCCTACCGGACGACGGCGCGGCGGACACGAAGGGCCGGCGCGGCGCGGTGCGACGCGGGCGCCCCGTGTGGGGCGCCGTGGCTTCCGGCGTGCCGATCTTGCTGATGGCGCCCACCAGATGGATGCCGCCCAGCCGCTCCTCGCCGTAGTACCGCACGTAGTCCAGGATGATCAGCCCGCCGTAGGACCAGCCTGAGAGCACCGGTCGGTCGAGGCCCAACGTCTCGATGACGGCCTGCACGTCGTCGGCCCAGCGGCGGGGGTCGTCGTACCCGTCGCGCGGCCGGTCCGACAGGCCGTGGCCGCGGATGTCCATCGCGACCAGGCGGAAGTCGTCGGCCAGATCGGAGCGCATCTGCTGGTCCCAGGCCAGACGACACTGGGAGAACCCGTGGATGAAGAGGATCGGGCGCCCGCTCGGGTTCCCGGTCTCCTCGACGTGGAGCCGGACACCGCCGCCGCCCTGGACCGTGTAGGATCGCATGCAGGGGCCCCTCTCGGCAGCGCGGCGTGCCGGGCATGAGGCGCGCGTCGACGACCCGCCCCAATACGCCGTGGAAGAACAGATCCGCCCGCATCGTAGCGCAGATGCGCGCGCATGGGGTGCATGCAGGATGTCGCACTTGCAAGCGAGCCGCTACGGCTTGCCCCAGCCGCCGCCGCCGGGCGAGCGGATCACCAGCCGGTCGCCGGGCTGGGCGGTGAAGCGCACCTTGCCGGGGAGCCGGGTGACCGCCCCGTCGCGCACCAGCAGGTTCTCACCGGGCGCGCCCGGCTCGCCGCCGTGGAGGCCCCAGGGCGC
Source organism: Sphaerobacter sp. (assembly GCA_029961075.1). Taxonomy (GTDB): domain Bacteria; phylum Chloroflexota; class Chloroflexia; order Thermomicrobiales; family Thermomicrobiaceae; genus Sphaerobacter. Next base: position 47,145 of record JASBVL010000081.1, read on the forward strand.
CAGGCGGCGCCGCTCGGTCAGGAGGGTGACCTCGGTCGGGACGGTGAAGGCGATCTCCCGCTCCAGCCCGTCGCCGCCGCGGGCCGCCCCGGCGCCGCCGGAGCCGTCGCGCAGCCGGTAGGCGGCGATGCGCATGGGGTAGGCGTACTCGAATGCCTCGACCGGCGTGTTGAGGGTGTTGCTCATGTGGACGTGGACGCCGGACAGCCCGTCGAGGCCCTTGCGCGCCCCCATGCCGCCGCCCATCGTCTCGTAGTAGGCGAACGGCTGGCCGGTGCGCGGGTCCATCCCACCGGCGGTGACGTTGTTCATCGTCCCCTGGCTGGCCGCCGGGATGACGTCGGGAAGCGCCTGGGCCAGTGCTCCCAGCACCGCGTCGGTGATGCGCTGGGAGCACTCCACGTTGCCCCCGGCCACCGGGCGGGGCGGGCGGGCGTTGACCACCGTGCCGGCCGGCGCGTGCACCGTCACCGGGGCGAAGGTGCCGTGGTTCATCGGGGCGTCGGGCGGCATCAGGCAGCGCACCACATAGTAGACCGCCGACTTGGCCACCGCGGCGACGGCGTTGATGCTGCCGGCCGCTTCCGGCGCGCTGCCGGTGAAGTCCACCGTGAGCGTGCCGCCCTGCACCGTCACGGTGGCGACGATCGGGAGCGGCCGGTCGCCGATGCCGTCGTCGTCCAGGTAGTCGGTGAAGCGGTAGACCCCATCGGGGATCTGCTCGATCGTCGCCCGGGTGATCCGCTCGGCGTAGGCGATGAGCGCCTCGCCGTGCGCCTCGACGGTCGCCAGGCCGTAGCGCTCGACCAGCTCCTGGAGCCGCCGCTCGGCGGTCCGGTTGGCCGCCACCTGGGCCGTCAGGTCGCCGCGGCGCTCGTCGGGTGTGCGCACGTTGCGCAGCAGGAGCGCCAGCGCGGCGCGGTTGGGCTGGCCCGCCTCCCACAGCTTGATCGGCGGGATGATGATGCCTTCCTGGTAGATCTCGCTGGCGACCGGCATCGAGCCGGCCGACATGCCGCCGACGTCGGCGTGGTGGGCGCGATTGGCGGCGAAGCCGATCAGCAGCGGGTCGCCGTCGACCGTGACGTAGATGGGGGAGATCAGCGTGATGTCGGGGAGGTGCGTGCCCCCGGCGAAGGGGTCGTTGAGCGCCACCACATCGCCCGGCGCGAAGGTGTCGAAGGTCGCCAGGGCCGCCGCCATCGAGTCGGGCATGGCGCCCAGGTGGACGGGGATGTGGGCCGCCTGGGCCAGCAGGCGCCCCTGCCGGTCGAAGAGCGCGCAGGAGAAGTCCCGCCGCTCCTTGATGTTGGGCGAGTAGCCGCTCCGGGTCAGCACCGCCCCCATCTCCTCGGCGATCGCCGTGAGGGCGCTGCGGAAGATCTCGAGGCTTACCGGGTCGACCGTCACCGTCGGCTCAGTCTGCATCGCGCGCTCCCTCCCGCGGCGCGGGCTCTAGGATCAGATTGCCGACCGCGTCCACCGTTCCCCCCCAGCCGGGTGGGACGACGGTCGTGGTGTCGAACTGCGTCACGACCGCCGGGCCGCGGAACGTCGCCCCGGGCCGCAGCGTCGCCCGGTCGTAGATCGGCGTGTCCTGCACCTCCGGCCCGTCGGCCCCGGTGAAGACGACCGGCCGGTGCATGGTCGGCTCCGGGCGCGCCGTCGCGTCGCGCGGCTGTCGCGGCAGCGCCGGCCGGTCGGCCAGGCCGCGCGCCTTGACCCGGCAGTTGACCACCTGGACCGGCTCGTTGGGGTCGCTGTAGCCGAAGCGCCGCTCGTGGGCCGCGTGGAAGGCGGCGACCGCCGCCGCCATGTCCCCGGTGTAGGGGACCACCAGCTCGTACGACTGGCCGACATAGCGCAGGTCGAGCATCGGCTCGATGGTGATGCGCTCGGCGGGGAGCCCCTCCGCCGCCAGCTCCGCCTGCCCCCGGGCCGCCAGCTCGGCCAGCACCGACTCGACCACGGCCGCCGCCTCCGCGGCGGGCACCATGACGGTGCGCACGTAGTCCTTGACGACGTCGGCCGCCAGCATGCCGAGCGCGGAGAGGACGCCGGGGGTGGACGGGATCAGCACCCGCGGGATGCGCAGGTCGGCCGCCAGCTCGCAGGCGTGCAGCGGCCCCGCGCCGCCGAAGGCGACCAGGGTGAAGCGACGGGGGTCGTGCCCGCGCGCGACCGAGATGACCCGGATGGCGGCCTCCATGTTGGCGTTGGCGATGCGCACGATACCGAGCGCTGCCGCCTCCAGGCTCGTGCCGAGGCGGGCCGCCACCGGCGCGAGCGCCCGCCGCGCGGCGTCGACGTCGAGCGCCATCGTGCCGCCTAGGAAGCCCTCGGGGATCAGGCGGCCCAGCACGACGTTGGCGTCGGTGACCGTCGGCGCCTCGCCGCCGCGGCCGTAGGCGGCCGGCCCGGGGTCGGCCCCGGCCGAGGTCGGGCCGACACGCAGCGCCCCGCCGGTGTCGAACCAGGCGATGCTGCCGCCCCCGGCGCCGACGGTGTGGATGTCGATCATCGGGAGCTTGCTCGGGTAGCCGCCGATCTGCCCATCGGTCGTCTCGGTGATCGCCCCGTCGATCAGCGCCACGTCGGTCGAGGTGCCGCCCATGTCGAAGGTGATGGTCTGCGTGAAGCCGGACGCCTCGGCCACGTAGGCCGCCCCGACCACGCCGGCCGCCGGGCCGGACAGCAGGGTGCGCGCCGCCTCGCGCCGCGCGGTCGCCGCCGAGATCGATCCCCCGTTCGACTGCATGATGCGGAGCGGCACGCCCGGTGGCAGCTCGGCCTCCAGCCGGGCCAGGTAGCGGTCCATGAGCGGCGCCACGTAGGCGTTGAGGACGACGGTGCTGGTGCGCTCGTACTCGCGGAATTCGGGCAGCACCTCGTGGGAGGCGGAGACGTGCAGCCCGGCGGCGCGCGCCGCCTCGGCCACGGCGCGCTCGTGCGCCGGGTTGGCGAAGCTGAAGAGGAGGCACACGGCCACCGAGGTCACCCCCGCCTCCCGGAGCACGGCCACCGCGGCCGCGACCGAGTCCGGGTCCAGCGGCGTCAGCACCCCGCCGCGCTCGTCCAGCCGCTCGACCACCTCCAGGCGTCGCTCGCGCGGCACCAGCGGCGGCTGCCGCTCGACCCGCAGGTCGTAGAGGGCCGGGCGTGTCTGCCGGCCGATCTCGAGCACGTCGCGGAACCCGGCGGTGGTGATGAGCCCCGTCGGCACCCCCTTGCGCTCCAGCACGGCGTTGGTCGCCACGGTGGAGCCGTGGACCACCGCGGCCAGCTCCTGCCCTACCCCGAGCTCGGCCAACCCCTGCAAGATGGCGCGGGCGGGGTTGTCCGGGGTAGACAGCACCTTGTGCACCCGGACGGACCCGTTCGCCACCAGCACGAAATCGGTGAACGTCCCGCCGGTATCGACGCCGACGAGCACCTGTGTCATCGCTCCCTCACCCCACTTGGCTCACCCCGCGGCCGCGCACGGCGCGGTGGGTCCCGTCGCAGTCCCAATGTCAGCGCTCACGGGGCTGGCGCTCATGTCGGATCATTGGCCGCGCACCTGGGTGGTGCCGCCCGCCGGTCCGCGGCGCGCCAGCCGGCGTGCCTCCCGCGCACTATAAAACACCACCGCGCGCGGCGTGACCAGGGTGGTCGACCGCCACGGTCGACGCGGCGCCAGCCCCGCCCGTGGCCAACCCGACCGGGCTCGTCTATCCTTCCGGAGCAGGATGCGCTCGGGCGACGGGGAGAGGAGCAGACGGGGATGGCGGGGCCCGTAGTCGCGATCATCGGCGCTGGCGTGGTCGGCGCCGCGGTCGCTTTCCGCCTGGCGGCGGGTGGCGCGCAGGTGCACCTGGTGGACGCGGGGCAGCCGGGGGGCGGCACCTCGTCGGCCAGCTTCGCCTGGGTGAACGGCAACCAGAAGACGCCGCGCGACTACTTCGACCTGAACGTCGCCGGTCTGCGCGAGCACCTGCGGCTGCGGGACGAGCTCGGCGCGGCACCCTGGCTGCACCCGGGCGGCAACCTCGTCTGGGCGACCGACCCCGTGGCCACCGACGAGCTGGCGCAGCGGGTCCGCCGCCTGCAGGCGTGGGGCTACGCCGCCGAGTGGCGATCAGCGGCGCAGGTGACGGCGGAGCTGGAGCCGGGCATCGCCTTCCCCCGGCCCGATCTTTCGGTCGCCTACTTCCCCGACGAGTTCTGGGTCGACGCGCCGCTGCTCGTCACCCGGCTCGTGGCGCTGGCGCAGGAGCGCGGCGCGGTGGTGCGCGCCGGCACGCCAGCCGAGGCCATCGAGACCACCCAGGGGCGCATCAGCGCGGTCCGGCTGGCGGATGGCAGCCGGCTCGCCGTCGACGCGGTGGTCAACGCCAGCGGGGCGGCGGCGGACCGGGTCGCCGGGCTGCTGGGCCTGCCGCTGCCGCTCGCGCCCACGACGGGCCTGCTGGTGCGCGTGGCGGTGGAGGGAGCGCCGCTGCGCCGGATCATGCACGCGCCCGGCGTCAACCTGCGCCCGGACGGGCCGGGCCATGTCCTGCTCCACTCCGAGACCATCGACCCGCTGCTGGGGGAGCGCCGGACCATCGCGCCCGATGATCCCCTCTGCCGCGAGCTGCTGCAGCGCGCCAGGCGGGTGCTGCCCGCGCTGGCGGGCGCCCGCGTCGTCGCGGCGCGCGTCGGCGTGCGGCCCATCCCGGCCGACGGGCGCTCCTGCTTCGGCGCGGTCTCGGCGGTGCCGCGCTACTACGAGGCGGTCACCCACAGTGGCGTGACGCTCAGCCTGCTGGTGGGGCGCCTCCTGGCGCGCGAGCTCCTGGCCGGTGAGGTGGAGCCGCTGGCCGCGCCCTTCCGCCCGGACCGCTTCCCGCGCACCTGAGCCCGCGCCAGGCGGGGGCACGCGGGCGGGTAACCGCCGCCGCGTCGGGCAGGCCGTGACCTCCGGCCACGCCAGAACGCCCGGCGCCCGGCCGCACCGGGCGCGAGGCGGCCCGGCTGATCCACCGCACGCCACCGGGGAGGAGTCCGCGCTCATGGCGCCGTCGCCCGCCAGCATCGTCACACCCGAGGCACGGTTCGGTTTCCCGCCGGGGGCGGACCGGCGGCTGATCCGCTGGCCCGCCATGCGGCGCTACTTCGCCGACATCGCGGCCGTGAGCCCGCGCGTGCGCTACGCCGAGCTCGGGCCGGGCACCGAGGGGCAGCCGCTCGTGCTGCTCACCATCTCCTCGCCCGGCAACCTGGCGCGCCTCGACGAGCTCCGCGCCATCCAGCAGCGGCTGGCCGACCCCCGCGGCGTGCCCCCGGCGGAGGCCGAGCGGCTGATCGCCGCCGCCCGCTGCGTCGTCCTCGTGACCTGTGGCATCCACGCGACCGAGGTCGGCGCGGTGCAGCTCACGCCGGAGCTGGTCTACGAGCTGGCGACCCGCGACGACCCCGAGGTCCACCACCTGCTGGACAACGTGGTCGTGCTCCTCATCCCCTCGCTCGACCCCGGCGGCATGGAGCTCGTCGCCGACTGGTACGAGCGCACCCTGGGCACCCCCAGCGAGGGCACCCCCCCGCCCCGCATCTGCCACCCCTACGCGGGCCATGACAACAACCGCGATTGGTTTATGTTGACTCAGATCGAGACGCGGCTGGTGGTCGAGCGGGTCCACAACCGCTGGTGGCCGCGGATCGTGTTCGACCTGCACCAGATGATGCCCGACGGGCCGCGCTACGTGCTGCCGCCGTTCATCGACCCGTACGACCCGAACGTCGACCCGCTCATGATGGCCGAGATCGCCCAGCTCGGGACGAGCATCGCGGCCGCCTTGACCGCGGCCGGGAAGGCCGGGGTCGCCACCGGCATCATCTTCGACGCCTACTCCCCCTCCCGCGCCTACCAGCACTACCACGGCGGGGTGCGCATCCTGGCGGAGGCCGCGAGCTGCCGCATCGCCAGCCCGGTCCACCTGACCCCGGCCGACCTGCGGGACGCGCGCGGCTTCGACCCGCTCGAGCGGCGCGCGAACCACCCCCTGCCCTGGACCGGGGGCACCTGGCGCCTGCGCGACATCGTGGACTACCACAAGCTCGCGGTCTATGCCTGCCTGCGCCACGCCGCCGCCTTCCGGGAGGAGTGGGTCCGCGGCTTCTGGCAGATCCAGCAGCGCGCCGTGAGCCAGAGCAGCCCCGTCGCCTTCGTCGTCCCGGCCACCCAGCGCGACCCGGGCACGGCGGCCGAGCTGCTGCAAGTGCTGCGGGATGGGCGCGTCGAGATCCAGCGGGCGCGCGCACCCTTCACCGCCGACGGCGTTGAGTATCCCGCGGGCTCGCACGTGGTGCCGCTGGCCCAACCCTTCGGGCGGTACGCCAAGACCCTGCTGGAGATTCAGCACTATCCCGACCTGCGCCTCTACCCCGGCGGGCCACCGCGTCCGCCCTACGACATCACGGCCCACACGCTGCCGCTCGCCATGGGCGTCGAGGTCGTCCCGATCAGCGCGCCGTTCCAGGCCGAGCTGGAGCCGGTGGAGCGACTGGAGCCACCCGTCGGGGACGTCACCGGCGTGGCGCACGCGGGCTACGTACTCGGCTGCGAGACGAACGCCGCCTACCGCGCGGTCAACCACCTGCTCCGCGCGGGCGCGGCCGTCTGGCGGACCGGGACGCCCTTCCGCGGCGCGGGGCGCGAGTGGCCCGCCGGCAGCTTCATCGTCGAGGGGCTGGACCGCGACGCGGCCGCGTCCCTCGCCCGCGACGAGGGCGTCATCCTCCAGGGCCTCACGGCCCTGCCGGCGGTACCGCGCCGGCGCCTGCGCCCGCCGCGCATCGGGCTCTACCGGAGCTGGCGCCCGAACGCGATCGACGAGGGCTGGACGCGCTTCGTGCTGGAGCGCTTCGCCTTCGACTTCGCCACCCTGCGCGACCGCGACCTGCGCCAGGGCGGCCTGCGCGACCGCTTCGACGTGATCGTGCTGCCCCACCAGTCGGCCCGCGACATCGTCCAGGGCAACGACCCGCGCGAGTACCCGGCCGCCTACGCCGGCGGCATCGCGGAGCTGGGCGCCGCCCACCTGCGCCGCTTCGTGGAGGCCGGCGGCACGCTGGTGACGCTCGACGCGGCCGGGGAGGTCGCCATCGAGCACCTGTATGTGCCGGTGATGAACGCGCTGCAGGGCCTCTCGACCGAGGTCGTCTACGCCCCCGGCGCCATGCTGCGGATCCTGCTCGACCCGCACCACCCGGTCGCCTACGGGTTCGAGCGCGAGGCGACGGTGCTCGTCGTCAACAGCCCGGCGTACGACGTCCTCAGCGACGACGTCCGCGTCGTCGGCCGCTACCCGATGACCAATCCACTGCAATCGGGCTGGATCCTCGGCGCCGAGCGCCTGCGCGGCAAGGCGGCCCTGGTGGATGTCCCGCTGGCGGCGGGCCGGGTGATCCTCTTCGGCTTCCGGCCGCAGTTCCGCGCGCAGACGCGCGGCACCTACCGGCTGCTCTTCAACGCGCTCTACTACGCCACGCTGGGGCCGGAGGCGTAGCGCACCGCCGGCGCCCGCCCTCACGTGGCTTACCGGTCGCGCGCCCGCGTGAGCTCGAACGTCGCCTGCGGGTCGTCGGCCGAGCGGTGGCCGGCGGTGACGATCAGGTAGCGGAGGAGCGCCCCGCCGATCAGCGTCAGGAGCGCCGCCAACGCCGTGACCCCGCGCGGGAGCCGGCGCCCCAGCCACGCCCCGGGCGCCCCGAGCAGCATCGGCAGACCCAGCCCGGCGCCGAGCACGCCGCGCCGGTAGACCTGGCCCAGCCGCCCCTCGTTCAGCGGCCGGGCGATGGTGGGCCCGGAGTTGCGCCGCACGGCCGCGAGCAGCAGCGCCTCGCCCGCCGACGTGATCCAGTGGAGCCGCTCCAACTTCCGCAGCGCCCGATGGTCGCCGCGCCCGGCCAGGGAGAGGATCAGGGAGATGGCTGCGCTGGCATTGGAGAGTGCCGAGGCCACGAAGAGCGGCCCCATCAGCAGGTAGTTCTTGGTCCAAAACGGCACCGCCGTGGCTGCCAGGAGCACGCCGGTGTAGCCGCTGACGAACAGGGCCGGCCCGGCACCCAGCGCCGCGATCAGCCGACGCGGGAGGCCCCGCAGCAGCCGCGCGAGCGGGGGGAAGCGGTCCAGCAGCCCATCCTCCGCCGCCTGGATCAGCGCCGAGAGGGTGACGAAGGCGCCGAAGACGGTCAGTCCCCAGGTGCCGACCGACATCGGCGAGCGGACCTTGAAGATCCGCAGCATGTGGTGGAAGCGCTCGGGCCGGCCGAGGTCGCGGATCAGCAGCAGCGGGCTGGGGATGAGCGTCGCGAGCGACACGTAGCGGCCGACGCGCACGATGGGCCGCTCCTCGCGCCCGCCGACGAGGTCGGCGATGGCCGCGACGACGTAGCTGGCCCCGGCGATGCCACCCAGGAAGAAGTAGGTGGGGATCTCCCAGCGCCAGGGCGCCCGGTGGATCACCGGCAGGCCATAGTAGCTCTCGCGCGCTTCGTCGCCGGCGCTGCGCCCGCCGCCGCGCCGCGTCTCCCATCGCCGCTCGTAGGCCGTCATCCCCCGTGCCTCCTCGTGATCAGCCCTCACCCCCGGCCCCTCTCCCAACGTTGGGAGAGGGGAGAACGGACAGAATCGGGGATGAGCAACACGCACGATGGTCGACCCATGACGTACTCCCTGCCCTCGCTCCCCGTGCGGGGGCGAGGTTGGGGGGTGAGGGGTTCTGTCCCTCACCGGCGCCGCAGCGACAGCACCGCCGCCAGCCCGAACACCAGCCCGGCAGCGACCGTCGCCAGCGACGCCGGGATCGTCTTCCGCTGCGGCAGCTCCGGCTGGGCCGGCAGGTTGTACACCTCGGGCGGCGCGGTCAGGATGAAGAACGCATTCAAGCCCTCGATGCCACCGGTGCCGCCGACCGCCCGGTCGCCGTAGATGTGCGCGCCCGCGACGCCCTGCTCCCGGAGGGTCGCCACCCGCTGCTGGGCCCGGTCCATCAGGTCCTCGACGCGCCCGAACTGGATGGAGTCGGTCGGGCACGCCTTGGCGCAGGCCGGCTCCAGCCCGTCCCGCAGGCGGTCGTAGCACAGCGTGCACTTGTGGGCCTTGCCGTCGCCGATCCGGGCGTGGCCGTCGCCGAGATCGAGGGCGATGACGCCGAAGGGGCAGGCGGGGACGCAGTAGCCGCAGCCGTTGCAGACGTCCTGCTGCACCACGACCGTGTCGAACTCGGTACGGATGATGGCGCCGGTGGGGCAGGCCTCCATGCAGCCGGCATAGACGCAGTGCTTGCAGACGTCGCTCATCATCAGCCAGTTGCTCTGGAAGGCGCGCATCGAGGTGGGGCGCCGCCCCTCCTCATCGCTGATGCGCTCGATGAAGGCGACGTGTCGCCAGGTCGTGGCCCCCAGGTCGCCGGTGTTGTCGTAGCTGTGCCCGGTGAAGCCCAGCTCGTCCATCGGGAGCTGGTTCCACTGCTTGCAGGCCACCTCGCACGCCTTGCAGCCGATGCAGAGCGTGGTGTCGGTCAGGAAGCCCACCGCGCCGGGCCGGGCACCGGTGGTGCCCGTCAGGCCCGGCCGATCGCGCGCCACCGTCGTGCTCATTCCCGTCGCTCCTCCCCTGCGCCCGACCGCAGCCGGCCCTTGCGCAGGTTGCAGGTGAAGGCCTTGGCCTCGTGGATGCGCGAGTTGGGGTCCTCGACCAGCGCGCTGAGGTCGTTGGCGATGCCGCCGGTGGCGATACCGCTGTAGCCGAAGTGCCAGGGGATGCCGACCTGGTGGATCCGCCGGCCGTCGACCTCGAGCGGCTGCATGCGCTCGGTGACCAGCGCGCGGGCCTCGATCTCGCCGCGCAGGGTGGAGATGACCACCCAGTCGCCGTTGTCGATCCCCAGCTCGCGCGCCAGCTCCGGGCTGATCTCGGCGAAGCCCTGCGGCTGGAGCTCCGCCAGCCAGGGCACGAAGCGCGACATGCCGCCGGCGGTGTGGTGCTCGGTCAGCCGATAGGTGGTGAGGACGTAGGGGAAGCGCGGGTCCCCGAGCGCGTGGTACCGGTTGTCCGGCCGCTCCAGCAGGATCGCGGCCGGGCTCCGGGGCTGCTCCGGATAGAGCGGGTTGCCGACCGGGGTCTCCCACGGCTCGTAGTGCGTCGGCAGCGGGCCGTCGCGCAGCCCGGAGGCGGCGAAGAGCCAGCCCCGCCCGTCGGCCATGTTGACGAAGGGCGCGTCGCCGGGGTGCGCGTCCAGCCCGACGGCCCCCTCGGGCGGCTGGTAGTCGGGCGGCTTGGTCTCCGGTAAGTCGGGGACGTCGTAGCCGGTCCAGCGCCCGGCCGCTGCGTCCCACCAGATCCACTTCTTGCGCTCGCTCCAGGGGCGCCCCTGGGGGTCGGCCGAGGCGCGGTTGTACAGGATGCGCACGTTGCGCGGCCAGGAGTAGCCCCACTCCAGCGCCGCGCGCTCGTCGCCACGGCGGCTCTTGGCCCGGTTGCGCCCCTCCTCCGGCATGATGCCCGAGTAGATCCAGCAGCCGCAGGCGGTCGAGCCGTCGTCGCGCAGCGCGCTGAAGTCGGGCACCAGCCGCCCGTCGGCCACGGTGTAGCCGTTGATCTCCCGCACGATGGCCTCGATCACCGGCTCCTGGAGCGGCCCCTCGGTCGGGTAGTCCCAGGTGAGGGCGGCGATCTGGCGGCCCTTGGCGGTGTCGTCGCCGCGGTAGAGCTCCTTGAGGCGCCGCCCCAGGTGGTAGAGGAACCACGCCTCGGAGCGCGCGTCGCCGGGCGGGTCGATCGACTTGTCGTGCCACTGCACCAGGCGCTGGGTGTTGGTGAAGGAGCCCTCCTTCTCCCCCGCCAGCGCCGCCGGCAGGAAGAAGACCTCGGTCTTGATGTCCTGCGGGCGCACCTTCCCCGCACGCACCTCGGGGGCGTCGTACCAGAAGGCGGCCGTCTCGATCTCGTAGACGTCGCGCACGACCAGCCAGTCGAGGTTGGCCAGCCCCTCGCGGGCCAGCACGGCGTTCTGCCCGCCGACGGCCGGGTTCATCCCCATGCAGAACAGGCCCTTCATGATCCCGTCCTTCATCATCGGGATCATGGCCTGGAAGGAGGCATCCCCGCTGATCTTCGGCAGGAAGTCGTAGCCGAAGTCGTTCTCCGGCGTGGCGGCGTCGCCGTACCAGGCCTTGAGCAGGCTGATCAGGTAGGCCGGCGTGTTGTACCAGGCCCCGGTCAGCGGCCGGTTGCGGCGCAGGTACTCCTCCAGCGTGCGATCCCGCTCGAGCTCGGTCGCCATCGGCATCGGCAGGTAGCCGGGCAGCAGGTTGTAGAGCGTGGGGATGTCGGTGCTGCCCTGAATGGTGGCGTGGCCGCGGAGCGCCAGGATGCCGCCGCCGGGCCGCCCGATGTTCCCCAGCAGGAGCTGGAGCAGCGCGCAGGCGCTGATGATCTGCGTGCCGGTGGTGTGCTGGGTCCAGGCGACGGCGTAGCAGAAGGCCGTGGTCCGGTCGCGCCCCGAGTTCGCCAGGATCGTCTCCGCCAGCCGCACGAAGCGGTCACGCGGGATGCCGCTGACGCGCTCCACCATCTCCGGCGTGTAGCGCGCGTAGTGGCGCTTCACGAGCTGGAAGACGCAGTGCGGGTCCTGCAGTGTCGGGTCGAGGCGTGGCGGGGCGGTGAGACGCCCGAGGTACTGCGGGCGGGGCTCGGCGGTCTGCGCCTGGTCCTCGGCCGCCGCGGGCCGGGCCTGCTGGTCGGCGTACTGCCAGGTGTCGGTGGTGTAGCGCCGCTCGTCCGCGACGTAGCCGGAGAAGAGCCCGGCGAGGTCCTCCGGCCCCCGGAAGTCGGGGTTGATGATCACCGGGGCGTTGGTGTAGTGGGTGACGTACTCCCTGAAGAACGGATCGCTGTTCCAGCGCTCGCTGTTGAGCACGTAGTTGATCAGCCCGCCGAGCACGGCGAGGTCGCTGCCGGCCCGCAGCGGGACGTGGAGGTCCGCCAGCGCGGACGTGCGGGAGAAGCGCGGGTCGACATGGATGACCGTCGCCCCCCGGGTCTTGGCCGTCAGCACGAAGCGGAAGCCCACCGGGTGGTTCTCCGCCATGTTCGAGCCCATGATGACGATGCAGTCGCTATCGGCCAGGCTCTGCTGCGTCGTCGTCGCGCCCCCGCGACCCAGTCGGGCGCCCAGACCGGGCACCGTGCTGGAGTGTCATATGCGCGCCTGATTCTCGATCGGGACGATGCCCAGCCCGGCGGCGAAGAGCTTCTTGATGAGGTAGTTCTCTTCGTTGTCGAGCGTGGCGCCGCCGAGGTGGCCGATGCCGAGCGTGCGGTTGACCGTGGTCCCGTGCTCGTCGGTCTCCTCGTAGGTCGCGTCGCGCGTCTGCTTGACGAGCTGGGCGATGCGCTCCATGGCCCAGTCGAGCGGGCGGTCCTCCCAGTGGTCGCTGTACGGCGCCCGGTACTTGACGGTGGTGATGCGATGCGGGCTGTGGAGCAGGCCGTAGGTCGCGGCGCCCTTGGGGCAGAGCGTTCCGCCGTTGATCGGGCTCTCGTAGTTGCCCTCGATGTCGATGATGCGGCCGTCCTTGGTGTAGACGAGCTGGGAGCAGCCGACGGCGCAGTAGGGGCAGACGCTGACGGTCACGTCGGCGCCGCGCAGGCGCGAGCGGACCTGGCGCATCTTGGAGCTCATCGGGTTCGGCACCATGCCGACGTAGGTCTTGAGCAGGCCACCGATGCCCATGGGTCTCCTCCCTGCGCGCATCCCACCCGAAGGTTGGCGCTGGCCAACGCCGATGGTGCTGAAGACGAGGCGGCGAATCGCTGCCGGGAGAATGCCCCGCAGTCCGTGTGCCGCGCCGGCGCCACCATTGTAAGCCAAGTCGCGAACTTGCGCGGTGTTTGGGCGTGGTGGCATCGCTCCGAGCCCAGGAAGGATCGGGCGACAGTCGGCATGGGTCCGGGGGTTATAGCGTTTGACGCATTGATCGGGTCTACAGCCGCGGCACGTGCCCGGGGGTGAACCCCCGGGCACGTGCCACAACGCGGGGATCCTCGCGCCACCCGTCCGGGGCATGGGCTGCCTGCTGGTGATCGCCGCCTTCCACCTCGCCGTGCTGTTCGCCACCTTCCTCTCTTGCCGCTAGATCCGCGCGGCGGACCACACGGCGCCGTGACGAGGGCCAACCCCGGGGAACGCCAGCGTCATCGCCGGCTCCCGTCATCGCCAACCGCACAAGGCCAGCAGTTACCAGCGCTCTTGGAGCACTACAGCGCCATGTAGCCCTGGATCAGCAGGAAGGCAGGCACCCAGGCGGTGGCGATCCCGACCACCAGCGTGACTGCCCACCAAGCGTTCGTCGCAGTGTAACGCAGTATCGCAGCATTTCATCCACCGAATCATTAATGTACATACCTTCGCTCTTGACACCCTAGTCCACCCAAGATAGCATATTGCGCAAACATCCCATTCGGCCCGCTCTGAGCGAAACAGATTGGAGGCAGCATCTATGCGTCGGCCATCCCTGCGCATTATGACTAGCCTGCTCCTAGTCGTCATGCTGCTTTCAGCTCATGGCGGCGGGAGGGTGTCAGCTGCGCAAACGGAGTATGATCCGGAGATCGCGGCAGCGCTGGATCGCATCGCCGATGGAACCTATACCTCTGAAGACTTAGCCCTCATTCGTCGTCATCCGGAAATTGCGGCTCACGTTCCCGATCCAACCCGGCCGGAGGTCGTCGGCATAACTCGTGGTACAATGCCGAAGGCTGCTTTGGTTGGAACCATATCCTTGAGCAGCTGCCCACAAAGTTGGTAGGTGGATGTTTGGTATCAAAGGTTCACCTTGCTCGGCAACAGCTTGTACAAGTGGCATCATTACGTCCTCTATTGCTCCAACGGGTCAGCCGTGACGCAGTGGTTAGAGCGGTTCGACTACGTCACGGATGCCGATCCGGTCCTCAAGATACGAGAATTGGTCGTGAACTCTTACACGCCACTAGGCACGTGGGAAGTGCGTTCGTGGTTCCAACGCCACCTGGAGTCTTGCATCCTCCACTACGGCTGCTATGAAAGTAACTATCCTTGGAGCAAGGTGTATGTACGGGCCAACGGGACCTATTGGTACGAAGGGTCGGCCTGAGCCGATGCTGGCGAATATCGGAGTCACGATTCTGATCCTGACGACCGCGTTCGCGCTCCTCTTGCTGCTGGGAACATCCGTTGGGTCGATTGGGTCGATGGAACTCGGCATCGGCCTTCTGCTTGTCGTGATCGCACTGGTGGTCGCGTTTACCTTGATCGACCGCCGATCAAGGAGACCACCACGCTGAGCACGATGCCGAAGTCCAACGGTTGAGCCTTTGCAGATAACCTCACCCGACCGTCATGCGCTACCGAACGCATGACGGTCGGGGCGATCTCGGCGGACACCAACCCGCTCGCGGACTGGGCTACCGCTGCGGACGCGGCGTGCTCCCGTCCGGTCAGGGTCACCGCATTGAAACCTTCGGGGTGACACCCCGCGTGACGATCCGTGCCCTCTCCGGAGTGGCGATGCTCATCCGCCAGTCAGGGCCGACGGAGCCTCACCGACTCCGTGCGATGCCCGCGCTCCCGACGCCCTACAGCGCCATGTAGCCGCGCAGCAGCAGGTAGGCCGGCAGCCAGGCGGTGGCGATCCCGACGGCCAGCGTCAGCACGCCAACGAGTTGAACCCCGACCCGCTTGGGCACCAGGAGTGCCCAGTAGAGGAACCACAGGACGGCCCAGGCGAGCCAGTTGAGCCCCAGCCAGTAGTCCCAGGTGGTGGTTGCACCCCGCAGCAGCTCGATGCTGATCGGGAGTGCCGTGATGGCCACGAACAGGCTGTACCAGCCGAGCCCTCGCCCATCAGTCTGGAGGAAGCGATTTATCCCTATCCAGATGTAGGTGAACGAGAACAGGAGGACCAGCGCGCCGAACCCGATGTCGTCGAAGGTCGCCCCGCCGCGAAACGCGCTGACCAGCGCCGCCAGCAGCGTCACGCCGCCGACGAAGAAGTTGATCACCGCGATCTCGCGGTCACCAATCCGGCCGAGGAGCCAGAGCCCGTTGAGGAACAGAACGGCTCCCACCCAGAGAAGAATCAACGCGATCATCGGCCTGCTCACACTTCCCGCGGCAGCAGTCACGGATTGCCCGAGTATAGAGACGGGGTACGGGCGCGACCCCAGCGAACCGGGGTCGCGCCGTTCGGCTCCGAGGCTAGGTGCGCGCGGCGGAGCCGCGGTTGGCCATGGTCGGCCCCTGCGCGTTCGGGCGAATGTCGAAGTCGAAGATCTCGGTCGGCAGGTAGAGCGAGCAGCAGGCGTTCGGGATGTCGACGATGCCGCTGATGCGCCCTTCGATCGGGGCCGCGCCGAGGATCAGGTACGCCTGCTCGCCCGAGTAGCCGAACTTCTTCAGGTACTCGATCGCGTTGAGGCAGGCGCGCCGGTAGGCGACGGTGGCGTCGAGGTAGTGGTTCTCGCCAGCCTCGTCCACCGAGATCCCGATGAACGACAGGAACGTCGAGTAGCGCGGCTCCACCGGCCCCGGGAAGAAGATGGGGTTGGTGGTGACGCCGTACTTGTTCATGCCGTCCTTGATGAGGTCGACGCCGAAGTCGATGTAGCCGCCCATCTCGATGGCGCCGCAGAAGGTGATCTCGCCGTCCCCCTGAGAGAAGTGGAGGTCGCCGCCGGAGAACTTGGCACCCGGCACGAAGACGGGGTAGTAGACGCGCGCGCCGCGGGTGAAGTTCTTGATGTCGTGGTTGCCGCCGTTCTCGCGCGCGGGGACGGTGCGGGCGCCCTCCCGGCCGATCCGCTCCAGCTCCGGGCCCGAGAGCTTCCCGGCCAGCACCATGTCCGGCTCGGGCGGGAGGGCCAGTGGCGGGACGCGGTTGGGGTCCTTGGCGATCAGGGCCTGCTCGCGCCGGTTCCACTCGGCCAGCAGCTCATGCGACGGCGCCGTGCCGAAGAGCCCCGGGTGGGTGATCCCGGCCATGCGCACGCCCGGGAGATGGCGAGAGGTGGCGTAGATCCCGTGGAAGTCCCAGATGGCCTTGTAGGCGTCAGGGAAGTGGTCGGTGAGGAAGCCGCCGCCGTTGACCTTGGCGAAGATGCCGGTGTAGCCCCAGCCCTCGCCCGGCGCGTCGCCCATCCCCGATGTCGGGACGGGACCGAGATCGAGAATGTCAATGACGAGCAGGTCGCCCGGCTCGGCCCCTCGAACCTCAATCGGTCCGCTGAGCACGTGCGCGACGTTCAGCTTCACATCGCGCACGTCGGTGGCGCTGTCGTTGTTGCCGATCTGCCCGTCGGTCCACTCCCGGCACTCGACCCGGAAGTCCTGGCCCGGCTTGACCGAGGCAACCGCCGGGATGTCGGGGTGCCAGCGGTTGTGGCCCGGCACGTCCTGTTCACGCATCGGCTTGCGCTGATCAATCTTGAAGACGACCTCGGGTGGCATGCCTGGACTCCTTTCAGCGACGCCGCGCGGGCGTCCCGGCTGTGTGCGATGGGCCACACGTCGGTCGCGCTCAGCCCTCCTTCCCCCGAATGACGCTGCGGAGCCGGTGATGATCCCTGCCCGGTTCGACCCAGTGGCGGCCGCCCGGTGCGTGGTAGCGAATGGTCGAAGCCCCCCTAGTGCCGGTGGTGGTGCCCAGGCGGATGCAGGTGGCGGCCCGGGAAGCCACCCGGCGGGCGGCTGACGACGGCGGGCTCGTGGGCGGTCTGTTCTTCGATCGCCAGCGCCCGCCGCAGCCCCGGGGCGGTGCGGTACAGCCGGGGCGGGGTGAGTACGCGCTCCCCCAGCGCGTGGCACACCGGACAGTACGCCGGCTCATGGGCTTCGGCGAACGGGCGCCGTACGTCGAAGGGGCCGCAGGTGTCACAACGAAAGGCATACAACGGCATGGCCCGCACCTCACCAACTGCGCCCGCGCCGCTCGCGGCATGTCGCGCGCCAATACTCTTCGCGTGGTAGCCATTCGCTATAGCTTCCAGTCTAGCGCGAAATGGCGCACTGTCAAGCGTTGGGTGCCGCCCGCGTCCGCGCGATCCCGGACAATACGACGGAGTCGCCCCCGGCGAATCGGGGCGACTCCGTCGCGTCCAGCGCCCGCCGCGCCTGCAGCGGGCGGCACTGGTTCCGGGTGGGCACGGCACCGGGTGCCGCGCGCGACCCGGGCGGGGTGCTACTCGCCCGCCGGGGCCGGCAGCTCCTCCGTGTTCGGGAGCGTGAGGTCGCGGCCGGCCTGCGGGATCTCCACCAGGCGCGCACCGCGCGGCGCGCGACCATCGGCCACCAGCGTCAGGGCAGGGCGCGCGGCGCGCGCGGCTGCCACCACCCGCTGGTAGACCCGCTCGTAGCCGTCGGCCATCGCCGCCGCGGAGAACATGCGCTCGACGCGGGCACGGCACGCCGCCCGGTCGATGCGCCCGACCTCCGCCACCTTCTCGGCCATCTCGTCGAGCGACCGGCAGATGAAGCCGGTCTCCCCATCGACCAGGACCTCCTCGACCGAGCCGCCGGGAAGCGCGATGACCGGCGTGCCGCAGGCCAGGGACTCGGCCATGACGATGCCGAACGGCTCCGGCCAGCGGATGGGGAACAGGGTGGCCAGCGCGCCGCCGAGCAGCTCCGCCTTGGTCGGCTCGTCGACCTCGCCGAGGAACTCGACCCCCGGGCCGTTGAGCAGCGGCAGGAAGTGCTCCTCGGCCCAGTCGGCGTCCGCCGGGTCGATCTTGGCCGCGATCTTCAGCGGGATGCCCACGGCACGCGCGACCTGCACCGCCTCGACCGGCCCCTTCTCCGGGGAGATGCGGCCAAGGAAGACGAGGTAGGGCGGATTGTCCGGCTTGGCGCGGAAGGGGAAGTGCGCCAGCCGGATGCCGTTGTAGACCGTGCCGACCCAGCGGAGCGGTAGGTCCTGCACCGGCGCTCGCTGGCTCTGGCTAATGCTGACCAGGGGCTGGTCGGTGAAGCGGGACAGGACGCGCCGATGCTCCGGGAGATCCAGCCGGCCGTGCATGGTGTGCACGGTCGGCACCGACACGCTGCGGGCGAAGGAGAAGGCCAGCACGTCGACGTGCGAGTGGATCACGTCGAACCGGTCGGCCTGCGCGTAGACCTCCTCCAGCATCGCGACGTGGAGCGACAGCGGGTCCTTCACCCCGCCCAGGCGCGTTCCGGTCTTGGCCATGGGAACCAGCCGCGCGGAGGTGATGGAGTCCCCCGTGGCGAAGAGCGTGACGTCATGTCCGCGACGCACCAGCTCCTCGGTCAGGGCGTAGACGACGCGCTCGGTTCCCCCGTACAGTACGGGCGGCACGCGCTCATAGAGCGGCGCGATCTGCGCGATCCGCATCCTGGCGATCCCTTCCTCCACAATCCCACGGGGTGGTCCGGGGTCAGGGGTTCCGAGCGGCCGGCCGGAGCCACTGGCCCCGGACCCGGCGGGCAGCCGGCCGCCAGCCGGGCACGCGGAAACCGCGCCCCTGGGCAGCGAGCGACCGCCGGGCGTCACCCGGAGTCTGATGCTATCCGCACTCTTCCCGATCGCGGGGGCGTCGAATCCGCCCAGCCGTCTGCCCGGCCTACTGCAGATTCCGTGCCTGAGCGGCACACGTGGGGATGGAGTGTCACGTCCGGCAGGGGCACGTGCGCGTTAGCCAGCAGCCGGGCAGGCCGTACGCCGCGGGCGGCCCCGCCCGCCGGACCGGTCAAGACGAGACGCCGGTCCTGCGCTCCATCTCTGCCTATACATATAGGCAGTGAGCCTTCCTGTGTCAAGGAAGGATCTCTTTTTTGCGATCGGGACGCGCGGCGCGGCGCCGATGCGCCGCGCCGCCGGGGATCTAGCGCCCGATCCGGTAGTTCGGCGCCTCTTTGGTGATGACCACGTCGTGCGGGTGGCTCTCGCGCAGCCCGGCCGAGGTGATCCGCACGAAGCGCGTCTGGGTCTGCAGCTCGGCGATGGTGGCGGCGCCGCAGTAGCCCATCGCCGCCCGCAGGCCGCCAACGAGCTGGTAGAGCATCGCGGCGAGCGGGCCCTTGTAGGCGACGCGCCCCTCGATGCCCTCCGGCACGAGCTTCGCCAGGTTGTCAACGTCCTCCTGGAAGTAGCGGTCCTTGCTGTAGGAGCGCGCCTTCATCGCCCCGAGCGAGCCCATGCCGCGGTACTCTTTGAAGCGCTCACCCTGGTACAGGATGACGTCGCCCGGGCTCTCGTCCACCCCGGCCAGCAGGCTGCCGAGCATGACCGTGTCGGCACCCGCCGCGATCGCCTTGGCGATGTCGCCGGAGAACTGTATCCCGCCGTCGGCCACCACCGGCACGTCGAACGCCCGGGCGACCCGCGCCACGTCCATGATGGCCGTGATCTGCGGCACGCCGATGCCGGCCACCACCCGGGTGGTGCAGATCGAGCCCGGCCCGACACCGACCTTGACCGCATCGGCGCCCGCCTCGATGAGCGCGCGGGCCGCCGCGCCGGTGGCGATGTTCCCGGCGATGACGTCGATGGCCCAGCGCCGCTTGATCTCCGCGACCATCTCGATCACGCCCCGCGCGTGGCCGTGCGCCGTGTCGACCACGAGGGCGTCCACCCCCGCGGCGACGAGCGCCTCGGCCCGCTCCAGGGCATCGGCGCCGACGCCGACCGCCGCGGCGACGCGCAGCCGGCCGCGCTCGTCCTTGGTCGCGTTCGGGTACTGGATCCGCTTCTGAATGTCCTTGACCGTGATCAGGCCCTTGAGGTAGCCCTGCTCGTCGACCACCGGCAGCTTCTCGATCTTGTGCCGGTGAAGGATCTCCTCCGCCTGCTCGAGCGTGGTGCCCACCGGCACCGTGATCAGGTTCTCCTTGGTCATCAGGTTGGCGACCGGCTGCGTGACATCGGTCTCGAAGCGCAGGTCCCGGTTCGTCAGGATGCCGACCAGCTTGCCGCTCTCGTCGGTGATGGGCACCCCCGAGATGTGGTAGCGCGCCATGACCGCCAGGGCCTCGCTCACCGGGTCGTCCGGGTGGAGCGTCACCGGCTCGACGATCATGCCGGACTCGCTCCGCTTGACCTTGTCGACCTCGGCGACCTGGTCCTCGATCGACAGGTTGCGGTGGATCACCCCGATGCCCCCCTCGCGCGCCATGGCGATCGCCATGCGCGCCTCGGTGACGGTGTCCATCGCTGCCGAGACGATCGGGACGTTCAACCGGATGCGCCGCGTCAGCCGCGAGTCGGTGCGCGCATCTTTGGGAAGCACGTCGGACTCCCGCGGCACCAGCAGCACGTCATCGAAGGTCAGCCCCTCGCCCATAATCTTCTCGGCCATCACCTCGTCCAGCTCCGGCACGCTGGCGAGGTCGGCCACGTCGGGATTACGCATCACCGTCATCGACCACTCCCTCGCGTCACCCGTCATCCGTCAATGCGGCTCGTGCGGTGCGCCGTCGCCCTCGTGCGACGCGGGCGGTGCCCCACGGCGCTGCCAGCACGGCGGAGGAAGCGCGCGCCCAGGTTCGTCCTGGGCGCGCGAGCAGCATAGAGCACTCTCCAGGTGGGCCGCGGCAGGCGCTGAGGCCTCACTCCTCCACCTCCGCCCCAGCGGCCGTCGAGGCCGGCTCCCGCCCGCCGGCCAGCCCGAGCCGCGCCGCGACCTCCTCGCCGAGGGCGGCATAGGCCGCCGCCGCCCGCGACGCGGCATCGTACTCGAAGATGGTCTGGCCGAAGCTCGGTGCCTCGGCCAGCCGCACCGTGCGCGGGATCACGGTGCGGAACATCCGGCTGGGGAAGAACCGCCGCACATCCTGCACGACCTGCACCGACAGGCGCGTGCGCGCGTCGAACATGGTCATCACGACGCCGAGGATGTCGAGCGGCGGGTTCAGCCGGCGCTTGACCAGATCGATCGTGTTGATGAGCTGCATCAGCCCTTCGAGCGCCAGGTACTCGCACTGAATGGGGATCACGACCTCGTCGGCCGCGGTCAGCGCGTTCACCGTCAGCAGGCCGAGCGACGGGGGGCAATCCACCACGATGGCGTCGTAGCGGTCGCGGGCAGGCGCGAGCGCCTCCCGCAGGCGGAACTCGCGCTGCCGCAGCCCGACGAGCTCCACCTCCGCCCCGGCAAGGCTCGCGTTGGCCGCGAGGAGATCCAGGCCGGGGCGCACCGCCGGCAGCAGGCACTCTCCGATCGGCCGGCCCTCGATCAGCACGTCGTAGCTCGAGCGCTCCACCCCGTGCTTGTCGACCCCCAGGCTGCTGGTGGCGTTGCCCTGCGGGTCCAGGTCGATGAGGAGCACGCGCCGACCGCGCCGCGCAAGATCGGCCGAGACGTTGACTGCCGTCGTCGTCTTCCCGACGCCGCCTTTCTGATTCGCCAAAGCCAGGACCCGCGCCACGCCGCTCTCCGCTCGGGCATAAGTTAATTGATAAAGTCTACAGCCTGCCCGCGCCGACGTAAAGGGGGTGATCGCGCTGTACGTACAATGGAGCCCGTGACCTGGCGCGCGGCACGAAGGCGGCCCGGGGCGCCCTACGGCTTCAACTCGATCTCGATGAACGCGAACGCGAAGGGGTTGTCGTTGATCACGTCGTGCTCGACGCCCCGCTCCCGGCTGTAGGCCTGGCCGCTCACCAGTTCGGCCGTCGCCTCGCCGGTCCGCGTCACCAGGCGCAGTCGGCCCGTCGTCAGCGGCACCACGACATAGTCGTGGGCGTGCAGGTGCCAGCCGGTGTGCGCGCCGGGCGCGAACCGCCACTCGGTCACGATGACCCGGTCGGTCTCGAGCTGGCGGGTCGGCACGGCCAGGGGGCGATCGGCGGGCGCGGGATCGGACATCGGGGTGCTCCTCTCCTCTCGGGGGGCGGGGCGACGCGGGCGGAGCCGCGGCGCGCCGCTGTCCCTTACGGCATCTGGTCACACTGGCGGGCAGGACGCCGTCGGGCACGAGCCGGGGCGGGGGCACGCGCCGCGCGCCGCCCCTGGTGCCGACGGGAGGCGCGGCTGCGGGCGGCCATCACCTCCTGGCACGTCCCCGATTGTGCCAGAGGGGGGGAGCGGGGAGCAGCCTCGCGCGTGCGCCCGCCCGCTCAGTCGCGGGCCGCGCCCTTGCGCGCGGCCTCTCGCGCCCGCAGGTCGACCCGCCGGATCTTGCCGCTGATGGTCTTGGGCAGCTCAGGGACAAACTCGACCTCCCGCGGGTACTTGTAGGGCGCCGTGATCTCTCGGGTGAAGGCCTGCAGCTCCTGCGCCAGGGCGTCGCTCGGCTCGGTGCCCGGCACGAGCACGACGAAGGCCTTCACGATCTGGCCGCGGATCGGGTCGGGGCTACCGACCACCGCGGCCTCGGCCACCGCGGGGTGCTCGATGAGCGCGCTCTCGACCTCGAACGGGCTGATGCGGTAGCCCGCACTCAGGATCACGTCGTCGGCGCGCCCGACGAACCAGAAGTAGCCGTCCTCGTCGCGGGTGGCGCGGTCGCCGGTGTAGTACCACTCGCCGGCGAAGACCTGGCTGGTCAGCGCCGGATCGCCATAGTAGCCGTGGAACAGCCCGACCGGCCGCTGCGGCGTGATGCGCACCGCGATGTGGCCCTCCTCGCCCGGCGGCAGCTCCCGGCCCGCGTCGTCGACGATGGCGACGTCGAACCCCGGCGTGGGCTTGCCCATCGACCCGACGCGCACCGGCAGCGTGGGGAAGTTGGCCACCAGGACCGCGCTCTCGGTCTGCCCGTAGCCGTCGCGGATGGTCAGGCCGGTCGCCGCGCGCCAGGTCTCGATGACCTCGGGGTTGAGCGGCTCGCCCGCGCCCACGCAGCTCCGCAGCGCCCGCGGCGTAACGGCCGCGAGGTTCTCCAGCACCAGCATGCGGTAGATCGTCGGCGCGGCACAGAAGGAGGTGATCGGGAAGCGCTCCAGCGTGGCCAGGGTCTGGCCGGCGTCGAACTTGCCGCGCGCGTCGTGGATGAAGAGGGTCGCGCCGACCGACCAGGGGCCGAACAGGCTGCTCCAGGCGGCCTTGGCCCAGCCGGTGTCCGCCAGGTTCCAGTGGAGGTCGCCCGGGCGCAGGTCGAGCCAGTAGCGGCCGGTGACGAGGTGGCCGAGCGGGTAGGAGGCATGGGTGTGGAGGACCATCTTCGGGTGGGCCGTCGTGCCCGAGGTGAAGTAGAGCATGCAGGGGTCGTCGCTGCGGGTGCGGACGGGCGCGAAGTCGGCCGGCGCCGCGGCCAGCGCGGCCTCGTAGTCGATCCAGCCGGCGCGCTCGCCGCCGACCACGATCGGGACGGTCAGCGTCGGGCAGTCGCCCGCGACGTCGTCGACGCGGGCCGCCACCTCCGGGTCGGTGATGATGCCCTTGGCGCCGCTCGCGGCAATGCGGTAGGCGAGATCCCGCTGGCGCAGGAGCGTGGTGCCGGGGAGGGAGATGGCGCCCACCTTCATGATCGCCAGGACGGCTTCCCACCACTCCGGCACCCGCGGCAGCACGACCAGCACCCGATCGCCCGGGCCGATGCCGTGCTGCCGCAGCGCGCTGGCCAGGCGGTCGGAGCGGCGGGCGAAGTCGGCGAAGGAGATGGCCCGCTCGCCGCCGTGCTGATCGACGTGGACCATGGCGAGGTGGGCCGGGTCGGTGGCCCACCGGCCGATGGTGTCGGTGGCGAAGTTGTAGCG
>JASBVL010000082.1 GCA_029961075.1 Sphaerobacter sp.
CGACCAGCGCGCCGACGGCGACACCGTCGCCCTCACCCGCCCCGCCCGCCACACCGGCGCTGTCGCCCACCCCGACCGCGACGGCCACACCGGCGCCGACCCCGACGGCGACGCCGCCCGCCACGCCCGCGCCGACGCCGGAGCCGACACCGGCGGCCACCCCGACACCGGCGACGCGGCCGCTGCCCACGCCGCCGCTGCTGTCGCCGTTGCCGACCGAGCCGACGCCGGCCCCGGTGCCGACGCCAGCCCCGGTACCGACGCCGACGCCCGCCTGACGCGGTGCGTCTGGCGGGTCAGGCCACCGCGCCGTCGTCAGGCGAAGCGGATCGGGGCGAAGGGGGCCAGGTCGACGTCGGGCTGCGCGCCCCGGGCCAGGTCCGCCACCACGACCCCCGAGTACGGCCCGAGTTGGAGGCCGGACGGCCCGTGCCCGGTGGCCAGGAAGACATTGGCGAGCCCTGGCGCCGGGCCGAGGAGGGGCAACTGGTCCGGGCTGGCCGGGCGGAGGCCGATCCGCACCTCGTGCAGCGTGGCCGGGGCCAGCCCCGGCGCGATCCGCAGCGCCTCGCTCAGGGCCTCGTGGACACCTCCGGCGGTCATGCGCACGTCATAGCCCGACCCGTCCTCGCGGGTCGCGCCGGCCACGACGCGGTGCGGCGGGAACGTGAGGAGGTAGTGCGAGTGGAAGCCGACGACGATCGGCCAGCGGCCGGTCTCGCTGGTGGGCACGGTGAGGTGCAGGATCTGCCCCCGCTGGGGCGCGACCGGGATCCGGAGGCCGAGCGCGTCGCCCAGCGCGCTCGACCAGGCCCCGGCAGCGACGATGAGCACATCGGCCGCGATCCGCTCGCCGTCGACCGCGACGCCGGTGACGCGGTCGCCGGTGCGGACCGGCCGCGCATCGCCGCGGCGCACCCGCGCGCCACGCCGCTCGGCCGCGCGCAGCAGCGCGTCGCGCAGCAGCCGGCCGTCCAGGCGGGCGGAGCCGGCGACGTAGATCGCGCCGGGGAGGTCCGCCAGCGCCGGGAAGAGATCGCGCGCCTCGCGCCCGTCGAGCCGCCGCACCTCCCCGACGTTCGGCATCCCGGCGTCCCGCCGCTCCTCGATGAGGCGCTGCACCTCGTCGAGCCGCGCCGCCTCCTGCTCGCTCGCGGCGACGAAGAGGGAGCCGACCACCTCGTAGCCGGTGTTGGTCTCGCCGTCCTCAGCGAGCTGCGCCAGCAGCTCGGGGTAGAAGCCCACGGCGCGCGCCGCCAACGGGTAGAAGGGAGGGAGGGGGCGCAGGCTCGTCGCGGGCGCGATGATGCCCGCGCCGGCCGCGGTCGCCTGGCCGGGGTCGGCCCGGTCCACCAGCGTGACCGGGACGCCACAGCGCGCCAGCCGGTAGGCGGCGGCCGCCCCCACGATCCCGCCGCCGATCACCACCACGTCGGCCATCGTCGCAACCTCTCGTACTCCCGTCGATTCCATTCGCGGTCGTGGCAGGGTACGGCCACCGGCGCCCGCACCGGCTCGCCGGGCCGCGTCCTGGGGCCTCGCTGTGCTGCCACCCCCGCGCGAAGCGTAGCACCCCCAGATCGGCCCCGGCGAGCGCGGCTAGCCGCGCACGGCGGCGACGACCGCCTGGATGGTGGCCTCGGGGGTGGCGATGGGGATGACGCAGCCGGGCGCGACCATGAGGTGCCGGCCCCCGAGCTGGGCGACCGCGTCGCGCGCCTGCGCCGCGGCCTCGGCCGCGCTCATCGCCACGATGCCCTTCTCATCGATCCCGCCGACGACGCAGCGGCCGCTGGCGCGCTCGCCCGCGGTCAGCGTCGGCGCGGTCCGGCGATCGTGCCAGTTGAGCGCGTGCACCGGGTAGTCGCGCAGCTCGTCGAACATGATGTGCTCGCCGTGCAGGTGCAACAGGGTGAAGCGCGAGGCCCCGGCCGCCTCCAGCACCGCCAGGTCGTAGCGCCGACCGAACTCGCGGTACTCCTCGACCGTCATCAGGTCGGTCGTGGCGCACTGGGTGGCGAAGAAGATGCCGCCCGCGCCCCGCTCCAGCGAGGCGACGAGCACGCCCCGGGTGACCTCGGTGATCGCCGCGAGCGCCTCGTGCACGATGTCGGGCCGCTCCCGCAGGTGGGCCAGGACCGCGCCGTTCGAGAGCTTCATGGCGACGGTGAGCGGGCTGAAGATGGTCTGCAGCACCGGCACCGCGCCGCCCAGCCGCTCGTTGACCAGTCGCGCCGCCTCGACCACCTGGCGGTTCATCCCCTGGTCGGGCGCGACCGGCGTGACGCGCCGCCAATCGTCCAGCGCCACGACGGGGAAGCGCGTCGTCTGCCGCGTGCCGCCCGGGCTGCCCCGGTACTCGCTCTCGGCGCCCCAGTCGATGGTGGGGTAGTCGCCCGGCGGCATCAGCTTGATGAAGTCGAAGTCGAAGCGCGCCTGCCAGGCCAGCGTGACCACGGCGAGGTCCTCGGCCGACTGGTCCTGGTTGGGGAAGTGGCGCCAGAGGCTGACCGGCACCCGGTCGACCTCGCGCCCCGCCAGCGCGGCCTCCACTCGCTCCCAGCGCGTCATCGCCGTCACGATCGCTCCTCCCTCCGTCGGCGGAGCAGGTCGCGCCCGCTGACTCGCGGCGCGGCCCCTCCCCGGCATCCCCGCCGCGCGCCCGCGGCGGCAGGGTACTATGCTGGGGGCGCGGCGCGCGCCCGCTGCCGATCCGGCGCGGTGCGACTGTACCACAGGCACACTGCCCGCGCGGTGGTGGCGACGAGGGAGCGGCGTGATGGGGGTGGGGATGAGCTGCGCGGTGCTCTTCGACATGGATGGCGTCCTGGTCGACAGCGAGCCGGTCCACGCCGCGGCGGTGGCCGACACCCTGGCCGCGGTCGGCCTCCCACCGCTGGCGCCGGGGGGCTACGAGCGGGTCTTCCTCGGGCGGACCGACGTGGCTGGCTTCCGCGACTACCTGCGGGAGCTCGGGCGGGCGGAGCGGGATCTGAGCGAACTGCTGGAGATCAAGGCGGCGGCCTTCGCCCGGCGCTTCCCGCACGAGGTCCGCCCGCTGGCCGACGGGCAGGCGACGCTGCGCGCGCTGGCGGAGTCCGGTTGGCGGGTCGCCATCATCTCCGGCGCGCGGGCCGCCGAGATCGCCATGGTGGTCGAGCGGTTCGGGCTGGGCCGCTGGGTGCAGGCCACCGTCAGCGGGGATGCCGTGCCCGAGGGCAAGCCGAACCCGGCCCCGTACCTCCTCGGCGCCGCCCACCTGGGCGTCGCGCCGGCAGACTGCGTGGTGGTCGAGGACGCGCCCGCCGGGGTGCAGGCGGCCAAGCGCGCCGGGATGCGCTGCCTCGCGGTCGACCGCACCGGCGCGGCCGAGCAACTGCGCGCGGCCGGGGCGGATCAGGTCGTGCGCGAGATCACTCCCGCGGCCGTGACCGCGCTGGCGGGGTGCGCCGGCGGTCGCCCGAGGCCGAGTGCCTAGGCCACGCGGGTGGGGGCCAGAACGGCGCGCCGCCCCTCATCGGTGTGGTAGGTCACCGGCCGCCCGGCGACCCGCAGGTGGACGCGATAGCCGGGGGTGAGGACCTGCGCGTAGAGGTGCCCCGGCTGGGGCGCGCCGAGCGCTGCGTTGGGCCAGGTGACGGCCTCATAGCCCACGAGCTCCACCTGCTCGGGGTCCACCTCCGCCGCGCGCGCGGCGACGGCAACGGCATGGCGCACCGGCGACGGCACGCCCGCTCCCGTGGACGACATCGGGGTCGCTCCTCTCGCTAGGCGCTCGCCTCGGCGGGCCGCAACTCGGCGATCTGCCGGGCCAGGGCGATATCCCGCGCGGTAACGCCGCCTTCGTCATGGGTCGTCAGGGTCAGCGTCACCCGGTTGTAGCTGATGCACATGTCCGGGTGGTGGCGCGCCTGGGTGGCCAGCTCGGCCACCTGGTTGATGAAGGCCATCGCCTGGCGAAAGGTCCGAAACTGGACGACCGTGCGCAGCGCGTCGCCCTCGAGCGTCCAGCCGGGCATCGCCGCCAGGGCCGCCTGGAGATCGGCGCTCGTGAGACGGGCCATGATCGCTCCTCTCGCTCGCTCGCGCCGGATACCGTGTCAACTCTACCGCCTCCGGGCGCGGGCGGATAGGGGCACAGGGGTTGTAGAGACTGCACCACGGGCAGTGTGCCGGCGGCTCCGGGCCGCGGCGGGGTGCGAACTGCGACGAGGGGGAGAGCGCGATCATGACCAAGCACGCGGGCCAGCGAGTCAACGAGCCCGGGGCCGACGACCCCAGGGACACCAGCCGTGCGGGGGGCGGGCTCTCCCTCACGACCGCCATCCTCCGCAGCAGCGATGGGATCGCCGGTCAGTCCGCGGAGTCCATCCCGCCACTGCTGGCGCGGCTCTTGATGCAGACCGCAGCCGTCGCCGGCGCGGCCGTCTGGCTGGTGGCGGCCGACGGCACGACGCTGCGCTGCCGCGCCATGGAAGGGCAACCGAATGGGATCGGGCCGATCGGCGAGCGCTTCGACATCGGGGCGTCCCTGCTGGGGCGGATGCTGCGCGGCGCGCAGCCGTCGCAGACCCCGATCACGGTCCTGCTGGGCGAGGTCCTGCTCACGCCAGCGGCCCCGCCCGCGCTGCGCGGCTTCACTGGGGTGCCGCTCCTGCGCCGGGACCAGGCCCTGGGGATCCTCGGCCTGTTCACCACGCGGCCACTGACGAGCGGCGAGCTGGCACTCCTGGCGGCGCTGGGGCAGCAGGTCGCGACCGAGCTGAGCGTCGCCGCGGGCCCGGGGCCGCCCGCCTAGTGGTCTGGGGCGGACGGTGAGGACCTCGTCGCGCACGAGTTGCGCACGCCGCTGACCGGCCTGCGCGGCAACGTCCAACTGGCCCTGATGGCGACGCGCAAGCACGACTACACCCGCGTCCCGAGCCGGCTCGAGGCTGCGCTGCGGCTGATCGACACCATGACGGGCACCGTGCAGAACCTCCAGGACATGAGCCTGCTGGAGCGGGGGAACCTCGCTCCGGCGCCGGTGCTGACCGACCTGGTGAGCACCCTGCGGCGCGCGGCGGCGCGGGCGGTGCCCTCGGCAGGGCACACGCTCGAGCTCGATCCGCCCGAACCAATCGTATGTGCCCTGGATCCGCAGCAGCTCGAGCAGGTCTGGTACCACCTGCTGGTCAACGCCCTGACCTACTCCTTTAACGGCGGCAACATCCAGGTGCGGCTCTCCCGGACCGCGGACACGGCCACGGTCACCATCACCGACCACGGCATCGGCATCCCGCATCCCGGCGGCCGAGTGCGCCCGGAGCTTCGAACCGTACTTCCACGGCGCGCGTGGCCGCCAAGTGCAGGCACACGGGCTGGGCGTCGGCCTGACGATCTGCCGCGCCACGGTCGAGCACCACGGCGGCACGATCGAGGCCGAGTGTCGCGGCAAGACCGGCACGACCGTCACGGTGCTCCTGCCGATCCGAGCGACCCTGCCGACCGACGCCTAGACGCGCCCGCTCGCCCCTGATCACGCGTCACGCCACTCAACCTCCGCCGTCGTGCTGAGCACGCCGCGCGCCGGCGTCGCGCGGCGCAACGCGCGCAACATGCGCGTTGCGCGGCCCGCGCAGGCGGGTTTCTTGTGTGACTACATAGACTGTTTCTGGAACAGTTCTGTCTGCATACCAGCCGGTTCTTCACAATCACGTCATCTTTCTTGCATTCTTGGCCAACGCGCAGTACCATTCGCCCTGGCTCGTCGCTGAGCTTGGGACATGTGACTGGGCGCGTGCCGATTCTCGCGAATCGGGTGCGGCGGACCTACGGGAGATGGGACATCCCCCCGACGCACTGCCCGGCATGTTCCCGCGCCATCAGGTCCACGGTCGCGGAGCGACCCGCGGCCAGGGAGGGGAACAAGTGAATAGGTGGAGACTGCTCGGCAGCGCCATCACCGCCTCAGTCGCCGTCATGCTCGCCACACCCACCGCACACGGGGCCGACCTGACCCTCAACCCGCGCGCCGCCCAGCCCCCGGTCCCATCGATCTGGTCACGCACCGATAGCCCCGCGGCCCGCTCCGGGCCGAACCGCTCCTGGCTCTGGGGCCCGTCCATCCGCTCCATCACCCGGGAGCCCTACACCACCGCGCCGACCGGCTCTCGCCAGGTCTTCTACTTCGACAAGGCGCGGCTGGAGATCACCGACCCCAACGGGGATCCGAACTCCCTCTGGTACGCCAGCTCCGGCTTGCTGATCCGCGAGATGCTGACCGGCCGGATCCAGGTGGGGGACGACGCCTACGTGCAGACCGATCCCGCGCCCATCCCGGTGACCGGCGATGTGGCGGACAACCCGATCTCCCCCACCTATGCGACGCTGGCCCCGCTCGCCAGCGGGGGCGGCGACATCGAGGCCGCCCGCCGCCCGCCCCGACTCGACCAGCCGGTGACGGCACTGCTGCACGCCGACGGGACGGTCGACGAGCAGGGGGTCCCCGGCAGCGCGGTGCGCGTGGCCAGCTACGACCAGGCCCTCGGCCACAACGTCGCCGACGTCTTCGCCCAGTGGATCGCGGCGCAGCCGCTCGCCTGGGAGTACGTGGTCGGGCACCCGCTGACCGAGCCGTACTGGGTCGACACCCGGGTGAACGGGGTGCCGCGGCGGGTGCTGGTGCAGGCGTTCGAGCGGCGCGTGCTCACCTACACGCCGGACAACCCGCCGGGGTGGCAGGTGGAGGCCGGCAACGCGGGCCTGCACTACCGCATCTGGCGCTGGCTGCGCATGCCGGACGACCAGAACCTGATCGCGCTCGCGGCCGGCGTGCCGCTCGGCGAGGTGATCGTCGGCAAGGCCGTCGAGCACGGGATCGACCCGTTCCTCTTCGCCTCGCTGGCCAAGGTTGCCAGCAACTTCAACCCGCTGGCGCAGATGGGGAACGGCGGCGTCGGCCTCTTCGGCGTCCGGCCGGAGGTCGTGGCGGACTCGGGACAGGCGCACCCGCTCGACCCCGTGGTCAACGCCGAGTTGGCGGCCCGCGTCATCGCCCCGCTGCGGACGCACCTCCGCGACTGGCGCGCCGTGCTCGCCATCTACTACACCGGCGCGGAGCACCCCGACTGGTCCGACCCCGGCCTGAACGCCTTCGTCAGCAACGTGCTCGACACGATGGCCCAGATGCTGGCGGAGTTCAACCACCCGCCGACGGGCCTGCTGGGCGGTGAAGAGCCCGCGCCCGAGCTCTCGCCCGCGGCGCCGCGGCACATCGCCACCGGCCCGGCCGCGTTCTACTCGCCGGGCTACACCGTCGGCTGGTGGGCCTACACCCTCGAGCGCCACGCCGGCTGGGGCAATGCCGTGCCCGGCTGGGCGCCCGACCCGAACGGGTACTACTGCGTCCACCCGGACTTCCGCCCCGGCCAGCGGCTACAGCTCAGCGCCAATGGGGTCACCCTCTGGTGCACCATCGGCGACGCGGTGGCCGCCGGGCACCAGCCCGCCTGGCGCGCACGCTGGGCCGTCGAGCTGTCGTATAACACCTTCCTGGCGCTGCATCTGAACCAGCGGAACGTAGTCGAGGTGCGCGCCCCCTAGCCCGGTGCCCCCGCGCCGGGGCCGTGTGGCCGGCCGCCGGTTGCTTGCGCCCACCGCCTCCGGTATGGTGAACGGGAGCCATTGGAGCCGAGCACCGCGCGGCCGGGCGCGCCCCGGCCCTGGAGATGGGAGCACGAGCCATGCAGCGCCGCACATTCCGGGTCGGCCACGATCCGGCCGCTCTCCCCGGTGCGGTCCTCTGTCGCGACCTCACGGTGACGACCGTCCACCCGCCGCTCACCCTCCGCCGCGGTACCCCGCTGGCGGACGCGCTCACCCGCCTGCCGCCGCAGGTCGCGGGCATTACCCTCGAGGTGGTGGTGCCCGGGCCGGGGGACCTCGCCCAGCCCGAGGCCTCGCTGGCACTGGCCCGCGGCCTGGCCGGGCCCGGGATCGAGCTGGAGGGGCCGCACCAGGG
Organism: Sphaerobacter sp.; assembly: GCA_029961075.1. GTDB lineage: Bacteria > Chloroflexota > Chloroflexia > Thermomicrobiales > Thermomicrobiaceae > Sphaerobacter. Next base: position 8,003 of record JASBVL010000082.1, read on the forward strand.
CCAGGTGAACCTCCACGCCAGCGGCTTCGGCCTGCTGCGCGTCGCCGCCAGCGCGGTCACGCGGGTGAACCGGACCGGCGCCGCCCTGGTGGCGACCGCGCTCGACGGCCGGGTCGTGCAAGCGGGGGAGACGGTGGGCATCGTCAAGGCGCCGGCGCTCTTCCTGCCGCGGGCCGCGGTGGAGCGGGCCGTGGCGCGGGCCCGGGGCCAGGCGCTCCTCCGCGTGGCGCCCTTCCGCGCCACGCGCGTCGGCCTCCTGGCCGGCACGCGCATCCGCCCGGCGAACCTGCGCGTCGCCGAGCGGCAGATGGCGAACACGCTGGAGCGCTTCGGCGCCCGGCTCCTCGCCCCCCGCCACCTAGACGCGGACACCCCGGCGGGCATCGGCGCCGCCTACCGGGAGCTGCTCGCGGCCGGCGCCGAGGTCATCCTCGTCGCCGGGTCGATCGTGCTGGACCCCGGCGATCCCTTCCTGCGGGCGCTGCGGCATGTCGGCGGGCGGCTGGTGCGGCGCGGCGCGCCGGTCGACCCGGGCACGATGTTCTGGGCGGCCTACGCCGGGGACGTGCCGTTCTTCGGGCTCGCCTCCTGCGAGCTGTACGGGCGCACCTCGGTGCTCGACCTGCTGCTGCCCTACGCCCTGGCGCGCGAGCCGATCGACCGGCAGCTCATGGCCGAGGTCGGCTACGGCGGGCTGCTGCGTGAGACGCAGGCGGCCCGCCGGCCGGACGACTGGGACCGGAAGCCGGACCAGGCGGCCGCGGCGGAGGCCATGGCCACGGCGGAGTCGTAGCTCCGCCGCGCGCCGCGGCGGCCGGGGGCCGTCCTCCGGCAGCGCCCCAGCCCCACGTGGTAGGCTCAAGGTGCGGGCGCCGCGCGCCCGCGGTGCATCGTCGCCAGCACGCTGGAGGACCGCCCATTCATGCCGCGCATACTCGTTGCCCTCTCCGGCGGCGTCGACAGCGCCGTCGCCGCGCTGACGCTCAAGACGCTGGGCTGGGAGCCGATCGGGATCCACCTGCGCCTGTTCGATGCCGAGCCGGACTCGGCCACCGAGGGGGTGTGCTGCGGCGATCAGGCCGCGTTCGACGCGCGCTGGGTCGCCCACTGGCTCGGCATCCCCTTCTACGTGCGGGACCTGCGCGAGACGTTCGGCCGCGAGGTGGCCGCGATGACCGTCGACGCCTACGCCCGCGCCGAGACGCCCAACCCCTGCATCGCCTGCAATCACCGGGTGCGCATCCCGGCCCTGCTGCGCCTGGCCGACAGCCTCGGCATCCCCGCCGTGGCCACCGGGCACTACGTGCGCAAGGTGCGCGTCGGCGGGCGCTGGTATCTGGCGGAGGCCCGCGACCAGCGGCGCGACCAGTCGTACGCCCTCTACCGCCTCACCGATGCCGACCTGGCGCGGCTGGAGTTTCCGCTGGGGGCGCTCGACAAGGAGACGGTGCGGGAGCGGGCGCGCGCGGCCGGGCTGCCGGTGGCGGACAAGCCCGCCTCGGTCGACCTGTGCTTCGCCAAGAGCGCCGGGGGCATCGGGAGGCTGGTCGCCGCGCAGCGACCGGAGACGGGCCAGCCCGGCCCGCTGGTGGATGAGCACGGCCGCGTCGTCGGGCGGCACCCCGGCGTGGCCTACGTCACCATCGGGCAGCGCAGCGGCCTGCAGTGGGACAAGACCACACCCGAGCGGCGCTACGTCGCCGCGATCGACCCGGCGACCCGCACCGTGACGGTCGCGCCGCGGACGCGGCTGCTGACGCGCAGCGCGACGCTGCGCGATCCGATCTGGCACGGCGCGCCGCCGGCGCGCGCCCAGGCGCGCATCCGCTACCAGGGGCCCCGCTTCGAGGTCGCCTGGGACGGCGAGCGGGTCCACTTCCTGGAGCCGGCCCCGCCGCTGGCGCCCGGGCAGGCGGTGGTCCTCTACGACGGCCCGCGTGTCCTGGGCGGGGGCACCGCCGCTGAGGTCGCGCGGGGCGGGTGATACGTCGTGCGCCCCGCGCCACCCGTTATGTGTGGCGCGTGGTGCGTGATGCGTGATGCGTACTGCGTCGTGCGTAGTGCGTAACCCGTGTTACGTGAAACACCCCTCTCCCCGTGTGGGGAGAGGGGCCGGGGGTGAG
>JASBVL010000083.1 GCA_029961075.1 Sphaerobacter sp.
CCCCGCGCCAGCCCGTGGATCACCGGGAGCAGTGGCAGCACCAGCGCGCTGTGCCGATCGTGGATAGGCGCGGGTGGACGCGGCCCCGCGGCGCGCAGCGCGGCGCCGAGCACGACCTGGACCAGCGCCAACCCCTCGCCGACGACGAGCGCGCCGCGGTAGCCGGGCGACGCGCCGGCGCCGTGCAGCGCGTTGCCCAGCCCCCGGATGCCGAGGATCAGCCGGGAGCGCACGACGGCCACGGCGATCTGGCCGTGCAGCAGCAGCATGGCCCGGTCCCGTTCTCTCGCTCGCTGGTTCCTCTCGTCCTCTCCTACGTTTCCTCGCCGCTGCCGAGCGAGCGGCTCGGTACGACCGTCGGCACGGAATACGCGCAGGGTCTCCGGCATTGTGACGAGTACGCGGCCAGGCCGGCCGCGTGGGAGAGCCCGGATGACGACGAGGAGGCACCGATGGCGCGTGACCCGGAGACCCAGCAGGCACCGGCGCGGGTGCTGGTGGTGATGGCGCACCCCGACGATCCCGAGTTCATCTGTGCCGGGACGATCGCCCGCTGGGCATCGGCGGGGAGCGAGATCATCTACGTGCTCGGCACCAGTGGCGACAAGGGGAGCGACGATCCAGCCATGTCGCCGGCGCAGCTCGTGCAGCTCCGCGAGGAGGAGCAGCGCGAGGCGGCGCGCCGGCTCGGCGTGCAGGCCGTCGAGTTCCTGGGCTTCCGCGACGCCGAGCTGGTGCCAGACCTGCATCTGCGCCGCGCCATCACCCGCATGATCCGGCGGTACCGGCCGGACGCGGTGATCTGCCAGGACCCGACCGCCCGCTGGGCCGGGCAGCGGTACCTCCAGCACCCGGACCACATCGCGATGGGGGAGGCGACGCTGGCGGCGGTCTACCCCGCGGCGCGGGATCGGCTGACCTTCCCTGAGCTGCTGGAGGAGGGCCTGGAGCCCCATAAGGTGCGCGAGGTCTACCTCGCCGCCCCGCAGGAGCCCGACCTCTGGGTCGACATCACCGCGTGGTTCGACGCCAAGCTCGCGGCGCTCAGCGCCCATGAGAGCCAGATGGGGGACTGGGACGTCGGCCCGTTCCTCCGGCAGTGGGGGCAGGACACCGCGGCCCAGGCGCGGATGCGGCGCTTCCCGGGGGCGGAGCAGATGGTGCTCGCCGAGGCGTTCAAGTACTTCACGCTGGACTGAGGGCGTGAGGCGTCAGGCGTCATGCGTTACGCGTCATGCGTCAACCGTCAGGCGTGTTCCGTTGATGGCGTACTGCGTGCTGCGTAGTGCGTACTCCGTGTTCCGTGTTTTCCCCTGTCCTCTGGTGGGAGCGGGCGTGGAGCCGCGCGCGTGTTCCGGGGTCTCCTCTCTTCCCCGGGTGGGTAGGGGCGCCGGGGGTGAGGGGCGCGCCCCACGCACACGCCATTCGCATTACGCAATACGCAATACGTAATACGGAACACGCATCACGCAACATGCACCACGTCACGCGTCTGGTGCATGACGCATGGCGCCTCACGCCTCGCCATCCGCCCGCTGCAGCTCGATCTCCAGGCTGATGTCGAGCGCCGGGGCGGAGTGGGTCAGCGCGCCGACCGAGATCAGGTCGACCCCGGTCTCCGCCACCTGGCGGACCGTCGCCAGCGTGATCCCGCCCGAGGCCTCGAGCAGGGCGCGCCCGGCGGTGCGGCGCACCGCCTCGGCGATGGCCTCGACCGGCATGTTGTCGAGCAGGATGACGTCGGCCCCGGCGGCCAGCGCCTGGTCCAGCTCGTCGAGCGAGGTGACCTCGACCTCGACGCGCAGCGTGTGCGGCGCGGCGGCGCGCGCCGCGGCGACCGCGCGGGCGATGCGGTCCGCCCCGCCGATGGCGGCCAGGTGGTTGTCCTTGATGAGGATGCCGTCGCTGAGGCCGACGCGGTGGTTGTGGCCGCCGCCGTGGCGCACGGCCGCCTTCTCCAGCAGGCGCATCCCCGGGGTGGTCTTGCGCGTGTCGATGATGCGCGCCCGCGTGCCGGCGACGGCGGCGACGTACTGGGCGGTCAGGGTCGCCACGCCGGAGAGGCGCTGGAGGAAGTTGAGCGCGACCCGCTCGCCCGACAGGATGCTGCGGGCCGGGCCGGCCAGGCGCGCCAGGTGTTGCCCGGGGACGATCCGGTCGCCGTCGGCGGCCAGCGGCTCGAAGGTGACGCGCGGGTCGACCTCATGGAAGACCGCAGCGGCGGCCTCCAGGCCCGAGAGCACGCCGGGGCTCTTCGCCAGCACGTAGCCCCGCGCCAGCAGGTCGGCCGGCACGGTCGCGCGCGTCGTCACGTCGCCGGTGCCGAGGTCCTCCTCCAGTGCCAACTGGACGATGCGCCGCACGTAGTCGCCCTGCACGCCACCCTCCTGGCTCGCTCCTGTTCCCCGGCGGCATCCTACTCGGGGCATGGTCGCGCGGCAACCTCGCGCCGATGGAGGCGCTCGCCCCCGGCGCCCTGCCGGCAGCGGGGTGGGCACGCGCGCGGCGGGGAGGCGCGGCCGACGCGTCATGCGTGTTCCGCGGTGCGTACTGCGTATTGCGTAGTACGTATTGCGGATTACGTCACCCCTCGCTGTCGGCCTCTCTGCTCTACGGGGGAGGGGCGAGAATACGGAACACGGAGTACGCGATACGCAATGCGGAGTACGCAGCACGGAGCGGGCACCACCCACCCGGGAGCCGGCCAGGCGACCGGCCCTCCCGAGACGGCCGCGCGCCGCGGGAGGCTCGGCGTCGCGCGGAGCACTCCCCCGACCGGCGATGGTGATGGGCGTCAGGCCCGGGCGCGCCCGCCCGGGGTCGGCGGCCGCTCGGCCGTGAGGGAGCTGGAGGCGTTGAGCTGCGCCTCGTCGTCGACGCCGACGCGCAGGCGGTCGACCAGTTCCCCGCCGAGCCACCCGGTGATGAGGGCCAGGCCGACGCCCACGGCCGACAGGATGATCGGCCACGCCCCCGGCTCCAGGGGGTCGTCCCGCCGGAGCAGCCAACTGATGGCGAACAGGATCAGGATCACCGCGTTCCCCGCGCCGTGGTACAGGCCGACGCGCTTGGCGCGCGTGTCGTTCGGGATGGCGAGCCAGTCGAGCAGCCCGAAGGGCGCGGCCAGCAGCCCGCCGATGATGCCTGCGGCGATCAGCCAGTAGGCGATCTCGCTCCATTTCCCGTTGTCGGTGAACAGGTAGATGATGTCAAAGACCAGCGAGGTCGCGAGCAGGCCGAGCGGGAACACGATGAGCATCGGGTGGATCGGGTGGCCGAAGGCCTTGGCGTGACTCTCCATGGGGTTGCCTTTCCGCTGGTGCGCGTGTCGCGATGCCGCGGGGAGCTCCCGGTAGACCCGTGCGGGTGGCTGGCGGTTGTCAAGCAGGGGGCATGCCGCAGTTCGCGCGGTGGCACCCCGACTGCGGCGTGTCGCAACCCGCGGGGAGCGGGAGCGCCACGCCGCGCCGATGCCGCAGAACGGAGGGTCTATGCAGCCGCTGGAGTCACCGACGGCGGCGAGCCTCGCCGGTCCCGCGCCGCCGGGCTACAACTATCCCCATCTCACGACCGGGGTCGTGCTCGATACCCTCCGGCGCACCGTCCGCGGTGGGTTGCAGCCGGGCAGCCTCGCACCGGACTTCGCCCTCGCCACCACCGAGGGAGAGCCGGTGCGCCTGGGCGCGCTGCGGGGCCAGCCGGTGCTGCTGATCTTCGGCAGTGTGACCTGTCCGATGACCCGCGGCGGCATCCCCGCGCTCAAGCGGCTCTACGCCGAGGGCGGCGCCGATGCCGCCCGGTGGTTTCAGATCGTGGTCCGCGAGGCGCACCCCGGGTCCCGCGTGCCCGCTCCGGCCACGGAGGCGGAGAAGATCGCGCACGCCCGGGCGCTGAAGGAGCTCGAAGCGCTGCCCTGGCCGGTGCTGGTCGACGACCTCGGCGGCACGGTCCACCGGGCCTACGGCGGCCTGCCCAACGCCGCCTACCTGATCGACGCCGACGGCCGGGTGGCCTTCAAGGACCAGTGGGCCTCGGCCGCGACGCTACGGGTCGCGCTGGACGCGCTGCGCGAGCACGAGGGGCGGGCGGCGCCGGTGGCCGGCGGGGTCGAGCGCGCCATGCACCTGCTCGGCCCGATGGCGTTCGGCTGGCCGGCGATCCAGCGTGCGGGCAAGCCGGCGGGGCGCGGCCTCTGGCTCGCGGCGCCGCCGCTGGCGCTCCTGCTCTGGGGTGGGCGGTTCCTGCGCCCGATCCTGGCGCCGCTGGCAGGCCGTGGGCGGCCGCTCCCCACCGCGCCGAAGCTGGCGGCGGCGCTGGCCATGGCCGGCGGGCTCTGGCTGCTGCTGCGCGGGCGGGTGTCGTCCGCGGAGAAGGCCGAGGCCGGCGCGGCGAAGGCCGCGATGCAAGACAGGAGGGCATGATGGCACGGACCGCTGCTGACGTGCTCGTTGACACGCTGAGCGCGTGGGGCGTGGAGGTGGTCTTCGGTCTCCCGGGCGACGGCATCAACGGGATCATGGAGTCGCTGCGGACGGCGCAGGACCGCATCCGCTTCGTGCAGGTGCGCCATGAGGAGGCCGCGGCCCTCGCCGCCTGCGGCTACGCGAAGTTCACCGGGAGACTGGGCGTCTGCCTGGCCACCTCCGGCCCCGGCGGCATCCATCTGTTGAATGGGCTGTACGACGCCAAGATGGATGGGCAGCCGGTGCTGGCGCTGACCGGCCACACCTACCACGACCTGATCGGCACCTACTACCAGCAGGATGTCGACCTCGACCGCCTCTTCATGGACGTGGCGGTCTACAGCCAGCGCGTCATGGGCGTCGCCCACGTCCGCTCGGTCACGAACCTGGCGATCCGCCACGCGCTGGCCCGGCGCGGGGTGGCGGCCATCACCTTCCCGAACGACCTCCAGGTGCAGGAGGTGGGCGAGGACCAGCGCTCCGAGCACAACGTCCCGGATCACACGGCGGCGGTCCCCACGCGCTCGCTCACCGTGCCGGTGCCCGCGGAGCTGTGGCGCGCGGCCGGGTTGCTCAACCGCGGCCAGAAGGTCGCGATCCTGGCCGGGCGCGGCGCGCTCGGCGCGACCGACGAACTGGAGACCATGGCCGACCTGCTGGCGGCGCCGATCATCAAAGCCTACCTCGGCAAGGGCGCAGTGCCGGATGACTCCCCCTACACCACCGGCGGCATCGGCCTGCTCGGCACCAAGCCGTCGGAGGTGGCGCTGGAGCAGTGCGACACGCTGCTGCTGGTCGGCACCTCGTTCCCCTACATGGACTTCCTGCCCCGGCCGGGGCAGGCGGTCGGGGTGCAGATCGACAGCGACCCGGTGCGGATCGGGCTGCGCTATCCGGTCGAGGTCGGGCTGGTGGGGGACGCCCGCGCCACCCTGGAGCTGCTGCTGCCGCTGCTGCGGCGCAAGACCGATCGGGGCTTCCTGGAGCAGGCGCAGGAGGGGATGCGGGCATGGTGGACCCTGCTGGAGGCGCAGGCCAGTCGCGGCGGCAAGCCGATGAAGCCGCAGACCGTCGCCTGGGAGCTGAGCCAGCGGCTGGCCGACGACGCGATCGTCACCGGCGACAGCGGGACGACCACCACCTGGCTGGCGCGCTACATCCAGGCCCGCCGGGGCCAGATGATCTCCGGGTCCGGCAACCTGGCGACGATGGCCAGCGGGTTGCCCTACGCCATCGCGGCGCAGGTGGCCTACCCCAAGCGCCAGGTGGTGGCGGTGGTGGGTGACGGCGGCTTCTCGATGCTCATGGCCGAGTTCGCCACCGCGGTGAAGTATCAGTTGCCGATCAAGGTCGTGGTCTTCAAGAACAACACCCTGGGCCAGATCAAGTGGGAGCAGATGGTCTTCCTCGGCAACCCGGAGTACGGCGTCTCCCTGCAGCCGATCGACTTCGTCAAGTTCGCCGAAGCCTGCGGCGGGCGCGGCTTCTCGGTCGACGACCCCGGCCAGGTGGGGCAGGTGCTCGACCGGGCGCTGGTCACTGACGGCCCGGTGGTGGTCGAGGCGGTGGTTGACCCGTACGAGCCGCCGATGCCGGCCCAGGTGACGCCCAAGCAGGCGTTCAACATGGCGAAGGCGCTGGCGCGGGGCGAGCCCAACCGAGCGCGGATCGCCGCCACGCTCTTCCGCGACAAGATCACCGACTTCGCGGCCACACTGCCCGGCAACGGGCGCGGCCCGCTCGCGACGGTGCGGGCCGCGCTGCGGCGTCGCGGCGCGGCGGACGAGCTCGAGGCGTGATGCGTGTTCCGCGATGCGTAGTGCGTATTGCGTACTGCGTATGGCGTGGTGCGTACCCCTCACCCCCGACCCCTCTCCCAAGTCTGGGAGAGGGGAGCGTACGCACTACGCGATACGCAGTACGCACCACCCCTGACGCATGACGCCTAACCCCCCGCTCAGCGCCGGTCGACGAGCCGGGTCAGCCAGCCGCGCTCGGCGCCGATGGTCGTCGCCTGCCCGTGGCCGGGGTAGACGGTGACGTGGTCTGGCAACTGGAGCAGGCGCCGCATGGTGGCGACTGTCTGCTCGACGCTGGCGCCGGGCAGGTCGACGCGGCCGAAGCCGTCGGCGAAGAGCGTGTCCCCACCGAAGAGGACGGCGGCGTCCGGCTCGTACAGCGAGATCTGGCCGGGGGCGTGGCCGGGCGTGTGGAGGACGCGGAAGGTGTAGCGCCCGACCGAGACGGTGTCCCCGTCGCGCAGCAGGCGGTCGGGCGTGATGGCCGGCACCTGCACCGGGATCGGCATGGCCGGCGGGGCGGGGGAGGCCAGCAGCGGCGCCGACTCCGGGTGCGCGGCGATGGGGGCGCCGGTCGCCGCCTTCAGCGCCGGGGCGTCGAGCACATGGTCCCAATGGTGATGGGTCAGCACGATCAGCCCGATGGTCAGGCCGGCCGCGCGGGCCGCGTCGATCAGGTCGGCGGTGACGTCGCCCGGCGCGTCGATGGCGATGGCCTGGCCGGACGCCTCGTCGCCAACGAGGAAGGCGTTGGTCTCGATCGGGCCGGCTGGGAACGCCTGGATAAACATGGACATGCCTCCGCTCTGCGTGATGCGTCATGCATCAACCGTCATGCGTCAGGGGGTGATGCGTGTTCCGTATTGCGTATTGCGTAGCTGGTGGCACGTAGTGCATGCTCCATCGTCTCCCCTCTCCCAGAATTGGGAGAGGGATCGGGGGTGAGGGGTGACGTCGTACGCAATGCGCAATACGCCGTACGCACTACGGAACACGCAACACGCAACACGCAATACGCATGACGGTGGACGCCTGGCGCAGCACGCCTCACAGATCCCGATACCGAAACGCCAGCATAGCGCCCAGAAGGAGCACGAGACAGTAGGCGACGGCGTACAGCACGGCCGTCTCGCTGGGCGGCACCGTCGTGCCGAGCGGGTTGGGGCCGGTGAAGTTGATGGCGATGCGGGGCTGCACGACGTAGCTGGCGAGCCGCCACATGCTGTCGCTCGGCAGCACGAGGCTGGTCGCGACGCCGATGTTGATCATGGTCTGGTTGCTGAGCGCCGTGCCGATCTGCTCGACCAGCCCGCCGGTCATCGCCATGCCGTAGAGCATGAAGACGATGACGCCGTTGGCGATGGTCGAGAAGAGCGTGCTGCCGAGCATCGTCAGGCTGAGCAGGACCATCGAGACGAGGATGATAAGGAGCATCCCCGTGAGGATGTTGGGCGGGGTGTAGTCGCCGACAAGGCGAGCGGTCACAACGACCGAGCTGACCATGACCGCGACGTAGGCGGTGAGCATGGCGGCGAAGCCGAGGTACTTGCCCAGCACCACCTCCCAGCGGGCCAGCGGCTTGGGCACGATCGCGTGCAGGGTGCCGCTGTCGATCTCGCTCGCGATGGCGCCGACCGCGGCGAAGATGGTCATGATGCCGGTCAGGAAGTTGACGGTGTAGAGGCCGAGCATGACCATCGCGCTGGCGAAGATGTCGTAGGTCATGAGCTGGTTGCGGGCGCCCTGGCCCGCCTGCATGTCGTCCCACTCCCGCACGAGCAGGTGGAAGCCGAAGGCGTAGAGGCCGACGAAGAGCAGGCTGAGCACGAGCACGCCCCAGATCAGCTTGCGCTGGAGTGCCTCGCGGAAGGTGAGCCGGGCGATGACGAGCGCCTTCACTGCGCTGCGTCTCCCTCCTCCACCACGGCGAGGAAGACCTGCTCCAGGGTGCGCCGCTCCGGCGTGACCCCGTAGACCGGGACGCCCCGCTGGACCAGCAGGTCCACCGCCCGGGCGATCGTCTCCTCATCCGGCACGCGGGCCACGACGGTGGGACGGTCGAGCCCGTCGACGTGCTCGACGTGCACCAGCCGGCCGAGCTCGGCCAGCAGCGCCGGGTCCAGCGCGCCGAGCCGCAGCTCGACCGTCAGGTCGCGCCGCAGCAGGTCGGCCATCGGCCCGATGGCCGCCACGCGGCCGTGGTTGATGATCGCCACGCGGTCGGATACCGACTCGACCTCGCTCAGCAGGTGGGAGTTGAGGAAGACGGTCACACCCTCGGCGCGCAGCCGGGCGATGAGCGCGCGCACATCGCGGCGGCCGAGCGGGTCGAGCGCTGAGGTCGGCTCGTCGAGGAAGACCAGGCGGGGCTCGTTGAGGAGCGCCTGGGCCAGGCCGATGCGCTGCTGCATGCCCTTCGAGTAGGTGCGGATCTGCCGGCCCCCGGCATCACGCAGCCCGACCAGCGCCAGCACCTCCGGGATGCGACGTTGCCGCCGGGCGCGATCCATTCCGTAGAGCTGGCCGTGGAAGTCCAGCAGCTCCTCGCCGGTCAGCCAGTCGTGGAAGCGGAACATCTCGGGGAGAAAGCCGATCTGCGCCCGCGCCACGCGATCGCCCACCGGGCGGCCGAGGATGCGGGCGGTGCCCGCCGTCGGGCGGACCAGGCCCATCAGCATCTTGATCGCGGTCGTCTTCCCGGCGCCGTTGGGGCCGAGGAAGCCGAACACCTCACCCGCCTCGACGCGGAGGGTGAGGTCCTCGACCGCGACCCGGCTGCCGTAGACCTTGCGTAACCCGACGGTCTCGATGGCGGGCGCGGCCGG
>JASBVL010000084.1 GCA_029961075.1 Sphaerobacter sp.
CGGCGTCGAGTTCGCCGGCACTGGCGTACGCGCGGGCGGCCGTGGCCGCGCAGAACGCGGTGTTGCGCGTCCACGGCGCGGATTCCGGTCGGATCGACAGCGACAGCTCGGCAGCGGCGGCGGCTTCCCGGGCGCGGCGTCGGTCGGTGGTCGCCTGGGCGATCTCGGCTAGTACGACGGCGCGGTGATAGTGCGCGTACGAGTCGCTGTAGGTGCCCATCCACCCGGCGCGTGGGTCGAGCGGAGACGCGGCGGAGTAGGCGTCAATGGCTCGGCCCACCAGCGTGAGGGCCTGGTGCTCGTCGCCGGCCAGCGCGACCGCGCGGGCCTGGTGGCCGAGGAGTACGGCACGGATCTCCCCGGGGACGCGGCCGGCCAGCTCGGCAGCCGCGCTCGTCCAGCGCACGGCGTCAACTGGGCGGCGGGCTTCGACCTCAACCAACCCCATGAGCGCCAGCACGAGCGCGGCCGTCGCCAAGTCGCCGGCCTGGTGGGCTAATGCCAGGGCGCGGCCAAACCACTCGCGCGCCTCGCTGGCCTGGCTGGCGTCGACGAGGACCCACGCCACCCGGGCGGTCGCCTCGGCGGCGACCCGGCACAGATCCTGACGTACCTTCGGGCTCGCGGTCGGCGCAGCCAACGCGGGATTGATCAGTTCCTCCACGTACGCGCGCAATGGGATTGCCACCGCGCCGCCGCCGCGTCGGGTGTCCTGGCGGCCGTACCGGTCCAGCAGGGCGGCCAGGTCCTCGACGTCGGCCGCGCTCACCGCCGGGGCAGGATGCGGCGCGAGGAGTGACGCCGGGGTGACCGCCATGGCGGCGGTCGCCCGGGCGAGGCCCAGAAACTCGCGACGTTGCACCGGGTCACCACCTCCACTGTCAACCGTATGAGTCGTATGCGCGGCCCGCGGCGTGATCGGTTCATCCGGCTCGGCGTCGCGTCCTTCCTGTGGTGGCTGGTACCGGAAGCCCAGCTCGGCCGCGTCCTTGCCGGTGAGCGCCTTGAGGACACGCCGGTACGCCGGGGTCGGCCAGCTGACCTCGCCGCGTTCCCACCGGCCGACCCGCTTCTCGTCACAGGCCAGGTTGAGGCCCATCTCCCGGGCTTTCGCCATGACGGCTTCGGCGAACTCCCGTTGCGACTCGTTCCGCGCTATCCGCACGGCGCGTAACGCCGTATTCGGCTGACGGTCAATGCCCATGC
>JASBVL010000085.1 GCA_029961075.1 Sphaerobacter sp.
CACCCACCGCTCCGCCAGCACCCCCATCGGCCTATCCGGTCGATCCGCCACCAACGTCACCTGCCGTCGTAACACGCCCCACGGCCCGTCATCCGGCCAACGACGTTCGGCGCGCCGCTCCGACAAGACACCACGCTCACCGAGCGTCACAGGGGCGCCGCTAACGGATCGCACACCCATGCTGGTGAAAGTGCGCCGAACGGCGCGGACAAACCAGAAACAGACGTGATAAACGCAACGTATAAGCAGCGCTACTGGACTCGCAGTCCGCCGAGTGCCACGCTCAGGCGGCGTCATCGGGGGTGATCGCCAGCAATGACTCGGCAGTACGGACTCACTTCCTCCACCGGACGGGTGGTGGGACCGCCCCGACGTGCTCGCCGCCCTGGAACAGCGCAACGTGGCAGAGATCCTGCGCCTGTGCATGAAGTGGACCGGCCTGAGCCAGGCCAAGATCGGCGCGTTACTCGGCGGCAAGGCACAGGCTGAGATCAGCGCCATCATCAACGGCAAGCGTCACCCTCGTGATCTCACCTTCTACGAGAGCCTTGCGGACGGACTGCGGATCCCTGGCCTCAGGCTCGGCCTTGCGCCACGATCATGGGAGTCGGACGAACAGGGCTCGTCGAGCCGACAGGCCGGGGCCGGTTCCGCGCACGAGAGGCAGCCGGGGTTTGGCACGTTCGACGGCGCAGCCGACTGGCGGAAGGCGCCTCGGGTCAGCGGCGTACCCGTCACGCGCACCATCGAGGAAATGATCATGAGCGCAGCGGATGAATCAGCCGAGTTCGGGGCGTGGGCGGAGGCCAGCAACGTCGGCGACAACACGCTGGAGCAGTTCGACGCCGAGATACGCCACCTGGCAAGCCTCTATTCGCGAACCTCTCCATTGCCACTGTTTCACCGCACGGTGCGGTTACGCGATCGCGCCTTCGACCTGCTGGAAGGCCACCAACACCCCAGCCAGACCCGCGATCTTTACTTGATCGCGGGTCAGCTTTGCGCACTGCTCGCGTGGATGTCCGGCGACCTGGGCCAACCCGCCGCGGCGGAGACCCAGGGCAGGACCGCATGGGTGTGCGCCGAGCTCGCCGGGCATGACGGGCTGCGTGCCTGGGTGCTCTCGACTCGCAGCAAGACGGCGTTCTGGGCCGGGCGCTACCACGAGGCGATTCGCTTCGCCCAACGTGGACAGGAGTACGCACCGACCGACACCGCAGCAGTGATGTTGGCCTGTCAGGAGGCCGACGCCTGGGCCGAACTGGGCGACGCGCAAGCGGCCAAAGACGCTCTGGGGCGTGTGCAGCGTGCTCGGGACCAGGTCAACAGCCCTGACCACGTCGGCGGTCTCTTCAGCTGCGGCCCAGCACGGCAGGCCAACTACGCGGCAGGCGTCCTGTTGCGGATGGGTGAGCCCGACGCGGCCATCCGGGAAGCGGATCGCGCTCTCGCCCAATTCAGGAGCGGGGAACAGCGTGCTTACGGCACCGAAGCCCAGACACACATCAGCCGCGCCGTCGGCTACCTCATGACCCGACAACCGGACCCGGAGGGCAGCGCCGAGGCTCTCGCGCCCTTGCTCGCGCTTCCCGCCGAGCAGCGCCTCGACACCATCGTGAAGCGGTTGCAACAAGTGAATCGCCTACTTGCCCACGCCCGGCTGAAGGGGAGCACAGCAGCGAGCCAGCTCCAAGAGCAGATCGAGGCCTTCTGCGCCGCCGCCGTCGCCACGAGGCAGATCACGCCCTGACCGTCCGTCACGTCCCCGAAAGGTGATCTCGTGACCAACCACACGCAGGAGCAACCAGCCCACGCCGAACGGATGCGCGATCACTGGTGGTGGCGACCCGGCTGGCGAGCCGGGCGCCGCTTCTACACCTGGCACATCACGTTCGGGGATGACACCGACCTCCACGAGCTCGTGAAGAAGTACCAAGCGGCCCTTGACATGTCAGGGGTCGATCTCATCCCGTCAGAATGGCTGCACCTGACCATGCAGGGCGTGGGCTTCACCGATGAAGTCGACGAGACCGACGTCAAGCAGATCGTCCAGGCCGCCCGGCAGCGGTGCGCCGACCTCGCGCCGTTCGAGGTGACCTTCGAGCGCCCGCTCGTAGAGCCTGAAGCGATCATGTTCCGGGTCGCCCCTGCCGAGCCGGTCCGCCGACTGCGCGCCGCGATCCGTGAAGCGATCGCTGACGTGTGGGGAGCCGACAACGTCCCCGAAGCGGAAGGCTTCACCCCTCACGTCAGCCTCGCCTACAGCAACGCGGACGGCCCCGCCCAGCCCTTCATCGACGCCCTGGGCAGCGTGCAGGCCGAGCCCGTCACCGTGACCCTCCGCGCCGCCCACCTCATCGTCCTGGACCGTGACGAACGGATGTACCGCTGGACCACCTACGCCACGGTCCCGCTCGGTGCGGACTGACCTACGGCTCCCACCCGGAGGACCCAGTTGGCTCGCATCGGCATCACGGGGCATCGGGGTTGCCTGAGGCGACCGCCAGCCTGATCGGCCGAGGAATCAGGGAGCGGCTCGCCGGATACGATCCCGCGGAGACAGTCGGGGCGGGCGCCTGGCCGACGGCGCGGACCAGATCTTCGCCCTCGCCGTGCTCGCCCCGGGCGGCCGGCTGGAAGTGGCCGCGCCGGCCCGCGAGCGAGGGCTACCGGGTGGTCTGGCCGGAAGGCCCGGGACTGAACTCGCGGCTGTGGAGCCGCGTGTCCCGGTCATCGCGTGCATCGGCGCGACGCAGGATGAAGAGGAGTCTTGATCCACCCGACATCCGGAAGTACCCGATGGCCACCACGAAGCCTGCGGTCGAGCACAAGCCCCCGGTGTTCATCTCCAGGGTGATGAACCCGATCATGCGTCGCGTCCTGGCGTCCCGTTCTGGACGGATGGGCGAGTCGTTGCTGCTCCTGCACTTCACCGGCCGCAAGAGCGGCCGCGCGTATACGGTCCCGGCCGGCTACCACGACCTGGACGACCGGCTGGTCGTGCTCACCAACAGCGGCTGGCGCCACAACTTCCGCAGCGGCCGCCCCGGCGAGGTCACCCTGCGCGGCCGGCGCCGCCGCGCCCGGTTCGTGCTCGTGGACGACCCGGACCGGGTGGCCGAGGCGTACCGGCGGCTCATCGAGCGCTACGGGACGGCCCGCGCCCGGCGTCGCCTCGGCATCCGGTTCGACCCGAGCCGCGTCCCCACCCTCGGCGAGCTGCGCGAGGCGGTCGTCGCCTCGGGCCTGTCCGTGATCGAGGTGCGCCTGGAGGGCGGGACGCCCACCTGGCCCGACGTTTGATCGGTCGACCGCCCGGCCGTTGAAGGCGTTCTGGGAACGCCGGGCGCCGGACCAGCGCCAGCAGCCGGGCCGGGCAGTCACCCGCTGGCGGGAAGCCAGACCAAATCCGAATATCCTTCATCTCCATGGCCGGGCGTGTTGCGATCGTCACCGATTCCACCGCGGCGCTGCCGCAGGAGTGGGCCGCTCGACTGGGTGTCACGGTGGTCCCGCTGCGCCTGCGAATCGGCGACA
>JASBVL010000086.1 GCA_029961075.1 Sphaerobacter sp.
GCGCGCAGCGCGCCCAGGTCGATCGTCACGCGGCACGTCTCCCTTCCCTGCCAGTGGATCGGAGCGCGCCGCATTGACGCTGTCACCATCGGCGTCGGGAGGCTTGACGCGCGGGGAGCAGACGGCCATGATGTGCGCATGCGCTCAACGGAAGTGCAGCGCGGACGTGCAGACAAGGAGTGAGGTACAGCAATGCAGCAATCATTGAGCAATCGTGTCATCGGTGCCGCACGGCTCGACATCGCGACCTATGAGGCGGTCGAACGTGACGTCAACGCCAACGCGCAGGCGCTCGCGGTCGTCGTGGCGGGCGCGATCGCCTCCGGGATCGGGAGCATCGGCGCCGGCGGACTCACCGGTCTGGTGGGCGGGGTGCTGGCCGGCCTCGTCAGCTGGGTCACCTACGCGGCCGCCGCCTACCTCATCGGCACCCGCCTCCTGGCAACCAGCGAGACGCGGGCGACCCTGGGGGAGGTGCTGCGCACGCTCGGCTTCGCCCAGGCGCCGCGGCTCCTGCTCGTGCTGGCGTGGATCCCGCTGCTGGGCTGGCTGGTGAGCTTCGTCGTCGCCGTGTGGGTGCTCGTGGCTACCCTGATCGCCGTGCGTCAGTCGATGGAGCTCACGACGGGTCGCGCCATCGGCACCGCCCTCATCGCCTGGGTGATCATGGTCGTCATCACCGGCCTGTTCTTCAGCCTTTTCTAGTCGCTGCCGCCGGGCGCGCCGCCACACCGCGGGCGAGCCCGGCGCGCCGGCTCAGGACAGCTCCCAGTCGCAGGCGGCGTAGGCGCGCGGCGACTCCCAGACGCGCACGGTCAGCCGGCGTAGCCCCTGGCCGTGCAGCCGGGGCATGAGCGTATCGCGGAGGAAGCGGACGACCTCCTCGGCCGTCGTGTTGCGGTCGGCGAAGGCGGGCAGCGCGTCGAGATCCTGATAGTCCAGTTCGCCAACCGCTTCGTCGACCCACGCCCGGAGCTGGCCGAGATCGAAGAGGGTGCCGTCGTCCCGGAGCTGCGGGCCGGAGACCTCCACCTCGACCCGGTAGGTGTGGCCGTGCAGGCGGCTGGCCGGGCCGAACTCGCCGCGCAGCCGGTGCGCCGCCTCGAACTGTGCCACCACCCCGATCATGAACATCGAAGCGCTCCCTGTCATGCGTCACGCGTCATTCGTCATCCGGCGGCCCGCAGCCGGGCGATGGGCGGCGGACGCGGCACCAGACCCTGGCCACGCCCCTCATCCCCCGTACTCCAGCACGACCTGGAGGACCTCGGCTGGGCTCGTATCGATGAGCTGATAGGCGCCCGCGGCGGCGGCGAACGCGACCCGGTGGCTGATCAGCCCGGGGAGGGGCAGCTCGCCGAGCAGGGCGCGAACGAGATCGCGACGCCGCTCGAAGGTCCAGCGCGGCCCCAGCGCCGGGTCGATGGTGCCGACCTGCGAGCTGACGATGCGCAGCCGCCGCCGGTGGAAGTCGGCGCCGAGGTCCAGCGCCACCGGCTTCGTCCCGTACCAGGAGGCCACCACGACGCTGCCCTGGCTCGCGACGCTCGCCAGCGCCTGCGGCAGGGCGGCCGGTGCGCCGCTCGCCTCGATCGCGACATCCACGCCCCGGCCATCGGTCCACGCGCGGATCTGCGGCACCAGGTCGTCGCTGGGCGGCAGCGCCGCGTCGGCGCCGGCGACGAGGGCGCGCTCACGCCGGGCCGCGACGGGATCCACCGCGATGACCTGCCGTGCCCCACTGCGGCGGAGCAGCATGGTGATGAGCAGGCCCACCACGCCCTGACCAAACACCACGACCGTCTCGCCGAAGCGGAGCGGGGTGTCGAGCAGCACGTTGACCGCGGTCTCCAGATTGGCGAAGAAGACGCCCGCCTCCGGCGACACGCCGCCCGGCAAGGGCACCACCAGGCGTGCCGGCACGACATAACGGTCCTGATGGGGGTGGAGCGCGAACACCAGGTCGCCCGGCCGCAGCGTGTCCACGTCCGGCCCGACCTCCTCGAGCTCGCCCACGCTGGCGTAACCGTATTTGATGGGGTAGGCGAAGCTGCCCGCCAGCGTCGGGAGGTCCAGGGGCAGGTGCGGCGACACCTCGCCGCGGTAGACCAGCATCTCGGTGCCGTGGCTGATCGCCGAGAGGCGGGCCCGCACCAGCACGTGGTCCGGGCCGACCGGCGGCAGCGCCTCCCCACGGAGCTCGACCTGCCGGCGGCCGACGATCCAGAGCGCGTGCGCGTCCATCCTGCTCCCGTCCCCTCAGTTGCCCCCGGCGATGGCCTCGCGCACGACCGCCACGACGGCGGCGGCGGTCTGGCGCCAGGTCGGCAGCGCCGCCGCCCGCCGCCGTGCGGCCGCCCCCAGCGCCTGTCGCCGCGGCGGATCCGCGATCAGGCGCTGGAGCGCCGTGCGCAGGGCGACGGGGTCGTCCGGCGGCACGAGCAGGCCGGTCTCGCCGTCGGCCACCAGGCACGGCACATGCCCGGCCCGCGCCGCGACGACCGGCAGCCCGGCGGCCATCGCCTCCGCGAACGCCATGCCGTACGACTCGGCCCGGCTCGGCAGCACGAAGAGGTCGGCCGCGCGGTAGTACGCCGCCACCACGTCCGGCGGCAGCGCGCCGTGCACCAGCACCCGCCCGCGCAGGTCCGGCGCGGCCAGGCGCGCCCGCAGCCGGCGGGTGTAGGCCGGGTCGGGGGATGTCGCGCCGACCAGGTGCAGCCGGGCGCCCGCGCCCGCCGGGAGCCCCGCGACGGCCTCCAGCAGGACGTCGATCCCCTTGGCGGGCAGCCAGTTCGCCACGCACAGGAGGGCCAGGCGCCCGTCCCGGCGCAGGTCCGGCAGCGGGCCGGTCGGCGCCGGCAGGTCGTGCCCTGGGGGGACGACCCGCAGGCGCGCGGGGTCGATCCCCGCCTGCCGCAGCGCCCGGGCCAGCGTCTCACTCGGGACGATCAGCCGGTCGGCGCGCAGGAGGAACAGGCGGTCGAGCCGGGCGCGCGGCCCCCGGGCCAGGCCGCCGCCGGGCCGCACCCCGCCCGGCGGCTGATGCAGCATGCCGATCACCGGCACGGGCGGCTGGGCCGCCAGCAGCGGCAACGCCAGCGCCGCGGTCGCGATGCTGTCGACCAGCAGCGCGTCCGGCTGCATGGCCCGGACGCGAGCCAGCGTGTACGCTCCCGCGATGATGGCGGGCCCGAGCGGCCGCTCCGGCAGCGCCTCGACGGCGATGCACACGCCGAGGTCCGCCGCCGCCTCGGCGACGCGGCGGTGGTAGAGGTGGCCGCCGGTCAGCCGCGCCGGGTCTCCGGCGGTCACCAGCACGAGGCGTTGCGTCGTCCTCCTCCTTTGCCCGGTGGAGCCATCGCGAGCCGCCGCAGGCTGGCAAGCCCCGTGCCACCTCCCCGGCGTCGCGGCCCGCGACATGCGGGATCAAGACCCAGGCGTGACCGAGAAGGAGGGACCGCGTGGAGCACAATGACGCGCCCGCGATCGTGACGGCTGCCCCGATCACCCAGGACCTGCTCTGGGAGCTGGCCCAACCGCCGGCCGATGCTGCGCGGCCCGCGCGCCCGTGGGTCACCGTCGCCTACGCGCAGACGCTCGACGGGCGCATCGCGACCCGCGGCGGCGACTCCCGCTGGGTGAGCTGCCCCGACTCCCTCACTTTCGCCCACTGCCTCCGCGCCACGCACGACGCGGTCCTGGTCGGCATCGGCACGGTCCTGGCCGACGACCCCCGCCTGACGACGCGCCTCGTCGCCGGCCCCAGCCCGACCCGCGTTATCCTCGATAGCCAGCTCCGGCTGCCGCTCGACGCCGCCGTGCTACGGGAGGGCGCCGCGCGCACGATCGTCGTCACCACGGCGGCCGCTCCGGCCGAGCGGATGCACTGCCTGCGCGCGCTGGGCGCCCGGGTGCTGACGGCCGAGGGGCACCCGGCGGGCGGGGTGGATCTCCCCGATGCCCTGCGGCGGCTGCGCGGGCTCGGCATCCGCACGCTGCTGGTCGAGGGCGGCGCCCGGACGATCACCGCGACCCTGCGGGCCGGCGTCGCCGACCGGCTCGCCGTCTGCATCGCCCCGAAGATCCTCGGCGCGGGCATTGAGGCCGTGGGCGACCTCGGCATCGACCGCCTCGCCGACGCGCTGCCGCTCCGCACCCGCCGCGTCCTCCTCGTCGGCGCCGACCTGCTCCTCATCGCCGACATCGGCTGACTTCCCACCCCACGCGGCGCGGCAGCGCTGGACGGGGGCGGCACCCGCAGCGGCTACGGCCGGGGAGCCACGACATGCCGGAGGGCACAGCCAGCCCGTCAGCGGTGAACAAGGTGCGGGGTTCGGACGCCACCAGCCGGCCGTCGCCCCCCGGGGGAGAGCCGGACGTACGCAGCGGCGAACGTCCCGCCGCTGATGCGGGAGAAGGCCAGGAACGCGCCATCGGGAGACCGCACGGGCGCGACACAGCTCCCGACGTGGGTCAGCTGGTACGGCGCACCCCCGTCGACGGGTGCGATCCACACGTCGTCCTGCGTCCCGCTCCGTTGAATGTAGGCGATATGCTTCCCATCGGGCGCCCCGGTGGGATCGAAGGCCGACCCGTCACCGGACACGAGGACCGACGTCGCCCCGCCGTCCAGGGTCATCGTCCAGAGCTCAGTCTTCGGCTGGGTGCCGTTCCCGGCGCGCACGACGAAGGCGATCTTCGACCCGTCCGGCGAGAAGGTCGGCGACTCCTGGGTGAGGCCGATCCGGGCCGATGCCGGCAGCAGGTAGGGCGGCGCGTCCGACCGCTCCGCGTACCAGAGGAACAGCGGGTCGGAGAGCCGCTCCTCGTCGGGTGCTGGCTCCCAGCCGCCCTCGTCGCTGCCGAAGACGAGCGCGTCGTCGACCGGGGACCAGGCGGGGTCCATGGCCCAGTAGGCGGAGCGCACGAAGGCCCGCGTCCCCGGCTGCGCATCGGGCCGATTGGCGGTAACCTGCCGGAGGAGGGTCCCGTCGCGTGCGGCGATCACGAGGTCCGAGTAGCCCAACTCCTGGTCGACCTGGACGTAGGCGAAGCGCTGCCCATCCGGCGCCCAGCCGGGCGCGGCCGCGCGGCCATCTCGGGTGACCTGCTCGACCTCGCCGTCCTCCCAGACGAAGACGTTCCCGTCGGCAACGAACAGGATGGCGCCACGCGGCGTCGCGCCCCCGGACGCGTGGCCGTCGCCAGACGCCGATCGGGCGTGCCGCAGCCGGCCAGCGCCAGGACGGCGATCGCGACGATGAGTGCCACCCGTGTGCCGGCCACGGCACGCTGGTGTGCAGTCCTCACGCTGCCGTTCCCCGCGCCCTGCCTGGTGAGCCTCGCCGTGCGGGCAGCCCTCCACCGCTGAACAGACATGCCGTTCCGTTCGGTGAGTGCGCGCTCGTCGCCACTCCCACGGACCACATCTGGTTCATCGCGGTCACACGGAGCCGATCGTGCGTTGCACCGCGCATCGTAACCGGCGCACGGTGTCGGGGCAGTGCGTGGTGACGCGCCCTGGCTGGCACGCGTCGATGCCCCAGCGGCGAGCGCCAGCGCTGCCCGCTGGGCAGGCGCAGCCGCGGCTCGGCGCCCCACGGTGGTATCCTGGGCATCGCATTCGTCGTGGTGCCGATCGACCGATGGCTGTCCTGGGGGGACGCTAGCGGGGAGCGGTGCCCGCGACCGCGGGCAGCCTCCTCGCCGCCCGCCGGAGGCACATCGCGGGAGGATGCGCATGACCGAGCACGCTGGGTCTGGCGGCAGCGCCGCCTGGCAGGAAGACGACTCCGCCGCCTTCATCCGCTTCGGCGACGTGATCACTCCTTCCCGCGCCGAGCAGGTCGCGATGCTCACGGCGCTCATCCCGGCGCGCCCGGAGGAGCCGTTCCTCGCGGTCGATCTCGCCTGCGGGGCGGGCGGGCTGTGCGCCGCCATCCTGGAGCGTTTCCCCGCCTGCCGCGTGGTCGCGCTCGACGGCTCGGAGCGCATGCTCGCCGAGGCGCAGCGCCGCCTGGCCGGTTTCGCCGACCGCGTCGAGCTGCGGCGCTTCGACCTGTTCCGGCGCGACTGGCTCGACGAGCTTCCCGGCCCGGCCCGCTGCGTCGTGTCGTCGCTCGCGATCCACCACCTCGACGGCGCGGGCAAGCGGCGGCTCTTCCGCGACCTCGCCGAGCGGCTGGAGCCGGGTGGGGCCCTGCTGATCCTGGACCTGGTCGAGCCGGTCAACCCCATCGCCCAGGCGGCCTACGCCGCGGCGTGGAACGCGGCGGTCCGGGAGCAGGCGGCCGGCATCCCCGAGGGGCAGGCGGTGTACGCGTTCTTCCGCGACGGCTGGAACCACTACGCCGACCCCGACCTGGAGATCGACAAGCCCTCCGGCCTGTTCGAGCAGTTGGTCTGGCTGCGCGAGGCGGGCTTCACCCAGGTGGACTGCTTCTGGTTGCGCGCCGGCCACGCCCTCTACGGCGGCTACCGCCCGGCGGCTCCGTAGCGGGGACGTAGCGCGGAAGACGACCGGGCGGGACCAGCGATGCGCTGCGCGGTGGACAGACCGGCTCCTATGGTAGGCTACGCCGCGGAGACGGCAGATCCGTGGACACCGCGGAGAAAGGTGGAGGAGATGCGCCACCCGCTCGATGGTATCCGTGTGCTCGACCTGTCGCGCGTGCTGGCCGGCCCCTACTGCACGATGATGCTCGGCGACCTGGGCGCGGACGTGATCAAGGTTGAGCAGCCGGGCGTCGGGGACGACACCCGCCGCTGGGGGCCGCCGTGGGTCGGGGGTGAGAGCGCCTACTACATGGCCTGCAACCGGAACAAGCGGGGCATCACCGTCAACCTCAAGGACGAGCGGGGCAAGGCGATCATCCGTGAGCTGGCGCGGCAGAGCGACATCGTGGTCGAGAACTTCAAGGTCGGCGCGCTCGATCGCATGGGCCTCGGCTACGAGGCGCTGAGCGCGCTGAACCCGGGCCTCATCTGGTGCTCGATCACCGGCTACGGCCAGGACGGCCCCTACGCCGAGCGGGCCGGCTACGACGTCATCGCCCAGGGCGAGGGCGGCATCATGAGCATCACCGGTGAGCCCGACGGCGAGCCGATGAAGGTCGGCGTCGCCATCGTCGACATCACCACCGGCATGTTCGCCTGCAATGCCATCCTGGCCGCGCTGCGCGTGCGCGACCAGACCGGCAAGGGCCAGCGGATCGACATGGCACTGCTCGCCTCGGCGGTGGCCTGGCTGGCGAACGTCGGGAGCGCCTACCTGCTCACGGGCGAGCTGCCGCAGCGCTACGGCAACGCCCACCCCAACCTCGTGCCGTACCAGACCTTCAAGGCGCGGGATCGCTGGATGACGGTCGGCGTCGGGAACGACCGCCAGTTCCAGACGCTGTGCCGCATCCTCGGGCTGGAGCACCTGGCGACCGACGAGCGCTTCGCCACCAACCCGGCGCGCGTCGAGCATCGCGACACGCTCATCCCCATCCTGCAGGAGGCCTTCGCCACCCGCGACGCCGACGACTGGCTGGCCGAGCTGTCGGCGGCCGGCATCCCCTGCGGGCCGATCAACACGCTCGATCGGGTCTTCGCCCACCCGCAGATCCTGCACCGGCAGATGGTGCACGAGGTGCCACACCCGACGATCGGCTCGGTAAGGCTGGCCGGGCCGCCCTACATCTTCTCCGAGACGCCCGCCACGGTGCGCAGCCACCCCCCGCTGCTCGGCGAGCACACCGACGAGGTGCTGCGCGAGCGGCTGGGCTACACCGAGGCGCAGATCGCCGAGCTGCGGGCCGCGGGCGTGGTCTAGCGCGGCCGGCCGGGCGGCGCGTCAGTGCCGGCCCAGGCGCTCGACCAGCGAGCGGCCGCTGGAGGGCACGCCGGTGCGCTCGGCCTGCTCGTCCAGCCGGGCGAAGCCGCGCTGGACGTAGCGCACGCCGAGCCAGCGCAGCGGCTCGGGCTCCCAGTCGGGGGACCGGTGGCCGATCACCGGCAGGGTCCGCAGCGGCGACGGGGTGTCGCAGATCAGGTCGGTGAGCACCCGCCCGGCCAGGTTGGCCGTGGCGACGCCCTGGCCGGTGTAGCCCCGCGCGGTCGCGATCCCCGTCTGCCGGTCGTAGGACATGGTCGGCATCCAGTCGCGCGGCATGCCGAGCGGCCCGCCCCAGTGGTGGGTAAAGCGGATGCCGCGCAGCATCGGGAACCACTCCCGCGTCATCCGCTGCAGCATCTGGTGCGTCGGCTCGTGGCGGTCGTACTCGTCCTTGATCCGGGAGCCGAAGTGGTACGGCGCGCCGCGCCCGCCGAACAGGATGCGCCCGTCGCGGGTGCGGGAGAGATAGTCGACGCTGAAGCGGTGGGAGCCCATCGTCTCCCACCCCGCCCAGCCGATCTCCGCCCACTGCGCCGCCGACAGCGGCTCGGTCAGCACGATCAGCGAGTAGACCGGGATCAACTGGCGGCGCAGCCGCGGCAGCCGCGTCAGGTAGGCCTCGCCGCACAGCACCACCACCTCGGCCGCCACCTCGCCCCGCGCCGTGATCAGCCGGGGCTTGCTGCCCGGCACCCCCGGCTCGCGCGGGCGAAAGTCGGTCACCGGGGTCTGCTCGTAGATGGTGCCGCCCAGGCGCTCGACGACCCGCGCCAGCCCGCGCACCAGCTTCCCCGGGTGGATCGTGGCGCAGTCGGGCGAGTAGAGTGCGCCCTCGACCCCGGTGACGCGCA
>JASBVL010000087.1 GCA_029961075.1 Sphaerobacter sp.
CGACCTCGGTCGACAGTGGCCTCCGCCCCGGCTCCCGGTCACAGTGGCGGGACCACGCCGGAATCGCCCCGGCCGCCGAGCGCAGCACGGGGCTCACCGGACTTCCCTATTCTCCCGGCCGCCGACCGCCGTGACGGCGGCGCCGGGCACCTGCCACCCCGTTTGAAGCGGGAGAGTTCTCCCCGACCTGCATTCCATGCGCCCCGCGGAGATCCTGCCGGGCGGCGGCGACGCCCGGCTCGGGTCGACTCAGCTGGAAGGCGGACTGTACGTGGCCAGAGCCTCGACGATCAGATCCCAGAAGCGAGCCGCGTCGATCCGGATGGCCACCCGGGCGTTGGCAGGCCGACCCGTGACGCCGTACATGTCGCAGACGGTGGCTCCATAGGTCCAGGTGCCGCGCAGCTCGACCTGGACGTTCGCCGGCTGGCATTCGATCAGCTCCGGGTCGATCACGTAGGCGACGGCGCAGGGATCGTGGAGCGGCGCGCCGTCGAAGCCGAAGACCTTCTTGTAGGTCGAGGCGAAGTAGGTGAGCAGCTCGGCGGCCATCTCCGCCACGGGGTTGCCCAGTGCGCGGATGCGCGCGACCACCTCGGGGGTGGCCTTCACCTGGTGGGTCAGCTCGAGCCCGATCATGGTGATGGGGAGGCCGCTGGAGAAGACGACGTCGGCCGCCTCCGGGTCGGCGTAGATGTTGAATTCGGCCGCCGGCGTCACGTTGCCGAGCGTGTAGCTGCCACCCATCAGCACGATCTCGCGGATGCGCGGGAGGATGCGCGGCTCGCGGCGGATCGCCAGCGCGACGTTGGTGAGCGGCCCGACCGGCACCAGGGTGACGTCCCCATGTTCCAGTACCGTCTCGATGATCAGATCGACGGCATGCCGTGGGTCGAGCTCGACCGTGGGCTCCCCGAAGCGGGGGCCGTCCAGCCCGGACTCGCCGTGGATATTCTCGGCGACGATCTGCTCCCGCACGAGCGGCCGGTCGGCCCCGGCCGCGACGGGTACATCGCGGATGCCGGCCACCGTCATCACACGGCGGGCGTTGAGGGTGGTCTTGGGCAACGTCTGGTTGCCGGCGACCGTGGTGACCGCTAGAAGGTCGACGGCCGGGTTCGCGTAGGCGAGCAGAATCGCGATCGCGTCGTCGTGACCCGGGTCGCAGTCGAGGATGATCTTTCGCACCATGGGTGCACCCCCTTCGAGTCGGAAGATCCGCGCCCGCGAACGCCGGCGCCCGGGGCGGCGCCTCTCGGTCAGGAGTCGGGGGAGGCGGTGCCTGCACCGCCCCCGCACTTGAGAAGGGCGAAGAAGTGCTCCCAGAACGGCTCCGCCCGGGCGTCCACGGCTACGCGGCAGTTGGAGGGCCGGGGACGGTGGGTCCGGTCGGCGACGGAGGCCCCGTCCGCCGCCCCGCCGGCCGTGTCGACGGTGACATGGTAGGCTCGCCAGTCGAAGAGGTCGGCGTGGTGCACGGCCATCCAGGCGATCGCGTCGTAGACGACCATCCCCGCCGCTTCGACCCGGTCGCGCCAGAAGCCGGTCAGCTCCCGCACCAGCCGGGCCACCGGCGTGGCGATCCCTTCCAGGCGGCTCCACTGGCTTCGGGTGAAAGCCAAGCGGCGCCCCGCGTCGATGGGCACCAGGTCCAGCTGCGGGAAGCCGGCCTCCAGGACGATCCGTGCCGCCTCGGGATCGGCGAAGAAGTTGAACTCGGCGGCAGCCGTCGCGTTTCCGCCCGCTTCGATGGAACCACCCATGACGACCAGCCGCCGAACCCGTCTCGGCCAGTCGCGGTCGCAGAGGCAGGCCAACGCGACGTTGGTGAGCGGACCGAGCGCCACCAGCGTGCCTTCAAAGCGCTCGCCCGGAGGAGCGAGTTCGACCAGGGCGCGGTAGGCGGGAAGAACATCGCGCTTAGGCAGGAGGTCGACCGGCAGCGGGGGCAGCCGGCCGCCGAGCCCGTCCTCGCCGTGGACATGGGTCGCGTGCCGCGCCGGGCGGAGCAGCGGCCGGTCGGCCCCGCGTGCCAGCCGCGGTGAGCCGAGCGCCCCCGGTAGCGCTTCCTCGATGGCGCGGGTGACGCGCAGGACGTTGGCCGCCGCCTGCGCTTCCCCCACGTTGCCGGCGACGCTGGAGAAACCCTCGACCGCCGGTCCGGCTTCGCTGGCAGCCAGGACGAGGGCGACGGCGTCGTCGATGCCGGGGTCTGTGTCGAACCAGATGCGCTCCTCAGGCATGGGAACCTTCCCTATCCTCCCCGCCCCCGGAAAGGGCGGCGAAGAAGCCGTCGAAGAAGCGCGCGGTGTCCGCTCGGACAGCCACGCGGGTGAGCGGGGCGCTGAGCGACGCGAGCGCCTCTCCGCCCGCCGCGAGGCCGCGCCGGTCGGCCACGGTCATCCCCCGCGTCCACTCGCCTCGCAGTTCCACGCGGACCGGCCACTCCTGGCACTGGATCACGCCCTCGTCGAGGGCAGCCGCCACCGCCAGCGGATCGTGCACGGGGCAGACCGGCTCGCCCAGAACGCTTTCGTACGCGCGCACGTAGAAGTCGAGCATGCGGTCCAGCCAGCCGGCCACCGGCTGCCGGGCCGACAGGCGGCTCAGCCTCTGCCTCTGGGCCGGACCCATGAGGACCGTCATGGTGACGTCGAGACCGACCATGGTGAGCGGCCAGCCGGCCCGGAAGACGAGGTCGGCCGCCTCCGGGTCGTGCCAGATGTTCGCCTCGGCGGTGGCGGTGATGTTGCCGGCGCAGCCCACGGCGCCGCCCATGATGACGACCCGGCGAAGAAGGGCGGGCAGCTCGGGGTCCTTCAGCAGCGCCAGCCCCAGATTGGTGAGAGGACCCGTCGCCACCAGGGTGATTTCGCCCGGCCGCTCGTGCGCCAAGCGGATCAGTTGATCCACGGCATGTTCGCTGCTCGGCTTGCGCCGCGGGGGCGGCAGGGCGGTGTTGCCCAGGCCGTCGTCCCCGTGGATGAACCTGGCCGTCGCCAGCGGCTGTGCCACGGGCTGACCGGCGCCCACGGCCACGGGCACGTCCTCCCGGCCCAGCAGCTCGAGCACCCGCAGGCTGTTCTCCGCGGCCAGCTCCGCCTCCACGTTCCCGTGCACCGAGCCGACCGCCAGGACCTGCGCCCGCTCGTTGAGCAGCGCGTAGGTGAGCGCCACCGCGTCGTCGATGCCGGTGTCCATGTCCAGGACGAGGGGGATGCGCTCCACCTAGCCGTTCACCTCCTGCGCGACCCGCTTCCGCGCCTGCTTGCGGGCCATCATCACGGCGAGCGCCGCCAGCGTCACCAGGTAGGGCACCATCAGGACGAACTGCGGCGGCAGACTCCCCGTCTGCATGCGGTCCGAGATGGTGTCCGCGGCGCCGAAGATCAGCGAGGCGATCAGCGTGCCGACGGGCGTGGCGTTGCCGAAGGTCTCCGCCGCCAGGGCGATGAAGCCGCGGCCGTTGGTCATGTTGCGGACGAACATGTTGAGCGTCGCCATGGACAGCTGCGCGCCCGCCAGGCCGGCCAGCACGCCGCTGATCAGCACGGTCAGGAACTTGACGCGCACCGGGTCGATCCCGGCTGCGGCCGCGGCCTCGGGGTTCTCGCCCACCGCGCGGATGTGCACGCCGATGCGGGTCCGGTAGAGAAGGACGTGCCCTGCCACCACCAGCAGGAGCGCCAGCAGGACGATGACCGTCTGGCCTTCGAGCATCGGGCCCAGGAGCGGCACCTTCGCCAGCGGCGCCCAGTGCAGCCGCCAGAGCTGGGGGAACTTCTCGGGCGAGAAGCTGCCTTCGTTGTGGTAGAGCTGGTTGAGCAGGAAGACCGTCACGCCCTGCGCCATCAGGTTGATTCCGATGCCGACGATGATGTAGTCGGCCTTCAACTTCAGGCTGACGTACCCGTAGATCAGCGCGAAGAGGGTGCTCGCGGCGACGGCGGCCAGCACCGCCAGCAGGGCGCTCTGGGTGGCCGCGCCCACCGAGACCGCGGCGAAGGCGCCGACGAGCATCATCCCCTCGAGGCCGATGTTCAGGATGTCGGCCTGCTGCGTGATGGCGCCGCCCAGGCCGGCCAACAGGAGCGGCGTCGTCTTGAGCAGGACGGTGAAGAGCAGCGACGCGTCGAGGACGGCGTGCCAGTTCACGTTCCGGCGCCTCCTTCCACCGCGCCCGCCTGGGGCTCCGCCGCCCGGGCGGGCGGCGAGGCCTGCCGGCGCCGCCGGCGTAGCCAGACCCAACCCTCCGCGGTCATGAAGAGCACGAGGATGCCCTGCAGGATGCTGACCAGCGAGTATGGCACCGAGGTGTTCTGCTGCATGATCGAGGCGCCGTTGATCAGCACCGCGTAGAAGACGCCGGCCACCGCCGCACCCCACGGGTTGATCCGGCCGAGGAGCGCGACGGTGACGCCCGTGAAGCCGAAATCCGGGGAGAACCCCTGGATGAAGCGGTGGTTGATGCCCAGGACCTGGACGGCTCCGGCTAGCCCGGCGATGGCGCCGGAGAGCGTCATGGCGCCGACCAGCACACGTCGCACCGGTATGCCCTCGTACTCCGCGAAGTGGGGGTTCTGCCCGACGAAGCGGAGGTACTGGCCCCAGACCGTCCGGCCCAGGAGGAAGGCGACCACCACCACCGTCCCGATGGCGACGACCAGCCCCCAGTGCGCGCTGGAGGGCGGAAGCAGGCTGCCCAGCCACTCCCGGGGCGGGATCATCCGCGTCATGGGCGCGCCGGCCGTCGGATCTTTGAACGGGTGGTTCACCAGGTATTCGGTGAGGAGCATGGCCACGTAGTTGAGCATGATCGTGGAGACCACTTCGTTGACGTGAAGGAAGGCCCGCAGCCAGCCGGGCAGAAACCCCCACAGGGCGCCGGCCAGCACCCCCACCGCCAGGCTGAGGAGGATGACGAGCGGCGCGGGCAGCGAGGCGAGGTGGACGGCGGTCACGGCCGCCCAGAACGCGCCCAGGTAGAGCTGGCCTTCGGCCCCGATGTTGAAGACGCCGGCCTGGAAGGAGACGGCGACGGCCAGCCCGGTCAGGATCAGCGGCGTCGCCGTCGCCAGCATGTTCCCGAACCGGACTCTGCTGGTGAAGCTGGCAACGAGGAAGCTCTGGTAGGCGCTCACCGGATCCTTGCCGATGGCCATGATGATGACGACCCCGACGGCCAGCGCCGTCAGGATGGCCAGGACGGGTTGCAGCAGCGGCGCCAGGGAGCGGCCCAGCCTCGCGAAGCCGCTGGTCGGCTCAGCCATCGGCCTCGCCCCTCTCCTGCCGCTTGACGCCCATCATGTAAAGGCCCAGCTCGTTCTCGTCCGCCGCGGCGGCATCGAACTCGCCGACGATCTCGCCGCGGTACATGACCAGGATCCGGTCGGAGAGCGACATCACCTCGCTCAGCTCGGCCGAGACCAGGAGGATGGCCCGCCCGCGGTCGCGCTCGGCCACCAGCGTCTTGTGGATGAACTCGGTGGCGCCCACGTCCAGCCCGCGGGTCGGCTGCGCGGCCATGAGGAACTGCGGAGCCAGCGCGATCTCCCGGGCGAGGACCACCTTCTGCACGTTGCCGCCCGAGAGCGATCCGACCGGCAGGCTCAGCGAGGCTCCGCGCACGTCGTACCGTTGCAGCAGCTCCTGCGCCCAGGCGCGGATGCGGCGCAGGTCGAGCACGCCTCGCCGGGCCAGAGCCGACGCCCCGTAGTGACCGGCTGCGAGATTCTCCTGCACGCTCGCCTTCGGGCTGACGCCGCGATCCATCCGGTCCTCCGGCACGTGGGCGAGCCCCGCCCTGCGCCGCTCGGCCACCCCGGCCCGGGTGATGTCCCGCCCCAGGAGCGTGACGCGCCCCGCGGTGGCCGGGCGCAACCCGGCCAGGATCTCGATCAGCTCGGACTGGCCGTTGCCCTCCACGCCGGCGACGCCGACGATCTCGCCGCGGCGGACGTCGAAGCTGACGTTGCGCACGGCCGGCGTCTTCTGGTCGGAGAGGCCGCACAGCCCGCGGACCTGGAGCACCGGCTCCCCCGGCCGGGCGGGGTCCTTCTCGACACGGAAGAGCACCTCCCGGCCCACCATCAGCCGAGCGATCTCATGCTCGCTCGCCTCGCCAGTGGAGAGCGTGGCCACCTTCCGCCCCTGCCGCATGACCGTCAGGCGGTCGGCCACTTCCTTCACCTCGTGCAACTTGTGCGTGATGAAGATGACCGCCTTCCCCATCTCCGCGAAGCCGCGGACGATCCGGAAGAGCTCCTGCGTCTCCTGCGGCGTGAGGACGGCTGTCGGCTCGTCGAGGATGAGAACCTGGGCGTCGTAGGAGAGCGCCTTCAGGATCTCCACCCGTTGCCGCACGCCCACGGAGAGCCGCTCCACGCGGACGGCGGGTTCGACCGCAAGCCCGTACCGCTCGGCCAGCCGGGCCACTTCCTCGTTGGCGCGGCGCAGGTCGACGAAGGGACCGCGAGTTCGCTCCTGCCCGAGAAAGATGTTCTCGGCCACCGTCAGCGAGGGGACCAGCTTGAAGTGCTGGTGGACCATGCCGATCCGGTGGCGGCGGGCGTCCAGCGGACTCTGCAACCGGACCGGC
Organism: Sphaerobacter sp.; assembly: GCA_029961075.1. Lineage (GTDB taxonomy): Bacteria > Chloroflexota > Chloroflexia > Thermomicrobiales > Thermomicrobiaceae > Sphaerobacter. Next base: position 6,599 of record JASBVL010000087.1, read on the forward strand.
CTGCCCTGGACCAGGATCTCGCCCTCGTCCGGCTGCAGCATGCCGAAGAGGATGTTCATGAGGGTCGTCTTGCCCGCCCCGTTTTCGCCCAGCAGGGCGTGGACCTCGCCTGCCCGGGCCTCGAAATCCACCGCGTCGTTGGCCACCAGCTCCCCGAAGAACTTGGTGATCCGCCGCATCTCCACGAGCGGTGGCGTCTTCTCGCTCCGACTCATCGCATGCTCCTCCCGGTCCGAAGCCCACGGGTCGCGGGGGAGCCGGCACGTCCTCCCGCGCGCCGACCCCTCCGCCCGCCCGGGACCTACTTTCCGGACCCGGTCACGGTCTCGACCTTGACTTCTCCGCTGGCCACCTTCTGCTCGGCCGCCTTCAGCCGGTCCTGCACGCTTTGCGGTACGTCCTTGGTGTCCAGGAGCAGGCCGACGCCCTGGTTGCTGAGACCGTAGGGGTAAACCTTGCCGCCGTACTGCAAGGTGCCTTCCTTGGCGGCCTTGATCATGTCGAAGAGCGAGTTGTCGACGCGCTTCAGCATGCTCGCGAGGACGTGGCCGGGGTAGAGGTTGTTCTGGTCGGAGTCGACGCCGACGGAGTAGCGGTTGGCGTCCGCCGAGGCCTTCAGCACGCCCAGGCCCGAGCCGCCGGCTACGGCGTAGACGATGTCGGCGCCCTGGTCG
>JASBVL010000088.1 GCA_029961075.1 Sphaerobacter sp.
TGCCCGAAGTAGGCCCGGTCGGGCTGAAACTGGTTGAGCAGCTTGGCCACCACCGTGGCGACGCCCCGGAAGTGGCCGGGGCGCGCCGCCCCCTCCAGCCGCTCGGTGACACCGCCGACCTCGACCGCCGTGCTGAACCCCGCGGGGTACATCTCCTCGACCGACGGGAGAAAGACGGCGGCTACGCCCTCCTGCCGCAGGAGCGCCAGGTCGCGCTCGGGGTCGCGCGGGTACGTCGCATAGTCCTCCCCCGGCCCGAACTGGGTCGGGTTGACGAAGATGCTCACTGCAACGTGGTCGTTCTCCGCGCGCGCCCGCCGCACGAGCGCCAGGTGACCCTCGTGCAGGTAGCCCATGGTCGGCACCAGTCCGAGCGTCCCGCGCAGCCCCCGCCGCCAGGCGCGCAGCGCCGCGACCGTCTCGATGACCTCCATGCCGCGGCTCTCCTCACTCGTCCTCGCCGGCCCCGGCAAGCTCCGCCAGCTCCTCGGCCGTGATCCCCTTCGGCAGCCGGAAGCTCTCCTGCTCCGTTGGGAAGGCCCCAGAGGCCACCTCGGCCGCGTACTGCTCGACCGCCTGCCGGATCAGCTCGCCGAGGCGCAGGTACGCTTTGGCGTGGCGCGGCAGCGGGCCCGGGAGCAGATGCAGCAGGTCGTGGATGACCTGCACCTGCCCGTCGCAGTCGGGCCCCGCGCCGATGCCGATCGTTGGGATCGACACCGTCTCCGTCACGACCTTGGCCACCGGCGCGGGGATGCACTCCAGCACCAGCGCGAACGCCCCGGCCGCCTCGAACGCCCGCGCGTCGGCGATCACCCGGGCGATCGCGTCGCGGGTCTTGGCCTGCACCTTGAACCCGCCGAGCTGGTGGACCGATTGCGGCGTCAGCCCCAGGTGGCCCATCACCGGGATGCCGGCCGCGGTCAGCCGCGCCACGGTCGGCGCGATGGCCGCACCGCCCTCGACCTTCACCGCCTGGGCGCCCCCCTCCTGGAGCATCCGCCCCGCGCTGCGCAGCGCCGCCTCCTCGCTCACCTGATAGGTGAGGAACGGCAGGTCGGCGACGATCAGCGCCCGGCGCGCGCCGCGGGCGACCGCCTTCACGTGGTGCAGCATCTCCTCCAGCGTCACCGGGATCGTCGTCTCATAGCCCAGCACGACCATGCCGAGCGAGTCTCCTACCAGGAGCAGCGGGATACCCGCCTCGTCCAGCAGCCGCGCCGTGGCGTAGTCGTACGCCGTGAGCATCGCGATCCGCTCACCCCGCTGCTTCATGGCCTTCAGGTTCGCGATGGTCACTCGCATGGCTCCATCCCCCCGTCTTCCCCGCGCGCTGGCTCGCACAGCACGGCGAGGAGCCGGTCCAACGCCTGCTCCCCCGCCCCGCCGCGCTCCCGCGCCAGCGCGACCGTCTCCCGCCCCAGCGCGCGGTAGAGCGGCAGGAGTTCCGGCCGGCGCTCGGCCAGCACGGCCAGGTGCCGCTCGATCGTGCCCACATCGCCCCGTGCGATCGGCCCGGTCAGCGCCGCCGGGAGGCCGTGCGCCTCGAGGTTCGCGACCGTGCCGCGCAGCAGCGGCAGCAGGGCCCGGAGCGCATCGGCGCGCTCGACGCCGAACGTCTCCCACAGCCCCGCCGCCACCGCCGCCAGCGTCACCGTGTAGTTCGAGATGAGCGCCGCCGCCGCGTGATAGAGCGCCGGCGCGCCCGCCGGGGTGTCAGGCGCGGCGCGCGGCGCTCACTGCCTCTTGAAGTACTCGCGGTTGATCCGCAAGAAGTCGGCCCACTGCTCGGGCAGGTCATCCTCGAAGAAGATGGCCTCGACCGGGCAGACCTCGGCGCACACGCCGCAGTCGATGCACTCGTCGGGGTCGATATAGTACTGCTCCGCCTCGTCGTCGGAGTGGATGCAGTCCACCGGGCACACCTCGACGCAGGAGGCGTCCTTGACCCCGATACAGGGTTCGGCGATGACGTAGGTCATGGCCGTATACAGTCCTCTCCAGCGGCGTCCCTCGGGCGCGCTCACTCAGCGGCGCCCGCGACGCACCTCACCCATATTCCCCGCACACTCCGGGCCGCGGCCCAAGCCGCGCGCTGGGATGGGGATCGTGTCCCGTGGGTCGTCGAAGCCGCCGGTCGACGAGCGAGCCCACGCGCGCCGGGCGACCGGTCCGGATCGGGGCTAACCGCGCCCTTGGCCCCGGCGCGCAGACACCCCGCGGGCGACGACGCGCGGCGTGCGGGCTGTGCCATCAGACTCCCACGCCGCGCCGACGTCGTCGTTGCGCTAGCGCAAGCTCCGGGCCCGGCCTACTCCCGCGCCCCTTCAAGCTGGGGGGCATCGGCTGCCAAGGCACGCAGCGCTTGCGGCTGGAGGAGGACCACGCGCTCCCGGCCCGCCTGGATCAGACCGGCTCGGTCCCAGGCGCTCAGGGTTCGACTCGCCGTGCTGAGGGTCGTTCCGGTGAACTCCGCCAGGTCCTGACGCGAGAGGGGGAGGCCGATCTCGACGCCGGCCTCGGTGGGCACACCCGTCTTGCTCGCCAGGCGTAGCAGCGCGCGGGCGATCCGGCGTTCAGCGCGCTCGGTCTGCAGCTCGGCGATCCGCGCCTCGGCTTCGCGGAGCCGCGCGGCCAACTCTCGGAGGAGGGCCAGGGCGACCTCAGGTTCGTCCCGCAGCAGCGCGATCCAGTCGGCGGTGGACATCCGCAGGATGACGCCGGGACCGATCGCTACCGCGCTCGCGGGGTAGACCGGTTCGTACCAGATCCCGGCCCCGCCGAAGATCTCTCCCGGCTGGATCAGCCGGAGGATGACCTCGCGCCCGTCCTCCGTCTCTCGGATCACCTTGATGCGTCCCTCGACCAGCAGGCTGACCGACTCGGCCGACTGGCCGGCCAGGAAGACGAATTCCCCGTCGCGCAGGCTCCGCGGCTGTGCCCGGCGCGCGATCTCGGTCACGGTCGAGGCGGGAAGCTCGCGGAAGAGCCGCACCGAGGAGAGGTAGGCGGCGCGACGTGCGAGGTCCCAGCGCTGGGGTCGTGCGGCGTCAGTCGGGTCCATCGATCTGCACTCCACCGCCGAGCATGGGGTCCGGGGCGGATCACGGTCGCCCAGCACCGAATGCCAGTATAGCAGGGTCACGGCGGTCAGTCGGGCCGGCGCGACTGCTAGAATAGGCGCGTCGCCCGGCACGTCGGGCCAGGAAAACGATCGTAGAGTGAGGCACAGGCGATGGCAGCGCCCGGCGCCACCGCACTTGCGCGCTACCAGTGGGCAGCCGACTACATCAACGGGCTGATCCAGCGGCCGCCGACGCCACCCCCCGGAACGCCGCTCGAGGCGATCCGCGCCCGGGCGCTCGCGCGGATGGACCGGCTGCGGGACTTCCTCGCCTTCCTGGGCAACCCCCAGGACCGCTACCGCGTCGCCCACATCGGCGGCACCTCCGGCAAGGGCTCGACTGCCGCCATGCTGGCGGGCATCCTGCGCGCGGCCGGCTACCGGGTCGGCCTCCACGTCTCCCCCTACCTCCAGGTGGAGACCGAGAAGCTCCAGATCGACGGCCACCTCCTCAGCGGCGCACGCTTCGCCGACCACGTGGAGTCGATCGCGGCCGCCGTCGCGCGCTGGGTGCAGACCGGCAGAGAGCCCCTGACCTACGGCGAGTTCTGGGTGGCCCTCACCCTCTGGGCCTTCGCCTGCGAGGGCGTCGACTGGGCCGTCGTCGAAGTCGGCGCCGGGGGTCGCTTCGACCTGACCAACGTCCTCCTCGCGGACGTGGCCGTCATCACCTCGGTCGGCCTCGACCACGTGGCGACCCTGGGTGAGACGATTCCGGAGATCGCCTGGCACAAGGCGGGCATCATCAAGCCGGGTCGCCCGGTCGTCACCACCGTCGATGACCCGGCGGCGCTCGACGTGATCGGGCGCGAGGCCGGCGCGCTCAACGCCCCGCTGACGCACCTCATGCCGGAGCGCGACTTCCAGGTCCTGGCGAGCGATGCCAGCGGGACCCGCCTGCTCGACCTCCCCAGCGGCAGCGTCATCCACGTCCCCCTGCCGGGTGACTTCCAGGGCGCCAACGCCGCGGCCGCCATCGCCGCCGCGCGCGCCCTGCGCGACCTGCCGCGCGGCCCGATCGACATCGCCACCATCGCGGCGGGCGTGGCCAGCACCCGCTTCCCGGGCCGCATGGAGATCGTGCAGCAGCACCCCCGCGTCGTACTCGACGGCGCGCACAACCCGGACAAGATGGCGTCGCTTGTCAGCAACCTCGATCGGCTCGGCCGACCTTCCCGCCGCATCGTGGTCTTCGGCTGCCTGGACAGCCACGACTACGTCACGATGGCGCGGCTCGTCGCGCGCGCCGCCGACGAGGTGATCGTCACCGCCCCATCGGCCACGCAGCGCGCGAACGCCCCAACCCAGGTCCTGGCGGACACCATCGCCGCCGCTGGCCGGCCGGTCCGGGTCGTCGTCGAGCCGGAGGAAGCCATCACGGCCGCGCTGGCGCGGGCTCGCCCTGAGGATGAAGTCGTGGCGACCGGCTCGCTCTATCTCGTCGGCGCGGTCCGCGAGCACTGGTACCCCAGCGCCGACATCGTGCTGGCGTGCAATAGCTGGCCCGACCGGGCAGGCAGCGCAGGAGAGGGGGCGCGCGCATGACGCGGCGGTTGGTCCTGTTCGACATCGACGGCACGCTGATTGAGCGGGGCGATCCGGCGCACATCGAGGCCATCGACCGCGGGGTGCAGGCCGTCGTCCCGGCGGCCGCGGGCGTCAGCGTGCGCCAGATCGATTTCGACGGCAAGCTCGATCGCCAACTCGTGCGGGGCGTGCTCGCCGCCGCCGGCCTCGATCCGGCGCCGCCGCCCGCGACCCTCGCCGCCATCTTCCGCACCGGCGCCGCGGCCTATCGCGCGGCCTGGGACGGGCGGCGCGGCGACCACGACCTGCTCCCCGGCGTGCGCCCGCTGCTCGCTCGCCTGGCGGCCGATCCGCGCTTTGCCCTCGGGGTGCTGAGCGGCGGCATGCGCCCGATCGTCGAGGTGAAGCTCCAGCGCCTCGGTCTGGCGCACCACTTCCCCGTCGGCGCCTTCGGTGACGATGAGGTCGAGACGCGCCCGGACCTCCTGCCGCTCGCCATCCGTCGCGCCGAGGCGCACTACGGCACCACGTTCCCGCCGACCGGGGTCGTGATCGTCGGCGACACGCCGCACGACATCGACTGCGCCCACGCGGGCGGCGCCGCCGCGCTCGCGGTCGCCACCGGCCGCTACTCGGCCGAGGAGCTGCGAGTTCCAGGCCGTGGACTGGGACCGCGCGTTCGCCTGGCTGCACACGACGCTGGGCATGCCCCCGCTCGCCGCGCAGCAGGCCAAGGCCGTCCGCACCGCGCTGACCGAGCGGGTCACTGTCCTCACCGGCGGGCCGGGGACCGGGAAGAGCACCACGCTGCGCGCCGTCGTCACGCTCGCCCGCGCCAAGCGCCGCCGCGTCATCCTCACCGCGCCGACCGGCCGCGCCGCGAAGCGCATGGCGGAGCTGACCGGCCGCGAGGCCAAGACCATCCACCGGCTCCTCAAGCTCCAGCCGGGCGGCGACGCCTTCTTCAACGAGGACAATCCGCTCCCCGCCGACCTCGTTGTGGTCGACGAGGCCTCGATGCTCGACATCACGCTCTGCAACACCCTGCTCAAGGCCATCGAGCCCGGCACGCACCTGCTGCTCGTCGGCGATGTCGACCAGCTCCCGTCCGTCGGCCCGGGCAACGTGCTCCGCGACGTGATCGAGAGCGGCGCGGTGCCGGTGGTACGCCTCACCCACGTCTTTCGCCAGGCGGAACAGAGCGCCATCGTGCGCAACGCGCACCGCATCAACCACGGGGAGATGCCGCACTGGGGGCGCGACATCCGCGACTTCGCCGTCCTGCGGCTCCCCGACGGGCCGGACAGCGCCGAGCAGGCCGCGGCGCGGATCACCGAGCTGATCCTGGAGCGGCTCCCGCGCGCCTACGGCCTCGCGCCCGAGGAGATTCAGGTCCTCAGCCCGATGAACCGCGGCCCGGCCGGCACCCGGCGGCTGAACGAGCTGCTGCAGGAGGCGCTGAACCCCGCCGCGGCGGGGAAGCCGGAGGTACGCGCCGCCGGCCGCCTGATCCGCACCGGCGACCGGCTCATCGCCCTGCGCAACAACTACCAACTGGAGGTCTTCAACGGCGATCTCGCCTACGTGCGCGCCGTGGACCCGATCGAGCAGCGCTTCCAGCTCGCCCTGGACGACGGCCGCACCGTCGAGGTGCCGTTCGCCCAGGCGGACGAGTTCAGCCACGCCTTTGCCATCTCGGTCCACCGCGCCCAGGGGTCGGAGTTCCGCGCCGTGGTGATGCCGCTGCTGACCGCGCACTACCTGATGCTGCAGCGCAACCTGCTCTACACCGCCATCACCCGCGCCCGCGAACTGGTCGTCCTCGTGGCGCAGCCCAAGGCCATCGCCATGGCCGTGCACAACGACCGCATCGCGCGCCGCTACACCGCCCTCGCCGAGCGCCTCCGGGCGCTGGAGTGAGACGCCGTGGCGCGTCACGCGTCACGCGTGCGCCGTACTCCGTTTTCCGTCCTTCTCCCCTCTCCCAAAGTTGGGAGAGGGGCCGGGGGTGAGGGCCGACGCACCACGCATCACGCATGCCGCATGACGGTTGACGCCTCCCGCCGCCCGCCCCTACGGCTGCAACGTCACCGGGATCTCCACCTCGTTGATGCGCGAGCCGTCTTTGGCGGACAGTTCGTAGGCCACCACCGCGCCCGGACCCGGCTTGGCGACCGAGAAGGGGATATCGACGGCGAACGTGCCCCGCGTGCCGGAGCCCGCGGTGGCCGTCACCACCTGCTCGGCCACCTGGTTCCCCGCACCATCGAGGATCTCGATCATGAACGTGGCTTCGAACGTGTTCGCGGTGCCGGCCACGTGCAGCGGGGGCGAGACCGTGTCGCCGACGACCGGCGTCTCGACCAGGATGGCCGGGGTCAGGTCCTCGTAGTCCGCGCGGCTCACCGGGTGGTCCAGCAGCACACCGTCCCCGAAGGAGTCGACCGGCTCACCCTCCAGTTGGAACTGCACCTGCTCCACCGTCGGGAACTGCGTCAGCGTGTACACCACCTGCGCCAGCCGGGCCGCCAGCGAGACGCTGCCGTCCCCGGACTCGAACTCCCGGGAGAGGTTGACCGTCGCCAGGCCGGCGTCGATCGTCACCCCGAGCAGCCGCGTCCCCTCCGGGATCGCGGTAGTCATCCCGGCCGCCCGCTCGGCCTCGGTCGGGCCCGCCAGGAGCGCCTCGATTGCCTCCGTCGCCACCCGCTGCGTGGCCGGGATGGCGCGGCTGGCCGTGGCGATCTTCGCGTCGCGGAGGAAGTAGACGCGGACCTGCCGCTCGTCACCCGGCGTCGCCGAGCCCACCGCCGTCGCGGAGGGGCTCGGCGACGGCGCCGCCGTCGCGTCCGCGCCGCCGGTCGGGCTGGCGGCACCCGGGCCCGCGGCCGTGGCGGTCGGCTGCGGCGACGGCGTGCCGCTCGTGCCGCCACCACAGGCCACAAGCGCCAACGTCAGCGCGATGGCCAGGACGATGCCCAGCCGTCGGCACTTCGTTCCCACCCAGAATCGAGCCGGTCCCATCATCTCTCCTTCCCCAGCGCGCGGTGGGCGCAGCCGCGCTCACTATTCATGACGCGCGAGCAGTGGGGAATAACACAGGGGGCAGCACGATCGCGCGACGCCGGGATACGCGGGCGCGACGTGCGCCACGCGATCCTCGCCACGGCCGCCACTCCCGGGAGTGGCGGTCAGCCGGCGTTCGGCGGGCGAACGCCGGCATCGGCCGCGCGGGCGACCTGGCCCGACCCAGATGGGAAACCCGATGAGGCCGCCGGTCAGTCCGCTGGCTCCGGCTGCTGGAAGAGTGCCGTGGACATGTAGCGTTCGGCCAGGTCCGGGAAGATGGTCACGATGCGCCGACCGGCGTTCTCCGGCCGTACCGCCAGCCGCACCGCCGCGGCTGCCGCGGCGCCGCTGGAGATGCCCACGAGCAGCCCCTCCTCCCGAATCAGGCGCCGTGCCATCGCGAAGGCCTCGTCGGTGGAGACCAGCACCACCTCGTCGATCACCGCGCGATTGAGCACCTCGGGTACGAAGCCGGGGGAGATGCCCTGGATCCCGTGCGCCCCGCGTCGCCCCTCCGCCAGCACCGGCGACTCGGCCGGCTCGACCACCACGATGCGCACGTCCGGCTTCTTCGCCTTCAAGACCTCGCCGACGCCCGTGATCGTCCCCCCGGTCCCGGCCCCGGCGACGAAGATGTCGACCGTGCCGTCGGTGTCCTCCCAGATCTCGAGCGCCGTGGTACGCCGGTGCGCCTCCGGGTTGGCTGGATTCCAGTGCTGGCGCGGCATGAACGTCTTCGGCAGCGTGGCGGCGATCCGGTTCGCCTCCTCGATCGCCCCGGGGGTGCCCTGCTCGGCCGGCGTCAGGACGACCTCCGCGCCGAGCGCCCGCAGCAGCGCCACACGCTCCGGGCTGTTGCGCGCCGACATGGTGATGATCACCCGATAGCCGCGGATCGCGGCGATCCAGGCCAGGCCAATGCCGGTATTGCCGCTGGTGGCCTCGATGATGACCGTGTCGGGCGTCAGCAGGCCGCGCTCCTCGGCGTCGCGGATCATGCTCAGCGCGATCCGATCCTTCACCGAGAAGCCGGGGTTGAACATCTCCAGCTTGGCCCAGATCGTCGCGCCGGGCGGCGCAACCCGCTGCAACTGGACCAGCGGCGTCCGTCCGACGAGTTCCGTGGCGTCGCGGGCGATGCGCATCCCTGGTCGTCCCTCTCGCGTTCGTTGTGTCTGCGGTAGCCTCTCCCCGGGTACAACACGCCCGACCGGCTGGCAATTCCTGCACCACGGGCGCCGCCACGCCCGCGGGCGGGTCAGCCCTCGGTGGCCGGTCCGGTCGCGATCGGCACATCGTCCCGGTTCCCCCACTCGGCCCAGGAGCCGTCGTAGACGCGCACGTTGCGATAGCCGCTCATCCAGAGCGACAGCGCCGCGTGCGCGGCCCGCACCGCCCCCTGGCAGTAGGTGATGATCGGCGTGTCGGGCGACAGGCCCCGCGCCTCATGCCGGGCGCGGATCCGCTCGACCGGAATGAACGTCCGATCGCCGTCCCAGTGCAGGTTCTCCTGCCAGAACATATGCACCGCGCCGGGGATGCGCCCGCCGTGCCTGGCGCGCACCTCCTCGCCGGTGTACTCCGTCAGGCGGCGCACGTCGAGGATGACCGCGTCACCGCGCTCCTGCGCGGCACGCACCTCGTCGAGCGTGGCGATGATCTCGGGCCGCTCGGCGTCGGGATCGATGGTGAAGGTCGCCGGGGCGGGCGCCGGCGTCGGTGCCGCCGTCACCGGCCGGCCCTCGGCCACCCAGCGCGTCCAGCCGCCGTCCAGAATCCGCATCTGCTCCTGCTTGCCGTAGCGGGCCAGGATCAGGAAGAGGCGGGAGGCATAATGCCCGCCCTCGTCGTCATAGGCGACGATGCGCGTCTCGTCGCCGACGCCCAGGCGCGACATCACCGCCGCCACCTGCGCAGCCGGCGGCATCATGTACTCCACCGGGTGGTCCGGGTCGCTGAGCTCCGCGACCCAATCCACGTGCAGCGCGCCCGGGATGTGGCCCCGCGCGTACTCCTCCCGCCCGTCGCGCCCGTCGAAGTAGTAGCGGAGGTCCAGGATACGCACCGCCGGGTCGTCCAAATGCTTGGCCAGCCACTCGGTGCTGACCAGCACCCGATCGCGCGCCGTCGTGAACGTCATGGGCCATCCCCCTCTCACCTGATCCCGGTGGTGTCACCACGCCCCGCAGTATACGGCCCGCCGGCCCCGAGCGGGGCGCCGTGCCGCGCTAGCCCTCCGCCGTCCGGCGCCACCGGAGATAGCGCGCGTAGCGGGCCACCTCCGCCAGCTCCTCCTCGGTCAGCCCCCCGAGCGCGGCCCAGAGCTGCTGCCGGGCCGTCTGCTGCGTCGCGTCCGCCGGCGCGGCGTCGGCCGCGCGTCCGATCTCGGTCAGGAGCGCCCCCAGCGACAGCCCGAACGCCGCCGCGATCTGCCCGATCAGCGCCCCCGATGGGTCCTTCCGGCCCCGCTCGATCTCGCTCAGGTAGGGCACGGAGATGCCCGACGCCTGGCTGAGATCGCGGAGCGACCAGCCGCGGGCGTGCCGGAGTGCGCGGATGGTCGCGCCCGCCGCGCGGCGATAGGCGTCGCTCCGCTCCGCCAACCGTCTACGCTCCCAGCACCTGAATCACGACCTGACGCGAGCGCGGGTGCGTGTCGAACTCGAGCAGCACGATGCGCTGCCAGGTGCCCAGCAGCAGCCGCCCCTCATCGAACGGCACCGTCAGCGACGGCCCGAGCAGCGAGGTGCGCAGATGGCTGTGGGCGTTGTCGTCGTAGTTCAGCGCGTTGTGGCGATAGGGCAGGTCCGCCGGCACCAGCCGCTCGAACATCGCGGGCAGGTCCACCCGCAGGCCGGGCTCGACCTCGCTGATCGCCACCGCCGCCGTGGTGTGGGCCACGAAGACCGTGGCGATCCCGGCGCGGTAGCCGCTCGCGGTGACTGCCTCCTGCACCTGCGGGGTGAGGTCGTGCAAGTCCCCAGGCGCGTGGGTCTCGACCCTGATCCGCGTCGTCCGCACCATGCTGCGCCTCCGGCCTCGGCCACGGCGCTAGCGCGTCGTCGCCGTGGCGCCGCCGTCGATGACGTAGGTCGTGCCGGTGGTGAAGCGGCTCTCGTCGGACGCGAGATGCACGGCCACCGCCGCGACCTCCGCCGGCTCGATGAACCGCCCCAGCGGCACGCCCGCCACCAGCGCGCGGCGGCCCGCCTCCGGATCACCCTGCCCGACCACGCGGACGATCCGCTCGGCCATCGGCGTCTCCACCATGCCCGGGCAGATGGCATTCACCCGGATCCCGTCGGCCGCGTAGTCGAGGGCCAGGCACTTCGTCAGCCCCACCACGGCGTGCTTGCTCGTCACGTAGGCAGCCCACCCGGCCGCGCCGATCAACCCGGCGATCGACGCCATGTTGACGATGACGCCGCGGCTCTCGCGCAGCAGGGGCAGCGCCGCGCGCACCCCCAGATAGATGCTCTTGACGTTGATCGCCATGATGCGGTCCCAGGTCTCCTCCGGCACCGTCTCGATCGTGCCGACCACCTCGATGCCGGCGTTGTTGACCAGGATGTCGAGCCCCCCGAAGTGCCGCCGGGCGTCGCCGATGGCGTGCTGCCAGTCCGCAGCGGAGGCAACATCGGCCCGGCAGGTCGCCAGCCGCTCCCCGGCGTCGAGGTCGCCGGAGAGCGCCGCCAACCGCGCGGCGTCCACGTCGGTCGCGAGCACGCGCGCGCCCTCCCGCAGGAAGGCCTCCACGATCGCGCGCCCGATTCCGGCCGCACCTCCCGTGACCAGCGCCCGCTTCCCGTCGAGTCGTGCCATGATGACCTCCAAGCCTCTGCCCGCATCGCGCACGCTGTGCGCGGTGACGAGCTACTGGGGAAACGCTCGCCGAAGCCCAGACGAGCCGCGCGCCAAGGCGTGGGCATCGTCGGGGGAACCCCGCCGTCCCGCGCCGCTACCGCGCGGAACGGCGCCCGCCATGACCCGCCGCGCGGAGTGCCCGCTCCACCGCCGCGGGGTCGTCGCAGACGACGAACACTTCCTGCACCGACGCGCCGCGGCGCGCCAGCAGCTTCACGCCCGTGCGCGTCGGCGCGCTGACCCGCACCGACAGCGCCCCGCCGGGGCGGCCGCGCGCGGCGTAGATCCGGCCGGGCACGATCGAGCGCACGTCTTCGACCCGGGTCAACTCGAGCAGGACCGCCTTGAGTCCTGGCAGGATGCCGTGCTCGATCTTGATGATCCCGTCGCGGTAGCGCATGGCTCGCTCCCAGGCACGGCCGCCGGCCGGCTCAGCACGCGCCGGGGCCAGGGGACCCATCCCGTGCGGCCGCGCTGCGGATGAGGCGCTCGGCCTCGCCCGCGTCGTGCCACACCCCGAGCGCGTCCCACTCCTGGAACCACGCCTCGATGGCCGCCAGGTCGGCCTTCGGCACGTCCGCCAGCCAGCGCACGTCCGCGTAGGCCGGATCATCGACCGCGACCGCCAGCACCTTGTGATCGCCGTCGGGGCGGCGGAGCAGGCCCACCGGGCGCACCCAGAGGCGCGTGCCGGTCGGCAGCGCCGCGGTCGCCAGGATGATCGCGTCCAGCGCGTCGCCGTCGGCCGGGTTCCACGTCCCAGGCAGGAACCCATAGTTCGCCGGCCAGGGGCTGACCGCGTGTGGATGGCGATAGACCCGCCACGATCCGCGCGCCGGGTCCCAGGCGTGGCGACAGGTCGCGCCGCGCGGGTCCTCGACGACTGCCTCGCAGATCACCCGCCCCCTCCGGCATCCAGCGGCTCCAGCGGCCGCGCCGGATCAGCCCCCCACTCCGCCCAGGAGCCATCGTACACCCGCACGCGCGGATAGCCTAGCAGCTTCAGCGCGACGTACGTCTGGGCGGCGCGCACGCCGTACAGGCCCGAGACCACCACCGTCTTGTCGGGCGTGACGCCGGCCTGCGTGAACAGTGCCCGGAGCGCGTCCGGCGGCCGGTAGCAGGGCAGCGGTCCCGGCTCGACCACCGCCGTCCAGGGGATGGACACCGCACCGGGGATCCGGCCCCGCCGCAGCCGCCCGTGCCAGGTGACCTGCTCCTCCTCCGGCGTGCGATTGTCGACCACCACCCAGCCCGGGTCTGCCAGGTGCTGCTGCACCTCGTCGGCGCCGATCAGGACGTCGTAGTTGATCGTCTGCGGCAGCCCTCCGCCGGAGTGGGCCGGGGGCGACTCGGTGGTCAGCGGCAACCCCGCCGCCGCCCAGGCATGGCGCCCACCCTGCAGCAGGGACACGCGATCGAAACCGATCGCGTGGAGCAACCAGAGGAACCGCGCCGCATCACGATTACCGTGGGCATCGTAGACGACGACGCGCGTCTCCGGCGTGATGCCGGCCGTCGCGAGCAGCCGCTCGATCCCCTCACGCCCCACCAGCATGCCGTAGGTCGGGTTATGCACTTCAATGGTATCCTGCCACCAGAGATGGACGGCGCCGGGGATGTGACCACGACGGTAGTCGCGCAGGGCGGCCATGTCCACGATCCGCAGGTCCGGATCCTGCAGGTGGGCCGCCAACCAGTCGACGGAGGTCAGCAGCGCACCCCCCGGATACGCCTCGGGGGGACTGGCCCCGGCCGTCGCCGCGGGCAGGCGCGACGCGCGCCACCCGGCGTGGGAGCAGGCGCCGAGGAACAGGAGTGCCACGAGTAGCAGGAGCCGGATCGGACGCCGGCGCGTCGTTCGAGTCTCCACATCGGAGGAACCATAGTGGAGGGATCAGCCATCGTCAACCACGCCCGCGATTCAGGTTTCTTTCAGCTTTGCTTAACAGCGCGCTCAGCACGGGAGGCGAGCATGGTGGTCGGCATGGGGGGCAACCCCCAGACCGGGGAAGCGAGGGGTCAGCGGTGAGGCAGCGCCGGTTCACCTTCGGAGCGTTGGCTGTGACCGCGGCGCTGGCGCTGATCCTCGGCGCCCTGGCCGGCGCCGCGTCCGGCGGCTTGACCGCCTACTGGGTGACCGGGGACGACAACCCGGCCGGCCCGGTCGCGTCGGGCACCGACGCCGCACCGGTCCGGCAGACGACCCCGCCGACGCCAACCGCGGCCCGCGACGGATCGGTGCCGGCCGACGACGCACCGGCCTCCATCGCGGACATCGTGGAGCGCGTCAGCCCGGCGGTCGTCACGGTCATCAACAAGCAGGCCGTGGGCAGCTTCTTCGGTAACCAGATCGAGCCGACCGGCACCGGCACCGGCTTCATCATCGACGAGCAGGGCCGGATCGTGACCAACAACCACGTGGTCGAGGACAGCCAGGAGATCGAAGTGCTCTTCACGGACGGACAGAAGACCACCGCCAGACTGCTCGGCACCGACCGGTTCGCCGACCTGGCGGTCATCCAGGTCGATGTCCCGGTCCCGGCCACCCTGCGGTTGGGCGACTCCGACCAACTGCGCCCGGGCGACCGCGTCATCGCGATCGGCTCCGCGCTGGGCGACTTCACCAACACCGTCACCGACGGCATCGTCAGTGGCCTGGGCCGCAACCTGCAGACGCCCGAGGGCTACAACATGGAGAACATGATCCAGCACGATGCGCCGATCAACCCGGGCAACTCCGGCGGCCCGCTGCTCAACATGCGGGGTGAGGTCGTCGGCGTCAACACCGCGGTGGTGCGCCAGGCCAGCATCGGGATCACCGCCGAGGGGTTGGGCTTCGCCATCCCGAGCAACACCGTGCGCGCCATCGCCGAGGAGCTCATCAGCAAGGGGCGCGTCGTGCGGCCGTACCTCGGCATCACCTACGAGCCCCTGACGCCGCGCCTGGCCCAGGCCAACGATTTGCCGGTCGACCACGGCGTCCTCGTGCTCAGCGTCGAGGCGGGGTCGCCGGCCGCCGCTGCGGGGATCCGCACGGACGACATCATCACGCACCTCGACGGCCATGCGATCGATGAGGACCATCCGCTCGTCAATCTGCTCTTCAACTACCAGCCGGGCGACACGCTCGACCTGAAGCTCTACCGAGCCGCGACCGACGAGACGCTGACCGTCACGGTCACGCTCGGTGAACGACCTGACAACACCTAGACCCCCGGGCAGCGAGTCGCGCCGCTGCCCACCCCCTACACTCCCCCTTATCCCGCGAGGGGCCTGGACCACCAGCCAGGCCCCTCGTGTTGTGTGCCGTCACGACGCTCGCCCGCCGCCCTGGCGACCCTGCGCGCCAACCCAGGTGAGCCGTCGCCACTCATCCGCTGCCGACGACTGCCGCGCCGTACGCTCCCTGGTGCGCGTGCCTGGGGGCACCGAGCGCCAGGCAGGCTGCGCCCCCCGCTCCCTGGCGGGAAGCGGGGGGCGCAGCCTGTCCAGGGATGGCGCCGGCCGCTACTGAATCCCGTAGCTGACCACGACGTTCACCACGATCTCGTTCTGGCCGGGCTGGATCGCGGCCGACCCAGCCGCCGCGTCGAGCGCTTCACGGGCCATCGGCACCGGCGTCGGCGGCGGCGCGGCCGACTCACTGATGCTTACCGGCGGGCCGAGCTGCACCCCGCCAAGCTGCGCCAGGTGCTCCGCCTTCCGCCGCGCGTCCTCCATCGCCTGCTCGCGCGCCTGGCGCACCGCCGCGTCCCGGTCCTCCACCGTGAAGCTCACGTCCGACACCACGTTCGCCCCGGCCGCGACCGCCTTGTCGATGATCCCGCTGACCTCAGCCAGGGGCTGCACCTTGACCTGCACCAGGTGCGTCACCGTATAGCCGGTGATCGGCGAGGACGGCTGCTGCCAGTCGCGGTCGACGCTGATGTTGAAGGTGACCGTGCGGATCTGGTCCTTCGGGATCCCGGCGTCCCGCAGCGCCGCCAGGATCGCGTCCATTTGCCCGTTCACCTGCTCCTGCACCGGCCCGAGGTCCGGCCCCTGCCCCGTCGCCCCGAGCACCACCTGCGCGGTATCCGGCGGCACCAGCACGCGCCCCTCGCCCCCAACGGTCACCACCCGCTGGTTGGAGGGCGTCTCGGCTGCCGCCTGCCCGCCGAGGGGCCGGCCGCCACGATCACCGAGCAACGCCATGAACCCACCTCCAACCACGAGCAGCCCGACGAGCGCTGCTGCGACGATGAACCGGCGGCTCCGTGACATGCGTCACTCCTCCTTGTACGACCGACCGCCCGCGCTCACCGGCGTCGCGCATGAAGCCGGGGGAGCGCAAGGGTCGCGCCGAGCAGCCCCACGACGAGCAGTGCGAGTGCGGCCTCCACCAGCCGCCAGCCCACCGACGCCTCCGCGCCCGTCTCCGGCGCCGCGACCGGCTCAACCGCCGGGTCCGCCACGCGCGCCGCGCCGCCCCCGCCGGACTCGGCGCCGGACGACTCCGTCGCCCTCAGCGGCGATTCGGTCGGCGACACTGGCGCCTCCAGGGCAGACGCATCGGGCACCGGCGAGGCGGTGTCGGTCGCAGCACCGGCGGTGGCCCGGTCTTCCGCCGCCTGCGGCGCGACGCCCGTCGCCCCCCCGCCTCCGGTGGACATGGTGGAGGCCTCCGGCGCGACCCCGTCGCCACCTGTTTGATGCACGAGCAGATCCGCCGTCAGCACCAGCACCAGCAGCAGCGCCGCGACCGCGCTGGCCCAGCGCAGCGCCGGCTGGAAGCGGACGAACCACGGCCCCGCCACTACCTTGGCTGGCCGCACCATGTCCGGGGTGAGCGCGAAGGAGCGCGGCACGGCCGGCGCGGGCAGATCGCGGAGCAGGTGCCTCAGCGCCCGCAGCTCCCCAAGCGCCGCACGGCACCGCGCGCACGCCGCCAGGTGCCGTTCGATCCGCTCGGCCGCAGCCGGGTCCTCCAGGTCGCCGGCCAGGTAGGCCGAGAGCAGTTCGTCGGGGATGTGGTCGCCGCGTTCCGTCACGTGCTCCGCCATCGTAGACCCATCGTGCATCGAGCCGTCGGGCAGCTCACGCACGCTCGTCACCACTTTGCTGACGGCTGATCGCTCCGAGAAGTTCCCGCGCGCGCTCGTCGCCGTGGAGGAGTTCGCGCAGTCGCGCCCTCCCCCGGTGGATGCGCGACTTCACCGTCCCGAGGCTCGCCCCGGTGATCTGCGCGATCTCTTCGTAGGGATACCCGTGGACATCGTGCAGCAGCACGGCCAGCCGCTGGTCCGCCGTCAGCTCCGCCAGCGCCTGCTCCAGATGCGCGCTGAGCGCCTGCCGCACCGCGAAGCCCTCGGGGTCGACGGCCGCCGTCTGGCTCGACCACGTCGGCTCCTCCTCCACCGGGCGTGCGTCCAACGACTCGGCCGGGCGGCGGCGGCGGTAGCGCAGCACGTCGTAGCTCCGGTTGGTGGCGATGCGCAGGAGCCAGGCCCGCACCGACCCGCCGTCGAACTGCTCCAGCGCCCCGTGGGCCCGCAGGAAGGTCTCCTGGGTCACGTCCTCGGCGGCGTGGGGATCGCCGAGCAAGCGGAGCGCGACCGCGAACACCTCGCGCTCGTAGCGCGCCACGAGCCCGTTGAACGCGGCCAGATCGCCCCGCCGCGCCGCGGCGATCAAGGCGTCATCTGGTGGGCAGGCTGAAGCGTCCGTCGCTGGTCCTCCGCTCGCACGCTTGCCATCGGGGAGCCGCCGTCTCTATCCGTATCACACGGAGCGGCTTATCGCCAACCGTCCCGCCCGTCGACACGGCGCCAGCGGGCCTCACGGGCCAAGTTGGTGCCTTTGGGCTATGCCACCCGCCCGCGCATCCGGCTACACTCACGCTCGACGACCGGCACGCGGACTCACGGAGGAGCACGGAATGATACAGGCCCACGCGACGCATGAGCCTTCCGCGGCACGCCCGGTGCCGCCCCCCACCCGAACCATCAAGGTGCTCCTGGTCGACGACCACGTCCTCTTCCGCCAGGCCCTGCGCCACCTCCTCGAGGCCGAGCCGGACATCCGCGTCGTCGGTGAGGCAGGCGACGGCCGGTCCGCGCAGCAGCTCGCCGATCGCTTCCAGCCCGACGTGGTCCTCATGGACCTCAGCATGCCGGGCGTCGACGGCGTCAGCGCGACCCGCGAACTCAAGAGCAGCGTCCCCAACCTCAAGATCATCATCCTGACCATGTTCGCCGAGGACGGCTACGTCATCCGGGCGATCCGGGCTGGCGCCGATGCCTACCTCCTCAAGAACAGCGAGTCCGCCCGGGTGATCGAGGCGATCCGCGCGGTCGCGCGCGGCGAGTCGGTCATCGAGCCGCAGCTCGCGACCAAGCTCCTCTCCGAGTTCCGCCGCATCGCCGAGTTCCGCGAGGAGGAGACCGTCGCCGGCTTGACCGAGCGCGAGATTCAGCTCCTCCGCCTGGTCGCCAGCGGCCTGAGCAACAAGGAGATCGCCGCCGAGCTCTCCCTCGCCGAGAGCACGGTCAAGAACCGCCTCTCGCTCCTCTTCGAGAAGCTCGGCGTCAAGGACCGCACCCAGGCGGCGATCTACGCGCTCTCCCACGGCCTCATCACCCGAAAGGACTGACCCCGCCGCGGGCCAACCCCCACCCGTCGCACCGATTCGTGAGCTATAACGCCCGGCCCGCGGAAACGTGTCTCACCAGGGAGGCGAGAAGCGCGCCCCCGACGCTCAGGTTGGGGGCGGGGCGTGTCCCCGCCCGCAGCCACCCCGGGCGGACTCACCTCCGGTAGCGGGCCGTGTCGAACGGAGCACCGCCCGAGATCAGGCGGGAGGGCACGAGGCCCGCCCCGACCACATGTTTCCGGCGCGCTCCCCCGGTCGGGGCGGGCCTGGTGCCGCACGGAGCCGCCCGGAGATGCCGGGACAACCCACCCATGCGCGGGAGGGAATGCGGCCCGACCGGGCACGCGACGGACGGGGGCCGGCGCGGCTCCGTGCGACGCCGGCGCTCCACGCGCGGGAGGCTCCGTCCGGCACAAGGCCCCCGAGCGGGCCCGGGGCTTGTCCCCGCCCGCCGCGTGCCGCGTGGGACTGCGCAGGAAAGCACCAGGCCATCGGCAACCAACCAGACACGGGCGCCAGCCCTCGCTCCTTCCGCGGCATCGCTGACCGAGCCCCAACCCCGCGCCGTCCGCTGCCGCCCCGACGGCGGCTCGGCGCGCGCCTAGGCCGACGCCGCCTGCACCGCCCGGAAGTCGGCCAGCGCGCGGTCGATGAACGCCTCGCTGCTGCCGAGATAGGCGGCTGGGTCCAGGGCCCGCTCGACCTCCTCGGCCGAGAGCACCGCCCGGATCTCCGCGTCGGCCAGCGCCACGTCGCGCAGCGTCGTCCCGGTCTCGCGCGCGCGGGCTGCGGCGCGCCCCACCAGGCGGTGCGCCTCCGACGGGCCCAGCCGCGGCGCCAGCGCCATCGTCAGCGCCTCGGCCATGATCGCGCCGCCGCCCAGCTCCAGGTTCGCCCGCATCCGCGCCGCATCGACCTCGAGCCCCGCCAGCGCGCTGCGCGTGCGATCCACTGCAGCCGCGGTCGCCAGGAACAGGTCCGGCAGCGCGGCCCACTCCGCCTGCCAGCCGCCGGCCGCGCGCTCGTGCTCCTGCGCCATCGCGCCGAGGATCACCGGCACCTGCCCGATCGCCCGCCGCGCCGCCGCCAGCGCAAAGGTCGCGTCCACCGGGTTCCGCTTCTGGGGCATCGCCGAGGAGCCGCCCTTGCCCGGTGCGGCCCCCTCCGCCGCCTCGCCCACCTCCGTCTGCGCCAGGAGCACCAGATCGCCGGCAATCTTGGCCATCGCCCCGGCGATGACGCCCAGCCCGGCCGCGACCTCAGCGATCCGGTCCCGCTCGGCGTGCCACGGCAGGTCCGGCACAGCCAGCCCCAGCTCCGCCGCCACCCGCTCGGCGACGCGCAGCCCGGCGGCGCAGAGCGCCGCCAGCGTCCCGACCGCGCCCCCGCACTGGACCACCAGCACCCGCTCGGCCAGCGCATCCAGCCGCGCGACCTGCCGCGCCACCATCGCCAGCCAGCGGGCGGCCTTGAGCCCGAAGGGGATCGGCAGCGCCTGCTGCAGCAGCGTCCGGCCCGGCATCAGCGTCCGGCGGTGCTGCTCGGCCAGGGCGGCGCAGGCCGCACCGACGGCCAGCAGGTCGGCCCGCAGGAGCGCCAGCCCGTCCCGCATCTGGAGCACCAGGGCCGTGTCGATGGCGTCCTGGCTCGTGGCGCCCCAGTGGACGTACCCCCGCGCCGCGGGCGGTACCCGCTCGGTCAGCGCCCGCACCAGCGGGATCGCCAGCGTCCCGGCGGCCACCGCCTCGCCGTAGAGCGCCGGGACATCGAACCGCTCGACCCGGCAGGCGGCGGCGATGGCGCGTGCCGCCTCGGCCGGGATGAGGCCCACGGCCGCCTCGGCCCGGGCGAGCGCCGCCTCGAAGGCGAGCATCTGCGCGACGTGCGTCTCCGGCGCGAAGACGCGCGCCATCGCCGGTGTGCTGCACAGGGGGTTAGCGGCCTCCATCCCGCGCCTCCGGCCGGGCGTGCGCGCGCGCGGTCCGGGCCTGCAGCTCGCGGAGCGCGTCCAGCTCCGTCGCCGTCGGCGGGGGCGTGCGCTCAAGCTCGGCCGCGAACCGGACCGGCCAGCCGGTCTGCTCGATGACCTGCTCCCGGGTGACCCCCTCATGCAGCGAGACGACCGTCAGCTCCTTCGTCTCCGGATCGGGCCGCATCACACACAGGTCGGTCACGACCAGCGTCGGCCCAAGCGTCCCGACCCCATGCCGCCGCCGGTCGTCGCCGCCCGTGCCGTGCCCGAGCGAGGTGATGAAGTCCACGCGCGGCACGAAGGCGCGCGGCGAGTGGCGCATGATGATGAAGATCTGCTCGCACTGCGTGGCGATCTCGGTGGCGCCCCCGGCACCGGGCAGGCGCACCTTCGGCCGGTCGTACGGACCGATCACCGTCGAGTTGATGTTCCCGAAGCGGTCGACCTGCGCCCCGCCCAGGAACCCGACCGAAATGCGCCCGCCCTGCAGCCAGTAGCGGAACATCTCCGGGACCGACACGGTGGTGAGCGCCGTCGCGCACAGCTCGCCGTCGCCGATCGAGAGGGGCAGCACGTCCGGCCGGGCGCCGATCGTGCCTGACTCATAGATGAGCGTCAGGTTCGGCGCGTGGGTGAGGCGCGCCAGGTTGCAGGCCGCCGAGGGCAGCCCGATCCCGACGAAGCACACGTCGTCGTCCTTGAGCGCCCGCGCCGCGGCGACCGTCATCATCTCCGTTGCCGAGTACTCCACGGTGTCCCTCTCCCTCACGCCCCGACCGGTCGCGCGACGGCGGGCCGGTGCGGCGCGTCCAGGACGTGCTCGCGCATCCAGGCGAGGAAGGTGTCACGGTCCCGCGCGATGCCGTCCCACGCGGTGTAGAACGCGTTGTCTCGCGTGTAGTAGCCGTGGGCGTAGGACGGCCAGGCGCCCCCCGGCACCTCGGCGATCGCCGTGATCGTCCAGTGCGGCAGCACGACCGCGTTCGGGCTGGGCACGCGCAGGTCGTCGACGATCTCCTCCACCGTCACCAGCGAGCGCCTCGCCGCGAGCACCGCTTCCTTCTGCACGCCGACGATCCCCTCGATCAGCACGTTGCCCTGCCGGTCGGCCCGCTGGGCGTGGATCACCGCCACGTCCGGCCGGATCGCCGGCACCGCGGCCAGCCGCTCGCCGGTGAAGGGGCACTCAATGAAGCGGATGTTGGGGTTCACCTGGGTGAGATCGGTCCCCTGGTAGCCGCGGAAGATCGCGCACGGCAGCCCCGAGGCACCGGCTGCGTAGGCGTTGGCCATCGCCGCGTGGCTGTGCTCCTCCAGCGCGAGCGGCACCGGCCAGCCGCGCTCGACCGCGTCGCGCAGCCGGTGCAGCGACCCCACCCCGGGGTTCCCGCCCCAGGAGAAGACCAGCTTCCGGGCGCAGCCCATCCCGATCATCTGGTCGTAGATCAGGTCCGGCGTCATCCGCACCAGCGTCAGGTCCCGCTTCCCCTGGCGGATGACCTCGTGCCCGGCCGCGAAGGGAATCAGATGCGTGAAGCCCTCCATGGCGACCGTGTCGCCGTCGTGGATGAGCTCGGCGACCGCCTCGCGCAGCGAGAGAAAGGCGACCATCAACTCCTCCCCGTCACCCGCCGCAGCCCCCGGCGTGCCCGGTCTGCGGCATGGCGTCGTGCCCGCCCGCCGGAAGCACCCGGCGGCGCGCAGATTCAAATATTGAAGAACACCGTCTCGCCGTCGCCCTGCAGGACGATGTCGAAGCGATACACGACCGCCCCGTCGACCACCGCCCGCTGGGCGATCAGCGTCTCCCGGCGCTCCGGCGGCACCCGCTGCAGCACCGGGTCCGCGGCATTCGCCGGCTCGTCCGCGAAGTACAGCCGCGTCACCAGGTGGTTGAGCAGCCCGCGGGCGAACACCAGGACGCAGATGTGCGGCGCCTGGGACCGCTCCCCGTCGAACGACACCGGCCCCGGCTTGATCGTCTCGAACCAGTAGCGCCCGGCGTCGTCCGTGCCGCAGCGGCCGAAGCCGATGAAGGTCGGGTCGAGCGGCAGCGGCCGCTGATCCAGCGGGTGGCGGTGGCGCCCGTAGTGGTTCGCCTGCCAGATCTCGACCATCGCGTCCGGCACCGGGACGCCGTCGCCGTCGTAGACGCACCCCTCGATCCGGATCCGCTCCCCTTCCGTCTCCGGCTGGACCAGGACGTTCCGGCGGGCGTCCTCGCGCAGCAGCGCCGGGTGGAAGAACGGGCCGACCGTCTGCGCCCCGGTGAGCCGAGCCGTGCTCATCGCACCTCCCCCTCCGGTTCCTCGAACGGCGTCGCCTGCGGCCCCCGGAGCACGATGTCCCAGCGATAGCCCAGCGCCCACTCCGGCTCGGTCACGTCGTGCGCGTATGTCGCGATCAGCCGGGAACGGGCCGGCTCCGGGACCGCGTTCATGATCGGGTCGAGCGCGTGGAGCGGGTCGTCCGGGAAGTACATCTGCGTGATCAGCCGCGACGCCAGCGACGGCCCGAACAGCGAGAAGTGGATGTGAGACGGCCGCCACGCGTTCGGGTGGTTGCGCCAGGGGTAGGCGCCCGGGCGAATGGAGAGGAAGCGGTACACCCCGTGCTCATCGGTCAGGCAGCGCCCGATCCCGAGGAAGTTCGGATCCAGCGGCGCCGGCCAGTGATCGTTGCGGTGGAGATACCGCCCGGCGGCGTTCGCCTGCCAGATCTCCACCAGCGTGTTCGGTACCGGCCGGCCGTGCTCGTCCAGCACCCGCCCGGTGACGATGATGCGCTGGCCGATGGCCTCACCGCCCGTCCCGGCGTTGCGCGTCAGGTCCGCGTCCTCCGGCGTCACCTCGCTGATCGCCGGCCCCGGTCCGGTCAGCTCCGACAGCGTCAGCGGCACCTCGATCAGCGGCAGGTTGGGCGAGCGGCGATTCGAGGCGCGATACGCCGCGTAGAGGTAGGGCGGGAAGACCTCCCGGTCGCCGCGGATGATCGTCCCGATCGTCGTGGATTCCACCGCCGTCCCCTTCCAACTCACTCGGACGTCCCGAGCGCGGGCTCAGCGGCCGACGGCTCCAGCACCGTCTTGGCGATGGCGAACGCGCTGTTGGCCGCCGGGATCCCCGCGTAGGCCGCCACGTGCAGCAGCGCCTCCGCGATCTCACGCGGATCCACCCCCGTGTGCCGGCTGGCGCGCAGGTGCAGGGCCAGCTCCGCCTCCCGCCCCAGCGCCGCCAGGATCGCGATCGTGATCAGGCTCCGCGTCCGCCGATCCAGCCCCGGCCGTGCCCAGACCGACCCCCAGGCCACCTCCGTGATGAACCGCTGGAAGTCGGCATCCAGGGCCGTCTGCCGCGCCAGGGCGCGCTCGACGTGCTCGGCGCCGAGCACCTCCCGGCGAACCCTCATCCCCGCATCGTACCGCGTCTCATCCACGGGTCGCCCTCCATCGGCCGGCCCCTCACACCGTCTCCAGCCCCACGTAGTTCTCCGCCAGGGTCGTCGCGGCCGCCCGCGAGCTGCACACGTAGCGCAACTGCGCGAGCTGCAGCCGCTGCTGGAACGGGTCGTCGTCCGGCATCCGGTGGAGCATCGACGTCATCCACCAGGAGAAGTGCTCCGCCCGCCAGACGCGCCGCAGGCAGGTCTCCGAGTACCGCTCCAGCAGGTCGGTCCGGCCGGTCGCATACCATGCCACCAGCGCCTCGGCCAGCACCTTCACGTCCGCCACCGCCAGATTCAGCCCCTTCGCCCCGGTGGCCGGCACGATGTGGGCCGCGTCGCCGGCGAGGAACAGCCGGCCGTACTGCATCGGCTCGACGACCGAGCTGCGCATCGTGGTGATGCCCTTCTCCAGCACCGGCCCTTCCGTCAGCGACCACCCGTCGCGGGCCAGCCGCCGCCGCAGCTCCTCCCAGATCCGCTCGTCCGGCCAG
>JASBVL010000009.1 GCA_029961075.1 Sphaerobacter sp.
AGGGTGGCGAAGACGTTGGTGTGCTCCAGCAGCGTGACCTCGCCGCCGCCGAGCGCGATCGACAGGCCGTAGTGGGAGGTGCCGCGCCACAGACCGGTGCGGATGCCCATCCGGTGCGCCAGGTCGATCATGCTGTCGACGCCGGCAAAGTCGATGGCTTTGACGGCCGGGATGTTCAGCGAGTTGCCCAGCGCCTCCCGGACGCTCACCGCGCCGTAGTACTGGCCGGTGTAGTTCTGCGGCCGGTAGTAGGGCTCGGGGGCCCCGGGGGTCGGCCACCGGGTGTCGTAGTCAAAGATGATGGTGCCCGGATGCCACCCCTTCTCGAAGGCGGCCAGGTAGGCCACCGGCTTGATCGAGGAGCCCGGCTGCCGCTCGCGGACGGCGACGTTCACCTGGCCGTCGATGGATTCGTTGTAGTAGTCGGCGCTGCCGACCATGGCGACGATCTCGCCGCTCCAGGGGAGCATGGCCACCAGCGCGCCGTTGTTGGCGTCCCACGGGCGTAGGCGCTCGATGTGCGCCGCCACGATCTGCTGCGCGGTCTCCTGCAGCTCATAGTCGAGCGTCGTCCGCACGACCAGCCCACCCTGGTAGAGCGCGGCGGCCCCGAACTTCTGCTCCAGGTAGTACTTGACGAAGTTGACGAAGTGCGGCGCCAGGTTGTACCGGCCCTCGCGCACCTGCGGGTTGAGCGGCTCGGCATAGGCCGCCTCCGCCTCCTGCGGCGTGATCATGCCCTGCTCGACCATCTGCTCGAGCACGTAGCGCTGGCGCGCCTTGGCCAGCTCGTAGTTCTGGGTGGGGTCGTAGAGGCTCGGCGCCTGGGGCAAGCCCGCCAGCATGGCCGCCTCCGCCAGCGTCAGGTCCCAGGGATGCTTGTTGAAGTAGGACTGCGCCGCGGCGTCGATGCCGTACGAGCGGTTCCCGTAGTAGACGTTGTTGAAGTACATCTCCAGGATCTGCTCTTTGCTGTAGTGGCGGGTGAACTGGTAGGCCATGATCGCCTCACGCAGCTTCCGCATGTAGGACCGCTCGGTGCCGATGGTCTCCGGGTAGAGGGTCCGCACGAGCTGCTGCGTGATGGTCGAGCCGCCCGAGGAGCCGGCGCCGGTGAGGTTGATGACGAAGCCGCGGGCGATGGCAACCGGGTCCACGCCCTGGTTGACCCAGAAGGTCGCATCCTCCGCCGCCACCGTGGCGTCGAAGATCCAGGCGCGGTGCGGCGCGTTGGGATCGCTCTGCTGCTGGGCGATGTGGTCCAGGATCTCCTGGTAGCTGACGGGGGTGCGCCAGCCGGTCTGCGGGTCAGACACCTCGTGGAGGAGGCGCCAGTTGCGATCGTAGATCTTGGTCGTCGCGAACTGGCGCGCTTCGACCTCCTGCGGCGAGGGGAGGCTTCCGGTCAGATAGCTCCAGAAGGCCAGCCCGCCGGCCGCCGCGGCACCGGCGGTGCCCAGGCAGAGCACCACCACGCCCAGCGCGATCGCCGCCAGCCCGCGCGCCCAGGTCCACTCCAGCCGGGTGCGGCGGCGCCGGGTAGGAAGCAGGGCCGGCGGCAGCCGGTGCCCGCGCGGCCGTCGGCCGCGCGCCGGATCCTTGCGTGCAGAATAGGAACGACCGCTACTCACCGCTTCGTCCGTCGCGCGCTGTGCCCCATACCGCACTCGGCCAGTGGCGCAATCACGCGCGCATGATACCATGTGACCCGGTCCACACTCCGCGCCGGCTCCAGGCTACACGCTCGGCGCGGAACTTGGGCGTTCGGACGACACGTGAGCATGGACGCGACGCCGATGCGTCGCGCCGCTGAGCGGGAGCGTGCGCATGGATCTGGGACTCGCCGGACGGGTTGCGCTGGTCGCCGCGGCCAGTAAAGGACTGGGCCGCGCGGTCGCGCGGGAGTTCGCCCGCGAAGGCGCGCGGGTCGCCATGTTCTCGCGCGACCAGGAGCGGATCACCGCCGCCGCGGCCGCGATCCGCGACGAGACGGGCGCCGAGGTGCTGGCCCTGACCGCGGACGCCCGGCGCGGCGACGACATCGAACGGGTCGTGGCCGAGACCGTTCGTGCGTTCGGCCAGCTCGACATCCTCGTGACCAACGCGGGCGGCCCGCCGGCTGGGACGTTCGAGACCCTCAGCGAGCAGGACTTCGTCGACGCGATCGAGCTGAACCTCCTCAGCACGCTGCGCATGTGCCGGGCGGTCGTGCCGCACATGAAGGAGCGTGGCGGGAGCATCGTCACGATCACCTCGATCTCCGTCAAGCAGCCGCTCGACGGGCTCATCCTGTCGAACACGGCGCGCGCGGGCGTCGTGGGGCTGGTCAAGTCGATGGCCAACGAGCTGGGCCCGTACAACATCCGCGTCAACAATGTCGGGCCCGGGCCGACGCGCACCGACCGCATCCTCGACCTGGCGCGGTCGCGCGCTGAGCGGGCGGGCATCCTCCTGGACGAGGCGCTGCGCGCCAACGCGCGGGGCATCCCGCTCGGGCGCCTGGGCGAGCCGGAGGAGTTCGCCCGGGTTGTCGTCTTCGTCGCGTCGCCCGCGGCGAGCTACCTCACCGGCCAGACGATCCTGGTCGACGGCGGCCTCTATCGGGGCGCGCTCTGAGCGCCCGGCCAGCGTCGTCACCCCACCATCTCCCTGGGACCCGTGATCGCTTGTCGCGCGCCCGGCCGGCAGCGAGCGGGCCCAGGCCCCCCGGCAGCCTGGCGCGATGGCTCGTGCCCGCGTCACCGATAGGGACAGGGAGAGAGCGTCCAAGCGGTCGATGGCCCACCCAGTTGCGGGGCTTCGGCGCCGCGGACCCGGGCGCCGAGACCAGCCGGCTGCTGGCGCGCGACGGGCTCAAGGGGTGCCCGCAGCCGGTGGGCTCGAGGCGGAACGCCCGTAGCTGACGCAACCGGCCGGCTGGGGTCCCGCTGTCGAGTGCGGCTGCGGCCGGCGCTTGCCCCGGCGCCCATGAGCCGGCCGCAGATCTCGGTCGTCCAGTGGCACAGCCTTTGCTCCCTCGACTCCATGCCGATCGTCTGGGGGACCAACTAGGCCACGCAGGAGGCTGTGCCATGGACGCCAAGCAACTCAAGGGGCTCCCGGTCGTCACCATCGACGGCGGCGAGCGGCTGGGGACCGTGAACGACGTGCTCGTGTCCACCGACGAGCGGGCGGTCCACGCCCTGACGGTCCACAGCGGCGGCCGGTTCGGTGGCTCGACCAACGTCGTAGAGATGGCCGCAGTCCGGTCGATCGGGTCCGACGCGGTCATGGTGCAGGACCACACCGCGCTCCAGACGCCCGAGGCGGCGCACCGGTACCGGCAGTATGTCCCGCTGGGAGATCTGAGCAACTTGCGGGTCGTAAACGAATCGGGCAGCCGGGTCGGCTCGGTGAGCAGCGTGCGGATCAACGAGGAGACCGGTGCCATCACCGCGCTGGAGGTCGTCCGCGTCGGCATGACCGGCCCGTTCCGGTCCAACCTCGTCGTGCCGATCGACGCGGTGCGCAGCATCGGCCTGGACGCCGTCGTCGTCGCGGACGCGGCCTCCCCGGGCGGGGCGCCGGAACCCCCGGCCGAGACGGCCGCCCCGCCCGAGGAACCGCCGGCCTAGCCGAGCCGCACGGGCGCGGCGCGCCACCGCCCAGCGGGCCCCACCCCCGGGCGACGGGCGGCTCCGCTACCCGACCCGCCGCCAGAAGCACCCCGCCGTCGATTGCACGCCGGCCGGTGCCACGACGGCCGCTGCGGGCCCCCGGCACGCCGGGGGCCGCTCAGGGCGATGGACAGGTTCCCGCGGCCCCGCTATAATGCCGCGCGCCGCCGCGGCAGCGTTGCGGAGCGGTCCCGTCCGCCGGCCTGGCCCGCGAGCGGGCCCCGCCGGGTGCCGGCCGGGAGGAGGGGGCGCGTCGCGCCGCACGAGGCTGCCGGGTGGGCGTGTACAATGGCGGTCGAGACAGCGCCGTCTATCCGCGTCCGACGGCCGCGCGAAAGGGTCCCATGAAGATCCTCCTCGTATCGCCATTCGATTTCAGCTATCCCGGCGGTGTCAACGAGCACATTCTCCATCTCGACCGGGAGTTCCAGGCGGCGGGCCACCAGACCCGCATCCTCGCGCCGCGCTCCGATGCGGAGGGGGAAGAGGACGACGGGCACTTCTACAAGCTCGGCATGGCGGTGCCGGTCCCCTCGAACGGCTCGACCGCGCGCATCACCCTCTCGCCGCTGATCTCCGGCAAGGTCAAGGAGTTCCTCCAGGCGGAGCAGTTCGACATCATCCATCTGCACGAGCCGTTGGCGCCGACGCTGCCGCTCATGGTGCTGCTGCATTCCAAGTCGGTCAACGTCGGCACGTTCCACGCGGCGCGCTCGTCGAACCTGGCGTATCTGTACGGCAA
Organism: Sphaerobacter sp.; assembly: GCA_029961075.1. Taxonomy (GTDB): domain Bacteria; phylum Chloroflexota; class Chloroflexia; order Thermomicrobiales; family Thermomicrobiaceae; genus Sphaerobacter. The sequence goes on from JASBVL010000009.1 coordinate 4,399, forward strand.
GCCGCTCCTCTCCTTCTTTCACGGCAAGCTCCACGCGCGCATCGCCGTCTCGCCGTCCGCGCGCGAGTTCGTGAGCCAGTACTTCCCCGCCGACTACCAGGTGATCCCCAACGGCATCGACATCCAGCAGTTCGGCCCCAACGTCCCGCCCCTGCCGGACGCCGGGGCGAGCGGGCCGACCGTGCTGTTCGTTGGCCGGTACAATGAGTCGCGCAAGGGGCTGAAGTACCTGCTGCGGGCGATCGCGCTGGTGCGCCAGGAGTTCCCGACGGTGCGCCTCCTGGTGGTGGGTCCGGGCGCCCCCTGGCGCTTCGAGCGGCTGCTCGAGCGCTACGAGCTGGACAACGTGACCTTCGTCGGCGCCGTGTCGAAGCAGGAGCTGCCCTCCTATTACGCGTCCGCCGACGTCTTCTGTGCGCCGTCGACCGGGCGGGAGAGCTTCGGGATCGTGCTGCTGGAGGCCATGGCATCGGGCAAACCGGTCGTGGCCACCAGGATCGACGGCTACACCGCGGTGGTCCGCCACGGGGTGGAAGGGCTGCTCGTCGAGCCGAAGAACCCCGAGGCGCTGGCCATGGCCCTGGTCCACGTGCTGGCCGACCGCGAGCTAGCCGCTCGCCTGGGCGCGGCCGGGCGACGACGGGCCGAGGAGCACTCGTGGTCGGTGATCGCCCGCCGGGTCTTGGACGTCTACGAGCAGGCGCTGGGCCGCGGCGGCCACCGCCAATCGGCACGACACGACCGCTCGGTCGTGGTGACGTGGCCGTAGCCGGGTAGGGAACGGCGATGATCAGTACGCTCGTCGGTCACTGGGTGCGTCTGCGACTGCAGCGGATCGGGCTGGTCCTCGCCCGCACCAACCTCTCGCCCAACGCCTTCACCGTGCTCGGCCTGCTGCTGAACCTGGTCGTGGCCGTGGTGATCGGCACCGGCAACCTCGTGGCCGGCGGCATCCTGGCGCTCGTGGCCGGCGCCTTCGACATGCTGGACGGCGCCGTGGCGCGCGTGACCAACCGCATCACCCGCTTCGGCGGCTTCCTCGACTCGACGCTGGACCGCTACTCCGAAGCCGTCGTCTACGGCGGCCTGCTCGTCTACCTCCTGCGCAGCCAGGCGGGGGATCTCGCCCTCCTCCTGCTCTACGCGACGGTCGTCGGCTCGCTCATGGTCAGCTACGCCCGCGCGCGTGCCGAGGCGGCCGGGCTCAAGGCCGAGGTCGGGTTCTTCGCGCGGCCCGAGCGCGTCATCCTGCTCGCGGTCTGCCTCATCGCCGGGCGCCCGGTCTGGGCCCTCGGAATCCTGGCCCTCCTGACCAATGTGACGACGCTCCAGCGCATCCTCCACGTCTGGCAGGCGACGCGCGGCGACGAGCCGCGCCACAACCCGCCCCTGTCATGAGCCGGTCACGCGCGCGCCTGCTGCGCGGGTTTGCCCTCGGGCTCCTGCTCGTCCTCCTCGTCGTCGCTGGCGCGCTGGCGCTCCGCGGGCGGTCCACCCCCGACGCCCCGGTGACGGGCGGGGGGCTCACCCGCGTCGCCTTCTTCGATGTCGGCCAGGGACTAGCCGTGGGGATCATCACCGCCGACGGCCACAGCCTGCTGTACGACACCGGCGATCAGGTCGAGGCCATCGACGCCGTCGTCCTGCCCTTCTTCCACCGCTACGGCGTCGAGCGGCTGGACTACCTGGTCATCAGCCATCCGGACCAGGACCACATCGGCGAGCTGGCAACGGTCCTGGAGCGCATCCCGGTGAGCACCTACGTCGACCCGGCGATCGAATCCACCAACCGCGCCTACCTCCGTGGGCTGCGCCTGGTCGAGCAGCAGGGCATTCCGGCCCGGCGCGCCCGGCGCGGCGACGTGCTCGAACTGGGCACGCGCACGCGGGCCGAGATCCTCTGGCCGCGCGACCCGCTCATCACGGACGGTGACGGGACCGTGATCGACAACGACAACAGCGTCGTCCTGCGGGTGACCGACGGCAATGTGCGTATCCTGCTCACCGGCGACCTTGAGGAGGAAGCCGAGCACGCGCTGGTCGAGCTGGATCGCGCCGCCCTGCGCGCTGACATCCTCCAGGTCGCCCACCACGGCAGCCGCTCGTCGTCGAGCGCACCCTTCCTCGACGCGGTGGACGGGGAGGACGCCATCATCTCGGTCGGCGCCGACAACCGGTACGGCCACCCGCACCCAGAGACGGTGCAGCGCCTGCGAGCGGCAGGGCTGACGATCTCCCGGACCGACGTCGACGGCACGGTCGTGGTAGTCTCCGATGGGAGCGGCTATCACCTGGAGCGCGAGGAGGCCGCGCCATGAGCTCCGTCGACGAGCCGCGCGCGTTGATCGCCACGGTGGATGAGATCGAAGAGGGGGCAGCGGGCGAAGCGCTCGCCGTGCTGGTCTTCGACGACGGGCAGCAACTGGTCGTGCCGCTCGAACGTCTCCCTGATGGAACCCGGGAAGGGTCCGTCTTGCGGGTCACCTTCCGCCTCGACCGTGACACGGAGCGGCAGCGGCGCGCCGAGGTGCGGGACCTCCAGCGCCGCCTGTTCGGCCCGGAGGCGTGACGCGCCGCCCATGCGGCGCGGGGGCGGTGGGGCCGGTCCCCGGGCCAGACACCGGGGTGCGGGCCATCTCCCCGCGCCACACACCACCGGAGCATGAGGGGGACAGCCATGCAGCGCACAGACATGCTGAGGCGACGGGAGCGCATCGGGATACCCGCAGCGGGCGTCCGCTGGCGGCGTCTGACGCCTGTGCTCGCCCTCGGCGCCACGCTGGTGGTCGGCTGCCTGCCGGGGCGCGGGGAGACACGGGTAACGCCCACACCCACGGCATCCCCCACGCCCATCCCGATGCTGACGATCGTGACACCCACACCGGGCCCGCCACCGCCGCCGACGAGCGGCGCCGAGGCAACCAAGGAGCCGGCACCGGACAACGCGGGCGCGGCAAGCACCTACGTCGTGCAGCCCGGCGACACGCTCTACGGCATCGCCGTCAAGCTGAACGTCGACCCGCAAGCCCTGGCGGACGCCAACGGGATCACCGACCCGAACGCGCTGCAAGCTGGCCAGGTGCTCACGGTACCCGGGCGCGGCGAGCCGTAAGCGGCGACGGCCGCGCCGGCGCCACGGCGTAGCATGTGCGTCACCTGTTTGACACAGGCACCACCGACGTGCTAGAGTTCGCGCACGTCTCCGCAAACTCGTGAGACCGAGTAGGGTAAAGGAGGTGATGCCACGATATGAGTAGTCACGGTACTACGGGCATCACCGAGGAGGTCGCCGGCTAGCAGGCGCCGTCTCGGTGATGGCCCACTGAAACCCGAGCAACCGGCGCAGATGCGCCGGTTGCTCCGTTAAGCCCGGGTGCGCCGCCGCGCCTGCTGTCGATCCCCACCCCCGGAGCCGTGTCCCGCCCGCCCCGCGGACGCCTCGCCACCTCGATGGGGTTACGTCCAGCGTGATCCGTGATTCGTCATGCGTCATGCGTCATCCGTCATCGTGGCGGCGTGGCGACGGTGGTTCATCATACGTGCTCCGACCCGCGTGATTGGCGTCGCCACGGTGCCGCGTCGCGCCGGTCATCGTTCGCTCCGGTCAGGATGACCGACCTCCGGGAGGGGCAGGGCTTGTCGAACGGGGCACCGCCCGCCGGCGGGAGGCTCCGTGCGGCACACGGCCCGCCCCTACCACAGGTTCCCGGCGCGTTTCCCCGGTAGGGGCGGGCCCTGTGCCCGCCCGCGTGTGGAGCGCCGGCGTCGCACGGAGCCGCCCGCGTGGTTTCCTGCGCCACGGTGCGGGACCTGTCCCCGGCGGAACGCCGAAGGATCGCGTGCCACCCGGCTCACGGGCCGGCACGGGCCGACCGGCCCGGCGCCATGCAAGGGAACGCCGGCACCCCGCCGGCCCCCGGTCGTCCGCAAGCGGACACGGGATCGGCAGGGTGCCGGCGCTCCAGTGGCGCCGCGTCTTATGCCGGCGCGGCCTCGTCCTGCTCGGCGCGCCCCGACTGGGGTGGGGGCAGCAGCGGCAGCGCCATCAGCACCAGCGGATGGTCATCCGCCGCTACCCGGTTCCAGCGCTCGATGCCGCAGCCGAGGCAGCGGTGCACCAGCACCTGCTCCCCCGACGGCCGCACGAACACCCCGATCGGTGCCATGATGGCCCGGCAGGTGCTGGCCCGGTCGCCCGGCCGCACCGCGTCCACGTGCCGGGAGTGCAGGCAGAACGGGCAGTGGTTGCGATGGCGGCCACCGCCGATCGTCGGGCCGACCATCGCGCGGCAGTGCCGGCAGCGGAAGCTCTCTGTCTCCGGTCGCCGGGTGGCGCGGCGCTCGCTCCGCGTGCTCGGTCTGGTGCGCTCTGCGGCGCCTCGGCCGGTTCGCCGGCGCCGGCCGCGCCGCTTCGGTTCCCAGTCAGCATCGTAATCGTCGAACTCGTCGTAGTCGCGCGCACAACGGCGTCCCAAGGGGATGCGCTCCTATCGTCAGTAGGCCATGGGACGGCTTCAGCGGGTTGTGCGCAGAGACAGTCATCAAGTCCCTCCTCGTCGCGTGACCGGCCCGCCGCGCGACACGCGCGCGAGCAACCGCAGCCGGGCGCGGCGTCCACGCCGCGTTCGGCAGAACTCCTTGAGATCTGGTGAGCGATCAGCGGTGAGCCGCGGGCGGCACGACGGTCCGGTCCGCGGCGAGCGGTCAGGCGACGACTGGAGTGAGGAGCCGGGGGGAAATCGACACGTGGGCGCGGGTGCGCCCCGGAGATCAGTCCCTCGGCGTCAAGCGGAGCGGCCGGACACTACGCCGGGATGTGGACCGGTGCCGCAACGTCCGCGGCTCGGGCGGCGATTCGAACCCTGGCCATCAAGTCCTTCCTTCTCCGATCTCGACGCGCTCACTGCCGCACGGCAGAGGATGCCGGACGACCCCCGCATTGTAGGAGGGCCGTGCCCGGCTGTCGAGAGGCGGTGCGGCATCGGCGGTGCTGTCCCCCCGGTCGTCGGTACCCCGATGAGGGAGGGCACCCGGCCCTCCCCGACCGCAGGCGCACGGCAGGACCCACCGATCGAAGGCCGGCGTGTCCCGACGGAGACGTCGGCATGAGACGCCCCCCGGCGCTCGGAGCGCCCGGGGGGCGTCCTGGGGTCGCGGGTCAGGCTACTCGCTGATCTGCACCACCTGCCCCTGGCCCGGCATCACCCCCATGTTGGCCACGTAGATCGCGCCGCTCGCGTCGATCGCCAGCCCGGCGGGTGCGACCAGGCCCTCGCGCGCGATCAGCGTCCGGGTCCCGTCCGGCGCCAGGCGGTAGAGCGCGCCGGGGGAGGTTGGCACCAGGAGACTGTCGGCGGCGATCTCCAGCACGTAGAGGCTGCCGTCCGGCGCGAAGGCAAGGTCGATGATGTTGGTGAAGCCCTCGGCGTAGACCGTCGGCGCCTCACCCGGCACGACCCGCCAGATGCGCGCGCCACCCACCTGGAACGGGAAGCCGGTCAACTCCCCGACGTAGTAGGCGCCGTCCGGGCCAACGGCGATGCCGGTCGGCACCGACTCCATCGGGATCTGCGTCCCGGGCGGCAGGCCGAGGAATGGCGGGGCATCCACCAGCCGCGGCCCGAAGACGGCCAGCGTCGTGATCGTCCCATCGGCGGCGACGTGGAGGACGTCGTTGCCACCGGCGTCGACCACCACGAAGCCGTCCGCGACCTCGATGAAGGAGAATGGGTTACTGTCGACGACGGCCGGCTCAGGGTTCGCCGCCGCCTCATCGGCTGCCACGTCAACCAGGACGGTGTAGGTCCCGTCCTCATTGATCCGGACCAGCGTGCCCAAGTCGGCCCCGACATCACCCAACTGCTCGCGGGCGGCCGGGTCGGCGCCGAGGCCGATGAGGGCGTAGGTCCCACTGTCGGTCACGACCACGTCGTGGACGCCGGTCGCGCCGCCACCGCCGGGAGCTGCCAGCGACGGCAGCCCGGTCGCGATGCGCTCGACCTCACCGTTGACGATGCGGGCGATCGAGCCGGTCGGGCCGTAGCAGACCTCACCGTCGCCCTCGGGGTTCGGCAGGCACGGGCCGTCTCCGCCGAGACCCGCCTCCGCCACGTAGAGCGCGCCGTCAGGGCCGACGGTCATCCCGCGCGGGTTGTTGAGCCCGCTGACCACGACGGTGAAGGTCGGCGTCGGCGCGGGCGCCGGAGCGCCTCCGCTCCGTGCCTCAACGCCCAGCAGCCCGAGCAGCACGTCGTAGCGCGCCGGCGCGGCGCCCGGGTGCCACTCGAAGCGAGCGCGCTCGAAGTACTGCACGGTGACGCCGTTCTCGACGAACTCCTCGCTGATCGGATAGCCGAAGATGGCCAGCCCGCCGAAGTGCTTCCAGTAGCTCTGGAAGCCGAAGCAGGCGTTGTGGCCGGTAGCCTCGAAGTAGGTGCAGTGCGCGGGATCGGGGCTGGGCGGGGCCGGGGCGAACGGTCCGGTGCCCTGCCGTTCCGCCGTCAACTGGCTGCCGAGGCGACCCAGCAGGACATTGAAGTGCGCCGGCGCCGCACCCGGGTGCCACTCGAAGCGCGCCCGCTCGAAGTACTGCACGGTGACGCCGTTCTCGACGAATTCGCCGGTGATCGGGTAGCCGAAGATCGCGAGCCCGCCGAACGCCTGCCAGAAGGACCTGAACGCGAAGCAGACGCTCTGCTGCGTCGCCTCGAAGGAGACGCAATCTACCCCGCCGTCGGCGCCGGCGAACGAGGCGTCCGCGGGTGCGGCGGCTGCGCCCGCGACCGTCCCTCCCAACATCGCCAACGCGAGCAGCAACGCCAGGACGTGTCGCATCATCACAAATGCCCCTTCGTTATCGCTCTCAGGACATGTTCGCTGGAATCGTAGTCGCTCCTCTCACTCGTACCAGCACGCACACAAGTGACGGCGAGATCGTATCACGATGCAGGCAATGTGGTGCGCCCGCCGTGGTGTCAAACCGTACATGCCGCATAATGAGCCGCGAGCGGGGAGCCAGTTCCGGACGAAGGAGGACAGGATGGAGATCGCGCTGCTGGCCGGGGCCGGCATCGAGCAGGAGACCGACGCACTCCTGGTGAGCGCACAGCCAGGTCCACGCCTGGACGCGATGGGGGCCGCCGCCGACGCGCGCCTGGACGGCGCGCTCGCGGCCGCGCTGACCGATGCCGCCTTCTCGGGCGAGGTCGGGACGACGCTGGTGATCCCCACGCTGGGGCGGCTGCCAGCGCGCCGCCTGGTGGTGGTCGGCGTCGGCGCTGGCGCGCCCACCCCCGACGGCCTGCGCCGGGCCTGGGCGGCGGGCGCGCGGGCCGCCCGCGACGCCGGCGCGCGCCGGGTCGTCAGCGTCGCCCCACCCGCTGGCGATCTCGGTGAGGAGCGTGCCTATCGCGCCGCGGCCGAGGGGGTACGGCTTGGCCTGTACGAGTTCCTGGAGTACCGCACGCAGGACCGCCCGACCCGCCAGATCGAGCGGTTCGACTTCGCCGGGGAGAGCGAATCGGCCCGGCGCGGGCTCGCGGCCGCAGCGGCCGTCGCCGACGCGGTCAGCTTCGCGCGCGACCTGGTCAACCACCCGGCCGACGCCATCTACCCGGAGCGGCTGGCCGAGATCGCGCAGGAGGTCGCCGCCAGTGCCGGGCTGGAGTGCGTCGTCCACGATCCGGCGGCGCTGGAGGCGATGGGCGCGGGCGCGATCCTCGCGGTCGGCAAGGGGAGCGCCCGCGAGCCTCGGCTCATCCACCTCACCTACCGTCCGAGCGGCGCCGCGCGCGGCACGATCGGGCTGGTGGGCAAGGCGATCACCTTCGACACCGGCGGCGTGAACCTCAAGCCGACCGGCTCCGGGCTGGAGCACATGAAGAGCGACATGGCCGGCGGCGGCGCGGTGCTGGCCACGATGCGCGCGTTGGCCGCGCTCGCCGTGCCCTTCACCGTCCACGGCGTCATCGCCGCGGCCGAGAACATGCTGAGCGGCACGGCGTTCCGCCCCGGCGACGTGCTGCGGGCGATGAACGGCAAGACGATCGAGGTGATCAGCACTGATGCCGAGGGGCGCCTGGTGCTGGCGGACGCCCTGACCTACACCGCCCGCCAGGGCGCCGAGCTGCTGATCGACCTCGCCACCCTCACCGGCGCCGCCATCGTCGCGCTCGGCCCGCAGGGGACCGCGCTCTACGGGACGGATCAGGCGCTCGTCGACGACCTGGTCGCCGCGACGGCCTGGAGCGGGGAGAAGCTGTGGCCGATGCCGCTCTGGGACGAGTACCGGGAGCTGATCCGCGGCGACGTGGCCGACCTGAAGAACAGCGGCGGGCGCTGGGGCGGCTCGATCACGGCCGCGCTCTTCCTGCGCGAGTTCACCGAGGGGCGGCCGTGGGCGCACCTCGACATCGCCGGGCCCGCCTGGTCGGAGAAGGTCACGGCCTATGCCGGCAAGGGCGGCACCGGCCACGGTGTGAGCACGCTGCTGGCCTTCCTGGAGCGGCGAGCAGCGCGGGAGTAGCGCCCCGGCGGCGCCATCGTCGCGCTCGGCCCGCAGGGTTAGCGATAGGTGCGGGGCTGGTGCCCGGCAGGAGCCACCAGAGCACCTGGCGGGCGCCAGGCCCTCTCCTACCACTGTTCCCGGCGCGTTCCCAGGGTAGGGGCGGGCCTGGTGCCGAACGGAGCCACCCGGCGATGCCGGGAGAGCCCATCCATGCGCGGGAGGGAACGGGGCCCGACCGGGCACGTGCCGGACGGGAGCCGGCGCGGCGCCGTGCGACGCTGGCGCTCCCGAACCGCTCCCGCCTCTTCCCCGGTCGGGATGGCCCCGCGCCGGTGCGGGGCGATCCGGTGGATGGGCGCCCGGGGTTAGGGCGATCCCACGCCCTCCAGCAGCGCGGCCACGAACCGCCGGCTGCGCTCGAGACGCGCCAGGTCGCCGCCGCAGTTCCCCTCCAGGATCAGCGGCCCGGCGTAGCCGGCCGCGCGGAGCTGCCCGAGCACGGTGGGCCAGGGGATCGTCCCCTCGCCGGGCGGGAGGTGCCGCGGCCCGCCGGGGCAATGGTCGCTCAGGTGGACGTTGACCAGCGCGTCACCCATCGCGGCGATCAGCGCGGCGGTGTCGACCCCGGCCTCGGCGGCCTGGAACGGATCGAAGGTGAAGCCGACCGGTAGGCCCCAGCCGCGCACCAGCCGGACGCTCTCGGCATCGCGCAGCAGGCACCAGCTCACGTTCTCCAGCGTCAGCGTGACGCCGGCAGCGGCCCCTGCCTGGGCCACGTCCGCGAGCACCTCCCGGAACCGGTCGGACGCGAGGCCCGCCGGGAGTTCCCGGCGCGTCGGACCATGCCAGACCACCGACCGGGCGCCGAGGGTCGCCGCCACGTCGATGGCGCGCAGGAGGGCCGCGCGCCCCTCCTCCCGCCGCCGGGGGTAGGGGTCGAACAGCGGATGCAGGCCGGTGTAGGTGTGCAGCGAGGCAACCGTCGTCCCGGCCGCCCGCGCGCGGGCGGCCAGCCGGCGGGCAAAGGCGGGCCGGTACTCCCCCGCCGTCTGCACGATCACCTCGACGGCGACGAACCCGCCCCGGCCCAGGGCCTCGACCGCGTCCTCGGTGAGCGCGTGCGGGTAGAGCACGCCGGTGGACGCACCGATCAGCATGGCTGCTCCTCGCTCCGGATGCGACCCCGCGCCGTTGCCGGGTGTCCGGACAGATGGTAGCATTCGAGCCCGTGCCGCGCCGAGGCCCCAGTCGCCGAGCGGCGCGGCACGCGGCGCCCGGCCCCCGGCTTCACCCACGCCACGACGACGGGATACGCATGCCGACGCGGCTGAAGCGGCTCGAACTGCATGGCTTCAAGAGCTTCGCCACCCCGACGACGTTCGTCTTCGACCCGGGCATCACCGCGATCATCGGCCCGAACGGCTCGGGCAAGTCGAACATCGCCGAGGCGGTGCGCTGGGCGCTGGGCGAGCAGAGCTACGCCAACCTGCGTGGGCGCCGCACCGAGGACATCATCTTCGCCGGCAGCACCGCCCGCGCGCCGCTCGGCATGGCCGAGGTCAGCCTGACGCTCGACAACGAGTCGGGCGACCTCCCGCTCCCCTTCAGCGAGATCACCATCACCCGGCGGGCCTTCCGCAGCGGGGAGAACCAGTACCTCATCAACGGCGCGCGGGTCCGCCTCAAGGACGTCCTTCAGGTAACGGCGTCGCTCGGCCAAGCGTACACCGTCATCGGCCAGGGGTTGGTCGACGCCGTCCTCAGCCAGCGACCGGAGGAGCGCCGCGGGCTGTTCGAGCACGCCGCCGGCATCACCGGCCTTCGCCTCAAACAGGCCGAGGCCCAGCGGCACCTGGCCGAGACGCAGGCCAACAGCACCCGGCTGGAGGACCTGCTGGCCGAGATCGAGCCGCGGCTGCGCAGCCTCGAGCGCGCCGCGCGCCAGGCCCGCGAGGCGGGCGAGCTGCGCGCCCGGCTGCGGCGCGCCCTGCTCCAGCTCTATGCCCACCAGTGGCAGGCGGCGCGGGAGCGTCTCCGCGCCGCCGAGGACGAGGCGACGGCCGCCGCGCAGCGGGCCGCGGCCGCGGCCGCCGCGCACGCCGCCGCGCGGCAGGCGCTGGCGGAGGCCGAGCAGCGGGTGGCGGCGCTGCGCGCCGACCTCGAGCGGCTGACCGCGGAGAGCGCCCGCCTCGATACCGAGCAGCGGGAGCTCGAGCACCGGCACGCGCTGGCGCTCGAGCGGCACGCGGCCCAGGCGCGGCGGGCCGGCGACCTGGAGCGGGAGCTCGCCCGCCTCCGGGCCGCGCGCCAGGCGGCGGCGCAGGAGGCACAGGAAGCCAGCGACGCGCTGGCGGCCCTCACGGCCGAGATCGCCGAGCGCGAGGCGGCGGTCGCCCGCCTGGCCGAGGCCGACGCCGTGGCGCGCGAGCGGCGCGAGCGGCTGGCCGCCGCGCTCCGCCGCGCCGAGGAGGCGGTCACCGCGGCCGAGCGGGCCGCGCTGGCGGCGGCGTCCCGCCGCACCCTGCTCGACCAGCAGGAGCGCGACCTGGTGGCGACCCGCGAGCGGCTCGCGCGCGAGCAGCAGGCCCGGGCGCAGCGGCTGGCGGAGGTGGCGGCGCAGGCAGCCGCCGCGGAGGTCGCCCGCGATGAGGCGCGCGAGACGCTGGCTCGGCTCGCCGCCGAGCGCGAGCGGCTGGAGGCCGCCCTGGCCGCCGCCGTCGCCGAAGGCGACGAGGCCGAGCGCGGCCTGCACGCCGCCGAGCGCCGCCTAGTCGAGCGCACCACCCGGCTCGAGACCCTGACGCGCCTGCGCGACAGCGGCGCCGGGCTCTACGCCGGCACGCGGGCCGTGCTCGACGCCGCCCGGGCCGGGCAGCTCTCGGGCATCGTCGGCACCCTCGGCTCGCTCCTGGTGGTGCCCGCGGAGCTCGAAGCCGCCATGGAAGCCGCGCTGGGCGGGCACCTGCAGGACATCGTCGTGGAGCGCTGGGGCGACGCCGAGCGCGCCATCCAGCACCTGAAGCGCACCCAGGCCGGGCGGGCCACCTTCCAGCCGCTCGACACCGTCCGCGGTGGGACCGCCCGCGCGCCGCACCTCGACCACCCCGGCGTGCGCGGCGTGGCTGCCGACCTCATCGGGTACGACCCGCGCCTCAGTCAGGTCGTCACCAGCCTGCTGGGGCGGATCATCGTCACCGAGGACCTGGCCACCACCCGTGCCGTGCTCCCCGCGCTGCCGCCGGGGTGGAGCGCCGTCACGCTGGCGGGCGAGATCACGCGCAGCAGCGGCGCGGTCACCGGCGGCGCGCGCGTCAAGGAGAGCGGCACGCTGGCGCGCGAGCGGGAGCTGCGCGACCTGCCCAAGGAGTGCGCGGCGCTGCGGCGGGAGCGCGACGCGGCGCGGGAGCGGGTGGAGGCGCTCGCCGCCGAGGTGGCCCGGCTCCGGGCCGCGCGCGAGGCGCTCGACCGGGAGATCGCCGCCGCGCGCGAGGCCGGGCGGGCGGCCGAGGCCGCGCTCGCGCGCCAGCGCCGGCTCCACGCCGACGAGGAGCAGGGGGTCGCGAGCGAAGCGGAGCGCTGCGAGCGTGTCGCCCAGCAGCTCGCGGCGCTGGCCGCGGAGCGCCAGGCGGCCGAGGAGGCGGCCCAGGCAGCCGCCGCGCAGCGGGCGGCCGCGGTCGCCGAGCGGGAGCGCCTGGAGGCGGCGCTGCGCGCGGCCGAGGCGACCGGTCCCGATCCCCGGCTGCAGGAGGCGCGCTCGGCCCTGGCCGGGTTGCACGAGCGCCGGCGCGGCCTCATCGAGCGGCGGCAGCGCCTGGCCGCCGAGCAGGAGCGGTCGGCCGCCGCCCTCGCCGAGGCAGAGCGCCGCCTGGCCGAGGTCGCCGAGACGATGGCCGCGCTCGAGGCCGAGATCGCCGCCCTCAGCGCCGAGCGCGAGCGCGGCGCAGCCCGACGGGCCGCGGCCGCCGAGCGGCTGGGGCCGGCCCGCGCCGCCTGCGAGGCGGCCCGCGCCGCCGCGCGCACCGCGCGCGACGCGGCCCAGACGGCCGAGCAGGCGGCGCGCGAGGCGGAGCGCGAGCGGGATCGGGTCGCGCTCGAGCTCGCGCGTCGCCAGGACGAGCTCGCCCTGCTGCGAGAGCGCATCGCCCATGACCTGGGCGAGGGCGCCGAGGTCGAGTCCGCCCTCGACGCCACCCCCGTCAGCGATGCCGACCCCGCGGCACTGGAGCGGGAGGTGGACCGGCTGCGGGCCCAGCTCCGCCGGATCGGGCTGGTCGGCGAGGACGCGATCGAGCAGCACGAGCGCGAGGCCGAGCGCTACACCTTCCTGCGCGGCCAGCTCGACGACGTCCACGCCGCGGCCGAGGCGCTCCGCGCGCTCCTGGCAGACCTGAGCCGGTCGATGGCGGAAGAGTTCGACCGCACCTTCGGCGAAGTCGCCGCCGCGTTCGAGTCCACCTTCACCACCCTCTTCGGCGGCGGGAAGGCGAAACTCCTCCGGGTGCAGGACGAGGACGGCGCGACCGGGGTCGACATCCTGGCGCAACCCCCCGGCAAGCGCCTCCAGAGCCTGGCCCTCCTCTCCGGAGGCGAGCGCGCGCTGACGGCCGTGGCGCTGCTCGTCGCCATCCTGAAGGTGAACCCCAGCCCCTTCTGCATCCTCGATGAGGTGGACGCCGCGCTCGACGAGGCCAACGTCGTCCGCGTGCGGGAGGAGCTGAAGCGCCTGGCCGACCGCACGCAGTTCGTCGTCGTGACGCACAACCGCGCCACGATCGAGGGGGCCGATACCCTCTACGGAATCACCATGGGGGACGACGGCGTCTCGCGCGTCCTCTCCCTCCGCCTCCCGGCGGAGGCGACGGCGTAGGCCGTCATCGGCCGCGCACTGCCGCCAGCGGGTCGCGCCGCGCTCACGGCGTCGCCGTGTGCGCCAGCGCGGGGTCCAGGCCGGAGATGAAGGCCCGCGCGACCCGCTGGTGCGAGGAGAGAACGTGCGCCCGCATCATCGCTTCGGCCGCGCGGGGGTCACGCGCCGCCAGGGTCTCCACCAGCGCCACGTGGGTCTCCACCACCTGGTCGCAGCCCACTTTGGAATGGGCCAGGTACCAGAGCCGGAGCGCCGTGAGATTGAACCGGTTGATCGCGTCAGCCAGGAATCGATTCTTGGTGGCGTGGGCGATGTGCGAGTGGATGGCGTAGTCGGTCTCGACCATCCGATAGACGTCCCCGTCGCGGATCGTCTCCGCCAGCACGTCGATCAGCCGCTGGAGCTGCGCCAGCTCCTCCGCGGTGATCCGCTCGGCGGCCAGACCACAGACCGGCACCTCGATCAGCATGCGGGTCTCAAAGAGTGGCTCGAGTTCGGTCAGGCTGAAGGGCCGGATCAGCGGGGTGCGGTGCGGCGGGGCGACGATGAACTGCTCCGCGGCGAGCCGCTTCAGGGCCTCGCGGAGCGGCGTGCGCCCAACCTGGAAGCGCTCCATCAGCAGCCCCTCATCGAGCGGCTGGTGGGCATCGATCTCCTGCGTGATGATCGCGCGACGCAGCCTCCAGTAGGCAGCGTCCGCCTTCGTCGTCGGCTCCGGCAGCACCATCGCGTTCTCTCCCTCGGCGCATCGGCGCGCAGACGGTTCAGTCGGCACGGCCCCGCCGACGCGTGGTGCACAGCACCACTGACGTGGGGTGCCGGTCGTGGGCCTGCGCCTGTCTGCGGGCGCACCTTACCGCAATTCTAACGGACACGACATCTCGATCGACCCGTGGCGGGCGCCCGACCGCCGGCCACCCACGCACCCCCATCGCGCGCCGTTCTCGATCGGCCAGCGGTTGACAGGATATATCCTAGATGTTATGAGGATATGCGGTGTTCCGGGGTAGGCTACGGCAAACCGAGATGGGGGAGAGAGGGGAGACATGGCTGAGGAGCACGCCATGCGTGAGGCGAGCGCAGACGCATCGTCCCGATCGTCCACGTTGTGGACGCCGGACACGGCGCTCTCGCGCCGCCAGGTGTTGACGGTGGGCGGTGCGCTGACCGCCACCGGCCTGCTGATCGCCTGCGGCGGCGGGTCGTCGAGCACGCCCACCACCAGCAGCTCGTCGGGGTCGTCCGGCGGCTCGGGCGGCTCCGCCGGGACGCCCGGAGCGGGGGCAACGCCGGGCTCCAGCGGGGGCAGCGCGGGGACGCCCAAGCGCGGTGGCACGCTGCGCTACGGGCTGTCGACCGACCCGTCCAACTTCGAGCCGCACGTCTCCACCGGCGCCGCCTCCGGCGCGGTGAAGCTGATGGTCTACAGCACGCTGCTGACGTACGACGCCAACGGCCAGCTGATCGGCGACCTGGCTGAGTCGTTCGGCTGGGTCGACGACAAGACCTTCGAGGTCAAGCTCCGCAAGGGCGTGACGTTCCACAACGGCGACGAGCTGACCCCCGAGGACGTCATCTTCACCTTCCAGCGGATCAAGCATCCGGACACCGCCGCCACCAACGCCGGGCGGCTGACCGCGCTCGAGCGGGTCGAGGCCGGCGACGGCAACACCGTCCGCTTCCACCTGAGCACACCGATGGCGACGCTGCCCTACGTCCTGGCCGACAATAGCTGCATGATCGTGTCGAAGAAGTGGATCGAGAGCGGCGTCGATCCCAAGACGACGATGATGGGCACCGGCCCCTTCAAGTTCATCGAGCGCAAGCCGGGCGTGTCGATCGTCCTGGAGCGCAACGAGAACTACTTCATCTCCGGCCTGCCCTACCTGGACGGGATCACCTTCATCCCCATGCCGGACGACAACGCCCGCGTGACGGCGCTGCGCACCGGCACGGTCGACTTCATCGACTACGTCCCGTACACGCAGATGGACGCCATCGCCCAGACGAAGAACCTCGTCCTGAAGACGGACAAGGTGCTGGGCTTCGGCTGGCTCGCCTTCGTCTACGACCGGGAGCCGGTCAACGACCTCCGCGTGCGCCAGGCCTTCGCCTACGCCATGGACCGCGCCAAGATGGTGCAGATCGCCTTCAACGGCCACGGCGAGCCGATCACCGGCGGCATCATCCCGAAGGGCTGGGTCGGCCACTCGCCGGACCTGGAAGGCACCTACGACGTCGACTACGACAAGGCCAAGGCGCTCCTCAAGGAGGCCGGGTTCGACAACCTCAAGATCGACCTGCTCACCACCTCCACCTACTCGGTTATCCAGCGGCCGGCCATCGCCGCCCAGGCCGAGCTGAAGAACGCCGGCATCGAGGCCAACATGATCGCCGAGGAGTGGCTGACCTTCCGGCAGACGGTGCAGGCCGGGACCTACCCGGTGCACGTCTGGGGCACCGCCCCGGCCTTCAACGATCCCGACTTCCTCACCGACTACGTCGGGAGCAACGGCTTCTTCGCCAAGCAGATCCACTTCTCGGACGAGCAGATCGACAAGTGGCTCACCGAGGGGCGCCAGACCACCGATCCGGCCCTGCGCGGGGAGATCTACCACGAGGTCGAGAAGCGCGTGCTCGAGCTGCTCCCCTGGACCTACCTGATCCGGCGCGAGCAGGGCGAAGCGATGGCGAACTACGTCAAGGGCTACACACATCTCGCCGCGGGGAGCTGGTCCCAGATCACCCTGCGCGAGACCTGGCTGGACAAGTAACATGACGCGGTATCTCGCCCGTCGCGGCCTCTACTTGCTGGTGCAGGTGCTGGTGGTGGCCACCCTGGTCTTCCTGCTGCTCCGGCTCGTGCCCGGCGACCCGGCGCGCGCGATTCTCGGCGAGACCGCGACGGAGGATCAGGTGGCGCGGGTGCGCCGCGAGCTGGGGCTCGATCGACCGATCTACGCGCAGTACGTGAGCTGGATGGGCAAGGTGCTCCAGGGCGACCTGGGCACCTCGATCACCAGCGGCCGGCCGGTCGCCACGGATGTGCGCGACCGGCTCGGCAACACCCTCGAGCTGATCGTGCTCGCCACGGTCGCGTCCCTCATCGTGGGGCTCCCGCTGGGCGTCATCGCGGGCCTGCGCGCCAACCGCCTGCCGGACTTCGTGCTGAGCGCCGCCGCGATGCTGGGCCTGTCGCTGCCCGGCTTTGTGGTGGGGACGGTCCTGCTGCTGATCTTCGCGCTCCGCCTGCGCTGGCTGCCGCAGTCCCAGTACGTCGCCTGGAGCGAGAACCCGGTGGAGCACCTCAAGCTCCTGGTCCTACCGGTCCTCACCCTGGCGTCCTCGGCCGCCGCGGTCGTGATGCGGATGACGCGGTCATCCATGCTCGAGGTCGTCCGGCAGGACTACATCAAGCTGGCGCGCGCGAAGGGGTTGAGCGAGCGCGTGGTGATCCTGCGCCATGCGCTCAAGAATGCGATCAATCCCGTGGTGAGCGTGGTGGGCCTGGAGCTCGCCACGCTGCTGGGCGGCACCGTCATCGTGGAGACGATCTTCGGCTGGCCGGGGCTCAGCTCGCTGCTGATCGCGGGCGTGCGCGCACGCGACTACCCGGTCGTGCAGGGGGTCGTCCTCCTGATCGCCGTGCTGACCATCCTGATCAACCTGGCGATCGACATCGCCTACGCGGTGCTCGATCCGCGTATCCGGTACTCCTAGGAGGGAGCGGACCCATCGCATCCACGGATCATGCGGTGGCGGCGCGGCCGGATGCCGTGGCCGGGACGGGTCGCCCACGCGCGCACACCACCGCGCTGCACCGCGCGCTGCACAGCCCGCGCGTCATCATCGCCGGCGTCTTCCTGGTGCTCGTCGCGGCCACGGCCCTGGCCGCGCCGCTGCTGGCACCCCATGACCCGGGCGAGCCGCTCGACATGCCCTTGCTGCCACCCGGCGGTGCCTACCCCCTGGGCACCGACGACTTCGGCCGCGACGTGCTCAGCCGGCTCATCTACGCCGGCCGGGTGTCGCTGGGCGTGTCGACGGCGTCGGTCGCCATCGCGACGTTCGTCGGCGTGTGGCTCGGCCTCTGCGCCGGCTACTACCGCGGCGCGGTCGAGACGCTGATCATGCGCGCCATGGATATCCTGCTGAGCTTCCCGACGATCGTCCTCGCCATCGCGATCGTGGCGATGCTGGGCCCCAACCTGCGCAACGTCGTGATCGTGATCGCGATCGTCTACACCCCCCGCTTCGTGCGCATCGTCTACGGTGCCACGCTGACCGTCCGGGAGGCGGAGTATATCCAGGCGGCACGCGCCATCGGGGCGCGGGATCTCCGCATCCTGCGCACCGCGGTGCTCCCGAACGTGATGGCCCCGATCCTCGTGCAGATCTCGCTGAGCCTCGGCTTCGCCATCCTCGTCGAGACGGGGCTGTCGTTCCTCGGCCTCGGCGCGCAGCCGCCCACCCCCTCCTGGGGGAACATGGTGTCGGCCGCGCGCGACTTCATGGAGACGAACCCGTGGCTCCTCATCGCCCCGGCGGCGATGGTGGGTCTCACGATCCTGGCGCTCAACACGCTGGGTGACGGCCTGCGCGACGCGCTCGATGACCGGCTCCAGGGGGCCGGGTAGCCGGCGGCCGTCGCCCCGGCGACGGTAGGAACCCGGGCCGGTCCGGCCCGGACACACACGAAGGAGAGAACCCGATGGGTCGACTGCGGACGGTCGAGCTGGGACGGCTGAGCTGGGAGGAGGTGGCGGAGATCATCCCCGAGAACCCCATTCTCCTCCTCCCCATCGGCACCGTCGAGCAGCATGGGCCGCATCTGCCGGTCAATGCCGACAACATGGTGGCCCACTTCGTCGCGACCCGCGCCGCCGAGCGGGCGCAGGCCCTGGCCCTCGTCGCGCCGGGCATCAACTACGGCTGCTCCGCGGTCTTCAGCCACTTCCCCGGCACCATCCCGATCCGGCCGGAGACGCTGGCGCAACTGCTGCGCGACGTGTGCGCAGCGCTCATCGCCCAGGGCTTCCGGCGCTTCATCTTCGTCAACAACCACGGCGGCAACGAGGGCGTCTGCGAGCAGGTGGCGCGCGAGCTGAAGGCCCAGCACGGGCTGGTCATCGGCAACATCTACCCCTGGCTCCTCGGCTACAACCTCATGCGCGACACCTACGAGGACGTCGAGCGCGCCTACGGGCACGGTGCTGAGCCCGAGACCTCGGCGATGATGGCGATGTTCCCGGAGGATGTCGTGCGCGAGCGCATGGCCGCCGGCACCTACCAGCCGTTCGCCGGCTGGAAGCCGCTGGGCTACAGCAAGGTCGAGGTGCCCGGGCAGCCCATCGGCGGCACCGTCTACCTCGACAGCGACGAGGTGGCGCCGAACGGCGTCACCGGCGATCCCAGCGTCGCCTCCGCGGAGCGCGGCCAGATCTGGATCGAGCGCATCGTGGGCTTCGCGGCGGCGTTCATCGACCACTACGCGGCCATCACCGCCGAGGCGGCCTGGGCCCAGGTGCCCGCCGAGACCGGCATGGTGAAGCCGCGCTAGGCGGCCCGGTCCGATCGCGTCGTCGCTGGCCCCGCGCGCCGCGGGGCCGGCGGTGAGCACTCGAAGGGAGCGTCCCGATGCGCATCGCGGTCCTCCAAGTGAACTCGCGCGACAACAAGGCGGAGAACATCCGCGTCGCGCTCGAGCTGGTCGAGCGGGCCGCCGCGGCCGGCGCCGACGTGGCGGTCCTGCCCGAATATGTCGACTTCCTGGGGCCGAAGGAGGCCGGGGTCGCCGTGGCCGAGCCGATCCCCGGCCCGACGAGCGAGGCGTTCGCGGCCAAGGCCCGCGAGCTGGGCATCTGGCTCCTCGGCGGCTCGATCCGGGAGCAGGGCCCCGACCCGGAGCACATCTACAACACCAGCCTGCTGTTCAACCGTCAGGGCGAGATCGTCGCCAAGTACCGCAAGATCCACCTGTACGACGTCGAGCTGACCGGGAACGTCAGCGCCCAGGAGTCCGCCACCGTCGCGCCCGGCTGCGAGGTGGTGACCGCGGACATCGAGGGGCACATCGCCGGGCTGTCGATCTGCTACGACCTCCGCTTCCCGGAGCTGTACCGCGCGCTGACGCTGCGCGGGGCGGAGATCCTGTTCGTCCCGGCGGCCTTTATGCTCTTCACCGGCAAGGATCACTGGGAGGTGCTGCTGCGCGCCCGCGCCATCGAGAACCAGTGCTTCGTGGTCGCCGCCGGCCAGTACGGCAAGCATGAGCCGGACGTCACCTGCTACGGGCGCAGCATGATCATCGACCCGTGGGGCACCGTGCTCGCCACCGCGCCGGACGGGGTCGGCATGGCGATCGCGGACATCGACTTCGCCCAGCTCCGGCGCATCCGGCAGCAACTGCCATCGGTGGCGAACCGCCGCCCGGACGTCTACCCGGCCGAGCCGCGACCGGCCGCGGCGACCGCCTAGCGCGGCGCCACGCCGGCCACCGCCGGCAAGCGAGACGATTCCCAGGGGGCGCGAGCACTCGCGCCCCTTCACGTTGGCGGCGGGCGACGCCCGCCGGCTCACGGCCAGGGCTCGTCGATGGGGTCGAGCGGCCAGATGGGCCGGCGCACGTGCTGGAAGGCGAGCCGGGAGAGGTCGGCCCCGGTGATCCCCGGCCCCTCGACCAGGACCACCCGCTCGGCGATCGGCTCGAACGCGGCGCGGAAGTGCCCCTTGCCCTTCAGGGCCAGCACGCGCCGCTCGGTCGGCTCGATCCCGTGGGCGCGGAAGACGTTGAGGTCGATCGGGGTCTCGGCCCGCTCGGTCACCAGCACCTCCACCCCGTCGCAGACGATGACGGCGGTGCGCCCGAGGTCCACGGCGACCCCGGCGTGCATCGGCCCGCGGTTGACGTAGCGGCCGTCGCCCAGCAGGCGCACGTAGGCGCGCACCGGCAGCGGGTCGCCGTGGAGCCGGTCGGTCTTGCCGCCGAGCCGGAGATCCACGGTGGCGCCGGGCCCGGCGGCGACGCAGGCGGCGACCGACTCGGGGTCGGCGATGAGCGCCAGCGCCGCCCCCTCCACCCCCTGCGCGAGCAGGAAGCGCAGCAGCTCGGCGCTGTCGCCCGGTCCACCGGTCCAGGGGTTGTCGCCGATGTCGACCAGCACGAGCGGGCCGCGCTCGACGCTGCGGATGGCGGCGGCCGCCTCCTCCCAGGTGGCGACGCCGCCCAGGAAGCCCGCGCGCCGCTCCCAGGCGAAGGCGGCCAACTCGTCGGCCAGGCGGCGCGCCAGCGCCGGGTCACCGTCGGTCGTCACCACCACGCTCAACCCGGCCTCGGGCACGTCGGCCGGTGGGAAGCCGCCGGCCACGGTGATGGTGAGCACGCCCGGCAGCCGCTCGAGCTCGTGAGCGCGCGCCAGGATGGCGCGCATCGGGTCGCGGGCGGTCGTCATGTTCTGGGAGGTCGGCAGCATCGGCGGCTTGGCCAGCGCCGCCACCGGCCGGATCTCGCCGCGGCGCAGCCGGACGAGGAGGTCGGCGGCCTCCCGCCCCCGCTCCCGCTGGTCGACGTGCGGGTAGGTGTCGAACCCGACGAGCACGTCGGCCAGCGCGACCATGTCTGAACTGATGTTGGCGTGCAGGTCGAGCGTGGCGACGATCGGCACCTCCGGCCCGACCGTCTCCCGCACCCGGCGCAGGATCCAGCCATCGGCGTCGGCGGCCACCTCCGAGACCATCGCCCCATGCAGGCTCAGCAGCACCCCGTCGAGCGGCACGGCGGCGCGCAGCCCCGCGACGAGCTCGCCGACCAGCGTCTCCAGCGCGGCGGCGGTGACCATGCCGGAGGGCGTCGCCCAGACCGCCAGGAGCGGGACGACGGTGAACCCGTGCGCGGCCGCCCCGTCGAGGAAGCCGGCGATCGGGGTCGCGGTCTCCCGCAGTGCCTGCACCAGCGCCGGCCCGCGGTGGATGCCGGCCCGGGCGAAGGCGGCCAGGTCGGTCGGCGCGCTGCTGAAACGGTTGGTCTCGTGGGACAGCTCGGCGACAGCGATCCGCATCCTCACGCACTCCTTGGCGCTGGTCCGCGGCGACCGCGCGCCCCGCTGGCCCGCCGCGAGCCGACGGCAGCGCCGGCCCGGGGGCGGGCCGGCGGGTCGGACAGGGGGATGCTAGACCAGTCGGACAGGGCGGACAAGGACCACTCGACCGGGGCGACGGCTTGCTGATATCACGATATGGTGATATCCTAACGTCAGAAGGTGGCAGCGAGTACGCCACCAGCAACACCGGGGAGGTGCGCAGCGATGTCCAAGCTGAGTCGATGGGTGCGGTTCCTCACGTCGTCCCCGGCCAGGGACCTGGAGTTCGAGGCCTACTACGGCGCGCTGCTGCTGACGCAGCGGGACGGCGTCCCCAGCGCCGAGGAGGCGCGCCGCGACTACGAGCCGGTCCGCCGGGTGCTCGATCGCGCGGTGATCTTCTAGCTCCTCGCTCCCGGTGACCGGCCCGCCCGGCCGGGACGACGCCACGGGCATGGCTCACATCGGGGCCGGCCACGCAACGTGGCCGGCCCCGCGCTTGTGTCAGCCCCCGTCGCGCGCGATAATCGGAGACACCGTGGCCCACCCGGTGCCCGTCCGGATGCCGTACGGAGGTCGAGTCATGACGCCAGAGCGCACCCAGGCCACGCTCGCCCGCGTGGTAGAGATCATCCAGCGCGACCTGACCGCGGCGGACCTCGGGCTGCCCGAACCCGTCTTCCAGCGCCTGAGCGAGAACATCGGCCGCGCGATCCTCCACGCCGTCGCGGCGCACGTCAGCGACGAGCATCGCCCCGAGGCCGACTACGGGGAACTGGAGCGGCCCGGCGCGTAGTCGGCACCCGTGAGCGTTCGGCCGCGCCGCCAGCGCTCGGGGCACCTCGTGGGCCGGGCGGGAGCCCGACCCCGGGCCGGACCGCCTCGCGACCGCCGGCCCACCGGCGGATAGCCAAGGCATCCGCGCATGCCCGGTTCGGATCGACGGCATGCCTCCTGCAGGGGCACCGCTGGGAGGTATGCATCCGATGCGCGTGCGGGTCATCGTCGTCCTGTTAGTGGCGGCCGCAGCCGTGCTCTTGCCGGGGATCGGCGGGATGCCGGCCGCGCGGGCGGCTGAGTTCCGCAGCGGGCCGTCGCCCTCCCTCGCGGCTGACGCCCGGGTCAATGATGACCTCTACATCACCGGGGGCACCGTCACCGTCAACGGGCAGGTGACGCAGGATCTCCTGGCCGCGGGCGGCACCGTCACCGTCAACGGCCCGGTCGATGGCAACGTCAACATTGCCGGCGGCACCGTCACCATCACCGGCCCGGTCGGCGGCACAGTCCGCGTCGCCGGGGGATCGGTGACGATCGATGCCGCCGTCGCGCGCGATGTGGTCGTCACCGCCGGGACGGCTACCATCAGCGCGTCGGCGCGCGTCGGCCAGGACCTGATCGTCGGCAGCGGCATGGTTGCGGTCGACGGCCCGGTGGGCCGCGACGTGCGCGGCGGCGCGGGCGACCTCCGCATCAACAACACCGTCGGTCGCGACGTCCGGGTCGACCTCGACGGCCGCCTGACCCTGGGCAGCAACGCCCGCATCCAGGGCGACCTGCGGTACTCCGCGGACGCCCCGGCCACCATGGCGAGCGGGGCCACGGTTACGGGCACCACCATCTACGACCGGCCCCCCGAGGAGAGCAGCACCGCGCGCGTCCTCCGCTGGCTGCGGGCGACCCTCCTCCGGCTCGCCTGGGCGCTGCTGGCGGGCACCGCCCTCGTCCTGCTCCTGCCGCGCACCACGCGGCAGGTCACCGACACGCTGCGCGAGCGACCGGCGATCAGCCTGGGGTGGGGCGTCGGCGCGCTCATCATCGCGCCGATCCTGGCCATCCTCCTCGCGGTGACCGTCATCGGCGTGCCGCTGGCGCTGATCCTCCTCGGCCTGTACCTCCTGGCGCTCTACCTCAGCCAGGTGGTGGTCGGGATCACCCTGGGGCGGGTGTTGGTCTCGGGGCGAGAGCTGAGCCGCGTGCAGCTCTGGCTGGCCATGCTGATCGGGGTCACCGTCGTCGTGCTCTTTCGCCTCCTCCCGATCCCGTTCGGCTGGAGCTTCTGGGTGAGCCTGATCATCGCCTGCCTAGCCCTCGGCGCCATCTGGACCACGCTCACCGGCTGGGGGCGCCACCGGGCGCCGCCGAGCGCGCCGGAGGCTCCGCCCGCCGGGGCCGCCCCGCCGGTCGCCTGAGCCAGCCGGCAGCCTGCCCGCGGGGGCTACGGCGCGCCCATGGCCATCCTGCCCCACGCCGGCACCCTGAAAGCGTTGCCCTGCCGGCGCCTCACGGAGACGGAGCGGACGCCCATGCATCTGCGGCACGACTCCAGAGAGCACGGGACCCGGGGCCGCAGGCGGCGCGCGCTGGTGCTCCTGCCGCTCATCCTCGCGCTGCTCGTCTCGACCTGCCGGGCGGCGCCGGACGCCAGCCCGGCCGGGGAGGAGCGCGCCGCTGGCGCGCCGGCCGCGGCGACCGGCCCGCCGGCTCCGGGTTCGCCGTCGCGCTCCGGCGCGCCAGCGGTGTCCCCGCTGGTCGTCTTCCTGGACCCGGGCCACGGCGGGCCCGAGTTCGGCACCGCCGGGGTGACGCTGGACGGCACGCTGCTCCTGGAGAAGGACGTGACCCTCGCTATCGCGCTCCGCACCGCCGCGCGCCTGCGCGCGGCGGGGATCACCGTGGTCCTGTCGCGCACCAGCGACGAGCTGCCCGGCCTCACCGCCGCCGACCGGGCCCCGGGTGGGCAGGGCCTGACGCCGGAGGGGGTGCTGCGCGACCTCCAGCGGCGCGTCGACCGGGCCAACGCCAGCGGCGCCAGCCTGCTGCTGAGCATCCACCTGAACAGCTTCGTCGACCCCTCGGCGGGCGGCACCGAGACCTACTACGACGCCAGCCGCCCCTTCGCCGCGTCCAGCCGCCGGCTCGCCCGTCTGGTCCAGCGGGAGGTGGTCGAGGCGCTCCACGCCGTCGACTACCCGGCGCAGGACCGCGGCGTCTTCACCGAAGCCGAGCTACACACGCCGGGACTGGGGGTCCTGCCCGCCTACCGGCATCTGGTCCTGCTTGGGCCAGAGGTCCCGGGGCGACTCCGGCCGAGCGGGATGCCGGGCGTGCTGAACGAGGTGCTCTTCCTGTCAAACCCGGCGGAAGCCAGCGCGGTCCAGCGACCCGAGGTGCAGGACGCCATCGCGGGTGCCTACACCCGTGCCATCCTCGAGTACCTCGCACAGCCCGGGTCGTGGACGGAGAGCCGCACCCAACGCTAGCGCGGCGGCAGCGCCGCCATCGCCGCGACCACCGCCCAGCAGGTGCGCACGTCCCCCAGCGCCCGGTGCGTCGGGGGGGCGACGCCCAGCGCCGCGGCTGCGTGCTCCAGCCGGTGCCAGCGGTAGTCGCCGGAGCGCGGGTGGCGCTCCTCGGCGAACGCCGCGTAGCGCAGCATGGCGCAGTGCCACTCGGCTTCCAGCGGCGGCAGCCGGTACCCGCGCGCGGTCTGCGCGAGCATCCGCCGGTCGAAGGCGGCGTTGTAGATGACGACGCGGGGATGTGTCCGGAGGAGGCGCGCCAGCTCCGCCTGCACCGCCGGCCAGGTGGGTGCCGCGGCGACCATCGCATCGCTGATCCCGTGGACGGCGCGCGCCTCGACCGGGATCGGCCGTCGCGGCCGCACCAGCGTATCGAGCAGCACCGTCCCGCGCGCGTCGACGGCGGCGATCTCGACGATCTCGGCCTGCTCGTCGAGGCCGGTCGTCTCCGTGTCGAGGAAAAGGACGTCGTCGCGCCGCAGCATCTCCGCCGCCCAGCGCACCGCGCCCACCCGGTCCATCGTGTCAATCTGCATCCGTACGCACCCTTCCCCCGGGGTCATTCGCCTCGTTACCATACCGAACGCCGCCCCGGCTGGGAAGGCGCCGCGGGCAGTACGGTGGTAGGATCGACAGGCGGGGTCGGGCGCGCCGCGGCGACGCGAGGGAGGACGCGATGACCGGAGACCGCATCATCCTCGAGGGCATGGTCTTCTACGGCTACCACGGCGTCCACCCGGAGGAGCGGGCGCTCGGCCAGCGCTTCGTCGTCGACCTGGAGGTCGCCTGCGACCTGCGCCCGGCGGGGAGCACCGACGAGCTGGACCGGACCATCAGCTACAGCGAGCTGTACCAGATCGCCCGGCGCGTGGTCGAGGGCACGCCACGCGCGCTGATCGAGGCCGTGGCCGAGTCGATCGCCGACGCCGTCCTGGCCGCGTCCCCGGCCATCGAGGAGGTCACCGTGACGGTCTGGAAGCCGGAGGCACCGATCAAGGGCATCCTCCGGCGTGCCGGCGTCCGCATCCGCCGCGCGCGGGCGGCCGGGAGCTAAGGGGGAACGCATGGACCGGGCGCGCCTGGCGGCCGCCGTCGCCGAGATGCTGCGCGCGATGGGCGAGGACCCAACCCGACCGGACCTGGCCCGCACGCCGGAGCGTGTCGCGGACCTCGTGGCCGAGCTGTGCAGCGGCCTCGCCATCGACCCTCGGGCCTACCTCGAGGATGCGCTGCACGAGGAGCACCGCGAGCTGGTGGTGATCCGCGACGTGACGGTCCACTCCCTGTGCGAGCACCACTTGGTGCCGATGGTCGGCGTGGCCCATCTGGCCTACCTGCCGAACGGCCGCATCGCCGGATTCGACCGGCTCATCAAGGTGGTCGACGGCTACGCGCGGCGCCCGCAGCTCCAGGAGCGCCTGACGCGGCAGGTCGCCGACGCGATCGACGAGATGCTGCACCCGGCGGGGGTCGCGGTGCGCCTCGAGCTGGAGCACCTGTGCATGACGATCCGCGGCGTACGGCGGCCGGGGAGCCGCGTGGTCACCACGGCCTACCGTGGCGTCTTCCGCGACGATCCCGCCTGGCGCGCCGAGTTCCATGCGGCGCTGGGCTAGGGCGTATTGCGTAGTGCGTGTTGCGTATTGCGTGTTTCGTGCCAAATGACACGAGGTGCCAACACACACCGCGCACAGCCTGGTATGAAATACGCAGTACGCAATACGCAGCATGGACCCGGAAAGGACCCAGCCGTGTCCACGACCCTCGCGCCCCTGCGCACACCGCGCTTCACCTGGGAATGGGGCCGGCGCACCTACGTGATGGGCATCATCAACGTCACCCCCGACTCCTTCAGCGGCGACGGCCTCGCCGGCCAGCTCGACGCCGTGGTGGAGCGGGCGCGACAGATGGTGGCCGCGGGCGCCGACATCATCGATGTCGGCGGGGAGTCGACCCGCCCGGGGCACCAGCCGGTGCCGCCGGAGGAGGAGCTGCGCCGGGTCGTCCACGCCATCACGGCGCTCGCCGCCGCGATCGACGTGCCCATCTCGATCGACACCTCCAAGGCGGTGGTGGCCGAGGCGGCGCTGCGGGCCGGCGCCCACATCGTCAACGACGTCCGCGGCCTGACCGCCGATCCGGAGATCGCCGCCGTGGCGGCCGCGGCCGGCGCGCCCGTCGTCATCATGCACGACCGCACGATCCCGACGGCCGACCGGCTCATCCCCGACATCGTGCATGAGCTCAGCCTCCGAATCGAGCGGGCGCTGGCGGCGGGCATCCCCTGGGAGCACATCATCATCGACCCCGGTTTCGGCTTCGGGAAGACGGCGGAGCTGAACCTGCTCCTCCTCCGGCGGCTGCGCGAGCTGACGGCCCTGGGCCGCCCGATCCTGGCCGGCACCTCGCGCAAGAGCACCATCGGCCGCGTGCTGGGCACCGAGGCGGACGACCGCCTCGAGGGGACGGCGGCCACGGTCGCGCTCGCCATCGCCAACGGGGCCGACATCGTGCGGGTGCACGACGTGCCGCAGATGGTCCGCGTCGCCCGCATGACCGACGCGGTCGTGCGCGGGTGGGTGCCGTGATGGCCCGCGCCTACCTCGGGCTCGGCGCCAACCTCGGCGACCGGGCCGCCGCGCTCCGCTCGGCCGTCGCCGCCCTCCAGCGCCACGGCGCGCTCGTGGCGGCCTCATCCCTGTACGAGACGGCGCCCGTGGGCTACGCCGACCAGCCGCCCTTCCTCAACGCGGTCATCGCGCTGGAGACCGACGAGCCGCCGGAGGCGCTGCTGGCCGCGGCGCTCGCCACCGAGCAGGCCCACGGCCGGGTGCGCACCTTCCGCAACGCTCCGCGCACGCTCGACGTGGATCTGCTGCTCTACGACGGCCTGCTCCGGGAGACGCCGGGGCTGACCCTTCCCCACCCGCGGCTGCACGAGCGCGCCTTCGTGCTGGTCCCGCTGGCCGAGATCGCGCCCGAGCTGGTCCATCCCCGGCTCGGGCGGACCATCCGCGACCTGTGCGCCGACCTCGGCGATGTCTCCGCCGACGTGCGGCCCGTGCAGGGGCCGGAGTGGGCCACGGGGTGACCCCGCGCAGCGCGCCGCGCCCCGGGCGCTCATTCCGGGGACCGGATGAAGGCGATCAGGTCGTCGATCTCCTGGTCGCTCAGGTCGTCGAACGATGGCATCGCCCGGGGATACCCCGCGTGGATCCGGGCCGTCGGATCGACGATCGACTCGCGGATGTACGCCTCGTCCGCGACCACCGTGCTGCCATCCTCCAGCGGCACCTCGCTGCCGTACAGGCCGCGCAGGGTCGGGCCGACTCGACGGGAGCCGTCGATGGTGTGGCACCCGGCGCAGCGCTGGCGGTAGATGGCCTCGCCGCGCTGGACCGGGTCACTGGGGTCGGCCGGGGCTGACCGGCCGGCGCCTGGCACGACGTCGGGGGCGTAGCGGATCACATCGACGACCGCGATCGTCATGATGCACGAGACCCCCAGCACCAGTACCGCTCCGACGGCGAGGCCGGCAATGGTGAGTGCTCTCTTCACGACCCTCTCCGTTCGTCGCGCGTGCCGCATCACGCGTCCCTGGGCTCTGCCCGGTGAACCGGCGCGGACAGCGCTCAGTCCTGCGCCCCTCCGGCCGGGACGTCAGCCGGCTGGGATCCGGCATGGTGCGGGATCGCTGCCGCCTCGACCGGGACGGTGGGGACCACGCGCTGGAGCCAGCGGGGCATCCACCAGTTGCGGTCGCCCAGCAGCTCCATCGTCGCCGGGACGAGCACGAGCCGGACGAGCGTCGCATCCAGGAAGACCGCGGCCGCCAGGCCCAGCCCGAGCAGTTGCAGGGAGCGGTCGGGGGTCATCGAGAAGGCGATGAAGACGACGATCATGATGGCGGCGGCCGCGCTGATCACGCGGGCGGTCGACGCCAGCCCGTCGGCCACGGCGGTGGCGTTGTCGCGGGTGCGCTCGTACTCCTCGCGTATGCGCGAGAGCAGGAAGACCTCGTAGTCCATCGACAGCCCGAAGACGATGGCGAAGATCATCATCGGCGCCCAGGCTTCGATCGGGCCCGGCTTGCCGACCCCGAGCAGGTCGCCGGCCCAGCCCCACTGGAAGACCGCGACGATCACGCCGAAGGCCGCGCCGATGGAGAGCAGGTTCAGGACGACCGCCTTGATCGGCACCAGGATGCTGCGGAAGACGGCGATCAGCAGCAGGAACGACAATCCCAGGACGATCGCGAAGAAGACCGGCATCCGGCTGGCGGTGTGGTCCGTGAAGTCGATCCCGGCGGCCGTCGGGCCGGCAACGAGCACGGCGCCCGGGGTGTCCGCCCCCGGCAGCACGGCATCGCGCAGGCGGTGGACGAGGTCGGCGGTCGCGTCGTCTTGCGGCGCACTCGCCGGGACAACCGGGATGATCGCGACCGCGCCGTCCGGGCTGGGGATGGGCGGGCTGACGGCGGCCACGCCCTCGGTGGCCTGCAGCCGGTTGACCAGTCGCTCGAGCTGGGCGAGATCCGCCGGGCCGTGCGGCAGCGCGGCGACGAGCATCAGCGGGCCGTTGAATCCCGGTCCGAAGCCCTCGGCCAGAAGGTCGTAGGCCCGGCGGGAGGTGTCCGTGGTGGGACGGTTGCCCGCATCGCCGAGACCAAGCCGCATGTCGAGCACCGGAAGCGCCAGGACGAGCAGCACCACCGCACCGGCGACGAGCGCAGGCCAGGGGCGCCGCTGGATGACTCGGCCCCAGCGGTGCCAGATCGAGCGGTGCCCACTCGCGTCGAACCCGTGGCGGTGCGGCAGGCCCAGCCGGTCGATCCCCCCGCGGATGAAGCCGAACATCGCGGGCAGGAGCGTCAGCGAGGCGAGCATGGTCATCAGGACGCTCGCGGCGATGGCGACGGCCACGCCGTTGACGGACGCGAGGCCCATGACGAGGAGGCCGAGCACCGCGAGCACCACGGTCACCCCCGCGACGAGTACGGCGCGGCCGGACGTGTCGATCGCCACCACCGTCGCGGTCTCGGGATCGTGGCCGGCGCGGAGCGCCTGGCGGTAGCGGGTGACGATGAACAGCGCGTAGTCGATGCCGACGCCGATGCCCATCATCATCGCGGCACCCAGCGTGAAGTCGGGCATCGTGATGAATCGCGCCCCGACCATCACCAGCATGACACCGCTGCCGATGCCGAAGAGGGCGGTCAGGATGGGCAGGCCCATCGCCAGGACCGAGCCGAAGGCGATCAGGAGAATGATGACGGCGCCGACGAGCCCGACGGCTTCCGCGAAGACCTGCACCTCCTCCGCGAACGTGGCGCCCCCGTACTCGAAGCACAGACCGGGAACGGTGACCTGCTCACCCCGCGCGTGGATCCGCTCGGCCGCCGCGCGGTACGCCTCCTCCGAGCGATCCGCGAAGCTCACCGTGGCGTAGGCGATGTCGCCACGCGCGGAGATCTGCCGCTGCCCGCCCTCCTCGTACGGCGTCGTGACCGTGGCGCCGATCCCCATCTGCTCGATCGCCGCGAAGAGCTGCTCCATCGGCTCGCGGACCGCTGGGTCCAGGACGCCCTGCTCGGCCTGGAACACGATCTGGGCTTCCTCGCCGGTGCTGGCGTCGAAGCCGTGCGCCCGCAGCAGGTCGAGGGCCGCCTGGCTCTCGGAGCCAGGGAGCGAGAAGTCGGTGCGAAACGCCCCGCCAGCGACGCCGGTGAGGCCACCCATGGCCACCAGCAGGACCACCCAACCCAGCAGGACGAGCCAGCGGCGGCGGTAACAGGTGCGTGCGAGTCGTCGAAACGTGGGGGCTCCGCGATGCTTTCACGTCTGGCGTGACGTCACTGTACCGGTTGGGAGCCGGCCCGCTGACCGCGGCACAAGCGACGGGATCGGTCCGGAGCGCGCTCACGCTGCCGGTTCCGCGGAAACCGCCGAGGGCGAGCGCCGGCCGAACCGGTCTGTGCATCGAGCGTAGAGCTCAGGTGTCGCGGCCGTGTCGTGCGGGTGTCGCAGAACGGTCGCAGGTGGGGCAGGTGATGCCGGTGCCGGACGCCCGCGCATCAGGAGGCCGGCGGGGGAGCCGGCGCGGCAGTGGCGGCGACCGGGAGGCGGACGGTGAAGCAGCTCCCCTGGCCGACGACGCTCTCGACCGCGACACGGCCCCCCATCGCTTCGGCCAGCTCCTTGACGAGGGCCAGCCCGAGGACCCGGTCAACCTCGTCGCCGCGCGCCGTCAGCATCAGCACCGGGATGGGCGACGACTGGCGCAGGCGTCGCAGCACCTCGAGCCCGTCGAGTTGCGGCAGCATCCAGTCGAGCACGACGAGGTCGGGCTGCTCGCTGCGCAGACGATCCAGGGCTGCCCGACCGTCCTCGGCCAGGACGACGCGGTAGCCAGCGAAGGTGAGCTCGCGCTCGATGACCTGGGCCAGGTCGCGCGCGTCTTCCACCAGCAGAATCGTCGTCATCGCCTGGCTCCCACGGACGGTGTGCCGGATAGCGGAGACGAACGCCCCTGGGCATCGCCTGTCAGCTCCCCATCTTAACCTGTTTGGCGATCCGCGTGGCGGGAGCGAGCTGGCCCCCACCCGTCCGGCCACCCCGCCAGCGGCGTCGGGCAACCGGCGGTACACTGGCAGTGGATCGGCAGTGACGACAGACCCACGGGGGGAGGCGGCGCGATGGCGAGCAGGCATGATCCGGCGCCGGGGCACGGGAACGCCACACTCGTGGCGCGGCGGATGGGCGAGGCGGCCGCGAACTTCCTCGCCGCGCTCACGCCAGCGCAGCGCGCCCGGGCCACCTTCCCCTTCCGCCACGATGAGGAGCGCACCCGCTGGTTCTACACCCCCACCCACCGCAACGGCTTGCCGCTCGCGGAGATGGAGCGCCACCAGCAGCGGCTCGCCCACCAGCTCGTCGCGACCGGCCTCAGCCGCGCGGGCTACGTCACGGCGTCAACCATCATCGGGCTGGAGACGACGCTCGACTACCTGGAGCGCTGGCGCCGGCCGGGCCGGGGCCGCGACCCGCTGCTCTACTACGTCAGCGTCTTCGGGGAGCCATCGGACCGCGGTGCCTGGGGCTGGCGCTTCGAGGGGCACCACGTCTCGCTGAACTACACCATCGTGGACGGCCGGCTCATCTCCCCGACCCCGACCTTCTTCGGCGCCAACCCGGCCGAGGCGCCGCTCGGTGGCGCGGCGATGCTGCGCCCGCTCGCCGCGGTGGAGGATCTGGCCCGGGAGTTGATCCACCTGCTCACCGAGGAGCAGCGCCTGGCGGCGGTGATCTCCCCGGTCGCGCCACCCGACATCGTGCTGGGCAACCGGCCTCGCGTCGTCGACGGCGCGCTGCCCCTGCCGACGCCGGTCCTCTCCGGCGCGCCGCTCACGCCCGCCCTCCAGGAGGCGGCCGAGCGGGAATGGCGGGAGATGGGGCTGACGCCGCGCGACCTCGACGCCCTGCGCTTCACGAGCACGCCGCGCGGGCTCGCGGCCGGCCGCATGACCGCCGACCAACGCGAGGTGCTCACCGCCCTGATTCACGCGTACATCGGCCGCCTGCCGGAGGAGATCGCCGCCGTTGAGCTGGCGGAGCTGCGGCGGCTCGGGATCGAGCGGATCCACTTCGCCTGGGCCGGCGACATCGCCCCGCGCCGCCCGCACTACTACCGCCTGCACGGCCCGCGCTTCGTCGTGGAGTACGACAAGACGCAGGACGACGCCAACCACATCCACTCGGTCTGGCGTGACCCCGAGAACGACTTCGGCGCAGACCTGCTCGCGCGGCACTACGCCGCGGCGCACTGAGTCGCAGGGAAGGGGGACTGGCCCTCCCCCGCCACCACGACGGCTCGCTCTCACGGTAGGGGCGGGGCGTGTCGAACGGAGTACCGCCCGCGTCGGATGGGGGAGGGCACAAGGCCCTCCCCTACCGGATACCGTCCCCGCGGGGAGATGCGTGAGGACACACGGCCCGCCCCGACCACACGCCCGCTCCCCACCCGGGGTCGTCGGTAGGGGCGGGGCTTGTCCCCGCCCGAGGATGCGTGGTCTGCGGCGGGATGGTATTCCCACGACGGGAGGGCACACGGCCCTCCCCTACGACTGAAGGCCGCGGGACGGGAGCCGGCGCGGCTCGGTGCGACGCCGGCGCTCCTGACTCGGTAGGCGCGGCCGTCAGCGCGCCAGCGCCGCCAGCACCCGCGACAGGTCGGCCTCTCCCTGCGCGGCGTCGGCGACCGGGATGAGCATCACCAGTAGCTCGTCGATGCCGCCGCCCAGGATGTTCGCCAGCCGGTCCTGCACCTGCGCCGCGTCGCCCCAGACGACGAGGTGATCGAGCAGGTCGTCGCTGACCGCGCCGTCGGCCACCGGATACCCGGCGTCGGCGAACATCGCCGCATAGAAGGGCAGCCGGGCGTAGCCCCCGACGCGTGGGCGCGCGGCATCGAGCATGGCGCCGCGGTCGGTCGTCATGGCCACGGGCACGTGGCCAACCAGGCGCGGCCGCGGGCGCCCCGCCGCCTGCGCGCCGCGCTCCATCGCCGGCACGGCTGTGCGCCGCAGGTAGTCGACCGGGCACATCCAGGAGATGGCGCCGTCGGCGAGCTCACCCGCCAGCTCGAAGGCGTGCTCCCGCAGCGCCGAGATGTAGATCGGCACCTGCGCGGTCTGGCCGGTCGTCAGGTGCACCGAGAAGTAGCGCCCCGCGAAGTCGACCGCGCCCTCCCAGAGCAGCGCCCGCAGCACCGTCAGGTACTCCCGCAGGTGGTCCAGCGGCCGGCCCATCGGGAGACCGAGCGCCCCCTCGATCGTCGGGCGGTGGCTCGGACCGATGCCGAGCCGGAAGCGCCCGGGCGCCAACTGGTCGAGCACGAGCGCCTGCGACGCGAGCACCGCCGGGTGCCGGGGGTAGGTCGGCACGATGGCGGTGCCCAGGCCGATCCGGCTGGTGCGGACGGCCGCCGCGGCGAAGAGGGTCATGGCGTCGGGCATCCCCCGGCTGACCGTGGACCACTGCATCGGCACCCCGCGCAACTCCGCGCGGACCATCGCCTCCACCGCCCCCCGCACCGACTGCTTCTCGGTCAAGTCCAGCCCGACGCGCGGCAGCTCCATCGCAGTCACCTCCCGAAGGTCGAGCGCGATGCGTCATCCGTCATGCGTGGTGCGTAGTGCGTACTGCGTATTCCGTATTGCGTGCTCCGTCGTGCGTCGTGCGTGGTCGTCGTCCGTGTGGTGTCATGCGTGGTGCGTGTTCCGTTCTTCTCCCCTCTCCCCACATGGGGAAGAGAGGCCGGGGGTGAGGGGTGACGTATCACGCAATACGCAGTACGGAATACGCAATGCGAAACACGCACCACGCATGACGGGTGAGGCATGACGCATCACGGCTCACGCCTCGTACACCGTCTCGCCGCCGATGATCGTCTGCGAGACGCGCACCGCCCCCAGCGCCTCCGGCGCCACCGCCCGCGGGTCCTGCTCCAGCACGGCGAAGTCCGCCAGCATCCCCGGCCGCAGCATCCCCTTGCGCCCCTCCTCGAAGGTCGCATAGGCCCCCGCCACCGTGTAGAGCGGCAGCGCCTCCTCCACCGTCAGCGCCTCCTCCAGCGCATACGACCGCCCCGAGCCGGTCCGCTCCGTCACCGCCGCCTGGATCCCCTTGAGCGGTTCAAAGCTCGACACCGGGCAGTCCGAGGAGAAGACCAGCCGCACCCCCGCCTCCAGCAGGCTGCGGAAGGGGTAGGTCAACTGGATCCGCTCCAGCCCCAGGTGCCGGATGAAGCCGTCGCCGTACTCGGTGATGAAGATCGGCTGCGACACCACCAGCACCCCCAGGCGCGCGATGCGCGCGATCAGGTCCGGCCGCAGGATGCCCCCGTGCTCGATGCGGTGCCGGTGGTCGGCCCGCGGCGCCCGCGCCAGCGCCTTCTCGTAGGCCTCCAGCACCATCTCGATCCCCCGGTCCCCGATGGCGTGCACCGCCACCTGGTAGCCGGCCCGGTGCGCCTGCCACACGTAGTCGTCCAGCGCCTCCTGCGCCATCATGGTCAGCCCCAGGTTGTCCGGCCGGGGATCCGCCAGGAAGGGGCGCGTCACCGCCGCCGTGCGCCCGATCAGGCTCCCGTCGATGAACAGCTTGATCGGCCCCACCCGCAGCCGCGCGTCCCCGAAGCCCTGCTTGACCCCCAGCCCGAGCAGGTGCGGCAGCAGGTGCTCCCGGATCATCAGCGAGGTGCGCAGCTTGAGCTGCCCCTCGCGCACCGCCTGCTGGTAGGCCGCCAGGTGCTCGGGCAGCCAGCTCCCGGCGTCCTGGCTGGAAGTGATCCCGGCCGCGACGTAGGCGTCGTTGCAGCGGCCCAGGGCGGCCACGTGGTCCTCGACCGTGGGCGGGGGGATGACGGCGCGCACCAGCTCCTGCGCCGTCTCCTGGAGCAGGCCGGTCGGCTCGCCGTGCGCGTCCCGCACGATGTGCCCGCCCTCCGGGTCCGGCGTGTCGCGCGTTACCCCGGCCAGGCGCAGCGCCAGCGAGTTGACCGCGCACAGGTGCCCCGAGCCGTTGACGATCATGACCGGGTGCTCAGGCGCCGCCGCGTCCAGGTCGTGGCGGGTGGGGTGGCGCCGCTCGGCCAGCTTGTTGTCGTCGTAGCCGCGCCCCAGGATCCAGGTCCCCGGCGGCACCGCCCGCGCCCGCTCGGCCACCTTCGCCACGATGTCGGCGATCGAGCGCACCGCCGGGTAGCCGGCCGGCACCTGCCCCAGCGCCGTGCCGAAGCCGATCATGTGGTTGTGGGCCTCATTGAAGCCGGGCAGGCACACCCGCCCCGCCAGGTCCAGCGTGCGGTAGCCGCGCGGCAGGGCGTCCGCGACCAGCCGCCGCTGGCCCACGGCAACGATCCGCTCCCCGATGACCCCCACCGCCTCCACCTCCGGCTGCGCCGGGTCCATCGTCAGGATCGTCCCGTTCGTGATCAGCAACGCGTCGGACATGGGGCCCCTCCCTGGCTCGACTCCGGCACGCACGGGCTGCCCCGGCGTGGCGACCCACGCGCCGCTACCTATGGCGCATCCTCGGGTGGGTGTCAAGGCAGGCCCGGGTGGCGGTGGCGGGGAGGGGGACGCGCCGGCGCGGCTCAGGCCGGGCGCGAGAAATGTCGCGGCTCGGCGGCCCACTCCTCGGCCGCTTCCACCTCGTCCGAGGTGTCCTCCGGCTCGGCGTCGCGGTTGAGCGCCGCGATGAACATCCCCAGCATGATGCCGGAGTACACCAGGCCGCCGACGACCCACATCAGCAGCCCGCCGATCTGCTGGTCATCCATGACCGAGAGACCCCAGACGCGCGGTGCGCCGACGTAGTAGGCGTACACCGGGTTGTCGGCCAGCGTGAGGATGGCGCCGACCGCCGAACCGATGATCATGGAGAAGAAGAGCGAGACGAGCGCCCAGTGGAGCTTCAGCTTGTGGTGCCGCGGGACCGGCTCGATGATCGCCCACCAGTAGATCAACGCCGTGCCGAAGAAAAAGGCGTGCTCGAGGTCGTGAACGAGGTCGTTCTCGAGCGCGGCGTTGTAGAGCGACGGCAGATGCCAGAGGACCATGCTGGCGTTGAAGAGGACGAAGGCGACGGCGGGGTGCGTCAGCGCCGTCAGCACCCAGCGGGAGACCCGCCGACGGAGCACGCCGCCCAGGACGGCCTTGGTGCGCCGCGCCGGGAGCCCGCGCAGGATGACCTGCACCGGCCGGCCGAGGAGCAGCAGGGGCGCCGCGACCTGGATGAGCACCAGGTGCTGGGCCATGTGCAGGAAGAAGAGCTCGTCGTTCCAGGTGTCGAGGGGGCCAAGGAGCGCGACCGCCGTCGTCAGCAGGCCGGCATAGTAGCTGCCAACCTGCCAGCTCGGCGGGGTTGGCCGCCCGGCACGTCGGGCCGCCCGCAGGGCCAGACCGTAGAGGGCCGCGGCGAAGAGCAGCCCCAGGGTGAGGGTGGGGGGGAACGTCCACGCCGTGAGGAAGGGGCCGTCGGCGCGGCCGTGCAGGATCGGCAGGATCATGGGTGCCTCACGCTCCGCCTGCTCGCTGTCGCCCGGCGCTCCCATCCGGAGCACCCGGGACTAGGATACCACCCCCGGCCGGCGCTGCCCGCGGCTCAGGGCAGCCCGAAGAGGTCCAGCCACGCCCGCCAGCTCGGCTCGGTGGTGGTACGCTGGCCGGGCGCGGGGGTGGGTGTCGGCGTCGGCGTGGGCGCCGGCCGGAGGCGCAGCAAGAGCACCGTCTCCCCTGGGCGGGCGAGGTTGAGGTCGCGCCGCGCCACCCGCTCCACGTAGCTCTCGTAGTCGGACCGGTAGCGCACCAACTGCCACGCCAGCTCGTCGTGCCGCGCCTGCATCGCCGCCAGGGCTTCCCGGCGCCCGGCGATCTCCGCCTGCAGCGTCCGGGCGCGCCAGGCCTGCTCGCCGAAGGCCACGACGAAGTAGAGCCCGACGGCCAGCACGATCAGCACGACCAGCCGGCCGCGGGCGCGCTCGACGGAGTCGCGCAGGCGGGTCAGCCCTCCGTCCATCGGAGCCGGCTCGCTACCCCTCATCGCCGCCGCTCGGCGCGTCGGCCAGCAGCGCGTCGAGCGGCGGCCGCTGCGTGTGCCAGGCCGTGGCCTGCTCGTAGGCGTAGGCCACCTGCAGCAGCGTCACCTCGTCGAATGCCCGGCCGACCAACTGGAGGCTGACCGGCAGGCCGTGGGCGAAGCCGCAGGGCACCGCGATGCCCGGGAGCCCGGCCATGTTGGCCGGGATGGTGAAGATGTCCGCCAGGTACATCTGGATCGGGTCGTCGACCCGCTCCCCGATCCCGAACGCCACGGTCGGCGAGGTCGGGCTGGCGATGACATCCACCTGCTCGAAGGCCTGGTCGAAGTCGCGCTTGATGAGCGTGCGGACCTTCTGCGCCTTCACGTAGTAGGCGTCGTAGTAGCCGGAGCTGAGGGCGTAGGTGCCGAGCATGATGCGGCGCTTGACCTCCGGCCCGAAGCCCTGGCCGCGCGTCTGGAGGTAGGCGTCGAGCAGGGTCTCCTCCTGGATGCTCAGCCCGTACTTGACCCCATCGTAGCGCGCCAGGTTGGCGCTGGCCTCGGCCGGGGCGATGATGTAGTAGGTGGCGAGGGCGTAGGTGGTGTGCGGCAGGCTCACCTCGACCAGCTCCGCACCCAGCCGCTCCAGCTCGGCCAAGGCGTCCCGGACCGTGCGCGCGACCTCGGGGTCCATCCCTTCGACCTGGTACTCGCGCGGGATCCCGATGCGCATCCCGCGGATGTCCCGCTCCAGCGCCGCGGCGTAGTCCGGGACCGGGAGGGCGACCGAGGTCGCGTCGCAGGGATCGTGGCCGCTGATCGCCGCGAGCAGGAGCGCGACATCGGTCACGCTGCGCGCGAACGGCCCGATCTGGTCGAGGCTGCTGGCGAAGGCGAGCAGCCCGTAGCGCGAGACGCGCCCGTAGGTCGGCTTCAGGCCGACCACCCCGCAGAAGCCCGCCGGCTGCCGGATCGAGCCACCGGTGTCGGAGCCGAGCGCGAGGGGGGCCTCACCCGCGGCGACGGCCGCCGCCGAGCCGCCGCTGCTGCCGCCCGGGACCCGGCTGAGATCCCAGGGGTTCCGGGTGACGAAGAAGGCCGAGTTCTCGGTGGAAGACCCCATGGCGAACTCGTCGGTGTTGGTCTTGCCGACGAAGACCGCGCCCTGCTCCCGCAGCCGCCGGACGACCGTCGCATCGTAGGGCGACTGGTAGCCGCGCAGGATGTTCGAGGCGGCCGTCGTCGGCGCGTCGACCGTGCAGAGGATGTCCTTCAGCGCGACCGGGATGCCGGTCAGCGCCGCGCTCTCCCCGGCGGCGATGCGCCGGTCCGCCTCGCGCGCCTGGGCGCGGGCGCCCTCCGCCGTGACGGTGATGAAGGCGTGGAGATGCGGCTCCAGGCGCTCGATCCGCGTCAGGTGCGCCTCCGTCAGCTCCAGGGCGCTCACCTCGCGGCGATCCAACCGCCGCCGCGCCTCGCTCGCAGTCAGATTGGTCAGTTCGGCCGTCACCGCTGCCTCGCTCCCCGATCCTCCAGACGGATCCGACGACTCAGGACTCCTCCAGCACCGCGTTCACCTTGAACATGCCGTCCTCATGCTGCGGCGCGTTCCGCAAGACCTCCGCAAGCGGCAAGGAGGGGCGCACTGTGTCGTCCCGCATCACGTTCTGCAGCGTGATCACCTGTGCCGTCGGCGGGATGGCCTCCGTGTCGAGCTCCCGCAGACGGTCGATGTGCTCCATGATCGAGGAGAGCTGGACTCGCATGCGCTCGAGCTCCTCCGGCTCCAGGCCGAGGCGCGCCAGCATCGCTACATGCTCGACCTCTTCGCGGCTCAGCGTCATTGCTCCATCGCCCCTTCGCATTGGAGACTCGCCACGTCGGTGCCGGCCAGGCACGCTGGCGAGTGTAGCACACGCCGGGTGCCCTCACCACGCCGCAGCGTACGGACGCATACAGCCGCCGGGCCGCCCCCACCGGGCTGCCGCACACCCCGCAGCGCCCGGCCCGCCGCCCGGGTAGCTCGGGGCCAGCGCGTGAATCCGGATCGGGCGCGGCCGCCCCCATCTGCTAGAATACGAATTGATCGCTGCACGCAGACCAACTGCTCAGCGGCGAGAGGAGGGGAACCCGTGGCCCCGCCACCGGCTCGGAGCCACCATGCCGCGCGAGCCCCGAGGGTCATCATCCTGGCGCTGCTCCTGACCCTGACCATCCTCGTCGCCGGCTGCGCAGAGCTCGACCAGACCGCCGTGCCGCCCGGCCCGCTGGAGCGTGTGGAGGACAGTCCGCGCTCCGGCATCGGCAAACCCCAGGTACGCACCCCGCTCGCCACGGTCCTGCCGCCCGTCATCGCGGTCATCCCGCAGTCCGCAAGCCGGGTCTACTTCGCCCACGGCGGCGATCTCTGGCAACTCCCCCCCGAGGGCGACCCCGCGCCGGTCGTCACCGGCCGGGATATCCTCGCGTTCGGCCCCTCGCCGGACGGGGAGCAGGTGGCCGTCATCTTCGCGAGCCAGCCGGAGATGAACGGCAACAGCACGGTCGCCATCATGGCCGCGGACGGCAGCGTCGCGCTGGAGCTGCCTGACCCGGCGCCGGCGGAGAGCCAGGCGCCCGTCCGCGCGATCGCCTGGTCTCCGACGGGGTCGGCCGTCGCCGTGGCCCGGCAGGACGGTTCGCTGACGCTGGTGGACATGTCCGGGACCGTGCGCCAGCTCGTCCCGCCCCAGCCCGGCAGCAGCCCCGACGGGCTGATCTGGTCGCCCGACGGCGCGCTGCTCGCCTACCGCGACCCCGCACTGCCGGGCCAGCCGACCAGCCTGTACGTCGTCTCGGTGGCCACCGGCGAGCGCCACGCGGTCGTGACCGGCGACGCCGGGAGCGCGGTGCTGGCCGCGGTCTGGCTCCCCGGACGGAAAGCGCTCGCCTACGTGCGCTCCGCAGCCGGCACGATCGCCGACGGCGGCGACGTCTTCGCGGTGGGGCCGGAGGGTGCGCCCAGCGACCTGCTGGTGTCGGCCGGCCAGTTCGCCCCGGTGGCGGGCGCGACCAGCCTGGCCGCCGCGCCGGACGGGCGCACGCTGGCAATCGCGGTCTACACGCCCGGCGCCGAGCATCCGCTCTTCCACGGCCTGTGGCTGCTCGATTTGACGACGCTGGACCTGACCGAGGTACCCACGCCGCGCGGCAAGGCCGTGACCGACCTGTGGTGGGCGGACCACCGCCTGGTGGTTCGGGCGGTGGACGAGCCCTGGCTGGTCCGGGCGGGCGCCTACACCGGCACGGAGCCGTTCACCCTCTACGACGTCGACCTGACCACCCTGCAGGTCCGCACCCGCTACGTCCACCCGTAGCCTGCAGCGCGCCGTGGCGGTGGCCGGACGGTCGGCGCCAGGCGGGCAGCACCGGGCCCGCGGCGGTCAGTCTGGGTCGATCTCTTCGGCGCCGAAGATGGTCCTGGCCGCCCGCAGGCGCTGCTCGTCGTCCGTCGCAGGGTCCGGCGCCGGCGCGATGCTGGCGGCACCGTTCGCCGGGGGCGGGTCCGCCGGCAGGTCAGCGGTCGGCGCCTCGGCCGGTGGCGGGGCGGCGTCGCTGGCCTCCTCCGGCGCCAGGCACACCACGCGGTAGGCGCCCCCCATGTAGCGCACCAGCACGTCCTCGACGACCCGGCGAATCGCCTCGTCGTTGAGCTTGTTGCGGTGGAACTCGTAGGGGGAGACGAGCACGACCTCGTCGCCGCGCACGGCCAGCGGGTCCACCGAGCTGAGCAGGGCCGCCACGCGGGAGTTCGCCATCTTCACGTCCCGGCGAATCTGGCTCCAGCTCGACACCAGGCGCTCCAGCGCCGACCCGGCGGGCGGCGGCGCGGGCCGCGGCGACGCGCTCGCTCGGGACGCCGGGGGCACCGGCGACGGCTCGCGGCGCGGCGCGCTCACGCGCCGCTCGGCCACGGCGGCGCGGGTGGGCTCCACCGGGCGCGGCGGCGGTGGAGCGGGCACCGTGGCACCCGCAGGCGTCGGCGCGTCCGCGGCCGGGGCGGGCGCACCCACGATCGCCTCGACCAGCGCGATCTCGAGCGGGAGCTGCGCGTAGGAGCCGCGGTTCAGCGCCCCTTCGATCGCGCTGAAGGTCCGCACCAGCGCCGCCAGCTCCGCCACGGAGAACTGCTCGGCCTGCGCCCGCGTCTCCTCGCCGGCGTCCTCGCTCGTCCCGCCGGCGCGGATCAGGAGCAGCGTGCGGAGATAGGCCACGAGCTGGCGGTTGAGCTGATGGATATCCTCACCGCTCTCGGTCGCCGCGGCGATGACGCGCAGGCCGGCGCCGGCATCCTTGCGCGCCAGCGCATCCACCAGCGCCACTAGGCGGTCGCTGCGGCTCATGCCGGTCACGCGCCGCACGGCCTCGGCGGTCACGACGTGCTTGCCGTCGATCGTCTCGCCGAAGAGCGCGAGCTGCTCCAGCAGCCCCAGCGCATCCCGCATGCTGCCGGTCGCCTGGCGCGCGATCAGGCGCAGCGCCTCGTCCTCGGCCTCCAGCCCCTCGCGCTCGCACACGCGACGCAGGTGCTCCACGACGCTGGCGAGCGCGAAGCGGCGGAAGTCGAAGCGCTGGCAGCGCGACGCGATCGTGTCCGGCAGCTTGTCCGGCTCGGTGGTGGCCAGCACGAACTTGACGTGGCCCGGTGGCTCCTCAAGCGTCTTGAGGAAGGCGTTGAAGGCGTCGCGGGTGAGCTGATGCGCCTCGTCGATGATGTAGAACTTGACCCGGAGCTGCGTCGGCGCGTACTTCACCTTCTCCCGCAGATCGCGGATGTCGTCAACGCCGCGGTTCGAGGCCGCGTCGATCTCGATGATGTCGACCGCGGTGCCACTGTTGATCGCCTCGCAGGCCGCGCAGGCGTTGCAGGGGCGCTCTGCCGGGTCGGGGTGCAGGCAGTTGACCGCCTTGGCCAGCAGGCGGGCGGTGCTCGTCTTGCCCGTGCCGCGCGGCCCGCAGAACAGGTAGGCATGCGCGACCCGGTCGAGCACGATCGCGTTGCGCAGCGTGCGAGCGATGTGCTCCTGACCGACAAACTCACCGGGCGCGAACGACCGCGGGCGGTACTTCCGGTACAATGACTGCGACTGCGCCGTCAGCTCCGCGCGGCCGCTCGACTCCTGCGCCATCGTCTGGTCCTTACGGGCTGTCGCGAGCGCGGCATCACGTGTCCGTACGATTATACCCCGCCGGGAGAGCCGGGTGACAGCAGGCATGACCGGCACGCTGTACCTCGTCGCCACCCCCATCGGCAATCTGGAGGACATCACCCTCCGCGCCCTCCGCGTCCTGCGGGAGGTGTCGCTGATCGCGGCCGAAGACACGCGGCGATCCGGCCGCCTGCTCCAGCACTTCGGCATCGAGACGCCGATGGTCAGCTACCACGCGCACAGCGGTCCCGGCCGGGTGGACGAGATCCTCGCCGCGCTCGAGCGCGGCGACGTCGCCGTCATCGCCGACGCCGGCATGCCCGGCATCTCCGACCCGGGCTTCACCCTGGTGCGGGCCGCCGCCGCGCGCGGCATCCGCGTGGAACCGGTGCCGGGGCCGTCGGCGGTGACCGCGGCCGTGGCCGTCTCCGGGCTGGTCCCCGATGGCTTTCTCTACCTGGGCTTCCCGCCGCGCCGCGCCACCGAACGCCGGGCGTTCTTCGCGCGGGCGCGCGACCTTCCCTGGCCGCTGGTCCTCTACGAGGCGCCGCACCGCCTCGCGGCGACGCTGAGCGACCTGGTGGCCACGCTCGGCGACCGGCCGCTCGCGCTGTGCCGCGAACTGACCAAGCTGCACGAGGAGATCGTGCGCACCACGCTGACGGGCGCACAGGCCAGCCTGGCCGAGCGGCCCCCGCGGGGGGAGTACGTCCTGGTGGTCGGGGCGCCGGAGCCGGAGCAGCCCGCGCCGCCCGAGGACGTCGCCGAGCGGCTCCGTGCGCGCCTCGACGCTGGCGAGTCACCCAGCGCGGCGGCGCGCGCCGTCGCGCGCGAGACAGGCCTGCCACGCAGCGAGCTGTACCGGCAGGCGCTGGCCCTGCGCGACCAGACTCGTCCATAGTACGTACTACGTACTGCGTATTGCGTGTTGCGTATTGCGTCGTACGGTGGGGAGCCGTGTCACCCACGGCTGGCAGGGTAACGCCGACTGATGGACGTCGACGATGTGGTCCGGCATACCCGGCGATCCGTGCCCAGCCCGCTTATGAACGTCGACGAATACATTGCCCATTTCTGCCGCCCCGTTCCCAGCCCGCTTCAGCAGGCTTTTCGTTGTCAGCCCGGGGGTAAACCCCCGGGCCCCGGCCGGGCACGGGGGCCGTCGGACCGGCGCCGGCGCGGTTACCCGACGATTCCGTCACACGCCATCAGCCCCGGGCCCCTCACCGGCTCCCGGAGCCGCCCTCACCCCTGACCCCGCTCCCAAGGTTGGGAGCGGGGTGACGTGCTGGTTGGCGCGAGCGCGCCGCACGAGGACGAGCGCCGGCGATGCTCCGTGCGACACCGGCGCCTACGTCCCGGCAGGGAGACCGCTCGGACCGAACAACCCGCCGTGCCTCACCGCGCCGCGCCGTGGTGGACGCCCGCGAGGAGCACAGAAAAACGCGGTCCCGACGAGCCTCGTGGACACGACGCCATCCTGCCGGTCTCTCCCACTCCGGGTTTCCTCATCGGATCCCCGTATGGCCTGTACCGACGGCCGTACCGGCGTTGCCGGCGATGCGGCCGACCTCCCCGGTTTCCCGGTTTGGTCTGGATCTTTCATCCCGGTTGGGCCGCGATGAAAGTGCGTCAGCCCTTCGAACAACTC
This sequence comes from Sphaerobacter sp., assembly GCA_029961075.1. Taxonomy (GTDB): domain Bacteria; phylum Chloroflexota; class Chloroflexia; order Thermomicrobiales; family Thermomicrobiaceae; genus Sphaerobacter. The sequence continues at coordinate 48,573 of JASBVL010000009.1, forward strand.
CTCGGAACCGCACTCTCATACTAGCACTCGGGTGACAGCCTGTCAAGCCCCTGCGCGCCACGAATCGAAGACGCGCTCGCGCGGCGGCATCGTCGGGGCGCCGGCTGCCGACCGGCCCCCGGTCGTCCGTGCCCGCACCGCGCGAACACAGGCCGGCGCTCCCGGCCAAACGAGACCGGGGCGGGAACTCCCGCCCCGGTCGCTGCGTCGATGCGATCGGCCGCTAGCTGACGGCCAGCAACATCGGCGTCTCGAGGTACCGCCTGACCTCCGCCAGGAAGCGTGCCGCCTCGGCCCCGTCCGTGACCCGGTGGTCGGCCGAGATGGTGATGCGCATGAGATCGACCGGCACGAAGGTGCCCTCCCGGTAGACCGGCTCCTTGCGGATCGAGCCGACGGCCAGGATGCCGGCCTGCGGCGGGTTGATGACGGCGATGAAGCTCTCGACGTCGTACATGCCCAGGTTGCTGATGGTGAAGGTGCCGCCCTGGTACTCCTCCGGCCGCAGCCCACCGCTGCGCGCGCGCTCGATCAGGTCCTTGCTGATGCGCGCGATCTCACCCAGCGTCTTGTGGTCGGTGTCCGGAATGAACGGGCTGATCAGGCCGCCCTCCACCGCGACGGCGATGGCGATGTCGATCCGCTGGTAGATGCGCACCTGCTCGCCGGCGAAGCTGGCGTTCAGCATCGGGAACTTCCGCAGCGCCAGCGCGGTCGCCTTGACAATCAGGTCATTGATGGAGACCTTCTGCTCCGGCTCGAGCTGCTCGTTGACCTGCTCGCGGAACGCGAGCGCCGCGCCCATGTCCACCGTCGTCGTGACGTAGAAGTGGGGCGCCTGGAAGCTCTCGGTCATGCGGCGCGCGATCGTCTTGCGCATGCGCGACAGGTCGCGCACCTCGCTCGGCGGCATACCGGGCAACGCGGCCTCGGCGGTGGGTGCCGCGGGCGCGGCGGCCACCGCAGCCGGGGCCGCGACAGGCGCCGGGGCCGCGGGCGCGGCCAGTTCCGCCGGGCGGCCGATGAGCGGCAGGATGTCCTCCTTGACGATGCGGCCGCCGGGGCCGGTCCCCGTGATCGTGCGCAGGTCGATGCCGTGCTCGGCGGCCAGGCGGCGCACCAGCGGTGAGGCGCGCACGCGCTCGCCCGGGGCGCGCTCGGCCACCTGGCTCACCGGCTCGGGCTGCGGCGCCGAGGCGACGCCGTCGGCGGGGCCGGGTGCGGCCGGGGCGCTCGCCTGCGCCGCGGCCGGCGCGGCGCGCGGGGCACCGGCCGCCGCGGGCAGGTCGATCGGCTCGTCGGGCTCGCCGACGATGGCGATCGGCTCGCCCACCGGGACGGTCTGCCCCTCGGCGACGAGGTGCTTGCGCACCACGCCCTCCTCGAAGGACTCGATCTCGAGGTTGACCTTGTCCGTCTCGATCTCGGCGATCGGCTCACCGCGGGCGACGCGCTCGCCCTCCTGCTTCAACCAGCGCAGGAGCGTCCCCGCGTCCATGTCGTAGCCCATCTGGGGCATCACGACCGTCTTGGCCATCCGCTGCTCCTCTGCTCCGTGCCACTCGCCCCCGCGTCACCGCGCCACCGCGACATCGCGGCGCAGCAGCTCATGCACCGCCGCGACCACCTCGTCCTTGCCGGGGATGACCAGCCGCTCGAGGTTCTTGGCGTACGGCATCGGGACCTCGACGCTGCCGACCCGCGCGATCGGCGCGTCCAGGTAGTCGAAGGCGTGCTCCTGCACGGCGGCGGCGATCTCCGCGCCCATGCCCAGCGTGCGCCAGCTCTCCTCGACGATGACCAGCCGGTTGGTCTTCTGCACCGAGCGGACGACGGTGTCGATGTCGAGCGGGCGCAGGACCCGCATGTCGATGACCTCGGCCTCGATCCCGTCGCGCGCCAGCTCCTCGGCGGCGCCGAGCGCCAGGTAGTAGCCGCGCGACCAGGAGACGATGGTGACGTCGGTGCCCTCGCGCCGGACCTCCGCGCCCTCCAGCGGCAGCAGGTACTCCCCGTCCGGCACCTCACCCCGGTTGCGGTAGATCAGCGAGTGCTCGATGAACATCACCGGGTCCTGGCCGCGGATGGCGCTCTTCAGGAACCCCTTGGCGTCCTTCGGCGTGGCCGGCATGACCACACGCAGCCCGGGCACGTGCGCGTACCAGGCCTCGAACGTCTGGGAGTGCGTCGCCCCCAACTGGCCCCAGCCTGAGGCGGTCCGGATCACCACCGGCACTGAGATCTGGCGGTTGAACATGTAGTGGATCTTGGCGGCGTGGTTGACGATCTGATCCATCGCCAACAGGCTGAAGTTGATCGTCATGAGCTCGACGACCGGGCGCAGCCCGCCCATCGCCGCGCCGTTGGCCAGGCCCACAATCGCCAGCTCGGAGATCGGCGTGTCGCGCACCCGCTTGCGGCCGTACTGCTCCAGGAACCCCCGGGTGACCACGTAGGAGCCTCCGTAGGCTCCGATGTCCTCGCCCATGAGGAAGACGCGCTCATCACGGTCCATCTCTTCGCGGAGGGCCTCCCGGAGCGCGTCGCGATAGGTAATCTCTCGCGCCATCTCGCCTGTCGTCTCCCCTGCTCCGAGCGATCCAGTCGCTCTAGCGTGCCGCTACCGGCTCGGCGTACACGCCCTCAGTCAACGTGGCCGGGTCCGGCACCGGGCTCTCGTCGGCGAAGCGAACCGCTTCGTCCATCTGCTGGTCGACCTCGGTGTCGATCTGGTCCAGCTCCTCGGCGGTCGTCACCCCTTCGGCGAGGAGCTTGTCCCGGAAGCGGATGATGGGGTCCTCGCGCCGCCGCTGTTCGACCTCTTCCTTGGAGCGATACGCCTCGGGGTCCGCCATCGAATGCCCGCGGAACCGATAGGTCAGCGCCTCGAGGAAGAACGGGCCGTGCCCGGCGCGGCAGTGGTCGAGCGCCTGCTTGACCGCATCCCGCATCACGAGCACGTCCTGGCCGTCGACCCGGGCGGCGGGGATGTCGTAGGCCGCGGCCTTCCGGGCCATCTCGGGGACGGCGGAGGCGTATTCGACGTGCGTCCCCATGCCGTACTGATTGTTCTCACAGATGAACAGCACCGGCAGCTTCCAGAGCGACGCGAAGTTGAGCGCCTCGTGGAAGGCGCCGTTGTTGGTGGCCCCGTCGCCGAAGAAGCACAGGACCACGTAGTTCTGCTCCAGGTACTGGCTGGCCAGGGCCAACCCGACCGCGATCGGCAGGTGGCCGGCGACGATGGCGTAGCCGCCCCAGAACTTCCGCTCGGCATCGGCGAAGTGCATCGAGCCGCCTCGCCCGCCGACGATGCCGGTGGCCCGGCCGAAGAGCTCGGCCATCAGCAGGCGCGGGTCGATCCCGAGCGCCACGGCGTAGCCATGGTCACGGTAGTGGGTGATCACATGGTCCTGCGGCTCCTTGGCGGAGATGGCGCCCACGGCCACCGCCTCTTCGCCGATGTAGAGATGCAGGAATCCACCGATTTTCCCGTGCGCGTACTGCTCGGCCGCCCGCTCCTCGAACCGCCTGATCTGCACCATCTGCCTGTACAGATGCAGCAGCTCGTCCTTCCCCAGCGTCAGACCCTGTGTTTGACGACCGTCCGGGGTTGTCATGCTTCCCTGCCTCCAGATTATGACGCTGCACGTCACCGGGAAGAGTGGGCGGGGGTGCCGTTGAGGGGCGCACGCGCCACTTCGCGTACTGCTCAGCCACCCGCGGGCACGAGCCGCACACGCACTCAGCCTCGCATTGTACCCCACCTGCGCCCAGCGGGCTATGCACGCGCTACCCTTTCCAGCCGCAGTGGTTGGCAAGGCAGCCGCGTCCGGCCGGGTGGCACGATCAGGCGCCAGCGGGGCCGAGCTTGTAGCCGATGCGCCGCAGCAGCGCCTGGCGCGCCTGGATGTGCGCCGGCGTCTCTACGCCGAGGGGCTTGAAGCCGTCGGCCACGCCGAGGACCGCCCGGCCCTCGCCCACGTCCGCAAGGATGACCTCGACCGGGTTGGCGGTGGCACAGAAGATGGTGCACACCTCCTGCACGGCGCGGACCGCCGGCAGGACGTTGATGGGATACGCGTTGCGAAGCAGAATCAGGAAGCAATGCCCGGCCGCGATCCCCAGCACATGCCGCTGCGCCAGCGCGATCAGTTCGTCGTCGGTCCCGCTCCAGCGCACCAGCCGATCACCCGAGGCTTCGCTGAACGCGAGGCCGAACTGGATCCCCGGCACGCTCCCGACCAGCGCCTCATGGAGATCCTCGACCGACTGATGAAATGGGCCTGCCCACAGATGATATTGATGTCGTCCGGCTTGTCGATGCGATAGCTGGTGAGCTCGATCGGCATACCCGGCTCCTCTCGTGGGGGGCGGCCACGCGCGTCGTGCCGCCGCGGCTGACATGCTCCAACCCCATCGTAGCACGGCGCCGACGGCTGGCCGCCGGAATCGATCCGCACGCTCCCGCCGCACGCGGGTAGGTTTTGAGGAGTGGGCATGACGGGCAGCGCTGCACGCCGCACCCGAACGACGAAGATCGTCGCGACCGTCGGTCCCGCCTCCTGGGATCGACAGACGCTCGAGCGGCTTCTCCTCGCCGGCGTCAACATCGTCCGCATCAACGCCGCGCACAACCCCATCGACGAGCGCCTGGAGCTGGTCCGGACCATCCGCGCGGCCGCGCAGGCGACCGGGCAGCACGTCGGCATCCTGCAAGACCTGGCGGGGCCGAAGCCGCGCACCGGCCCGCTACCGGATGGGGAGTCGGTGACGTTGCGCCAGGGGGAGCTCATCCAGCTCACGACGGGCGATGACCCGCTCGCGCCGGATCGCATCTCGATCGACGATCCGGATCTGGTGGCGGCGCTCCGGCCCGGGCAGCGGGTGCTCATGGCGGACGGCCTGATCGAGCTGATCGTCGTGGCGCGCGAGGGCACCGGGGCGACCGCGCGCGTGGTGCGCGGCGGCCGCCTGCGCGGGAAGCAGGGGGTCACCGTTCCCGGAGCCCCGGCACCGCCCCGCACCCTCACGCCCGCCGAGGCGGCCGACATCGCCTTCGCCGCCGAGCACGGCCTGGAGTACCTGGGCGTCAGCTTCGTGACCGCACCCGGCGACATCACCATGGTCCGCGACGAGCTGCGCCGGCGCGGCGGCCGCGCCGCCATCGTGGCGAAGATCGAGCGCCCGGAGGCGCTCCGCGCGATCCATGACGTCACCCAGGTGGCCGACGCGGTCATGGTCGCCCGGGGCGACCTCGGCGTGCAGCTCGCGCCCGAGGAGGTGCCGATCGCGCAGAAGCGCATCATCGCGGTCGCCCGCACGCACGGCAAGCCGGTCATCATCGCCACGCAGATGCTCGAGTCGATGACCACCCAGCCGATCCCGACCCGGGCGGAGACGAGCGATGTCGCCAATGCGGTGATCGACGGCGTCGACGCCGTGATGCTCTCCGCAGAGACGGCGACCGGCCGGTACCCGGTCGAGGCGGTGGCGATGATGGACCGGATCGCCCGCGCGGTGGAGGCCGAGTTCCCCTGCGGGCCCGGACCAGGGGCCCTCCGGCCCGACACGATCGCGTCGACGATCGCGCGCACGGCGAGCGACATCGCGCGGCGCTCGCCGCTGGTCGACCTGATCGCCGTGGTCACGCGCAGCGGCTTCTCCGCGCTCGAGGTGGCCCGCGAGCGGCCATCGGTGCCGGTCGTGGCGGTGACGAATAGCCAGTTCGTGGCCAATCAGCTCGGTCTGGTCTGGGGTGTCACCCCGCTGGTGATGGCGTTCCCCGACGACACCGAGGCACTGATCAGTCAGGCGGGGGCGGCGCTGATCGCCGCCGGCCACGCGCGCCCGGGGATGCACGCGCTGTTCGTCGGCAGCCTCATCGTCTACCACGAGCCGGGCCACACGGACGTGCTGCACCTGCGGCGGCTGTGACGGGGCGATGCGGCATGCGTGATGCGTGTTGCGTGTTGCGTGCGGGCATGGCGTCGTGCCTACTCCCTGCGCTCTTCTCCCCTCCCCCCTTGTGGGAGAGGGGCCGGGGGTGAGGGGGTGAAACACGCACGACGCAGTACGCACCACGCGTGACGGTTGACGTATGACGCCTGACAAAAAGCGACCCCGACGAGCCTTGCGTCTCGACGCGCTCCCACCGATTCGTGCACTCCTGGCCGTCCGACGGGCGCCGGCCGCCCTGGCGCGCTCGCACCGATGCCCGCTACCCAGCTTCCTGGTTCGCGGCCGGCCTCCCCGGCTTCCCGGTTTGGCCGGGATCAGCCCCCGCGAGTGGACCGCGGTGGCTGTGCGTCGATCCGTCAGTCGACTCCTCGGGATCGTGGGCACACGATAGCACCACCGTGCCTGATTGTCAAGCACCCCAAGCGACGGGGCCGTGCCGGCGCGGTGGCCGCCGGCGGCGACCGCGCCCCACGCCACCCCACGCTAGCCGACCACGCGGTAGCGCGCCTGCTCGCCCGTGCCCTCGCAGACCACGCGCCGGTCCTCGGCCAGCTTCTCCAGGTGCGCGTGCACCGTGGCCCGCGCGGCGAACTGGCTCCGCGGCGCCAGGTCCGGATAGAGGCGGGCGACGAGGTCCGGGATCGTCTCGACCCCGGCGGCCAGGTAGTCGACGATCTCCTGCTCGCGAGCCAGCCGATGCGCGATGTAGCGGCGCAGCGTGGCCGGGCCGTCCGCGATCGCCGGGCCGTGACCCGGCAGCAACTGCGTCACGCCGCGGTCGAGCATGCGCTGGAGGGAGTGCAGATAGGCGCGCATGCTGCCGTAGGGCGGGAAGATCCCGACCGTGCCGCGCCCATGCACCATGTCCCCGGCCACGGTGACGCCGGTGGCGCGCTCGATGAAGACCACGTGCCCGGCCGCGTGGCCCGGGGTGAGCACGGCATCGAAGGTGAGCCCGGCGACCTCCAGCACCTGGCCGTCGGCCAGGTAGCCGTCCACCGGCACGGAGACGCGCAGCCGCTCGGCCACCGGCAACTCGTCCGGGTGCAGCCAGACGGGTGCACCGGTCGCGGCGCGCAGGGCCGCCGCGCCCCCGGCGTGGTCGGGGTGGGCGTGGGTCAAGATGATCTGCCGCACCGGCGGGTCGCCCAGCCGGCCCAGCGCCGCCAGGATCGCCGCGGTCCCCGCCTCCGACCCTGGGTCGATCACGACGGCCAGCCCGCCGTGGCGGGTATCATGGATGATGTACGCGTTGGTCTCCTCTTCCATAATGCCGTCGTTGGGGACCGGCACGCACAGGATGTTGCTGGTGACGTCCACCATCTTCACTGGCCACTCTCCTCCGCCCCGGAGCCGCCGTCCGCGCGCGGCCGTCCGGCGGCGCTCGTCAGGCATGCTAGCAGACTCACGGGCGCCCGCCACCCCGGCCGTGGGGGACCGGGGCCGATCTTGCCCCAGCAGCGATGCTCGGCCACACTAGGGCCGGCGGCCGCGGAGCACCCGCTGGCTCGGGAAAGGGAGGTCGCTGCCGATGATCACCCCACCCGCCGTTCGCACCGCGCCCGACCTGCATGGCTTGGCGTGCGCCCTCTTCGAGCCGCTCACGTTGGATGAGCTGCTGGCGGCGCTGCCGCGGATCCTGGCCGTCACCCTGACTGACGGGCTCCTCTGGAGGGTCGCCGTGGCCGACAGCGATGGCACCCTCGACGCGCCGGCGGTGGCCGAGGCGGGCTGGCAGGTCGCGCTCCCGCTCCGCCACGATGGCCGGCTCCTCGGCGCCCTGATCGTCGCCGCGCCGGGGCAGGCGGCGTGCCCGGTCGGGTGGGACCAGACGTGCGCCGGGCGCGTCGCGGCACTGGTCGCCGCCGCCCTCGACCATCACCGCCGCGCCGAGGAGGCAGCGGCTCCCCCGCGCGATCTCGCGGCACATCACCGATCGGACGTGGCGGCGATCCTCTCGCATGAGATGCGCACCCCGCTGGCGTCGATCAAAGGCTACGCCTCGGCGCTCCTGCTCAACGACGCGAGCTGGGACGACGCGACCCGCCGCGAGTTCCTCGCCGCGATCGACGCGGAGACCGACCACCTGACGCAGCTCATCAACGACATCCTCGACACCTCCCTGATCGAAGCGGGCGCGCTCACGATCGAGCGCGAGCCGATCCAGATCCCCCACGTGGTCCGGCGCGCCATCGACAAGCTGGCCGTGCGCTCCGAACGCCACCGCTTCGTCCTGTCCTTTCCGTCCGACTTCCCGGTGGTGGAGGCAGACGAGCGGCGTATCGACCAGGTGCTGACCAACCTCCTCGACAACGCGGTCAAGTACTCGCCGCACGGCGGGCTGATCGTCGTCAGCGGCCGGGTGGCCGGGGACGAGGTCGTCATCAGCGTCGCCGATCAGGGGATCGGGATCGCGCCGGAGCACCTGAACAAGCTCTTCGAGCGCTTCTTCCGGGCGCGACACCGCACCCGGGTGGCGGGCACCGG
>JASBVL010000089.1 GCA_029961075.1 Sphaerobacter sp.
TTGAGCACGACCCGGGCGACGGTGAAGTAGATGAGCAGGCCGGTGCCGTCGACCAGCGTCGAGATGAACGGCGCCGAGACCACCGTCGGGTCGATCCGGAGCTGGCGCAGCACCAGCGGCAGGATCGCGCCGATCACCGCGGCCCAGACGACGATCGCCGTCACCGAGGCCGCCACGACCAGGCCCACGTCGACGCCGACGCCCAGCATCATCGCCCGGAGAAAGGTCGCGACGGCCATAGCCGCGCCGAGCATGATGCCGGTGGTCAGTTCCTTGCCGACGACCCGCGGCAGGTCGCGGAAGCGGACCTCGCCGAGCGTCATGGCGCGCACCAGGGTCGTCACCACCTGGGAGCCGACGTTCCCGCCCGTGCCGATCAGGAGCGGGATGAAGAAGGAGAGGGCGACGACCGCGGCGATCTCGTCCTCGAAGTGGCGCAGCACCGTGCCGGTGTAAGCCTCGGCCAGGAAGAGGGTGAGCAGCCAGCCGACGCGCTTGCGCCAGAGGACGGTCGGTGACGCCCGCAGGTACGGCTCCTCCAGCGGGGAGGAACCACCCAGTCGGGCGATATCCTCGGTCGCCTCCTGGGACAGGATGTCGGCCACGTCGTCGGCGGTGATGATCCCGAGCAGCCGCCGGTTCTCGTCCACGACCGGCAGCGCGAGCAGGTTGTTCTCGGTCAGGAGCCGCGCCGCCTCCTCCTGGTCGGCGCTGGCGAGCACGGTGACCACGTCGGTCACCATCAGGTCGCCGACGCGGCGGTCGGGTGGGCTGAGCACCAGGTTGCGCAGCGAGAGCACGCCGAGCAGCCGGTCCTCCGGGTCGGTGACGTAGACGTAGGTGAGCCCTTCCGCCTCCTCGGCCACGCGCCGCAGCGCCACGATGGCCTGGTCGGCCCGCAGGTCCGGCGCGATCGAGACGAAGGCCGGGGTCATGCGCCCGCCCGCGGTATCGGGCGGGTAGGCCAGCAGGTCGCGCAGCTCGGCTGCCTCGACCGGCTCCATCGCGATCAGGATGCGGTCGGCGGCGTCCGGCGCGATCTCGCCGATCACGTCGGCGGCCTCGTCCGGCGCCATCGCCTCCAGCACGTCGGCGGCGTCGGCGACCGCCAGCCGGCTCAGGATCTCCGCAGCGTCGGTCGGGTCGAGCGTCCCCAGCAGGTCGCCGAACGCCTCGTCGCCGAGCTCGCGGGCGATGCGGGCCAGCCGCGACGGCGGGATCTGCAGCAGGTGGGACACGAGATTGCCGTCCGCGGCCAGCTCGCGGAGCTGCTCGACCAGGGGCGTCGGCCCCCCATCGCCGGGTGTGGTCTGGCGGGGTCGCGGCTGCTCCTCCGGGGTCACTCTGCTCCTCCTTCTCCATGGCAGGAGCGCATCCGCCCTCCGCCGGGCCGGGGCGGGCGTGGCAGCAGCCGCGGCCAGGCGCGCGGTCCGGACAGCGGGTCGGCGGTGCAGGCGCCGCTCCGGGGCACGACGCCCACCCGGACAATTATTCTCCTCATCGGGCGCGCGCAACAGACGGGAGCGCCAGGAACGGCACCCGGCGTCGGCCGCCGCCCGCGCGGCGGCCCCCGTCTAGTGGGTGTAGGTGACCTTGCGCAGGCCGCGCGGGCAGTCGGGGTCCTGGCCGCGCACGGTCGCCAGCGCACCCGCCCAGAGCTGCCCCGGTACCACGGCCACCAGCGGCGAGAGCCACTCCGAGACCCCGGCGGGGAGCGGCAGCGCCGTGCGAGCGCGCGCCAGGAGCGCGGCCTGGTCGGAGATGGCGATCACCTCGGCGCCGCGCTCCTCCAGCAGGGCGAGGAGCGCGGCGGTGTCGCCGTAGGCGGCCCCCGAGGGCGCCACGAGCAGCACCGGGAAGCCCGGCTCGATCAACGCCACCGGCCCGTGGCGGAACTCGGCCGCCGAGTAGGGCTCGGCGATGATGTAGGTGATCTCCTTGATCTTGAGCGCGAGCTCCCAGGCCGTGGCCAGGTTGTAGCCGCGGCCGATGACCACGAACTGGCGCGCGTAGCGGTAGCGCTCGGCGCGGGCGACGATGTCGGCGTTGAGGCGCAGCGCCGCCGCGACGGCGCTCGGCAGGGCGGCCAGCGCGTCCCAATCGGCCGCCGTCCCGCCCAGTGCCGTCGAGAGCATGGCGAGCGCCAGCAGTTGGGTGGTGTAGGTCTTGGTCGCGGCGACGGCCTGCTCCGGGCCGGCGTGCAGCGGCAGGCAGTGGTCGGCCACCCGCGCCAGCGGCGACGCCGGGTCGTTGGTGACGGCCACGGTGAGCGCGCCCTGCCGCCGCGACTCCTCCATCACCGCGCTGACGTCGGGCGACTGGCCCGACTGGCTGATCCCGATCACCAGCGCCCGCCGCAGCACGGGCGGCTGCTGGTACAGGGTGTACATCGAAGGGGCGGCGTAGGCGACGGGGAGCCGGTTGCGGATGCCGAACAGGTACTGGGCATACCGCCCCGCGTTGTGGGAGCTGCCCCGCGCCACGATGACGACCAGCTCCGGCGCCGCTGCGCGGATCGCCTCCGCGATCGCTTCGGCCTGCTCGCGCCCCTGGGCGAGCAGCCTGGCCAGCGCTGCCGGCTGCTCACGCAGCTCCTGATCGAACCGAGTGCCCTGGCTCATCGTCCCCCCTCTGCCGCCGCCCCCTCGCGGGGAAGGATATCAGCCCACGCGCGCCACCGGGGGCACGTAGTCCTCCAGCGCCGGGTCGGGCAGCTCGACGGTGCGGCCCAGCTCGGCCGAGCGGTAGAGCGCCATCAGGATCTCCAGCACCGCCACCCCGTCGTGGAACGTCTCGATCGGCCGTTGCCCGGTGCGGAAGCACTCGACCATGTGGCGGTCCTCGAGGGTGTAGCCGTAGATGCCGGGCTCGTCCTCCACGACCGGCATCAGCCCCTGCTCCGAGTTCTGCTTCTCGACCAGGTCTTCGCCCTGGGCGCCCGTGACCTCGCGCGAGAGGAAGATCTTCAGCGGGGTGTTGAGGCTGCTGAACTCTAGGGCGTACTCCGGCCCGAGCAGCTCGACCTGGATGCGCAGGCCCGGCCCGACGTACGACCAGGAGGTGGTCGTCTCGATGATGAGCGGGTTGCCCGCCTCATCCTCCAGCGTCACGACCCCGCGCGCGAAGTCCTCGGCCGGGCGGCGGGTGTAGTCGATGTCCGCCCCCATCCGCTCCTGGAGGCGCTTGGCGAACTTCGGCTGCGCCCACTTCAGGTTGGCGACCGTGCCGTTGGCGCTGCGGACGCGCAGCGAGGTGCGGTCCTTGCTGGGGTCGGTGAGCAGGTAGCGGGCGACCTCCACGCTGTGGCACATCATGTCGAGCAGCACGCCGCCGCCTTGCAGGTCGCCGCGCCAGAACCACGGCGCGTGCGGGCCGCTGTGCTCCTCGGCGGCGCGGGCCAGGTACGGCCGGCCGGTGGCGGGCACGCCCCGGCGCCAGATGATGTCCTTGCCGCGCTGGATGGCGGTGGAGAAGACCTGATTCTCCAGGTAGCCGTGGTTCAGGCCCGCGTCCTCAGCCAGGCGCAGCATCTCACGCCCCTCGGCCAGCGTGCGCGCCAGCGGCTTCTCGCAGGCGACGCCCAGCAGCGGCGTGCTCCGCTGCGCGACCGCGCGATGGATGGCGCGCATCTGCTCCAGCCGGGTGAAGTTCGGCCCCAGGATCCAGATCGCGTCGATCTCATCCGACGCGGCCAGCGCCTCCACGGAGTCGAACGCGCGGCAGGGGCCGAGCCCCATGGCGTTGGCCTTGGCGACCAGCGCGTCGCGACGGGCCGGCGTGGGGCTGTAGACGCCGGCGACCTGCACGTGGCGCACCCCGAGCAGCGCCTGGAGGTGGAAGTTGGCGATGAAGCCGCTCCCGAGCAGCCCGATGCGGAGCGGGTCGACCGGTAACGTGCGTGCCATAGCGGTGTCCTCTCTTCCTTCCGTCGGCCGCCGGCCGCGTCCCGTCACTGCCGCAGCGCGCGCTGTCGACCGTAGACGGACAGCAGAACCAGCAGCGTCCCACCGTAGACGATCTGGCGCGCCGACTCCGGCATCTGCAGCGCCGTCAGCAGGCTCGTGAGCAGCGTCAGCACGAGCGCGCCGGCCATGGTGCCAGCGTAGCCACCCTGCCCGCCGGACAGCAGCGTCCCGCCGATCACTACTGCGGCGATCGAGGGCAGCGTGTAGGGCGCGCCGAGGTTGAGGAACACGATCTGGGTGTAGCCGAGCAGGACGAAGCCGCCGAGCGCGGCCAGCATCCCGCTCAGCCCGTAGGTCGCCACCACCACGCGCGGCACCCGCACCCCCGAGAGGCGGGCGGTCGTGCGGTTGACGCCGATGGCGAAGAGCCGCTTGCCGTAGGCGGTGCGCTGCAGCACCAGCCACATCGCGACCCCGAGGACCACCCAGATCAGCACCACGCCTGGGATGCCGAGCGCCAGCGGCCGCGCGACGAGGCGGGCCATGATCGGCGCGACCGCGCCCTGCATCTGGCCCTGGGTCACGACCAGCACCAGCCCCTGGACGACGCCCGTCATGCCCAGGGTCATCACCAGCGGCGGGATGCGCAGCAGGGTGATCCCCAGCCCGTTGATGACCCCGATGAGCAGGCCGACCAGGAGCGTCAGCCCCAGGGCCGGCAGCACCATGCCGTTGTCCCCGTTGACCAGGCGGTAGGTGAGCGTGGCGCTGAGCGTGATGACCGCGCCGACCGAGAGGTCGATGCCCTCGCCGCCGCTGATGATGACGAGCGTCTGCCCCGCGGCGATGACCCCCAGCAGCGCGGCCAGGCGCAGGATGTTCATCGCCTGGGCGTGGCTGGCGAAGCCGGGCCGCAGGATCCCGCCCAGCGCGAAGAGCAGCACGGCCAGCAGCAGCGCGATCACGACCGGGTTGAGCTTGGGACGCTTCATGGTCGCTGCCCCCTCACCAGCGCCACCAGGCCCGGGCCGGCCAGCGCCACCATGACGATCATCCCCTGGGCGAAGGTCTGCCACCAGCTCGGCACGTTGGCGAACGAGATGATGCTGTCCAGCAGCCGCAGCACGACGACGCCGATCAAGGCGCCGGCGATGCCGCCCTGCCCGCCGCTCAGCCGGGTGCCGCCGATCACGACCGCCACCACCGAGGGCAGCGTCATCGGCCCGCCGACCAGCGGGTCCCCGGTGCCGGTGTTCAGCGTCAGCGCCAGCGAGCCGCAGGCGGCCAGCAACCCGCCGATGCTGTAGGACGCCAGGCGCACCAGCGAGACCGGCACGCCGGTGACGTAGGCCGACAGCGGCTGCCCACCTACCGCGTAGAGGTAGGTGCCGAACCGCGTGGCGCGCAACGCCCCCCAGAGCAGGAGCACCAGCGCGGCGACCCAGATGGCCAGCGGGATGCGGAGTGGGTTCGCCGCGTAGGCCCGGAGCAGGTCGGGCGGCACGACCCCGCCCGGGCTGGGGAGCACCCACAGCGCCAGGCCGGAGAAGACGAAGCTGGTCGCGAAGGTGGTGATGATCGGCTGGAAGCGCAGGTAGGCTGCGCACAGGCCGTTGAAGGCGCCGGCCAGCGTCCCGGCCAGCAGGCCCAGCGCGATCGCCAGGGCGATGCGCCCCGGGCTGGGGTCCACCCCCAGCGCGCGGACGATGATCACGTTCACCAGCGACACGATCGCCCCGATCGAGAGGTCGATCCCGCCGCCGATGACGATGATGGCCTGCCCAGCCGCCAGCAGCATCAGCGGCAGGTAGGTGCGCAGGTTGCCGCTCAGGCTGGCGGGCCGGAACATGTTGGGCTGCAGCGCGTAGTTGATGGACACGACGATGATGAGCAGCAGCACCGAGAAGAGATAGGACCGCCCGGCGAGCGCGCGGCGGACCTGCGTGGTGGCGGTCATCGCGGGCGCGTAGCTCATGACGTCTCACCCATCAGCGCGCCGATGCTGGCCGAGACCAGCTCCGCGCGCGTCAACGTCGGGCCGGCCAGCTCGGCCCGCACCTGCCCGTCGCGCAGCACCAGCACCCGGTCGCAGAGGCCCAGCAGCTCCTCGTCGTCGCTGCTATAGAGGAGGATGGCCACTCCGGCGTCCCGCAGCTCCTCGAGGCTCTGGTAGAACTCGCGCTTGGCGCCGACGTCCACCCCCTTGGTCGGGTCGTCCAGCAGGAGCAGGCGCGGCTCGCGTAGCAGCCACTTGCCGAGCACCACCTTCTGGGCGTTGCCGCCGCTCAGGCTGCTGACCGGCGCGTCGAGCGATTCCATGACCAGGTTGAGGCGCTGGGCCATCGCCTGCGCATCGCGCCGCGCCTGTGTCAGGCGCAGCAGGGCTCCGTAGCGGTGCCACGAGGGCAGCAGCAGGTTCTCCAGGATGGAGCGGATCGGCAGCAGCCCCTCGCGGGTGCGGTCGCCGGGCACGAACGCGATGCCGGCCTCCATCGCCTGGCTCGGGTGGGTGAAGCGCACCGGCTGGCCCGCGAGCCGGACCTCGCCGGTGAAGGGCAGGGCGCCGAACAGCGCCAGCAGCAGGTCGGTCTGGCCCTGGCCGCGGAGGCCGCCGAGGCCGACGATCTCGCCGTCGTGCAGGCTCAGGTCCACGCCGCGCACCGCGCCCGCCCGCAGGCCGGCCACCCGCAGCCGCTCGGCGCCGCGCGTGGCCCCCGCGGCGCTGCGGGACTCCACGGCGAGCCCGCCCTCGATCATCAGCGCGACCAGCTCCTGCTCGCTGGTCGTCCGCAGGTCGCGCGTGCCCACCGTCTGGCCGCTGCGCAGCACGACGGCCCGGTCGGCCAGGCGGAAGATCTCCTCCATCCGGTGGGAGACGAAGATCACCGCCATGCCCTCCGCCTTCCAGCGCGCCACGAGCTCGAACAGGCGGGCCACCTGGTTGCTGTCGAGGCTGGCGGTGGCCTCGTCGAGGATCATCAGGCGCGGGTTGAGGCTCAGCGCCTTCAGGATCTCGACGATCTGCCGCTCGTCGGGCGGCAGGGCGGCAACCGGGGTCTCCGGGGTCAGGGTGGAGCGGACGGTGCCGGCGAAGAGGTCGAGCAGGCGCGCGGTCGCCTCCCGCATCGCTCCCCGCCGCACTCGCCAGCCCCACCCGATCGGCTCGTGCGCGAGCCAGATGTTCTCCGCCACGGTGAGGTCCGGCACCAGGCTGAGGTCCTGGTAGACCGCGGCGATGCCCGCGCGGCGGGCGGCCTGCGGGGAGGGGAAGTGCACCGCCCGGCCGTCGAGGATGAGCTGCCCGCCATCAGGCGCCACCGCGCCGGTGATGATCTTGCCGAGGGTGCTCTTCCCGCTCCCGTTGGCCCCCACCAGCGCCACCACCTCGCCCGAGCGCACCTCCAGGCTGCCGTCCGCCAGGGCGACGACCCCGCCGTAGCGTTTCACGAGCTGGTGGGCTGTGAGCGCTATCTGATGCATCGCCGTGCCGTCCGCCTCCCGTGCCTCGCCGCCCTACTTGAAGAACGCCGCGATCTCCTCCGGGCTGGCGATGCCGTCCAGCACGTAGGAGGCGGGCTGGTTCGCGATCTTCTGATACTCCTCGTCGAAGTTGCTCTCGTCGACGACGCCCGGGATCGGCACGTAGAGGGAGTTCTTGAACGGCCCCTTGAGCGCGTCGTCCTTCAGCTCCTTGCCCGAGAGCAGCTCGACCGCCACGCGCAGGCCGCTGGCGCCGATGCCCGGCGGGTTGATCACGCCGTAGGAGACGAAGTCGGGGCGGGACTGCTTGATCTGATGCCAGAGCTGCATGTAGCCGGCACGCGCCTCGCCGACGACGATCGGCCACTTGGCCGGGTTGGCCGCCTGGATCGCCTGGAGGACGCCCAGCGCCATGCCGTCCTGCGTCCAGACGCCGTCGATCTGCGGCTGGGACGCCAGCAGGTCGGACATCTTCTGCTGCCCGGTCGCCTGGTCCCAGTTGGCGTTGACCACGTTCAGCACCTCGATGTCCGGGTACTGGGACAGGACCTCCTTGACCCCGTTGTAGCGCGCCTCGTTGGCCGGGTGGCCGGCGATCCCGTTGACGATCACGATCTTGCCCTTGCCGCCGAGCTGCTCCGCCAACCAGCGGGCGCTCATGCGGGCCCACTCGGTCTGGTCGATCACCACGTTGATCGCGCCGGGCGCGGAGATCTCCTGGTCCACCGCGATGACCACGATGCCGGCGTCGGTCGCCTCCTGGATGACCGCGTTGAGGCCGGTCTGCGAGTTCGGGTTGACGATGATCGCGTTGACGCCGCGGTTCATCAGGTTGCGGATCTGCTGGATCTGGCCCTGCACGTCGGTGTCGGCGCTCTCGATGACCAGCTCCTTCGTCAGCCCCGCCTTCATGTAGTCGGCGTTCACCGCCTGCAGGTCCTGGATCATCTGGGTGCGCCACTCGCTGCCGACGAAGCCGTTGGAGACGCCGATGGTGAAGGGGGCGCCCTCCGGCAGCTTCCCGCCTGCCGATGGCGTCCCCCCGGACGGGGTCGCACCGCCCCCGGACGGGGTCGTCGCACCACCGGCGGCGGTCGGCGTGGTCCCCCCGGCGCTCGTGGTGGGCGTGCTCTCGCTGCCGCCGCCGCAGGCGGCGAGGACGGCGGCCAGCGACGTGCCGGCCACCGCGCCGGCCGTCAGGCGCAGCAACTGGCGCCGGCTCAAGGGGCGCTGCCGCATCGGGGGGAGCCGGAGCTCCTGATCACGCGAGTCCATGGGTTTCCTCCTCACCGTCCAGGACGACATCGAGCCGCAGGTATCCGTCGACCCGCTTGCCACCTCCCTTCTCCCGCCTCCCGCGCGGCGCGCCCGGGCCGCCTCAGGCGCGAGCGCTGTGCTCCAGCGTCTGGACGAAGGCGTACCCGCTGGTCCGCTCGCGGGCCAGCGCCACCGCGCCGACGAGGACCGCCTCGTCGCCCAGCTCCGCCCGGACGATCTCCGGGAGGTCCGGGATGCGCCCCGCCAGTCGATCGCGAATCGCCCCGATCAGGTGCGGGTTGCCTAGGATGACGCCACCCCCGAGCACGATGCGCTGCGGGTTGAGCAGGGCGGCGATGTTGGCCACCGCGATGGCCAGGTAGTCGGTCGCCCGCTCCACGATCGCCGCCGCCACCGGATCGCGGTCGGCCAGCCGGAAGACATCGCGCGCGGTGAGCTGGCGCAGGTCGCGGGGCCAGCCGGGCGGCAGGGGGCCGTGCCGCGCCGCCAGGGCCGCGCGCGCCTCCTCGGCGATGCCGTGCCCGCCGGCCAGCCGCTCGAGGTGCCCGAAGCCCGGGTAGGTGTGGTGCAGGCTCTCGCGCCCGACCAGGAGGTAGCCGATCTCGCCCGCGGCGTCATGGACGCCCCGGTAGAGCCGGCCGTCGATGACGATGCCCGCGCCGATGCCGGTGCCGACCAGCACCGCCACCAGCGCGGCCACGCCCCGGCCGGCGCCGGCGGTGTACTCGCCGAGCGCGGCGAGGTTGACGTCGTTCTCGACGAAGGTCGGGAGCTGGGTGGCCTCGCGCACCAGGGCCCCGAGCGGCACCTCCTTCCACCCCAGCGCCGGCGCCAGCACGACGACGCCCTCCTGGTGGCGCGTGATGCTCGGCACCCCGATGGCGACGCCGCGCACCGGCAGGCCCAGCGCGCTGGCATGGGACGCCGCTTCCTGCACCAGCGCGACCACCTCCTGCGGCGTGATCGCGTGCCCGCCGGGCTGGCACGAGGGCAGCGTGCGCCGGGTCAGCGTGTGCCCGTCGAGATCCGCCAGCACCACCGTGGTGCTCGACCCGCCGACGTCGACCGCGATGAGCGCGGCGGCGCGCTGGTTGAAGCTGAGCAGAATCGGCGGCCGGCCCCCGCTCGACACGCCCGGCGTCGCCTCCTGGACGACCAGGCCGGCCTCGATCAACTCCGCCGTCAGGCGGGTGACGGTCGAGCCGGACAGCCGGAGCTGCCGCGCGATCTCCGCCCGCGAGATCGGGCCGCGGCGGCGGATCAGCTCCAGGATCGCCGTCGTGTTGACCCGGCTCATCAGCGGCGGTCGCGCCGGCGGTGCCGCGTCGTGGTCAGCCATCGCTTCCCGTGCCCCTTAACTTTCTTCCAGAAACGAAGAAAGTCTGAGGACACTCTAGGCCCCGCGCGACAGCCTGTCAAGCCAGTCAGCATGACAAGATCGTGTACACTGCCCGGTCGGCGCATCAGCAGCGTCGCCACTGGCCGCGCCGGGCTGACAGGCGGGGCGGTGAGACGATATGATCGGCAGAGGACGTGCCCGGCAAGCCATCGCGTGCGTGCTGGTGCCGACCACACCGGAGGGGCGGGTGCGGGGCGGCATCCGGCGCTGGCCAGCCGCCATCAGACAGAGGGGGTCCAGCATGGCGCGAGTGACCTTCGACCACGTGACCAAGCGCTTCGACGGGGTGGTCGCGGTGCACGACCTGGTGTTGGCCATCGAGGACGGGGAGTTCCTCGTCCTGGTCGGGCCGTCCGGCTGCGGCAAGACGACCGCGCTGCGCTGCCTGGCGGGCCTGGAGGAAGTCACCAGCGGCGACATCCTCATCGGCGACCGGGTCGTGACGCACGTCCCCCCCAAGGACCGCGACATCGCCATGGTCTTCCAGAACTATGCCCTCTACCCGCACATGACGGTGCGCGACAACCTGGCCTTCGGGCTCAAGCTGCGCGGCACGCCGAAGGAGGAGATCGAGCGCCGCGTCAAGACCGTGGCCGAGATCCTCGGCATCGAAACCCTGCTGGATCGCAAGCCCAAGCAGCTCTCCGGCGGGCAGCGCCAGCGGGTCGCCCTGGGCCGGGCCATCGTGCGCGAGCCGCAGGTCTTCCTCATGGACGAGCCGCTGTCCAACCTTGATGCCAAGCTGCGCGTGCAGACCCGCGCCGAGATCATCAAGCTGCAGCAGCGCCTGGGCACGACCACCGTCTACGTGACGCACGACCAGGTCGAGGCCATGACCATGGGCCACCGCATCGCGGTGATGAACGCGGGCGTGCTCCAGCAGCTCGACACGCCGCAGAACCTCTACGACCACCCGGCGAACCTCTTCGTCGCCACCTTCATCGGCAGCCCGGCCATGAACGTCTTCCCGGCCGAGGTCACCACCAGCCCCGAGGGGGTGCGGGTCGTCGCCGCGGATGTGCGCCTGACCCTGCCGCCCGAGTGCGGGGCCCGGCTGCGGGAGTGGGCCGGCAAGCCGATCCTGCTCGGCATCCGGCCAGAGCACTTCCACGTGGTGACCGATCCGGAGCGCGTGGCGCCCGGGCGGGTGGTGCGCCTGCCGGTTGAGCTGGTCGAGCCGCTCGGCGCGGAGACGCTCCTGCACGTGCGCGGGCCGGCGGAGCAGACCCTGGTGGCGCGGGTCGATCCCGAGTTCCAGCCGGCGCGGGGCGAGGCGGTGACGCTGGCGGTGGAGGTCGAGCAGATCCACGCCTTCGACCCCGACAGCCAGCGCACGCTCATCTAGCGCGGGGCGCGCCGTCGGCGACGCCAGCGCGGTGGTAGAGTTAGGGGCGGCCGCGCGGCGGCGCGATTGGCCGGGCCGTGCGAGGTGGTGGCACGCTCAGCAAGGGACGACTCCGCCCGATGTACGACGCAATCATTGTCGGCGCTCGCATCGCGGGCGCGACGACGGCGCTCCTCCTCGCCCAGCGAGGCTACTCGGTCCTGCTGCTCGATCGCGACCGGTTTCCCAGCCCGACCCTCTCCACCCACCTCTTCTTCACCGACACGCTCAGCGCCTTCGCGCGCATCGGCGTGCTCGACCGCGTGCTCGCGATCGACGCCCCCCGCCTGCGGCGCCTGCGCTTCCCCTATGTCGAGGCGCCCTTCCCCACCGTCGACGGCCGCGACTTCGCGCTCTGTATCCGCCGGGAGCCGCTCGACGCGATCCTGGTCGAGGCCGCCGCGGCGCACCCGGGGATCGAGCTGCACACCGGGACGCGGGTGACCGGCCTGCTGCGCGATGGGCTCCAGGTCGTCGGCGTGCGCTACCAGGAGGCCGGCCAGGCCGTCGACGCGCGGGCGCGCATCGTCATCGGGGCGGACGGCCGGCACTCGCTGGTGGCCCGGCAGGTCGGCGCCCAGGTCTACCACGCGGTGCCCCCGATGTTCGCCTGGTACTACGGCTACTTCCGCGGGGTGCCGCTGGACGACCCGCCCAGCGCCTTCGCCGTGCGCGGCGCCTACCCCGAGATCGGCGCCGAGTACGCCGCCTCCTTCGTCTTCCCCTGCGACGACGGGCTGACCCTCGTCGGCTTCGGCGTGCAGGCCAGCGCCTTCCCGGCCTTCAAGCAGGACCACCGGAAGCACTTCTTCGCCGGCCTGGCCCAGATCCCGCAGGTGATGGAGCGCATCGGCGATAGCCCGCTCGAGGGCCCGATCCTCGGCACGGGCGACCTGCCGAACTTCCTGCGCGTTCCGGTCGGCCCCGGCTGGGCCCTCGTCGGCGATGCCGGGTGCCACAAGGACCCGCACACGGTTCAGGGGATGGGCGACGCGGTGCGTAGCGCGGCGCTGCTGGCGGACGCGCTCGACCACTGGTGGCAGGGCGCGGTGGATGCCCAGACCGCCCTGGCCGAGTACCACGCCCGGCGCGACGCCGACCTCCTGCCCATGTACGAGTTCACCACCGGCCAGCTCGAAGCGCGCTTCTCCGAGGAGGAGTGGCAGGCCTTCGGTCGGCTCACCTGGGAGGACCCGGCCCTGGCGCGGGCGCGCGTGGCGGCCATGGCCCACGCCATCCCCCCGGTCGAGGTCTACTCCGAGGAGGCCATCCGGAGCATCCTCGCCGACCGGTAGGGGCGGGCCTGGTGCTGAACGGAGCCGGCCGCGTTCGACCCGCGCGAAGGACCGGCGCCGTGGTGCGGGGTGTCCGAGGCACATGGCGTTTGACGCAATCGTCGGGGATCCGCGCTGGGTCGAGGCCCGGGGCTCAGGCCCCGGGCTGACAATGAAAAGCCCACTGAAGCGGGCTGGGCACGGGGCGGCAGGGATGGGCAATGTATTCGTCAACGTTCATCAGCCGGCTGCGTCGGCGTAGCCAGGCCCGCCGAGGGAGGGTGTCCCTCCCCATCCGGCCACGCGTTCCTGTCATCCTGAACGCCGCCCACCTCGCCTCGTTGTCATCCTGAGCGGGGGGCCGCGCCGCGGCCCGGAAGTGCGTGCGGTCGCGGTCGGCCCCGGGCAGGGCGGCGGCCCGGGCGACGTGGGGGGCGAGCCGGCGGCGCAGGCGACGGCTGAGCAGGGCGGGCGGTGGTCGCAGGGGGATGGCTCCTGCGGTCTGACTTCCTGCTGGTAAGACACCCGGAAGTCTACCCGCTGGGGCCAGCCCACGTTAATGCGGCAGCATTGGGTCTGGTGCCCTCCCGTATCGGCCGCGGGCGGCTTCGTGCGGGACAAGTCTCGCTCCCACCGGACGGGCGGCGTTGCGATCCCTTCGGCAGGCTCAGGGCAGGCGCTTCGATTTCGGGCCACGCAGGGCGGCAGGGGACCGCGCGGCGCTGACCGGCCGCCCACCCGCCCCGCGCGACTGACCGCCGCGCCCGGCCCCGTGGAGCGCCGGCCTCGCACGGAGCCCGGCCGGCTCCCGTCCACCCGACCGCCCCGTGCCCCCGGGAAGGCGCAGCCCGAGAACCGGGGTAGGGGCGGGCCTGGTGCCGCACGGAGCCGGCCGCTTCTTCGCGGGCGGGGCCGGCCCCTAGCCCGCGCCGTACTGCTCGCGGACGAAGGGGAGCAGGCCGCGTCGCTCCAGCCGGTCCAGTGGCGCGCGGAAGGTCACCTGCACCACGCCCGGGTGTCGGCCGATCTCGATCGCGCCGGTGATCGTGGCGCGGTTCTTGACCTCGGGCACCGTCATCTCCAGCAGCTCGGCCGCCCGCTGCAGGCCGTTGTCGGTGGCGCTGTTCAGGTCGGGCCCGGTCCCGATCACCGAGATCGGGGCCGACTCCTCCAGTGCCGGCACACCCCAGGCCCGCGCGAGCGCCTCGGCCCGCGCCCGCTCCTCGGCCGTCAGCGGCTTGGCCAGGTAGGGCAGGTCCTCCGCGACCGGCAGCAGGATCGGCCCGTCGATGGCCAGGCCCTTGATCAGGTGCACCTGCAGCGTCACCACGCCCGCCACGTCGCAGGTGTGGCCGGCGATCTCGCCGTCGCCCTGCAGCGCGTGCATGTCGCCCAGGTAGACCCCGCCGCCCGGGACCTTGACCGGGCAGATCAGGATCGCGCCCGCCCGCACCGCGTCGACGTCGAGGTGGCCGTCCGTCCGGTGCCGGAGCTGCTCGACGCTGATGCCGTACTCGTGCGGCGCGCCGACGAGGAACGAGCCGAAGTCGCCCGCGTTGTGCGAGTCGGGCATGTCGATCGCCGGGGTCGTCCCGAGCTGCCCCAGGAACGGGCGCAGCCGGGCGACCAGCCCGACGAGATCGTGCGGCGCGAAGGTCAGGATCGGATTCTGGATCGACCGCTCCGGGAGCGCCGCGTAGCGCTTCGCGTCGTGCGCGATCGCCTCGGCCGCCTGCTGGTGGAGCGTGACGCCGACCCGGCGGTTGGCATCGAACGCGATCGTGTAGCCGTTGGTGAAGGTGAAGGGGGTCGCGTCGGCGCCGCAGGTGGCGCAGCGTACCGCCGTCTGCCCGATCCCCTCGATGCGGGTCTCCGGGTAGAGCGTGCCGCACTCGGGGCAGCGCCCGGCGACGTACGGGTCCCCCAGGAAGCGGCCCGCCATGGGCCGGTCGTTGCCGGAGGCGGTCGCCAGCGACGTGACCACGATGTCCTTGATCCGGATCGCGATCGCGTCGCCGACCTCGGCCCCCGCCACGGCCACCGGCTGGGTCACCTCGTGCCCGCCGCGGATCGCCGGGGTGATCATCGGCCCCCAGCAGCCGGGCGCCGTGTTGGCCACGATGTGGCCGCCGTCCCGCACCGGCCCGAGCATCGGCCCGTTCGGGCTGAGAATGCCGTTGGTGAAGGTGTCCACGAAGACGGTCTCGTGCCCTGCCTGCGTCGTTACCGCCATGGCATGCCCTCCGCGGTGAAGCCGATCCCGGCCCGGCACCCTGCCGAGCCGCCTGACACCGGGCTGAGCAGCGCGACGTCCGCGCCGGGCGCGAGCACGTGCCCGTCGGCCACGCACACCCCGCCCACCACCGGCAGGGCCGCGCCGAGCCGTCCCGCGAGCGCCGGGTAGGCCTCGCCCAGGTGGGCCAGCAAGTCGCGCACGGTCGCGCCCGGCGCCAGCGTCACCGTCAGCCGCGGCGCGCCCGTAAGCTGTGAGAGATCGGGGCCGAGTCGAACCTGGACGTCCACGCGCTCCCCTCCCTCCTGCCTGTCGACCGGGGCCGCGCGGCCGCGCGACCCCGCCGGCCGGTGCCTGTGGTACTCCCATCATACGGCACGTTCCACCATTTGGGAGCCGGGGGCGGGCGACTCGGGGGGGTGGAGGCCGCCGCCGCCCGCGTTGACACGCCGCTGGCGCGGCGCCTATAGTGACCGGAATCGAGGACCGACTCGCCGGCCATGGCCGTCTGCTGCCCTGCAGGCTGCCCCACACGCCGTCGTGGGGAGCCCCTGCGGGCCGCGGCCGCCATCAGGGCGGCGTACCGGCCCGGCGTCGCGGATGAGCCGCGTGGCGCGGCGGCGATCGGTGCTTGCCGCGAGCGGCGGGAGGGGCGCACCGCCCCCTCCGCCGGACGACGCCACAGACACGGAGGGGTGCTATGGCGCAGAGCGTGCCCTGTTCGGAGGAAGACGGCATTATTCAGCCAGAGGAGCTGGCTGTGCTGGATGCGATCCAGCGGCGGGTCCTCTGGCTCTCGACCGCCATCATCGACCACGCCAACCACGTCCGCCCCAACCCCGACCGCACCAAGGTCGGCGGACACCAGGCCTCCTCGGCCTCGGTCGTCACCATCCTCACCGCGCTCTACTTCCGCTACCTGGAGGCGGGCGACCGCGTCTCGATCAAGCCGCACGCGTCCCCGGCCTACCACGCCGTGCAGTACCTGCTCGGCAACCTCGACCGCCGCTACCTGACCACCCTGCGCGCCTTCGGCGGGCTCCAGGCCTACCCCAGCCGCACCAAGGACCCGGACCCGGTCGACTTCTCCACTGGCTCGGTCGGCCTCGGCGCGGTGGCCCCCGCCTTCGCCGCGCTGGCCCATCGCTACTGCCAGGCCCACTTCGGCGAGGTCACCTCCCATCGCTTCGTCGCCGTCATCGGCGACGCCGAGCTGGACGAGGGCAACGTCTGGGAGGGCGTGACCGAGGAGGCGCTGGCCGGGCTCGGCAACGTCCTCTGGATCGTCGACCTCAACCGCCAGAGCCTGGACCGCATCGTGCCCGGCGTGCGCGCGGCGCGGCTCAAGGCGCTGTTCAACGCCGCCGGCTGGCACGTGGTCGAGGCGAAGTACGGCCGCCGCTTGCAGGCGATCTTCGCCCGGCCCAACGGGCATCTGCTGCGCCGCCGCATCGACGACATGAGCAACGCCGAGTATCAGGCGCTCATCCGCCTCGACGGCGCGGAGCTGCGCCGCCGCCTCATCGACGGCACCGCCGTGGACCGCCAGGCGCTGGCCGAGCTGATCGCCCCCATCGACGACGCCGACCTCCCGGCCGTCATCGCCGACCTCGGCGGGCACGACTTCACCGAGCTGCTGCGCTGCCTGCACGAGGTGGACCAGGTGCGCGACCGCCCGAGCGTCCTCTTCGCCTACACCATCAAGGGCTGGGGGCTGCCGATCGCTGGTGACCCGATGAACCACTCGGCCCTGCTCACGCCGGAGCAGATGCAGGCGCTGCGCGCCGCGCTCGGCGTGCCGGAGGACGACCCCTGGGCCGCCTTCCCGCCCGACTCTCCGGAGGGCCGTCTGTGCCGGGCCGCGGCCGCGCGCCTGCGCCGACCGGCGACGCAGCCCGCCCCGGCCGTCAGCGCCGACATGATCCCGGCGTCGATCGACGTGCGCCACCCAGCCCACACCTCGACCCAGGAGGCACTCGGGCGCATCCTGCCGCGCCTGGCCGAGCTCGAGGGGGTCGGCGAGCGCATCGTCACCGTGGCGCCCGACGTGGCCACCTCCACCCACCTCGGCGGCTGGATCAACCGGGTCGGCATCTTCTCCCCCACCGAGCAGCCCGACTACGAGGAGGGCCGCCCGCGCGTGCTGCGCTGGCGGGAGACCCCGGCCGGCCGGCACATCGAGCTGGGCATCTCCGAGATGAACATGTTCATGGCGATCGGGCAACTCGGCCTGAGCCACGAGCTGGTGGGCCAGCACCTGCTCCCGCTCGGCACCGTCTACGACCCGTTCGTCTGCCGCGGGCTCGACGCGCTGATCTACAGCCTCTACATCGGCGCGAAGATGGTCTTCGCCGGGACGCCGTCGGGCGTCAGCCTCAGCCCCGAGGGGGGCGCCCACCAGTCGAGCGTCACCGCCTCGCTCGGCATCGAGCTGCCGGAGCTGATCTACTACGAGCCCTGCTTCGCCAACGAGACCGAGTGGGTCCTGCTGGAGGCCTTCCGCCAGTGCTGCGACCGCGAGCACGGGCGCGCGACCTACCTGCGGCTCTCGACCAAGCCGATCGACCAGGGCCTGATCGCCCCGGCGCTGGCGCGGCTGGGCGAGGCGGCGCTGCGCCGCCAGGTGCTGGCGGGCGGCTACCGCCTCGTCGATCGGCGGGAGACCACGCCCCACCTCCCGGTCGAGCACGTGGTCCACATCGTCACCGCGGGCACGATGGTTCCGGAGGCGATCGAGGCGGCGGCGCGGCTGGCCGAGGAGGAAGTCGCGGCCAACGTCATCAACCTCACCAGCCCCAGCCTCATCTACGAGGCGGCCAAGCGCCTGCGGCAGCAGGCCATGGCCGACGCCGGCCGGGCGCCGGACGAGGGGCCGTTCGCCTGGCTCTTCCCGCCGGAGGAGCGCCGCG
>JASBVL010000090.1 GCA_029961075.1 Sphaerobacter sp.
GAGGAGGTCGGACACGCCATGCACCACTTCGACGTCGCCGACGACGAGCGCTACCGTCTGCCCCCGGATCCGGCCGACCGCGACTTCACCACGACATCCGGCGAGCCCGTGCAGGAGGTCTACACCGCGGCGGACCTCGAGCGCGTCGGCTTCGACCCGGAGCGGAACCTCGGTCGCCCCGGCGAGTACCCCTTCACGCGCGGGATCCATCGCAACCTCTATCGGGGGAAGCTCTGGACCATGCGGATGTTCGCGGGCTTCGGCTCGGCGGAGGAGACGAATGCCCGTTTCCGCTACCTGCTGGACCACGGCGAGACGGGACTGTCCATCGCGTTCGACCTCCCGACCCTGTACGGGCGCGACACCGACGACCCGATGGCCGAGGGCGAGTTCGGGAAGTGCGGCGTCGCCGTCTCGTCGCTGGCCGACATGGAGATCCTGCTCGACCGCATCCCGCTGGACCAGATCACCACCTCGATGACCATCAATGGCCCGGCAGCCGCGATCTGGGCCATGTACATCGCGACGGCAGAGAAGCGCGGCATCCCCCGGGCAGCGCTCGGTGGGACCCTGCAGAACGACATCCTGAAGGAGTTCACCTCCCAGAACGAGTACATCTTCCCACCCCGGCCGTCGATGAAGCTGGTGACCGACACCATCGAGTTCGCTGCCCGGGAACTGCCGCGCTGGAACAGCATCAGCGTCAGCGGCTACCACATCCGCGAGGCCGGCGCGACGGCCACCGAGGAGCTGGCCTTCACCCTCGCGGACGGCCTCGCCTACGTGGACGCGGCGCTCGCGCGCGGCCTGGACATCGACGAGTTCGCGCCCCGCATCTCGTTCTTCTTCAACTGCCACAATGACTTCTTTGAGGAGATCGCCAAGTTCCGCGCGGCGCGCCGGATCTGGGCCCGCATGATGCGCGAGCGGTACGGGGCGAAGAACCCGCGCTCCTGGTGGCTGCGGTTCCACACCCAGACCGCCGGGTGCTCCCTCGCCGCCCAGGAGCCGGAGAACAACATCATCCGCACGACGATCCAGGCGCTGGCCGCCGTGCTCGGCGGCACCCAATCGCTCCACACCAACTCGCTCGACGAGGCCCTGGCGCTGCCGTCGGATTGGGCCGTGCGGATCGCCCTGCGCACGCAGCAGATCATCGCCTACGAGAGTGGCGTGGCCAACAGCGTCGACCCGCTCGGCGGCAGCTACCTGGTCGAGACGATGACGAGCGAGATGGAGCAGCGCGTCTACGCCATCTTCGATGAGATCGCGGAGCAGGGGGGCGTGCTGGACGCCATCGAGAACGGCTACTTCCAGCGCCGCATCGCCGATAGCGCCTACCGCTACGAGCGGGCCGTGACCGAGCGGCGCAAGATCGTCATGGGCGTGAATGCGCTGCGCAACGAGGAGACGCCCGACATCCCGATGCTGCAGATGGACCCCCATGGTGAGCAGCGGCAGCGGGAGCGGCTGGCGCGGGTGCGCCGCGAGCGGGATCAGGCGGAGTGGCGCGCGGCGCTGGACGCGCTCGAGCACGCGGCGCGCGAGGATCGGAACCTCATGCCCTCGCTCCTCCGCGCGGTGCGCGCCTACGCGACGCTGGGCGAGATCACGAACTGCCTCAAGACCGTGTACGGCGAGTACCAGCCGGTGGTCGTAGTCTGAGGGAGAGGAGGTGGAGATGGTCACAGCCAGGCGCGCCCGCCCCATCCGCGTCCTGGTCGCCAAGCCCGGCCTCGACGGGCATGACCGCGGGGCCAAGGTTATGGTGCGGGCGCTGCGCGATGCCGGGATGGAGGTGATCTACACCGGGCTGTTCCAGACGCCGGAGATGATCGCCCGGGCCGCGGCCGACGAAGACGTGGACGTGGTCGGGCTGAGCATTCTGTCCGGCGCGCACAACGTCCTGGTACCGCGCGTCGTCGAAGAGCTGCGGAAGATGGAAATGCACGACGTGCTGGTCGTCGTCGGCGGCACGATCCCCGAGGCGGACGTCCCCGCACTCAAGGCGGCCGGCGTCGCCGCGGTCTTCGGCCCGGGCACGCCCCTGCCGGAGGCGATCGACTTCATTCGTACCCACGCGCCCGCACGAGAGGACGAGGCGTGAGCGCCCTGATCGAGCGATTCCTGGCCGGCGACCGGCGTGCCCTGGCGCGCCTCCTCAGCCACGTCGAGAATCGGACCGAGCTGGGCCGCCGCGCGGTCCGCGAGGCCTTCGCGCGCACCGGGCGCGCCCACGTGGTCGGCGTCACCGGCCCGCCCGGGGCCGGCAAGAGCACCCTGACCAACGCGCTGATCCGGGAACTGCGCTCCCGCGGCCGGACCGTCGGCGTGCTGGCCATCGACCCGTCCAGCGCCGTGACCGGCGGCGCCACCCTCGGCGACCGCATCCGCATGATGGAGAACCACACCGACGCGGGGGTCTACATCCGCAGCATGGCCACGCGGGGACAGATGGGCGGCCTGTCGCTCGCCGCAACCGGCGCGATCCACCTCCTCGACGCCTTCGGCTTCGACATCGTGCTCGTCGAGACGGTCGGGGTCGGCCAGGACGAGGTCGATGTCGCCGACACTGCCGACACGACGCTGCTGATCCAGGTCCCCGGCCTGGGCGACAGCATCCAGACCATCAAGGCCGGTATCATGGAGATCGCCGATATCCTGGTGGTGAACAAGGCCGACCGGCCGGATGCCCGGCAGCTGGTGCGCGACCTCCGCAACATGCTGCTGCTCGGTGAGCCGCTGCCCGGCGGCTGGGACATCCCCATCGTCGAGACGATCGCCACCGAGGGGTCGGGCATCGCACGGCTCGTCGACAAGCTCGATGAGCATCGCGCCTGGCTCGCCGCGGGCGGTCGCCGCCGCGCGCGCATCGAGCGCCGCCTGGTACGGGAGGTCGCACTGCTGGCACGGGAGCGCTTCGACCAGTGGGTCGCGGCCCGGCTCGGGTCGGAGCAGTTCGCCGCCGCGCGTGAGGCGCTGGTCAACCGGCAGGCCGACCCGGGGACCGTCGCGTCGCAGCTCGTGGGGGGCGTGTTGGACGCCGTCGATCCGGCCGAGTCCCGCCGCTAGGCGCGCCGCGCCCGGGCAATGGCGTTGGCGATGGTCGCGGCCGCGGCGCCCGCGCCGACCCCGTTGTCGATGTTCACCACCGTCAGGCCCGGGGCGCAGGTCTGGAGCATGCTCATCAGCGCGGCCTGCCCTCCCCCGCCAAAGCCGTAGCCGACCGACGTGGGCAGGCCGATCACCGGCACCGGCACTAGCCCGGCCACGACCGATGGCAGGGCCCCATCCATGCCCGCGGCGACCACGATCACGTCCACGCCGCGATCGAGCAGCCGCCGAAGCGGGCCGATCAGGCGGTGCAGCCCGGCCACTCCGACGTCGGCGACCAGCTCCACGTCGCAGCCCATCTCGAGCGCCACCACCCGCGCCTCGTGCGCGGCCGCCAGGTCCGACGTGCCCGCGGTCAGGATCGCGACGCGGCCTCCGGTTCGCGGGCGCTCGGTACCGGGGAGCGCGACGACCGCCGGCCCGGGGTCGCCCTCGTGGGTGACCTCCGCGTCGGGCAGGGCCGTCCGCAGTCGCGCGACGAGGTCCGTCGGCGCGCGGCTCACCACCGCCCGGCCCGCCTGCCGCAGCAGCTCGCGCACCATCGCGATCACCTGCTCGGGCGACTTGCCGGGCGCGTAGATGATCTCCGGCACGCCGGTCCGGGCCGCGCGGGCGCCGTCGACCCGCGCCACCGCGCCGTCGTCGCTGGGCGGCGTACCCACCAGCGCACGGATCAAGTCGGCGAATGCCCGATCGGATGGACGGGTCCCGTCGCGCATCTACCGGACCTCCCCGGGGACGGCCGCCAGCGCCGCCTCCACCAGTGCGTCATGGTCGAGGTCGTCGCCCGCGGCGCGACTGAGCCACACCAGGAACTCGACGTTGCCGGCCGGGCCGCGGATCGGCGACGGCATCAGACCGCGCACCCGGAACCCAAGCGCGGCGGCCTCGGCCAGCACCCGACGCAGCACCTCACGATGGACGCGCGGGTCGCGCACGACGCCACCCTTGCCCACCTTGTCACGGCCCGCCTCGAACTGGGGCTTGACCAGCGCCACACACTCCCCATCGGGTTTAAGCACCCGCAGCGCCGCCGGCAGCACCAGCGCCAGGGAGATGAACGAGACGTCGATCGTCACCAGGTCGATCGGCTCCGGCAAGGACTCCAGGTATCGCACGTTGGTCCGGTCCAGCACGACCACCCGCGGGTCCTGGCGCAGCCGGTAGTCAAGCTGCCCGTAGCCGACGTCGATGGCGTAGACCCGTGCGGCCCCACGCTGGAGCAGGACGTCGGTGAACCCGCCGGTGGAGGCGCCGAAGTCCGCGCAGACGCGACCGGCCACGTCGATGGCGAAGCGCTGGAGCGCCGCCTCGAGCTTCTCCCCGCCACGGCTGACGAAGCGCGGTCGCTCCTGCACCGTGAGTGGCGCGTCGGGCGGGAGCGTGAGCCCCGGCTTGTCAATCAGGCGATCGCCGGAGCGTACCGCACCCGCCATGATGAGCGCGCGGGCGCGGCTGCGGTTCTCCGCAAGCCCGCGCGCGACCAGCAGCTCGTCCGCGCGCACCCGCTTGGCGGCTGGCACCCGGCTCATGCCCGCTCCACGGCGCGGCGGAAGCGGCTGGTCTGCACGTGGCAGAGCGCCACCGCGAGCGCATCGGCGGCATCGTCGGGCTGCGGCACCTCGTCGAGGTTCAGCAGCAGCCGCACCATCTCCTGCATCTGCGCCTTGTCCGCCTTCCCGTACCCCGCGACGGCCTGCTTCACCTCGGCCGGCTTGTACTCCACCACGGGAACCCCGGCCTGCGCCGCGGCCAGCAGGACGACGCCGCGGGCCTGGCCGACCGACAGCGCGGTCGTCACGTTGCGGGAGAAGAAGAGCTCCTCGATGACCACGACCTGGGGCCGGTGGCGCTGCATCAGGCTGGTCAGCCCCTCGTAGAGACGCAACAGCCGCGCCGGCATCCGCTCGTGCGGCGTCGTGGCGATCACGCCGAAGTCGACCACGCGGGGGGTGTCGCTGCCGATCACCACACCGTAGCCGAGCAATGCCGTCCCGGGATCGACCCCAAGCGTCACCTCATCGCGCTCCGTCATCGGGATCCTCGGATAACCGGCAGCGGATCGTACCGCCCAACCCCGCTTCCGATCAGCAGGGGAATGTCCGATGTACCCTTCGGCAATGGGAGCCGCTCCCCACTTGCAATTCGGAAAACTTCCCGCTATACTGACGCGTGAGAGTTGCTACAAGGGGCGGCATGGTCGGAATGCGACAGACGACCCACGCGTATACCCTCGATTCAGACCGGTGGCGGACCGTGCCCAGGCCATAGGGGCCGGGGCATTTTTTTATCTGTATATTTGCACCCTCAGGCGGTGCCAGCGCCTCGAGAAGGTGGTGAAGAAGAGTATGGATGCGAGCCTGATCGCGCGGGGCAAGGACCGCGGGTACTTGCTCTCCGATGAAATCATCGCCGCATTCCCGAACGCCGAGGAGGATGTCGAGTCCCTTGACGAATTCTATACCACTCTCGTCGAGCAGGGAATCGAGGTCCTCGACCAGGAACCAACCACAAGCAACGGTGCTCCGACCGCTCTTCGCGAGCGTGCTCACATCACCCACCCGACCCCGCGACCGCACCCCGCCGACCAGGCGCACGACACCTCCGATGTCACCAGCGTCAGCGATTCGGTCCGCCTCTACCTCCAGGAGATCGGCGAGACGGATCTGCTCACCATGGAGGAAGAGGTCTGGCTCGCCAAGCGCATGGAGCGCGGCAAGATTGCGGAGCAGCGCCTCGCCGCCGGCGACTACGCCTCCGACGCCGAGCGGGCCGAGCTGCTGGCCGACAAGGAGGACGGGGAGAAGGCCCGCGCGCACCTGATCCAGGCCAACCTGCGCCTCGTGGTGAGCGTGGCCAAGAAGTACGTGGGCCGGGGTCTCTCCTTCCTGGATCTCATCCAGGAGGGCAATATCGGCCTGATGAAGGCCACCGACAAGTTCGACTACAAGCGCGGTTTCAAGTTCTCCACCTACGCCACCTGGTGGATCCGCCAGGCAATTACCCGGGCCATCTCCGACCAGAGCCGAACCATTCGCCTGCCAGTCCACGTCGGCGAGACGATCAACCGCGTCAAGAAGACCAGCCAGCGCCTCCAGCAGATCTTCGAGCGCGAGCCGACCTTCGAGGAGGTGGCGCGGGCCATGGATATCCCCGAGGAGAAGGTCAGGCAGGTGCTGGACGCGGCCCGCCACCCCGTCTCCCTGGAGGCGCCGGTCGGCCAGGAAGGCGACGCCTTCCTCGGGGACTTCATCGAGGACGAGACCATGCCGCCCCCGCTGGAGCTGGCCTCCCAGGAACTGCTCAAGCACCAGATCAGCGATGCACTGGCCAAGCTGACGGAGCGTGAGCGTCGCATCATCGTGCTGCGCTTCGGCCTGGAGGATGGTCAGTTCCGCACGCTGGAGGAGGTCGGCCGGGAGTTCGGCATCACGCGCGAGCGCATCCGGCAGATCGAGGCCAAGGCGCTGCGCAAGCTGCGCCACCCCGCCTACAGCCATCGACTGCGCGGCTACCTGGATTGATCCCGACGCGATGCGGTCTCGCGCGACCGGGTCGGGCCCGCGGGCCCGACCCGGTCGCGTGCCTGCCATTGCCTGCCCAGCGGCCCGGTCCAGCGTCTCCCCGGGACCGTTCCGCGCCGCTGCCAACACGACTCGCCGCTCCCCCTACTCCTCGAAGCGCGAGAAGAGCAGGCTCACATTATGTCCCCCGAACCCGAACGAGTTCGACAGCGCGTGGCGGATGGTCGCCGGGCGCGGCCCGTCGGTGACGTAGTCGAGGTCGCACGCGGGGTCCGGCGTCCGCAGGTGCCAGGTCGGCGGAATCACGCCCCGGGTGAGGGCGAGGATGGTGAAGACGGCCTCGACCGCCCCCGCCGCGCCGAGCAGATGCCCGGTGAGCGCCTTCGTGGAGCTGACCGGCGGCACCCGGTGGCCCGCGAAGACGCGCTTGAGCGCGACCGTCTCCAGGCGGTCGTTGAGCGGCGTCGAGGTGCCGTGCGCATTCACGTAGTCGACCTCGGCCGGGGTGCAGCCGGCTCGCTCGATCGCGATCGCCATGGCCTCGGCGGCGCCGGCGGCGTCGGGCGCCGGCTGGACGATGTGGCAGGCATCGCCGGTCGCGCCGTAGCCGCGCAGCTCGGCCAGGATAGGCGCGCCGCGGCGCACGGCGTGCTCGAGCGACTCGAGCACCAGCGTCGCCGCGCCCTCGGCGACGACGAAGCCGTCACGCGTGGCGTCGAAGGGACGGCTGGCGGTCTCCGGCTCACTGTTGCGCGTCGAGAGGGCCCCCAGCGCGTTGAACCCGGCGACCGAGCCCGGCGTCACCGGCGCCTCGGCCCCACCAGCGAGCATGACGTCGGCGTCGCCGCGCCGGATGATCTCGGCCGCCTCCCCCAGCGCGTGCGCCGCGCTGGCGCAGGCCGAGAGGGTCGCGAAGTTGGGGCCCTTCGCCCCGACGACGATCGACACGTAGCCCGACCCCATGTCGGCCAGGAACATCGGGATGAAGAACGGGCTGACGCGCCCCGGCCCCCTCTCCGCCAGCGTCCGCAGCTCGCGCTCGGCCGTCTCGATCCCGCCGAGCGCCGTGCCGAGCAGCACGCCGACGCGCCGGGCGTTCGCCTCGGTGATCTTCAGTTCGGCGTGGGCCAGGGCGTCCTGCGTCGCGGCCACTGCGAGCTGGATGAAGCGATCGGTGCGGCGGGCCTCCTTGGCATCGAGCCGGTCGCGCGGGTCGAAGTCCCGCACCTCCCCGGCGATCTGGGTGGCAAAGCCGCTGGCGTCGAAGCGCGTGATGGGTCCGGTACCCGAGCGGCCGCTGAGCAGCGCGTCCCAGGCCGCGTCGAGCGTGTTGCCGACCGGGCTGACGATGCCCATACCGGTGACCACGACGCGCCGCGCGTCAGGCTGAGTCACGTGTGAGTACCTCCGGATTCAGACAGCGTGGGGGCGTCTCCCCGCGGAGCACGGCAAGCACGTTCTGGGCCGCCAGCTCGGCCATCCGCGCCCGGGTCTGGTAGCTCGCGCTCGCGATGTGCGGCGTCACGAGCACGCGGGGGTGGCGCAGCAGCGGATGGTCGGCCGGCAACGGCTCGGGGTCGGTCACGTCGAGCCCGACGCCCCAGATCCAGCCCTGCTCCACGGCCTCGAGGAGGGCGTCGGTCTGCACGATCGGGCCGCGCGCCGTGTTGATCAGGATCGCGCCGGGCCGCATCCGTCGAAGCTGTTCCCGCCCGATCAGACCACGCGTGGCTGGCGTGAGGGGGACGTGCAGCGACACGAAGTCGCTCTCGGCGAGCAGCCCATCGAGATCTCGCCACTCCACGCCGAGCTTGGCTTCCAGGTCCGGCTCGCGCTGGCGATTGGTATAGAGGATGCGCATGGCGAAGCCGCGGGCACGGCGGGCGACCGCCTGCCCGATCCGCCCCAGCCCCACGATGCCGAGCGTGGCGCCGTGGACGTCCGGCCCCAGGAAGCCCATCGGCTCCCAGGTGCGCCAGCCGCCGGCGCGCACCACGTCGTACGACTCCACCAGCCGCCGCGCGACGGCCATGAGCAACGCGAACGCCAGGTCGGCCGTCGTCTCGGTCAGCACATCGGGCGTGGTGCACACCGCCACCCCCCGGGCGGTGCAGGCTTCGACGTCGATGTTGTCGTAGCCCACGGCCATGTTGCTGACCACCTTGACGGTCGGCAGGCGATCGAGCAGGTCGCCGTCGACGCGCTCGGTCAGGAGCGTCAGGAGGCCGTCGGCGCCTTCCGCCAACTGCACGAGCTGGTCACGATCCGGCGGCAGCGGCTCCGGCCAGACGACCACCTCGGCCGCGTCACGGAGCAGGTCGAGCCCCGCGTCCGGGATCACCCGCGTCACCGCGATGCGCACGCTGCCCCTCCCTCCATCGAGCATTGAGCGGATTCTAACGGCCCGCCGCAGCGCGGGCAACGCTGGCGGCCGACGCCAGCGGGCGGATGCGGCGAAGACGTGTGGCACGCTCACCATTACACATGAATCCGTTCCGTGTACCTAGTGGCCGGAATACATCACTGGAGCAGTATGGCGGTGAGCGCGATCACGGAAGCGTAGCATCTCAGACACGTGTGCTGCTTTGGTTGACATTGGCGCGGCCCGGCCGGTCCCGGAATCCGGACCGGCCGCGCTCCTCCTACTGAGGAGCGCCGCCGTCCCCGCACGCGCCCCATCCGTGGCATCGTAGCCCCGGCCTGGCTGGCACCCCGCGACCGCAGGAAACGACGCCACCAACTGCGACTCCTGGGCTCGGCCAGGCGCATACAGCCCCTGTTCCGGCGCACGCGCAGACCGTCAGCTCGTCGGGCCCCGCGATCATCAGGGCACGGGACCAGGTACGCCCGGTCCGGTGATCCCCGGCCTGCCGGTGCTGGTGGCCATCACCCGTCAGGTCCGAGCGTGCTGCGCGGCGCTTGAAGGGAAGCCTCACGCGTGGTACTATTCTCGCGGGCCAAGCCCCACCCCGCTCGGAGTGCGTGACAGCGTTTTGAGCCAACGTGAAGTAACCGACGGGAGCTGCTAAGCGGGCCTCGTGGGGCTCGGGGTTGCGGCGCCCACCTGCCTTTGCAGGTTCAAAACAAAGTTGCACCCGGCGGAGGTGGGGACTTGCCCCACCTCTTTTTGGTGGCACGGTGAGGGGGAGCGCACGGTGATCCTCGTGCTCCACGGCGCCAACCGCCTGGGGATCGACGAGCGGGTGCGGGAGCTCCGCGACGCGCACGACCCGCAGGGGCTGACCACCACCGTCGTCGAGGACGCCGCTTCCCACCTCGCGGACCTGCGCAGCGCCTGCCTCTCCCCCGGATTCTTCGGCACCAACCGGCTCGTCATCGCCCGCGACCTCCTCAGCGCCCGCCCCGCGGGCCGGGGCCGGCGCGGCGGCAGCGACCGGCGCGAGGTCGTCGATCTGCTCGCGCAGGTTCCGCCGAGCACCGTCCTGGTCGTGGTCGAGTCGGAGCTGGGCGCGGCCGATGAGCGCGCCCTGCGCGCGGCCGTGCCGGACCTCAGCGTCGAGCGGCACGAGGTGCCCCGCGGGCGGGAGCTGGTCGACTGGGTGCGCGCGCGGGCGCGGCGCTATGGCGTGACGGTCGAGCCAGACGCGGCCACCCGCCTGCTGGAAGCGCTCTTCCCGACCGCGTGGCGGGCCGTCGCGCGACGCGACGACGTGCCGCCCGACCTCTACCGGCTCGACGCCGAGGTCGCCAAGCTGGCAACCGCCGCCGGGCCGGACGGGACGGTCACGCCGGACCTGGTGGCCGAGCTGGTGCCGGACGCCGAGGCCACCAACCTGTGGGGGCTCACCGACGCCATCGTGGCCGGCGATCCGGCCGCGGCCGTGCGCGAGGCCGAGCGTGCCCTGGCGACCGGCACGGCGGCGGAGTTGCTTTTGGGCCAACTGGTGTCGCAGTTCGAGGTCTTCGCCGTGCTCGCCGCGGGCGAGCGGCACAGCCCGGCCGCGCTGGCAGCCGAGACGGGGATCAGCGAAGCCCGGCT
Organism: Sphaerobacter sp.; assembly: GCA_029961075.1. GTDB lineage: Bacteria > Chloroflexota > Chloroflexia > Thermomicrobiales > Thermomicrobiaceae > Sphaerobacter. The sequence goes on from JASBVL010000090.1 coordinate 10,639, forward strand.
GAAGCAGGCCGGCCAGGTGGCACGCCGCTTCTCCCGGCAGCGCATCGCGCGCGGGCTGGCTGCGCTGCGCGAGGTCGACGTCGCGACCAAGCAGGGCGAGGCGGAGACGGCCGACCTGCTGGTCGGAGTCGTGGCGCGGCTGGCGGCGGACCGCTAGAGCCGGGTCCGCGAATTCCAGCCACAACAAGAACGGGCCGCGCAGCGCAGCCCGTATCTCCCGGTCTATCCAATAGAGCGCAGGTGCCTACGCTTCGCCGCGCGCGAGACGATTGAACTTCTTCATCAGGCGCGACTTGCGCCGCGCGGCATTGTTTGGATGGATGATGCCCTTGATCGCGGCCTTGTCGAGCGTGCTGATCGCGTCCCCAACGGCCGCCGCTGCTGCCTCGGCATCACCCGCGTTGATGAACCGCTCCGCCTTGCGAATATAGGTGCGGGCCGCCGACCGGAAGATCCGGTTCCTCAGCCGTCGCCGCTCGGCGACGCGGACTCGCTTCGCCGCTGACTTCGTGTTGGGCAAGTGTCACATCCCTCCGCGTTTCCAACGCACGCAACAACGCCGGCGCCACCGCCGAACCGCTACAGTCTAGCATCCTCAGGGCAATCCCGGCAATAGCGTGCCCGTAGCCCAGCCTGCTGTCGCCCAAGGGAGCCGGGCACCCCTGCCGGGGTAGAATGAGGGCGGCTCGAAGCGGGGTCGAGCCACGACGAGATCGGGAGCGGCAATGGCCAACTCGACGGGGGACGTCAGCCTGTTGCACAGCCGGCTGCGCGCGCTCCGTGACGAACTGGAGCGCGTCCGGCAACGAGATCGCCGCCGGCTCGCCGAGGCCGAGCGGCGCATCGAGGCGGGCACAATGCACCCGCCCACGAGCCCAGAGGGGATGCACGAGCTGTTTCAGGCGTACGAAGAGCGTGCGTTCGTCCGCGGCCGGCTCGACGCGCTGAGCGGCGTCCTCGACCGCCTCGATCGCGTGCTCGGGATGCCTGCGCAGGGACAAGCGTGATCGCGATGCCGTCCGCACGCTCCTGCCCGCTCTGCTGCTCCGCCGCCAGGGGATAGGTCCGATGAGGAGCGCGCCTCGGCGTCGCCCGCGCCGCATCCACCTCACGCCCCCGGCCCCGTCCCGCTCGGTGGCCGCAAACGCGGCGATCGTCGCGGTGGCCTTCGTCGCCAGCCGCGTGCTCGGCCTGGTGCGGGAGATCCTGATCGCGCGGCAGTTCGGTACCAGCGGCGCCTACGACGCGTACGTCGCGGCCTTCCGCATCCCCGACCTCTTGTTCCTCGTGGTGATGAGCGGCGCCTTCGGCTCCGCCTTCATCCCGGTGTTCGCCGGCTTCCTGACCCGCGACGAGCACGATCGCGCCTGGCGGCTCGCCAGCGCGGTGCTGACCTACACCGTTATGACGCTGCTGGTCGCCGGGCTGCTGGTGTTCCTCTTCGCCGGGCCGTTGATGCGCACCGTCGTCGCGCCCGGCCTCGCCGAGCGGGAGCAGCACCTCGCCGTCAACGTCACCCGGATGCTGCTGCTCTCCCCGCTCCTGCTCGGTCTCGGCGCCGCGGCTCAGGGCATGCTCCAGGCGCAGGACGCCTTCACCCTGCCGGCCCTGGCCCCCATCCTGTACAACCTCGGGATCATCGTCGGCGCGGTGACCCTCGCGCCCAGCCTGGGCGTCTACGGGCTCGCCATCGGGGTAATCCTCGGCGCCACCGGCCACGCCGGCATCCAGTTCGCCGGTCTGATCCGGCGCGGCATGCGCTTCACCCCCACCCTCTCGCGGCACGTCCACGGGCTGGCCGAGGTGGCCCGGCTCATGGCCCCCCGCCTCGTCGGCCAGGCGGCCTTCCAGGTGAACTTTATCGTCATGACCAACTTCGCCTCCCGCCTGGGCGAGAGCAAGGTGTCCGCGATCAACTATGCCTATCAGGTCTTCATGCTGCCCCACGGCGTGCTCGCCCTCAGCCTCTCGACCGTGATATTCCCGATGATGGCCCGGCAGTACGAGCTGAACCGGATGAGCGAGCTGAAAGCCACGCTCCGCAGCGCGCTCGGCCCGCTCCTCTTCCTGACCTTCCCCGCGGCGGTCGGGCTCTTCGCCTTCCGCACCAGCATCGTCCAGACGCTCTTCCAGGTCGGGTCCTTCTCCGCCGAGTCCACCCGGCTCGTGTCGCAGGCGCTGGCCTACTTTGCCGTCGGCCTGGTGGCCTTCGCCGTCGTGGAGGCGGTCACGCGGGCCTTCTACGCCATGCACGACACGCGCACGCCGGTGATCGCCGCCGTGGTGACCGTGGCCGCCAACATCGCCCTGAGCTGGTACCTCGCGCCGCGGCTGGGCCACGGCGGGCTGGCGCTCTCGATCTCGATCACGACCATGATCGAGATGCTGATCCTGCTCACGGTGCTCTATCGCCGCATCGGCGGCCTGGGGTGGGCGCTGCTCACCTCGCTGGGGAAGACCCTGGTCGCGACCGCGATCATGGCCGTCGTGGCGGCGCGCTTCGCCGGGCCGCTGGCCGAACTGACCGCACCGTCCCGTGGGCGGTCCGCCACGTCGCTCGCCATGTTCGTCATCACGCTGGGCGCGGTCGGCATCACCTACCTGGTGGCTGCCTACTACGTGCGCTCCCCCGAGCTGTTCGAGACCCTGGCGCGCATCCGGTCCCGGCTGCGGCGCGGCCGCTAGCGGGTAGGCGCACGCAGGGGAGCCCGAGAGCGACCCTCCCCGGGGCCGGGCCGCGCACCCGCGTCAGATCGGGAACGAGGAGCGCCCGAGCGGCTCGAGGAGCTCGTCCTCCTCGTAGGCCAGGTGCGAGAGGAGCACGTCCGTGAGGTCGTCGACGATCCGCTGGACGCCCTCTACCTGCTCCGGGTCGGTGATCATGGCCCCAAGCGCCCGGTCCAGCCGATCCAGCACTTCGGCGATGACCTCGTGCTCATCGGTGAGGCGCTCCAGCACGGCGGCCAGCGACTCGTCCTCGCGGCGGAGGTTGGGGAACACGCGCCGATCCTCGATGGTGTGGTGGAGGCTGACGATCCGGCAGTACTGCGCGCAGAATGCGCCGAGCGTCCAGTAGTTCTGCCGCATCGTCAGGCGGTTGAGCAGGCCCCGCGCCGCCGCGGGATCGATCCGGCCGGCGGCCACCCGCGCGGCGACGTCCCGGATCTCCGCCAGCTCCTGGCGCAGGTGGTCGTGGACCGCCAGCAGCGTCTCCTGATTCGCCCGCCCGACAGCGGTGACGGGCGCGTTCGGGTCCTTCGGCAGCCGTGGGCGGCTGTCCTCATCCAGAAGCCGTGACCGCGGCGCGGGGGCGGTGCGCCGCAGCGCTCCGGCCGACTCGAGACGGACGGCCGCCGCCTCCGCGGGGCGCGCCGCTCCCGCCGTGCCGGCCTGCCGCGCCGCCGCCACCGCCTCCCGGACACCCGGCGCCACCTCCTCGGCGAAGCGGCGCAGGTCGGTCACGGGGTCCTGGCCCGGTGCCAGGACGAAGGCGCTGAAGCCGTGCTCCAGCACCAGTTCCGTCAACTGTTCCACCCACAGGCCCGGCGGACCGTCAAGGAAGCCGCGCGCCGCGGGCGCGAACCGTCCGGCGATGTTGTAGACACGGCGGATGGCGCTCGGATCGCGCCCGGCGGCGCGGGCGGCGTCGTCGACCACCCGCGTCATCGTGGCGACCTCGCTCGGCGGGGCGTACATCGACGAGGGGATCCAGCCGTCGGCGAGCGCACCGGTCAGGCGCAGCATGCGCGGTCGATACGCGCCGACCCAGATCCCGACCGGATGCACCGGGAACGGGCCGGGTCGCGCCCCGTCGAGCTGGTAGTGCTGGCCCGCGAAGCGCACCGCGGGACCGGGGGTCCACAACGCGCGGATCACCGCGATCGCCTCGGTGAGCGCCTCGACCGCCGCCCGGGCGTCGCGCCGCGGCCCGCCCATGGTGGCGATCGCCTCCGCTGAGGCCCCGGCCCCGAGACCCAGCTCCACCCGGCCGCCGCTCAGGATGTCGAGCGATGCCACCGCCCGCGCCAGCGTGGCAGGTGGGCGGAGCGGCAGGTTGACCACGTCGGGCACGAGGCGAATCCGCTCGGTCTCCGCCGCGAGCGTCGACAGCAGGGTCCACATGTCAAGGAACCCCGGGTTGTAGGGGTGGTCCTGTACCCCGATGAGGTCGAGCCCCAGGGAATCGGCCAGGCGGGCCAGGGCAACGACCCCCTCCGCCTGGCGCGCGTCCGGGATCAAGAAGCAGCCGAACCAGAGCTCGTGGCCAAGATCAGGCATGCCATCCGTTCCTCACTGGTGCCGCGGGACGTCGACGATGCCGCCGCCCGCCCACTCGCCGCGGCGGATCGGGCCTGAGGCGGCTTCGGCGTCGTCGACCAGGGGCGCTACCTGATCGAAGCGGGCGCGGAAGACGAACTCAGGCAAAGGCTTGCGCTCTCGCGGGGCGCGCTCGCGCGCCCTCAGTTCCTCCGGCAGGTCATCGGGGTTGCCCGGGTAGCCGAGGGCGATCACCACGACGGGCGCGTAGCCCTCGGGGATGGCGAACACCCGGCGGGCCGCGTCGGGATCACAGCCGGACATCTGGTGGGCGTACACCCCGTGGGCCATCCCCTCGACGACCAGGTTCTCAACCGCCAGCCCCAGGTCATAGAAGGCCAGCGGGTGCTCCTTCCCGTCGGGCCGACGCGTAGGCGCGATGGCCAGCACGAGGGCGGCGGCATGACGGGCCCACGCCTGCTTCTTCTCCGTGAGGACACCCAGCAAGCGGGCGAATTCCTCCGCATCGTCGCGCGTGGCGACGATGAAGGCCCAGGACTGGCCGTTGCCAGCCGAGGGCACCCAGCGCGCCGCCGCGAACAGGCTGCGCAGCACCGCCGCCGGGATGGGCCGGTCGGCAAACGCGCGCGAGCTTCGGCGCTGGCGGAGTAACTCGTAGATCGCAGAGGGCGTCTCAACGACCGCAGTGCGTCTCTGTTCGAGCATGGCCAACTTCCAGAGCGCTGACCTGGGTTACCACCGATCCGCCGGTAGGGATCAGTATGCCGCTCGATTCTAGTTATGGGTCTATGGCTAGTCAAGGGACTTACGATACGTTAGACTAGCCGTCGGAAGGAGGTCGCGGATGCCATCACGCGCACCGTCACCGTCCGTCGCCGTGTGCCCGCGCTTCCACTACGCGGTCGAGTTGATCGGCCGCCGCTGGACCGGCGCGATCCTGCGCGCGCTGCTGGACGGCGCCACCCGCTTCACCGAGATCAGCGCGGCCGTCCCTGGGCTCAGCGACCGGCTGCTGTCCGAGCGGCTGCAGGAGCTCGAGGACGAGGGGATCGTGACCCGCACGGTGATCCCCAACCGGCCCGTGCGCGTCGAGTACCACCTGACCGAGAAGGGGCGCGCCCTCGAGGCCGTCCTGACCGCGATCGCCACCTGGGCCGAGACCTGGATCCCCCTCCCGGTGGCGGAGGCCACCTGCGCTGAGCGCGAGGCCGCCGCGGTGGCGAAGGAGGCACAGCCGGAGCCGCGTCAATAGCGCCGTCGCTGCCGACGGTGCGGCGGTCGACGCGACGCCGGCCCGCCGCGGCGCCTCGCGGCGTCGCACTCCTCGACCTCACGGCGGATGACGCGCGGCAGGCGCGGGTTCACCCGCGACCCACACCTGTCGCCGATCGAGACCTGGAGGCACCCGATGACGTCGACCACACCCGAGTCCGCAGCCGACGCGATCGACCCCGCGACGGAGGTGGGCCTGCTCGCCCTCACCGTCGCCGACCTCGAGCGCTCGCTGGCGTTCTACACGGAGGCGATCGGGCTCGCGGTCCTCGCCCGCGAGGCCGCGAACGCGACGCTGGGCGTGGCGGGGAGGCCGTTGCTCCTGCTCCGCGAGCAGCCCGGCGCGGCGCCGTGGCCCCGCGGCGGGCGGAGCCACACCGGCCTGTACCACTTCGCGATCCTCGTGCCGACGCGGCCCGATCTGGGGCGCTGGCTGCGCCACTGGCTCGAGCTGGGCCTGCCGCTGCCGGGTCAGGGCGATCATCTGGTCAGCGAGGCTCTCTACCTCGAGGACCCCGACGGGCACGGCATCGAGATCTACCGCGACCGCCCGCGCCAGGCGTGGCGCTGGGTCGATGGCCAGGTCCAGATGGCGACCCTGCCGGTCGACATCGACGGCCTGCTCCACGAGGCCGAGCGCGCGGGAGAGCCCTGGACCGGACTGCCGGCGGGCACCCGACTCGGGCACATCCACCTGCAGGTGAGCGACATCCGGCGCGCCGCCGCGTTCTATCACGACGTCCTCGGCTTCGACATCGTGGCGCGGTTGCCGTCCGCGCTCTTCGTGTCGGCCGGGGGGTACCACCACCACATCGGCATGAACGTCTGGCACAGTCGCGGCGCCGGCCCGCCGCCGGCTGACTCGGTGCGCCTCCTGTTCTTCACCATCGACCTCCCGAGCGCGGCCGCCCTCCGGGCCGTACGGGCGCGGATCGAGGCTGCCGGGCTGCGCTACCGGGGCGATGGTGACCTGGTAGTCATCCGGGACCCGAGCGACATTGCGCTGCTGCTCCACGTCGGTCCCGCGGCCAGGGCCGCGGATGCGGCGGCGCTGGCGGCGGCGCTCGGCGACTAGGGCGGCCTGGCCTGTCGGGTCGGCCCACCCGGGCGACTGGGGCCACCCCGCGGCTTCCCGGCACGCCGCTGGGAGCGGCGTGAGGGCTGGGATATACTTGTCGTTCGAGCGTCCGCAGGGGTGGAGGTCGCCACGCGCGCCCTATGGTTGAACAAGAACGGATTCGCAACTTCAGCATCATCGCTCACATCGACCACGGGAAGTCGACCCTGGCCGACCGCTTGCTGGAGTTCACCCGTGCGGTGGCGGAGCGGGACATGGTCGACCAGATCCTGGACTCGATGGATCTGGAGCGTGAGAAGGGCATCACCATCAAGGCCCGGTCCGTCCGCATGGACTACCAGGCGCGCAATGGCAATGTCTACGCGCTGAACCTGATCGACACGCCGGGGCACGTCGACTTCTCCTACGAGGTCAACCGCAGCCTCGCCGCCTGCGAGGGCGCCCTGCTCGTGGTCGACGCGGCGCAGGGAATCGAAGCGCAGACGATGGCCAACGTCCACCTGGCCATCGACGCCGGCCTGGCGATCGTCGCCATCGTCAACAAGATCGATCTCCCCAACGCCCAGCCGGAGAAGGTGGCGCGCGATCTCCAGCAGGTGATCGGTCTCCTGGAGGACGAGATCATCTTCGCGTCGGCCAAGACCGGCGCCGGCATCGAGGAGATCCTCGAAGCGATCGTGACCAAGATCCCGCCGCCGAGCGGGGATCGCACGGCCCCGCCCCGCGCGCTGATCTTCGACTCCCACTACGACCCGTACAAGGGGGTCATCGCCTACGTCAAGGTCGTGGACGGGGTGCTCCGCGAGGATCAGCGGCTGCGCCTGATGGCGACCGGCAAGGAGACCGAGGCGCTCGAGGTCGGCATGTTCCGGCCGACGATGACCCGCGTCGGGGAGCTCGCGGCGGGCGAGGTCGGCTACATCGCCACCGGCTTGAAGGTAGTGACCGACTGCCAGGTGGGCGACACGATCACCGATGCGGAGCGCCCCGCCGCCACGCCGCTGCCGGGCTACCGACCGGTGCAGCCGATGGTCTTCGCCGGCCTCTATCCGGTGGACGGCGACGACTACCCGGCGCTGCGGGACGCGCTGGCGCGCCTCAAGCTCAACGACGCCTCGCTGGTGTACGAGCCGGAGTCGTCTGATGCCCTCGGCTTCGGCTTCCGCTGTGGCTTCTTGGGCCTGCTCCACATGGAGATCATCCAGGAACGGCTGGAGCGGGAGTACAAGCTGGACCTGCTCGCCACGGCGCCGAGCGTCGAGTACGAGGTGGTCAAGCGCGACGGCTCGGTGATCCACATCGACAACCCCTCCGCCATGCCGTCGCCGGGCGAGATCGAGGAGATCCGCGAGCCGTGGGTGAACGTGACCATCATGGCGCCCTCGCGCTACATCGGCGCGATCATGGAGCTGGTCACCAACCGGCGCGGTGAGTTCGTCGACATGCAGTACCTCGATGAGGATCGCGTCCAGCTCCACTTCGGCATGCCGCTGGCGGAGTTGATCGTCGACTTCTACGACCAGCTCAAGTCGCGCACGCAGGGGTACGCCAGCCTCGACTATCAGCTTGCCGGCATGCGGCCATCCGACCTGGTCAAGCTCGACATCCTGGTCAACGGGCAGCCGGTCGACGCGCTGTCGTTGATCACCCACCGCGACTCGGCGTACGAGCGCGGCCGAAGTCTGGTCGAGTCGCTGCGCAAGCTGATCCCGCGCCAGCTCTTCGACGTGCCGGTGCAGGCCTCGATCGGCAGCCGCGTCATCGCCCGGGAGACGATCCGCGCCATGCGGAAGAACGTGCTGGCCAAGTGCTACGGCGGCGACGTCACCCGCAAGCGCAAGCTGTTGGAGAAGCAGAAAGAGGGGAAGGCCCGCATGAAGATGGTCGGGAGCGTCGAGATCCCGCAGGAGGCCTTCCTCGCCGTGCTTAGCCTGGGGGGTGACAGCAACGGCCGCGCCCCGGGACGGGAGTAGCAGCCCAATGCCTGGGCTCACCCTGGTCGGCCTCGGCGCCGGCGACTGGACCGCCCTCAGCCCGACGGCGCGCGCGGCGCTCGCGGCCGGCGAGGTCTACCTGCGCACGCGGCACCACCCGACGGTGCACCAGGAGCCCACGTTGGCGGCGCGGCCGGCGTTCGCCGAGCGCCTGCGCGACGGCGAGTCGATCGCGGCGACGATTGATGCCTGGGTCACCACGCTCGTCGACGCGGCCGCAGAGCGCCCGGTGGTCTACGCGGTGCCGGGCAATCCGCTGGTGGGTGATGCCACGGTGGCGGCGCTGCTCGCCCGCGCTGGCGAGGCGGGCATCGACGTGCAGGCCGTGCCCGGGGGCAGCCTGGTGGATGCGGCGGCTCAAGTCTTGCCGCCCGCCGCGCTCGCGCCGGGACTCCAGGTGATCGACGCGCTGGACCTGGCCATGGTGGCCGAGCGTGCCCCCTGCGGCGGCGGCGCCGACGCCCTCTCACCGCTGCGGCCGCTGCTGCTGTTGCACTCGGCGCCCGCGCTGGTCATCGACCTCGCGCGCCGCGTGCTGGCACGCATCTACCCCGCCGACGCCGCCCTGCGCATCGTCGCCCCCGCCGGACCGGGCGAGCTCGCGACGCGGGCAGCGACGCTGGCCGACTGGACGAGCGCCCCGGAGGACGCGGTGGCCCTCTACGTCGAGCCCGTCTCGCCCGTCCGCAGCGGCCGGACATCGGATGCGCTGCAGCAGATCGTCGCGCGGCTCCGGGCGCCCGGCGGCTGCCCCTGGGACCGCGAGCAGACGCATCGCTCGCTGGTGCAGGCCGCCATCGAAGAGGTCTATGAGGTGGTGGACGCGATCGAGCGCGACGACCCGGCCGCGCTGCGGGAGGAGCTGGGCGACCTGCTGCTCCAGGTCTACCTCCACGCGCAGATCGCCGAGGAGGCCGACACCTTCACGCTGGAGGATGTCCACAGCGACCTGGCGGCCAAGCTCGTGCGCCGCCACCCGCACGTCTTCGGCGCGACGCCGGCCGCGACCGCCCACGAGGTGCTGGAGAACTGGGACCGGATCAAGCGGGCGGAGCGCGCCGAGCGGGGCGAGAGCGATGACGCCCACCCCCTCGGTCGGATCCCGGAGGCGCTTCCGGCGCTGATGCGCGCCCAGACGGTGGTGCGCCGGGCGCGGCGGCTGGGCTGTCTCCCGAGCGACGTCGCGGCCACGCCGGCTGGCTGGTCACCCCGCGCCGCCGAGCCGGGGGCATCGGTCGCCAGCACCATCGCCGACGCGCTCATGGCGATCGTGCTGGCCGCTACCGAGGCAGGGGTCGACGCCGAGCAGGTGCTCCGCGAGCGAACGCGGCAGCTTGAGGCCGCGACCCGAGGCGCGACGATCGGCACCGAGAATAACCGACCGTAGACGCTCGCCTGGGGATCTCCGTGCGCGATCTGCCAGGCACGAGCATTTCTCAGAAGGGAGCGCGATCCGCATGACCGACTCGGGTGAGATCCACGAGCGTGCCGGGCAGCGCCGCTACTCCACCTGTGGAGAGCTGCGGCCCGAGCACATTGGCCGCACCGTGACGCTCAAGGGCTGGGTGAACCGCCGACGCGACCACGGCGGGTTGATCTTCCTCGACCTGCGGGATCGCTACGGCATCACCCAGGTCGTCGCCAATCCACAGCACTCGCCCGAGTCTCACCGGGTCGCCGAGACGGTGCGCAATGAGTACGTCCTGTCGGTCACCGGCACGGTCACGGCCCGCCCGGCCGGTACCGAGAACCCGGCGATGGCGACCGGGGCCATCGAGGTCCAGGCGGAGCAGATCGAGGTCCTCAACCCGGCCAAGACGCCGCCGTTCTACATCAACGAGGACACCGAGGTGGATGAGACGCTCCGGCTGGAGTTCCGCTACCTCGACCTGCGGCGGGAGCGCATGCAGCGCAACCTGATCCTCCGGCATCGCGTCGTGAAGTTCATCCGCGACTACCTGGATGCGCGGGACTTCATTGAGATCGAGACCCCGCACCTGGTGAAGAGCACGCCGGAGGGCGCGCGCGACTATGTCGTGCCCAGCCGCATCCACCCCGGGCACTTCTACGCGCTGCCCCAGTCGCCCCAGCAGCTCAAGCAACTGCTCATGGTCGCGGGGATGGATCGGTACTACCAGATCGCCCGCTGCTTCCGCGACGAAGACCAGCGCGCCGACCGCCAGCCCGAGTTCACCCAGCTCGACCTGGAGATGTCCTTCGTCGACACGGAGGACGTCATGGCACTCACCGAGGGCCTGTTCACGGCGCTGTTTGAGAAGCTGGCCTCGAAGCCGATCCTCCAGAAGCCCTTCCCGCGGCTGACCTACGCCGAGGCGATGCTCCGCTACGGCTCGGACAAGCCGGACCTGCGCTTCGGGATGGAGATCGGCGACGTGACGGACATCGTCGCCCAGAGCGCGTTCGGCGTCTTTGCCAACACGGTCCAGTCCGGCGGCGTGGTGCGCGGCATCGCGGTGCCGGGACAGGCCGACATCAGCCGCAGCCAGGTCGATCAGGTGACCGAGCAGGCGCGTACCTTCGGCGCCAAGGGGCTGGTCTGGATCGGCCTCCAGGCCGGCGACGGCGGCGAGCTGACGCCCCGCTCGCCCGTGGCCAAGTTCCTCTCACCGGACGAGATCGCTGGCATGGCCGAGCGACTCGGCGCGGGCCCCGGCGACCTGATGCTCCTGGTGGCGGATCAGGCGCCCGTCGCCGCCAACGTCCTCGGCCGCCTGCGCGTCTCGCTCGGCCACGCGCTGGGGCTCGTCAACACCGGGGTCCATGCCTTCTGCTGGATCACCGAGATGCCGTTCTTCGAGTGGGACGAGGAGCACCGCCGCTGGGAGGCGGCGCACCACCCCTTCACCTCGCCCATGGACGAGGACCTGGACATCCTCGAGAGCGACCCCGGGCGCGCCCGCGCCAAGGCCTACGACATCGTCCTCGATGGCTACGAGCTGGGCAGCGGGAGCATCCGCATCCACCGCCGGGACGTGCAGAACAAGATCTTCGAGCTGATGGGCTACGACGACGCGGAGATCGAGCGCCGCTTCGGGCACCTCTTGCGCGCGTTCGAGTACGGCGCGCCGCCCCACGGCGGGATCGCGCCGGGCATCGACCGCGTCGTCATGATCCTGGCCGGGGAGGAGAACATCCGCGAGGTGATCGCCTTTCCGAAGAACCAGAGCGCGCAGGACCTGATGCTGGGGGCGCCCTCCCCCATCGACCAGGCCCAGCTCGACGAGCTCCACATCGCGCTCAAGCTGCCGAAGCCGGCGGGCGCCTAGCTCGCCGGCGTCGGCCCGGCCGCCTCGTTGACAGGCCACTGCCCGCCTCCTATGCTGGCATCATCGGCACGATCGACATGCGACGAGGGAGGCACGGGCACCATGGCGTCCGAGGGTCGGGCCACGCGTGACGAACTCGCCTACGTCAGCGCCGCCGAGCTGGCGGCGCGCATCAGGCGCCGGGACCTGTCGCCGGTTGAGGTCGTCGACGCCTTCATCCAGCGCATCGAGGAGCGCAACCCCAGCCTCAATGCCTTCGTCTACTTCGGCTTCAACCTCGCCCGGCAGCGCGCCAGGGAAGCCGAGCGAGCGGTAGTGGCCGGCGAGGACCTGGGGCCGCTCCACGGCGTCCCCACGGCGATCAAGGACCTGTTCGACTTCCGCCCCGGCTGGGTGAGCACCTTCGGCGGGGTGCGTGCCTTCAAGGACTACGTGGCGGACTCGTACTGCGTCTACGCCGAGCGGATGGAACGGGCCGGCGCCATCCTGCTGGGCAAGACGAACAGCCCGATCATGGGCTTCCGCGGCACCTGCGACAACTATCTCTTCGGTCCGACCCGCAACCCGTTCGACCTGTCGCGAAACAGCGGCGGGTCCTCGGGGGGCAGCGCCGCGGCCGTGGCCGATGGGCTCCTACCGCTCGCCGAGGGCACCGATGGCGGCGGGTCGATCCGGATCCCGGCCGCCTGGTGCGGCGTGTACGGCTACAAGCCATCGTTCGGCCGGGTACCCTACGTCAGCCGACCCAACGCGTTCGGCGGCACCATGCCGTTCCTCTTCGAGGGGCCGCTGACCCGCACGGTCGAAGACGCGGCCCTCGCCCTGAACGTGCTCGCCGGCTACGACGCGCGCGACCCGTTCAGCCTGGACCAGCAGGTCGACTTCACCGCTGCCCTCCGGCGATCGATCACGGGTTGGAAGATCGCGTACAGCCCCGACTTCGATGTCTACCCGGTGGACGCGCGGGTTCAGGCGGTCGTGAGCGACGCCGTCACGGCCTTCGCTGACGCAGGGGCCGAGGTCGACGAGGTGCGGGTGGGGATCACCCGCGATCAGCGTGAGCTGAGCGATCTCTGGTGTCGCCAGATCATCCCCATCAACGTCGCCCTGTTCGAGGGGATGAAGCGCGCCGGGATCGACCTGCTGCGGGATCATCGCGACGACTTCCCCCCGGAGTATCTCCGCTGGATCGAGGAGGGCTACCGCCTGACGGCGGTCGACTACGTTCGCGACCTGGAGATGCGGACCGAGGTGTACGACGCTATCCAGGGCGTGCTCCAGCAGTACGATCTGCTCGTCACCCCCACCCTCGCCTGCCTGCCGGTCGAGAACGCAGACGACGGCAACACGGTGGGCCCCTCCGCGATCAACGGCGTACCGGTCGACCCGCTCATCGGCTGGTGCATGACGTATCTGGTCAACTTCACGGGTCACCCGGCCGCATCGATCCCGGCCGGGCTGGTCGACGGGCGGCTACCGGTGGGGATGCAGATCATCGGCCGGCGGTATGCCGACGCGGACGTGCTCACCGCCAGCGCCGTGTTCGAGCAACTGCGTCCCTGGCGCCAGACCTACGATATCCCGGCCAACCGGCCCATCTGATGCGGTGGGCCCGTTCTGGGCCCGCCGCCCCACAACACCATCAGGGTTGGGCAGGGTCGCTCACGGCGCGTGAACGGAAAACTGGGGTCGGCACACCCGCTGGGCTCAGGCGGCCGCGGGGCGGACTAGGGCGCCCAGGACATGCCGGAGACGGCGTCGATGCCGTCGTCCTTGAACAGGGTCTCGGGATTGCCCAACGCCGGTACGCCGTCCGCGCCGACGCGGAAGGGAGCCGCCACGGCCTTGAACGACGCGCCATCCGCGCGGAAGAACGCCAGGTAGGTCCCGTCGGGCGACCACGCCGGGGACGCGACATCGCCCAGGTGGGTCAACTGGATCGGCGTGCCGCCGTCCGCCGGCACCACCCAGATGTCGTTCGCGGTCCCGGTTCGCCCAACGTAGGCGATCCAGCGGCCATCCGGCGACCAGGCGGGCGCGTAGGCGCCCTGCTCACTTTGGACGAGCGGCTCGAGCGCGCCGGTATTGAGGTCCACCTTCCAGAGCTGCGTCCAGCGCTGCAGGTCGCTCTCGCCGGTGGTGCGCTGAGCGAAGACGATCTGCGAGCCATCCGGGGAGAAGTCCGGATGCTCGACGTTCTCACCGCTGATCGTGGACTGGGAGACCGGGACCGGGTCCGCCCCCAATAATGGGATGAGCCACAGGGCGTTCTTGACCGAGTTACGGTCGCTCACGAACGCGATCGCATCGCCGGTGCGGGACCAGACCGGGTCGAGCGCCCACATCGCCTGGGCGACGTACGCCTGGGTGCCGGGCTGGAGGGGTGGCTGGTGGTAGGTCAGTTGCTCCATCCCGCTGCCGTCGGCGCTGGCGACGTACAGATCAGAGAAAGCATCGCCGGTGCGCACGAACACGAAGCGGGTCCCGTCGCCCGACCAGCGCGGGTACGACGCATCGCCGACGTCCGTGATCCTGGTGGAATCGCCGTCCCAGACGTGGACGTCGCCATTCTTCACGTAGAGGATCCGCCCGCGCGGCGGCGCGCCGGGCGCAGCCCGCCCGTCCAGGAGCGGATCGGGCGCACCGCAGGCGGCACCGACGATCCCCAGCACCAGGAGGAGGATCGGTCCCAGCCACACGACCGGACGCCAGGTTCGCATCATCATGGCTCGCCTTTTCCCGCGGCATCGCTCAGGCCGTAGCCACGCTCACGCAGCGCCAGGGCGGCCTCCTCGGCTTCATCCCAGGTCCGCCGCTCGGCCCCGTAGATAATACAGCGTTCATGGCCTTTGCCGGCGAGCAGGATCGCATCGCCCGGCGCGGCGCGCTCGATCGCCGCGCGGATCGCGGCGCGGCGGTCCTCGACGCAGATGTAGTCCCGGCCCTCGACCGCCCCGGCCTCGCGCGCGCCGGCCGCGATCTCGGCAATGATCGCGTCCGGGTCTTCAAAGCGTGGATCTTCGGAGGTGAAGACCGAGAAGTCGGCCAGCCGCGCGGCGACGGCTCCCTGGAGCGGGCGCTTGGTCCGGTCGCGCTCGCCCGCGCTGCCGAAGACCGCGATGATCCGCCCCGGCACCAGCGAGCGGATCAACCGCAGCGCCTTCTCCAGGGAATCGGGCGTGTGCGCGTAGTCCACGATCACGGTGAAGGGCTGCCCGAGGTCCAGGCGCCGCATCCGCCCCGGGACGCCCGGCAGCGACGCCAGTCCCCGCGCGATCACATCCGGGCTGAGGCCCAGCAGGTGCCCCACACCCGCGGCGGCCAGCGCATTGTCCACGTTGAAGCCACCGATGAGGTTCAGGTGCACGGTCGCGTCGCCCGCGGGGGTGATCAGGCGGAACGACGTCCCGCTGGCTGAGAGGCGCACGTCCTCCGCCCGCAGGTCGGCCGCGTTCCCGCGGCTGCTGAACCAGAGAATGGGCGCAGCCCCGGCCGCCGCGGCGATCGATCGCACCCCCTCGTCGTCCCGGTTCAGGACCACACCGGTTGCGTAGGGCCGCGCCGGGCGGGCCGCGACACGCTCCAGCAGCCGCGCCTTGGCCTGGCGGTAGGCCGCGATCGAGCCGTGGAACTCGAGGTGCTCGTGGGTGATGTTGGTGACCACGGCCACGTCGAACGGGCACCCGTCGAGTCGGTGGAGCGCGAGCCCGTGCGAGGTGGCCTCCAGGATAGCCCAATCCACGTCGGCATCCCGCATCCGGGCCAGCAGACGCTGCACGTCCAGCGACTCGGGCGTCGTCTGACGCGCGTCATGATCGACGATCTCGTCGCCCACCCGCACGGCGATCGTGCCGATCAAACCGGTGCGCAACCCCGCCGAGCGGAGCAGCGCATCCACCAGGTAGGAGGTCGTCGTCTTCCCGTCGGTGCCGGTGATGCCGATCATGCCGAGCGCGTCGGCTGGGTGCTGGAAGAAGTTCAGCGCCACCTGCGGCAGCGCCGCCCGGGTGTCCGGCACCGCCGCGGCCGCCGGGTACTCGGCCAGCGCCGGCTCCCACGCCTCGACGAGCGCCGCCACGGCGCCGCGGGCGCGGGCATCCTGCAGATACCGGTGCCCGTCGGTGTAGCCGCCGCGGAGGGCCACGAAGAGGCTGCCCGGCCGCGCCAGCCGCGAGTCGTAGCAGACATCCGTGATCGGCAGCGCCGGGTCGCCGTCGCAGCGGACGACCGGCACCCCGCGCAGCAGGTCAGCGAAGCTGATAGGTCTCATCTGGTTCCTGGTCCAAACCTGCGCCACACGCGCACCAGCGCGGGCAGAGAGGAGCGCTCGACGACGCCCGGGTAGCTGACAACTTCGCCCCCGAACCCTTGCTTGAAGCGGTAGACGCCCCACAGCCCGGCGCGTACATTGACCGTGTCGCGGGGCTCCGCCACGTCGGGCGGCGGCTCGTCCTTGGGCGGGATCCCCCACAGGTCGTAGACCCGACACCCCGCCGCCCGGGCCCACTGCATGGCCGCGAACTGTAGCAGGTAGGACGGCATGTGTCGCTGGTGCCGGCCCGCCGACGCGCCGTACAGATAGATCGCCTCCTGCCCCTGACGCACCACGATGATCGCCGCCGCGGGATCGCCATCCACCTCCGCCAGGATCAGGGCCGCGTCGTCACCGAAGGTGGTGAGGACGTCCCGATAGTATTCAACGCGGTGAATGCCGAACTTGTCACGTTGGCCGGTCTCGGTGAGCAGGCGATAGAAGCGCGGGATGTCGTCCAGGGTGCCGATCCGGGTCGACACGCCGCGTCGCCGCGCCAGCCGGATGTTGTACCGGGTCTTGGGGCGCATGGCGTTGAGGAGCTCGTCGTCGGACCGGTCGACGCGGACCTTGATCGTGCGCTGCGGCTGGAACTCCAGGTCGCTCGGCTGCCAGCCGAGCGAGCCGGCGCGCAGCGCGCCGGACCAGGGGCGGTCTGGCTCAATGAAAAGGACCATCGCGCGCTCGCGCCGGGCCCAGTGATCCAGCGCGGTGGTGACCGTGGCCGCGAGCACCGGATCGTCGAGGTCGCGCCCCATCGGCCCACGCGGCACGTAGGCTATCCGAACCGGCCCCGCGGTTCGAAGCAGCATCTGCGCGGCGGCCACCGCCGTGCCGTGCTGCGACAGGAGCAGGCGACGCGGCTGCCAGCCGTGGCGCGACTTGAAGGCGCCCCAGCGCCAGCCCTGGAGCAGATGGCCGCCTAACTCGGCCACCACCGCGTCCCAGGACGCCGCATCATCGACGATGCGCGCCGTCACGGCACCCGCTCGGCCCGGATCAATCGGCCGATGGGTCATAGGTGCGGCCGCAGGGGATCGGTAGCATACAGCGCCTGGGCCAGCGCGTCCTCGGCAGCCTCCCGCACGACGGCGTCTTCATCCCGGCTCAGGCGCCGGAGCGCGTTGATCGCGGTTCGCCCGCCAATCTGCCCCAGTGCCCCGATCGCCGCCGTCTGCACCTCGCGGTCTTCATCGCCGAGCAGACTCAACAGGGGATCGACTGCCTGGGGATCGCCCAGCTCGCCAGCAGCCTTGGCTGCCTCGTAGCGGAACTCGGGGTCGTCGTTCTCCATCTCGGCCAGCACCGTCGGCAGCCAACGCTGATCGAGGCTCCGGCCCATGCCGAAGAGCGCGCTCACGCGCATCTCCCGGTCGTCGGAGGCATAGGCCGCCGCGATCTCATCGTGCACCTCGGGGTCATCCGCCCACCACGCGAGCGACTCCAGCGCCCGTCGCCGGACCCACACCGCCGCCTCGGAGTGGAGAAGCCCGATCAGCGCCGCCCGCACCTGCGCCGCGCGGGTCGCGTCGAGTTCGTCGATGCTCGCCAGGTAGGCGAACTGCCCCAGTGCCGCCGCGATGGCCTCGAGGACGGCCGGCTCCCGCTCTTGCGCCAGGAGCGCGAGCAGGTCGTCGAGGCAGGTGGTGCTCTGGTCCTCCCACAGGCCGGAGACCGCCACCGCCCGGACCTCGGGGTCGGGATCTTCCAGGGCGATCCGCAGGATGCGGCAGAAGTTCAGCCCCAGGTTGGTCTCCGCCAGGTCGACCATCTGCCGCACCAGGTAGCGGCGTGCCTCCAGCGGCATCTCCGGCCAGGCGCTGCGGATCCGCCCGGCCGTCCCCCTACTCACATCGGAGAGCTCCGCGACGGCGCTGGCGGAGCGCTGGCCCTCCGCGATGGCCTTCAGTCGCTGGAGGATGCGCTCGTCGCCAGGATCAGTCAGTCGTGCTCGGTTGATAGTAGAAGACATCTTCCACGTCTGGATCTTCAGTGAACTGCGGATGCTCCGGCGATCGAACGATGTCGCGGATGAGCTCAGCCGTCATCGGCCGCTCGATGTTCGCCACGGCGAGCAGGTCATCGAGCATTGCCATGTACCGCCCCCCGTCGGCCTCGCCGATCCGCTCGAAGGTCACGGCGAGCACCTCCTCCGGCCGGCGCCGGATGCGCTCTTCCAGCGGCGCCTGGTTGGCCAGCCGCGGGAAGCGGTTCTCCGTGAGCAGCATGTTCTCCTGGGTAGCGCAGTAGAAGGTCGTCGGCCGGAAGACGTACCGCCCCTTCTTCTCGTCGAGGTAGAGGAGCTTCCGGTCTTCGCCCGACACCGGCAGGTACTCGATCAGGTACCGCCCGCTGTTCCCATTACGCTCAATCGTGATCAGCGCCCCCGGGACGAGGTTCTCGCTGAAGAACCGCTCGAACCCGGCCAGGTAGCCACCGCGGTTCGCGGTCGGGTACCGCAGCTCGACCAGGAAGGTCTCGAACGTCTGCGGCGACTCGAAGACGAGCACCGCGGCGCGCTGGTCGGGGACCATCGGCGGCGGGAATAGGGAGGCGAAGGTGGCGTCGTAGGGCAGCACGCCCAGGTTGTACTCATAGAACGTGAGCACGTGCTCCGCCACCGGCTCGGCGCGCTCGACCACCTGCCCGGCGTAGTCGAGAAGGAAGCGATAGTCGCTGCCGATCTCGCTCGCCTTGCGCTTGGTCGTGCCGATGGTGGGGAGACCCGTCGTGGTCCAGAGGCGCTGGTCCGGCGTGCCGACGAACTCAAACTCACGATGCTCCCGCAGGAGGCGGAAGTTGAGCGCGAAGCGCGTCAGCTCGTAGTCGCTCGCCGACGGCGAGGCGCCCAGCGCGTCCTGGGCCAGGGTGTCGTCCGCCAGCGGCTCGCCCCGCTCCAGCAGATACTCGCGGATGCGCCGTAGCTCACCGCGGCTGAGGCGCGGAACCTTCTCCTCCGCCATCCACAGGTCGCCGAAGTTGGCAACCGATAGGTCCTGCCGTAGCTCCCGCCGAATGAGGTCGGCCAGCGCCGCATCATCCAGCGCGGCAAGCGCCTCGTCGGACAGCGCCTCGGCCGCTACCGAGACCACCTCAGGCTCGGGCGCAACCGCGGCCGGCTCCTGCTCCGCTGTGGGCTCGGGCGCAACCGCGGCCGGCTCCTGCTCCGCTGCGGGCTCGGCCTCCGCGGTCACGGCCCCGACCGGCTCGCCCGGGACTTCGTCCGCGACAACCTCCGGCCGACGGCGCGGCTCGAAGGCGGCGGGCTGCTCCGGGAGCGGGACGGGCTCCTGGAAGCGCCGCTTAAGCATGTGCGCCTCATCGACCTCGGGCTCGAACGTCGGCGCTCGCCCCTCCGCGGTCGTCGAGAAGACGACGCGGTCGTCGCTCTCCTCCCGATGGAACACCGCGGGGTTCATGGAGAGGACACGGTCGATCTCCGCGCTCCACTCCTCGGCGGAGCGCTCCGTGTGACGCGCGGCGTAGTACTCGGCAAGCGCGGCGAGCGGCCCTCGGATCGGCGCCGAGCGGGGGAACAGTCTCCCCATCGCGCGGAGCGCCTGGAAGATCTCCGCTGCCATCCGCTGCTCGTCGTCGGTCCCTGCGAACTGCGGGTTGGAAGCTACCTCTGCCGTCTGCATGCCGGATCCACTCTCCTCGCGTCGATGCCTGGGAGGTCCGCGCGCCTCAGCGGCTCAATCGCTCCCGGAGCGCACGGACGAGGTCGTCGGTCGTCATCGGTTTGGACGAATTCCGGAGCAAGAACAAGAGATAGGTGAGATGCTCATCGCTAAGGCGCATGCTCGACATGCCGATCCCTCCCATCGTCGAGGCCCCTTCGTCAAAGTGTACATGTGGGGGACGGGATCGGGCAACGCGCGAGCACGCCGCGCAGCCCCTCACCCGCTCGCGGCCGCCCGCAGGGCGAGCGCCACCGCACCGAGGATCGCCGAGTCCCCACGGAACTCGGCGGTGGCCAGTCGCAGGCGGCGCACCGACGCCGGGTAGGAATACTGGCGCACGCGCGCCCCGAGCGGATCCATCAGCGGCGCGCCCACCTCAGCCACGGAGCCGCCGACGATGACCGCCGCCGGATTCAGCACCGTGATTAGATTGGCGATTGCCAAGCCGAGCACGCGAACCGTCTCCGTGACGACCTCCCGCGCAATCTCGTCGCCCGCCTGCGCCTGCTCGAAGATCGAGCGCACCGTGATCGCGCGGGGGCGCGACCACGCCTCGACCGCCTCCGGCCGTGCCCGCCTCAGCCGCTCCCGGAACCCTTCGATGATCGCCGGCGCAGCGGCATACGCCTCCAGGTGCCCTGGCTTGCCGCACGAGCAGATCGGTCCGCCGGTCGAGACCACCATGTGCCCGATCTCACCCGCCGTCCCGCTGCCGCCATGCACCAGTTGGCCGTCCACGATGATGCCGCCGCCGACGCCGGTGCCCAGGTGGACGTAGACCACGTCGGCGCAGCCGCGCGCGGCCCCGTAGGTCGCCTCGCCGACCGCCGCCGCGCGGGCGTCATTCTCCAGCACGCTCGGGATGCCAACCAACTCTTCCAGAAGGTTGACGAGCGGGAACTGCTCAAACCCGGGGGCGCGATGCGACAGGAGGGTCACCCCACGGTCGGGGTCCACCGGTCCACCGAAGGCGATGCCGATGCGCGCGATCTCGCTCAGGTCGGCGCCAGCCGTTCGACAGGCCTGGTCGATCAGGCTCTTCACCGTGTCCACCACCACGGGAGCCGGCGCCGAGGCGTCGATCGACCGGGCCTCCGCCACGATCCGGCCGGACGGCTCCGCCACCACCACGCGCTGACCCCGGCCGGCGATCTCCACGCCGATGACATAGCGCTGATGCGCGGGAAGCGCACCCCACTGTCCCGGGAGCTCGGCCTGTCTCAACCGGTACCTCCTCCGGTCGCCGCTCGCATCGGGAAAACCAGCGCGCGCCCGTTCGGAGTTCGGGCGGGCGATCATTCTAACACGCGCCTCGGCATTTGTGCGGAGTTGCACGAAGCAGGGCGATACCCAGCCCAAGACGGGCCCGCCGGGCCGTCGCGCCTTGCACCCAGCCCGCGTCCGTGCTACACTCCTCTGCGGCAATACGGCGGGACGTTCCCCGATAGCTCAACGGTAGAGCAGGCGGCTGTTAACCGCAAGGTTGAAGGTTCGAATCCTTCTCGGGGAGCCACGTAGATCCGTGCCCAGCCGTCCGGACAGGTAGGAGCCGGTCGGCTCTTTTCTTTTCCGCGCTGCCGCGTCATGACTCGTCACGTGCGGGAGCACGTCCACCACCGCGTCCCCCGCGAGTCGCTCGGCCACCGCCACAGCGAGAACGCGGTGCCCATCTAGCGCGGGCTCGAGGACGAGGCCCTCCTTCGAGCGGGAATGCCGGAAGACGATGCCGTGGAAGCCGGTGGCACCGATCCCGCTGCAGCGCGGGTGCCACCAGGGGGTGAGGTCCATCGACACCCGCGGAGGGTCGGGGATGAATCGGGAGCACGCCCGGGCGGGAAGGCGAGCCAGTGCGGGTGCCCCGCCGCTGGTGCGGCCACTCTGGGCGCTCGGGCGGCGTGATCTGCCGGCGGCCGGCGGCAAAGGGGCCAACCTGGGCGAGTTGGTGCGGGCTGGCTTCCCGGTCCCGGACGGCTTCGTCGTGACCACGGCGGCCTACGACCGCTTTGTGGCGCACAGCGGCCTGGACAAAGCGATCGCCCGAGCGCTGCGCGGGGATGACGGGACCGCCATCCGGGCGGCCTTCGAGGCGGCGCCGATCCCGCCCGAGATCGAGCGGGAGATCCTGGTCGCCTATGAGCAGCTCGGTCAGGGCGCGGTGGCGGTCCGCTCGAGCGCGACGGCCGAAGACCTGCCGGAGGCGGCGTTCGCCGGCCAGCAGGACACGTTCCTGAATGTGCAGGGCGCGGCGGCGCTGCTGGACGCCGTGCAGCGCTGCTGGGCATCCCTCTGGACCGACCGCGCCATCGCCTATCGCGACCGCCTGGGCATCAACCAGCGCACGGTGAAGCTGGCGGTCATCGCCCAGCGCCTGGTGCCGGCGGAGACCGCGGGAGTGCTGTTCACCGCCAACCCGGTCACGGGCGCACGGGACGAGATCGTGATTGATGCCAGTCCCGGGCTCGGCGAGGCGGTCGTCGCCGGCCTCGTCACCCCCGACCACGTCGTCCTGCGGCGGCGTTGGTGTGGGCGGTGGGGGTGGCGCGTCGTGGAGCGCCGCCTGGGGCGGCGGGAGGTTGTGGTGCGCCCGCGCGCGGGAGGGGGACCGAGCGCGTCTCGCCCCCAGTCGCGGCCGCGTCCTCGCGGGCGTTGCCCGACCAGGCGCTGCGCCAGCTCGCGGAGCTTGGCGTGGCCATCGAGCGGCACTTCGGCGCGCCGCAGGATGTCGAGTGGGCATGGGCTGGTGGTGAGGTGTTCATCCTCCAGGCCCGACCGATCACCGCCCTGCCGGAGCCGCCGCCGCGCGCGGGCAGGGCGCAGCGACAGATGGCCCGCCTTGTCGCGGAGCTGCTGCCCGCCCGGCCCTACCCACTGGAGGCAACCATCTGGGGGTTCGATTACTTTTCGTCCTCGCTGCTTCGGCCGATCTTGCGGCCGCTCGGCCTGGCAGTCCACTTCGACCGAATGTTCGTCGAGGAGGAGGGCGTCGTCGTCCGCTTCACCGGACGGTTGCCCTACCGCGTGACCCCGGGCCTCCTCCTGGCGCCGCTCCGGCTGCTGCGGCTCGCCCGTCGCTTTGATCCCGCCCGCTGGCGGAGCGACCCCCTCCTGGCCGAGGTGCAGGCGCGGGCCCGCGCGCTGGAAACGAAGGACTTAGGTGCGCTCTCGTGGGCCGGTGTGAACGAGACGGTGCACCAGGCGCTTGCCATCCCGCTCCTGGTCGGGCAACTGCGGATGCGCTACCAGCTGCCGAGGCTGCCCGCCGTCGGCGCACTCCGCCTCCTGCTCAGCCTGCTTGGGGCCAGGGACCGTTTCGGCACGATCCTCTTCGCCGGCCTCGAAACCCGAACACTGGACGCAAACCGGGCGCTCGAGGCGTTGGCAGCGCGTATTCGGTCCGATCCGACTCTGGCTGATACCTTTGCCCGCCACGAGCCCGCTGCGCTGTGGACGGCCCTGGAGGCGCATCCGTCGGGCCGTGCCGTCCTGGCCGAGCTGCGCAGCTTCTTGGACGAGTACGGCCACCGCGAGGTAGGGGGCACCCTCCAGGTCTCGCATCCGACCTGGAGAGACGCGCCGGAGGTCGTGCTCGGCATGCTGCAGGGGCTCGCCCGGACGCCGCCGAAGCGCCGGCCGCAGCGGCCCGCCTGGGCGGTGGCGCGGGACGAACTCCTGACCCACCCACTGCTGCGGTTGCCGCCCCTGCGGTCCGCCTTCGTCAGGCTCCTGGACGATGCCCCCTGGTTTCACCAGATCCGCGAGGACACCCGGTTCTACCTGACGCTGGTTCTGCCCGTTCTGCGGCGGACGGTGCTCGAGCTCGGCCGGCGCCTCGTCGACACCGGCGTGCTCGATGCCGCCCCGGATGTCTTCTACCTCAAGCTGGGCGAGCTCGAACGGATAGACGGAGCGTGGCCCCCGCCACCGCCGCTCGTCGGAGAGCTGCGCGAACTGGTGGCGCGGCGCAAGGCCACGTATGCGGAGCTGGAGAGCGTGCCGCTGGTAGATCCGCGACTGCTTGGACGCGCGGAGACGACGGATGCTAGGGATGCGCTGCTGCGTGGAATCCCCGGCAGCCCCGGCGTGGCGGAGGGGCCCGTGTGTGTCGTCCGCGGTAGCACGGAGTTCGGCAAGCTCCGCCCGGGGAGGTGCTCGTCGCCCCCTACACCAATCCCGCCTGGACCCCGCTCTTCGAGCTGGCAGCGGCGCTTGTGGTCGATACCGGTGCGGCTGTCTCGCACGCGGCCATCGTGGCGCGCGAGAACGGCAACCCGGCGGTGATGGCCACTGGCGATGGCACCCGCCTCGTCGACGGCCCGCAGGTGCGCGTCGATGGCGCGCGGGGCCTGGTCTTCGGCCTGGCGGCGCCGACGGCCGGGCGCGCTGCGCGAGAGCGGCCAGGCTCAGAGCACCTGGCGCGCTGAGTTGGGAGGGACGAGAACGCTGCCGGTCATGCGTCCGACCCGCGCTCGCCCTGGGTCGCAGAAATCCTCGATCCCGAGCTCGCGACGCAGCGGGAACTCATCGCCTGAGCGGCGTCGCCCCGCTGAGGCGAGATCATGTGTCGCCTGCTTCTCTCGAACGATCGGCTTCCGCGCTGAGCCGCCGGTCATCGGTGCGCTCCCGCGCGGCCGAGATGGGCCCGCCACATTGAGGAGCCGGACACCCCACCGGTGCGCACGCCCCGAAACGTTCGCGCTGCGCCACCGCGTCACCCTGACCCACGCCGGCTCAGGCGGCGCATGGTCCGGTACACCTGGGCAGGTGTCGGAGCGGGTGGCAGCGGTTGTGCACTGGTCGCGCGGCACCCATCGAGCACGAGGCCGACGAACCGCTTCCACGCGGATGGGGCAGCCTCCCGCGTCCCGCGCACGACGCCCGCGTTCGCCATCAGCAGCAGGACAAAGTCCTCGGGCACGAAGTCGGCCCGGAGTTGACCAGCGGCTTGGGCACGCCGACCCAGTTCGACAAAGTCGCGGAAGGCTCGGTCGCGCAGCTCCTCCAGCCCCCCGGCGGTTGGGAACGTCATGGTCAGGACGTCGCAGGCACCGTGGTCGGCCGCCTGCATCGCGCAGACCCGCTCCACATACCGGCCGAAGCCTTCCCAGGGGTCAGGGGATTGTAGCGCCTCCGCCGCGGCGCTGGCGTACTCGGCCAGGCGGTCCTTGAAAGCTGCGGCGACCAGGGCGTCGCGCGTGGGGAAGTGGCGGTAGAGCGTGGCGTTGCCCACCCCAGCACGTCGGGCGATCTCGTCCAGCGGCGCGTTAACCCCGCGCTCCGCGAACACGGCCCGCGCCGCGTCCACGATGCGCCGGCGGTTCCGCGCGGCATCCGCCCGAAGCGATGGACGCGCCTCATGGGAGTCGGACACAAGCGATCGGCTCATGGCCTTGAGTGTACACCGGCAACGGACGGCCGTCCCCGGCCGTGATAGATTGGCATAAGTGGGGTTCATTCCCCATTTATGTGGCGGTTCAAGGAGGAGGAACCCGATGCGCGCGATCGCGATATCCGATTTCGGGGCCGCTCCGGCGCTTCATGAGCTGCCAGTCCCCGAGCCGGGGGAAGGCGCGATCCTGGTGCGCGTCCAGGCGTCTTCAGTCAATGGCTTCGACCTGGCCGTCGCCGCCGGGCACATGAAGGGCATGATGGAGCACCGCTTCCCGGTCATCCTCGGCAAGGACTTCGCCGGCACGGTCGAGGCAGTTGGTCCGGGAGCATCCCGCTTGGCCATCGGCGCCCCGGTGTTTGGGGTGGTGATGAAGCCCGTGCTGCGTGACGGCGCGTTCGCTGAGTACGTCACCGTCACGGAAAGGCTTCGGCGTCGCCTCGATCCCAACGGGGCTCGACACCGCCGCCGCTGGCGCGCTCGGCCTGGCCGGCACCGCCGCGCTCCAGTCCATCGAGGCGGTGGCACCCACCGCCAGCGACACCGTGCTGATCTCCGGGGCGACCGGCGGGGTCGGCGCCCTTGCGGTGCAACTCGCCGTGGCCCGGGGTGCACGAGTCATCGCCACCGTCCGGCTGGGGGAAGAAGCCGACTTCGTGCGCGACCTGGGAGCGGCCCATACGGTCGACTACACCGGCGACATCGCCGCGCAGGTCCGCGCCATCAGCCCCCAGGGTGTGGACGCAGTCATCCACCCCGCGGGAGACGGTCGGGCGCTGGCCGACCTGCTGGCGCCGGGCGGTCGGTTTGCATCCCCCGTGGGCCTAGGGCCGGACCAACTCGGTCGCCAGGATGTACAGGCCACCAGCGTCATGGCCACCCCAACGCCGGAGGTGCTGGCCCACCTCGCCGAGGAGGTCGTCGCCGGCCGGCTGCACGTCCCGATCTGGCGCAACTACCGGCTGGAAGAGGTAGCGCAGGCACTGGCCGACTTCGCCGCACCCCACGTCGGCAAGCTCGCCGTCAGTATCGGCTGAGCGCGGCGCTGCCCCCTCACCGCCACGCTGATACGGG
Organism: Sphaerobacter sp.; assembly: GCA_029961075.1. Classification (GTDB taxonomy): domain Bacteria; phylum Chloroflexota; class Chloroflexia; order Thermomicrobiales; family Thermomicrobiaceae; genus Sphaerobacter. The sequence continues at coordinate 37,003 of JASBVL010000090.1, forward strand.
CGGGACTTGTCCCCGCCCGGAGGCGCCCGGTGACACCGACGCAGATCATGCGGAGAAACTGGGCAACACCGGGAGGGCACAAGGCCGAATGCTGTCGCACGAACCGCTGCGGCAATGCCGGCGGCCGAGGGAGGCGCCGAGCGCCCGCAGACAGGCCTCCCACCAACCCTGTGCACATCGGGATCACGAAATGGCTCGACGCCGCGCGCGAGCGCCGCGGGTGGGTCCGTCCCCCGGCCGGTGAGCGGAGCGCCGGCCCGGGACGACGCCAGCCACCCCCAGGGCCCTGGCGCGTCCCCTGCGATAGCGTCGTCCACGGCGGGCATCGGAGGCGCGCTCATGAAGGAGGCGTTCGACATCGACCTGGCCCTCGCGCGCGTCCGCGAGGCGGTCCGCGACTACCCGCCCGCGGCCATGTTCGCCCTGGCCGATGAGGGCCACCGCTCGCTGTTTGAGCAGGTAGTGGGCTGCATCCTGTCGATCCGCACCTACGACGAGGTGACGCTGCCGACCGCGCGCCGCCTCTTCGCAGCCGCCCCCACGCCCGACGCGATGGCCGCGCTCCCGGTGGAGGACCTGCAAGCCCTCATCGCCCCGGTCTCCTTCGCCGAGCCGAAGGCCCGGCAGATTCAGGCCATCGCCGCGGCGACGGTCGAGCGCTACGGCGGCACGCTCCCCTGCGATCGAGACGTGCTGCTGGCCTTCACCGGGGTCGGCCCGAAGTGTGCCCATCTGGCGCTCGCGATCGCCTGCGGCCAGCCCTGGGTCAGCGTGGACGTGCACGTCCACCGCGTGACCAACCGCTGGGGCTACGTCCGGACCCGGACCCCGGAGCAGACCACCGCGGCGCTGGAGGCGCAACTTCCCCGGCGGTACTGGATCGAGATCAACCGGCTGCTCGTGCCGTTCGGCAAGCACATCTGCACCACGCGGCGGCCGCGCTGCTCGACCTGTCCCGTCCTGTCGATGTGCCAGCAGGTCGGCGTCACGGACCACCGCTGACGCGGCTCCTGCCGCCTGCCGGGTCCGGTGCCCGGGCGAGCGCCGCCGCCCGCGGCGCCCGGCCTCGAGGCCGCCGACGCGGCGACGCCCCTTAGCCTCACCAGCCTGCGCGCAGCGCCGAGCGCGCGGCGTGGTAGCCGCACATGCCGGCTCCATCTGGCGCAGGCGCTGCACAAGCTCGCCTCCTGGCGCGTGAACCGTCGCCCTTCGCCATCGCCGGCGAGCGGCGTGCTGGACTTGCGCATCAATGCAGCTTGTCCATCCGGAACGGGCCTCCAACCGTATCCGGCTCTCTTTTGCGCTTTCCTGGGTGGGGCCGGCGCCTGCACCGGCGGGTTGCCGGGCGCGGGGCTCGGCGCCGCGACGAGGAGCGGCAGCGTGGCATCCTCGCCCGCGAACAGGGCCGTGTAGTACGCGTACCAGGCCATCACCTTGGCCACGTAGTGCTCGGTACAGGTCCCGTAGATGTCGCACCCCTGCCCGAAGTACCTGCCCGCTACCTCCGCCAGCGACAACCCGCGCGCCAGGCGCTCCGCGATCATGCGCACGCCGGCGTCGATGTTGGCCGCCGGGTCGCGCCAGCGATCCTGCGGCACTCCGAGGCGCAGCAGGTTCTCCGGCATCACCTGCATCAGCCCCTGGGCGCCGGCCGCCGAGACCGCCTCCGGGTTGCCGCCCGACTCGACCGTGATGATCGCCGCGATGAACGCCAGCGGCACGCCGTAGCGCTCGGCGGCCGCCTGCATCAGCACCACCCACTGGAGCACGCTGGCCGGCGCCTCCGTCAGCACCTGCCCGCTGCCGACGGCCACCACCACGGCCCCGGCCAGCCAGCCCAGCGGGTCGATGGCGCGGCCCGCGTCGTCCCGGACCGCGAAGTGCAGGTGCGGGCCGGTCGCGTAGCCCACCGAGCCGACCTGGGCGATCACCTGGCCGGCCACGACGCGGTCTCCCGGCTTGACGAAGGCGCGCTCCCAGTGGAGGTACTCGGTGCGGTAGCCGGCATTCTCACCGCTGTGCTCGATGACGATGACCGAGTTCGCCCCCGGCTCGCTCGCGTCAAACCCCACCCGGATGACGGTGCCCGCCGCCGCGGCGACGATCGGCGTCCCGGCGGCCGCGGCCAGGTCGATCCCGTTGTGGAAGCTGGGCCGGTCGGCCGGGCAGATGGAGAGCGTCGCGTAGCCCGGGTTGTGGGGCACGCAGCCAAAGCCCTGGCTCAGCGTGTAGCGCCCGAGGAGGGGGAACACGCGGGTGCCGGACCCGCGCGCAGTCGGGATGAACGTGAGCCCGGCCGGCGACGCGGCCTCGTCGGGGATCCACGTCCAGGCGAAGAAGGTCTGGCTGAGCGGGCTGTAGTTCAGGTACCAGGCCCCGCTCGGCCAGGACCCATCCGGCCGGCGGGTGCGCGCGCCGTTGCTGAGCTGACGATAGGCGGGCGCGAGGGCAGGGTTATCCGGTCCGCCCATGATCCGCGGCGGGCCTTCCCGGCCCTCCCCCACCGGCACGCAGTCGGCGCACGGCGCGTTCTCGCCGAGCGTGCGGACGCGGGTCGCGACATAGTAGGCGGGCGACACCGGTTGCCCTACCGTGGTGTTGTCTCCCACGAAGGCGAGGGTGACCCAGTGCCAGCTCCGCTCCTCGCTCCAGGCCATGTCCCCCCTGAACGGCGCCGGCACGACCGAGTTCGGATCGCGCGCCGGGACTTGCGGCCGGGGCCCGCCGGCCGTCATCGCCCGCGCGGTCCAGGTCGTCCCGATCAGCAAGAGCAGGAGCGCGGCCGCGCCGAGGAGGATATCGTCACGGCGACGCCTCGCCTGACGAGAAGCGATGCGATCCACGACCACCCCCCTCTGCGTGTACGCGGGTGTGCCGGATCTCGGAGCCTCTTCCCCTCCCTCATCGTGGCAGGAGGCGGGGGCGTCGTTCGTGGGTGACGATCCGATGCCGACGACGAGACGGTCTCCGCGCGGGAGCCCAGCATGCTCAATGCCACGCTCCCCGCCGGGACGCGCCCGCCCGGCCCGGTGTGGGCCTAAGTGTGCGGCAGGCTGCATCTCCTGTGCAAGTGGACCTATGACCTGCCGGCACGAATGGCGTTTCGGGTGCCGTTTGTCGGCGCGCCGCTCGCGCGCGGGTGCGCGCCGGGCTCAGTGCCGGCGGAGGCTCGCCAGCGCGGCGAGTCGGTCGGCCGCCGCGGCGATCGTCTCCGGCCGCTTGGCGAAGCAGAAGCGGGCCAGCAGCGGCGCGCGCGCCGGATCGGCGTAGAAGGCCGAGGGCGGGATGGCGGCCACGCCCACCTCGGCCGTCAGGAAGCGGCAGAACGCGACATCGCTGTCGAACCCCAGCCCGGCGATGTCGGCCAGCAGGAAGTAGCTGCCCCGGCAGGGCAGCACCGGCAGCCCGGCGGCCTCCAGCGCCTGGCGCAGGCGGTCGCGCAGGTCGGTGTAGGTCGCCGCCAGCCGGGCGTAGTAGTCGCTGGCGAGCGCGTACTCCAGCGCCACCGCCATGGCCTCCTGGAGCGGCGTCGCGGTGGCGAAGGTGATGAACTGGTGCGTCGTCCGCAGCGCCCGGGTCAGCGCCGGCGCGGCGATGGCGTAGCCGACCTTCCAGCCGGTCATGCTGAAGGTCTTGCCGGTGGAGTTGAGGGTGACGGTCCGCTCCCACATCCCCGGCAGCGTCGCCAGGGGCACGTGCACGGCGTCGTCGAAGATGATCCGGTCGTAGACCTCGTCGCTGATGGCGATGAGGTCGTGCTCCCGGCAGAGCGCGGCGAGGCCCTCCAGCTCGGCGCGGCTGAAGACCTTGCCCGTCGGGTTGTGCGGGGTGTTGATGACGAGGGCGCGCGTGCGCGGGCCGATCGCGGCCGCCAGCGCGTCCAGGTCCAGCGACCAGTCGGGCGCCTGGAGCGGCACGTAGCGGGGCACCCCGCCAGCGAAGGTCACCTGCGCCGGGTAGGCGTCGTAGAACGGCTCGATCAGGATGACCTCGTCGCCCGGCTCCAGCACGGCCAGCAGCGTCGCCAGCAGGGCCTCGGTCGCGCCGGAGGTCACGGTCACCTCATGCTCCGGGTCGACCGCGCGGCCGTAGGTGTGCGCGAAGGTCGCGGCGATGGCGCGGCGGAGGCGGGGCAGGCCGTGGCTCGGGGCGTACTGGTTCAGATCCGCCTGGATCGCGGCCGCGGCCGCCTCCTTCGCCAGGTCCGGCCCGGGGAAGTCGGGGAAGCCCTGCCCCAGGTTGATCGCCTCGTGCTCGACCGCCAGCCGGCTCATCTCGCTGAAGACCGACGTCCCGAAGCCCCGCAGCCGGCTCGCCGCCACCTGCCGCATCGCTGCCGCCTCCTCGCGTGCTGCCCCTGACCGCCCGCGGGCCCCGCCTCCACGGGGGAGCCGGGAGCGATGCCCCGCTCGCGCCCCCTGAGAGGAACAACGGCGGGAGGGCACCAGGCCCTCCCCTACCACACGCGGCCGTCGCGCCGCCCGGTAGGGGCGGGGCTTGTCGACCCGAGCCCCCGCCCGGCGTCGCCCGGGATGGCGCGGGAGGGCATGCGGCCCTCCCCTACCCCTACGCCATGCGCGCCCGCATGGCGCGCGCCGCCTCCACCATGTGCTCCAGCGACGGCCAGACCTCGGCGTTGCCGCGGGTCTTCAGCCCGCAGTCCGGGTTGACCCAGATCTGACTCGGGTCGAGCACCTGGCTGGCCCGCTCCAGCAGCGCCACGATCTCCGCCGTGCTCGGCACGCGGGCCGAGTGGACGTCGTAGACGCCGGGCCCGATGTGCCGGCTGTAGCGGTGGTCGGTGAAGGCTTGCAGGAGCTCCGCGTTGCTCCGGCTATTCTCGATCGAGATCACATCGGCGTCCAGGGCCTCGATCGCGTCGATGATGTCGTTGAACTCGCTGTAGCACATGTGCGAGTGGATCTGCGTGCGGTCGGCCACGCCCGAGGAGGCCAGCCGGAAGGCGCGCACCGCCCAGTCGAGGTACTCCTGCCAGTCCTCGCGCCGCAGCGGGAGCCCCTCGCGCAGGGCCGGCTCGTCGATCTGGATGACGCGGATGCCCGCCGCTTCCAGGTCCTGCACCTCGTCCCGCAGGGCCAGCGCGATCTGGAAGGCGATCTCCCGGCGCGGCAGGTCCTCCCGCGGGAAGGACCAGTTCAGGATCGTCACCGGGCCGGTCAGCATCCCCTTCACCGGCTTGTCGGTCAGCGACTGCGCGTAGCGGATGATCTCCACCGTCATCGGTGCCGGGCGGTAGACGTTGCCGTAGATGATCGGCGGGCGGACGGCCCGGCTGCCGTACGACTGCACCCAGCCGTGCTCGGTGACGGCGAAGCCGGCCAGTTGGGCGGCGAAGTACTCCACCATGTCGGTCCGCTCGAACTCGCCGTGGACCAGCACATCCAGCCCGATGGCCTCCTGGCGGCGGATCACCTCGGCGATCTGCGTGCGGATGAACGCCTGGTACTCCGCGTCGCTGAGGTGGCCCTTCCGCCACTTGGCGCGGGTCGCCCGCACCTCGGGCGTCTGCGGGAAGCTGCCGATCGTGGTGGTGGGGTAGCGCGGCAGGCGCAGGTGCTCCTGCTGCGCCGTGATCCGCTCCGCGAAGGGCGCCGAGCGCTGGAAGTCCCGCTCGGTCAGCGCGGCCACCCGCTGGCGCGTCGGGGCGTGGTGGATGCGGTCGGAGTCGAGCGCGGCCTGGAACAGGGCGGCGTCGGCCTCGAGCGCGTCCTGGATCGCGCTGCGTCCCTCGTTCAGCCCGCGGGTGAGCACCACGAGCTCCTCCAGCCGCTGCTCGGCGAAGGCCAGCAACTGCTTGATCTCCGGGGCGAGCGCCGTCTCCAGGTCCACGTCGTAGGGCAGGTGGAGCAGCGAGCAGGAGGGCTGCACCCAGATCCGGTCCGGATCGACCCGCTGGGCGAGCTGCTCCAGCGTCGAGAAGGCCGACACCAGGTTGGTCCGCCAGATGTTCCGTCCGTTGACCACCCCCGCGCCGAGCACCTTGTCGGCCGGGAAACCGTGGCGGTTCACCAGGTCCAGGTTCGTCGGCGGCCGGACCTCGCGCACGAAGTCGAGCCCGATCCCCTCGACCGGCAGCCCGACGACCGTGTCCCAGTTGCCGTCCAGCGCCTCGAAGTAGGTCTGGAGCATGAGCCGCGGCCGGTCCGGCAGATTGCCGAGGTAGGTGTACGCCTCCCGGTAGAGTGCCAGCTCCTCCGGCGTGCGGTCCTGCACCAGCGTCGGCTCGTCGATCTGCACCCACTCGGCGCCGCCCGCGGCCAGGCGCGCGAGCACCTCGGCGTAGACCGGCAGCAGGTCGCGCAGGTGGTCGGCCAGCGACCTGGTGTGGTGCTTGCCGAGGAGCAGGAAGGAGACCGGGCCGATCAGCACCGGCTTGGCCGCCCGCCCCAGCACGGCCGTGGCCTCGGCCAGCTCGTCGAACGGCTTCGTGCTGGCCAGCCGCGGCGGGCCGGCATCGAACTCCGGCACCAGGTAGTGGTAGTTGGTGTCGAACCACTTGGTCAGCTCCAGCGCCGGGGTATCGGTCGCGCCGCGCGCCATGGCGAAGTAGGTGGGCAGGTCCACCACATCCCCCGGCTGGCCGAAGCGTGCCGGGACGAGGCCGGTCAGGCAGACGGTGTCGAGCACCTGATCGTAGTAGCTGAAGTCGTTGCAGGGGATGAGGTCGATGCCGGCGGCGCGTTGCGTCTCCCAGTTGGCGCGGCGGATGTCGCGCCCGGCGGCGGCGAGCTCCGCCGCGCCGAGCGTGCCGGCCCAGTAGGCTTCGACGGCGCGCTTCAACTCGCGGCGCTTGCCGATGCGGGGGTAGCCGAGCACGGAACTCTTCGCCATGGATGTCTCCCTCGTAGGGTGGCCGATGTCCTGGCGCCTGCGGCGGGGCCGCGGCCCCCGGCGCCGACCGGCGCCGGCGGGCGGGACGCCGCGCCCCGCGCTGCGCGTCGGCTCCGACCGGCGCCCCGCCGGTCGAAGACCTCCGCACAACTCTAGCCGAAGATCGGGCCGGTGCGCAGGGGGTGGCGTCCCGGGCGCTCAGGCCGCCCCGGCGCGCTCGGCGGCGAGCACCTGGCCGAAGAAGTCCTGCACCGCCCCGATGACCTTGAAGCCCTCGTGGGCGACGCCGGGCACGACATCGTAGCGCACGGCGATGCCGGCCCGCTCGAAGCTCGCCCGCAGCGCCGCAAGGCGCTCGACCCGCGTCTGCCCGGCGTCGTTCGCGCCCGGCATCCAGTAGGCGCGCCACAGCGGGCTGTCGGGCGTCATGATGATGTCCCAGTTGTCGACGTCGTCGCCCCCGATCACCATCTGCACCGCCACCTGGCGCATCGCCGCGTAGTCGAGCGAGCGCCCGAACACCGCCTCCAGGTTGCGGACACCGACCCACCAGTCGCGCTCCTCATCGAGCAGCGTCACCACGCCGGGGGCGCCGATCGAGACCGCCCGCAGGCGCTCCGGGTGGAGGTAGAAGAAGCGGTGCGCGAACTGCCCGCCGCCCGAGAAGCCGTGGAGCAGGAAGCGCGCGCGATCCACGTGGTAGACCGCGGCGACCTCGTCCACCATGGCCAGCAGCACCTGATCGAAGCGAATGTCGTGCCACGCGATGAACTTGTAGTTGTGGATCTCGTGCGGCTCGTAGATGCCGCAGGGGAAGAGCGGGGCCAGCACGACGCACTCGTGCCGCTCGGCGAAGGCTGCGAAGCGGTCGCGGTACTCCATCGCCGGCCGGTTGGTGCCGTGGACGATGACGACGAGGGGGTAGGGCGCGGTGCGATCGGCGCGGTACGAGGTCGGCACGTAGAGGCAGAACGAGAAGCGCTGGTCGAACTGGCAGGCATAGAAGGCGGTCGGCCCGAGGCCGAAGCCCACCTTCTGGTACTGGCGCGCGGGCGCAGTCTCGGTCATCGTGCGATCGTGCTCCTTTCGCGTAGCGGTCCTAGCGTCCCACGCGGCGCGGGTCGAGCGCGTCGCGCAGCCCATCGCCGACGAAGTTGACCGCCAGGATCGTGAGGAAGATCATCAAGCCGGGGAAGAACCCGCGCCACCACTGGCCATCGTTGACCACGGTCCGCTGCGCCTCCTGGAGCATCCGGCCCCAGGTCGCCTGCGGCGGCTGGAAGCCGACCCCGAGGAACGACAGCGCCGACTCGGTCAGGATGGCGCCCGCGATGCCGAGCGTCGCGGCGACGATCACCGGGCTCATGGTGTTCGGCAGCAGGTGCCGCACCACGATGCGCGCGTGGCCCGCGCCCACCGCCCGGGCCGCCTCGACGAACTCCTTCTCCCGGAGCGACAGGAAGGTCCCCCGGACCAGCCGGGCGGTGGTCATCCAGCGGAGCAGCCCGAGCACCAGCACGATCGTCGCGAAGCGCGGGCCGACCAGCGTGACGACGAGAATGATCACGAACAGTCCGGGCATCGAGTAGAACACGTCGACCAGGCGCATCAAGGCGTTGTCGACCACCCCGCCGGCGTACCCGGCGACGGCGCCGACGGTGACCCCGACCGTCATCGCCACCACCACCACCGCCAGGGCGACGGCGAGGGAGATGCGGCCCCCGTCGAGCACGCGCACCAGTTGGTCGCGGCCCAGCTCGTCGGTGCCCATCGGGTGCGCCAGGCTGGGCGGCTGACTCTTCGCGGCGAAGTCGATCCGCTCCGGGTCGTAGGGCAGCAGCGCCGGACCGACGATCACGGCCAGGCCCATCAGGGCGAGCACCGCGAGACTGACGAGGGCCAGCCGGTGCCGCCGGAACTGGCGCCAGGTGTCCGACCAGCGCGACCGTGGCGCCGCGTGCCCGAGGTCGGCGGCGCCGACCGGCCGCAGGGGAAGGGCGGCGGCCAGCGATGCGTCGTCGGTGTGTTTGACCAGCTTGCTCATCGGTACCGAATCCGCGGGTCGAGCCGGCTGTAGAGGATGTCGGCGATCAGGTTGAACAGGATGACGAGGAACGAGGCGATCAGCAGGATCCCCATCAGGACCGGGTAGTCGCGCAGGTCGGCGGACTCGACGAAGAGCCGCCCCATCCCGGAGATGGCGAAGATGGACTCGACGATCACCGACCCGATGAAGAGGTCCGGGATCTCCAGCGCCAGGATCGTCACGATCGGGATGGCGGCGTTCTTCAGCGCGTGCACCGTGATCACCGCCTGCTCGGCGAGCCCCTTCGCCCGGGCGGTGCGCATGTAGTCCTGACCGAGGACGTCGAGCATCGCCGCCCGCACGTAGCGGGTCAGGCTGGCGGTCGACACCAGGGCCAGCACGCTGACCGGCATGATCAGGTGCTGCGCCCGATCGACGACGGCGGCCAACCCGTCGTGCTGCTGGCGCGGGTCGGACAGCCCCACCGCCGGCAGCCAGTCCAGCGTGAAGGTGAACACATACAGGAACATCAGGGCGAGCCAGAAGCTCGGCACCGCGATGCCGAGGAAGGCGGCGGAGGTCGCCAGGTAGTCGAACAGCGAGTACTGGCGGGCTGCCGAGACGATGCCGATCGGGAAGGCCAGCGCGAGCGCGACCAGGAAGGCCAGGCCGGTCACCAGCAGGGTCGTTGGGACCCGCTCCCAGATCATGGTCAGCACCGGCTGGCCGGTGTTGAACGAGGTGCCCCAGTCGCCGCGGACCAGGTCGCCCGCCCAGCGCAGGTAGCGGACGTAGAGCGGGTCGTCGAGCCCGTACCGGGCCCGCAGCCGCTCGAGCTGCTCCTGCGTCACGCGCCCCGACCCCCCGGGGTTCTCGACAACGGCCAGCGGGCCCCCCGGGGTCATCTGGAGCAGGACGAAGACGATCACGCTGATGCCGATGAGCATCGGGATCGCCTGGAGCACGCGCCGGATGACGTAGTGGCTCATCACCTCACTCGCTCGGGCTCGGTCGAACGAACCGTGGGGGCGCCCGGCCCGGCCCGCCCCGCGCGGGGCGGGCCGGGGAACGCGGGCCGCGCCTACTCCTCGATGTACCAGTCCGCGGCGCTGTAGAGCGTGCCGCGCGGGTTGAAGTAGTCGGTGCGCTGCCCCTTGAGCCGGGTGCTCCAGGCGTCCGCCGCGGCCGACTGGTAGAGCGGCAGCGCCGGGCGCTCCCGGGCGAAGATCTCGGCCGCCCGCGCATAGGCCCGCTTGCGGGCCTCCTGATCGAGCGTCGCGCCCGCCTCCTCGATGGCCGCGTCGAACTCGGCGTTCCGCCAGTGGGAGTAGGTGAACCCGCCGGGGTTCGCCTCGCTCGGGATCGAGTCGGCGGTGAAGATGGCGGCCCAGTCGGCGGGATCGACCTCGTAGCCGTCGCGGCTCATGACGATGTCGTAGTTGCCGCGCGCCAGCAGGCCGCCCTCCTGCCAGCTCCCGAAGATGGTGTTGGACGGCACGTTCTCGATCCTCAGCTCGATGCCGATGTCCTTCATGTTCTGCTGGATGAGCTGCTGATACAGCTCGCGCGTCTGGTCACCGGCGATCGTCTGGAAGCGCAGGCTGGCGCGGACGCCGTTCTTCTCGCGGATGTCGTCGGCCCCCCGCTGCCAGCCCGCGGCGTCGAGGATCTCGTTGGCCTTGTCCGGGTCGTACGGCGTGGCCGGGCGGTCGAGGGCGGCCCAGCCGGCGTAGATGAACGAGCCGGTGAGCGAGCCGAAGCCGCCGAGGATCTCGTCGATGATCGCCTGGCGGTCGATGCCGTAGTCCATCGCCTCGCGGATCGCCGGGTCGCCGAGGACCGGGTGCGGCTTGGTCGGGTCGCCGCCGTCGGAGAGGTTGAGCCAGAGCCACTCGACGCTCGCACCGCCGTCGAACAGCTCGACGTGGACCGGCTTCCCCTCCTGCTCCGCCTGGGTCAGGGCCGGCAGGTCGCCGGTCACGATGAAGTAGACGTAGTCGTACTCCCGGGCGATGAAGGCGGCGATGGTGGCCTCCTTCTCCGGCGAGACCTTGATGGTGATGCCGTCGAGGTAGGGCTTCTCCGGATCACGGTAGTTCGGGTTGCGCTCGAGGATGATCTGGTCGCCCGTCTTCCACTCCTTGAAGACGAACGGCCCCGTGCCGAGCGGGAGGCGGGCCAGCGGGTGCTCCTGGGTGACCGCGGTCGAGTCGAACTTGTGCTTCGGCAGGACCGTCTGCCAGAGGTCGAGGTAGCCGGGGTTGATCTCCTTCATCTTCACCTCGACGGTGAGCGGGTCGATCGCCCGGACCGACTCGATCTTGTCGTAGGCGGCGGGGAGCAGCGGGGTGCTCTCGGGGTTCTGGTAGACCTCGAAGGTGAAGACGATGTCCGCGGCGGTGAACGGCTCGCCGTCGGACCAGGTGATCCCCTCCTTGAGCTTGTAGGTGATCGTCAGCGAGTCCGCCGAGATCCCGCCGTTCTCGATCGTCGGCACCGCGGCGGCCAGCACCGGCTGGTACTCGCCGTTGGCGTCGGGGATGAAGAGCGGCTCCACGACGAGCACGGACAGGAACGAGCCGGACTGGCTGTTGAAGAACTCGCTCATCTGGCCCGGCTCCTGGATCAGGGCGATGACCGCCCGGCCGCCCTTCTTCGGCCCGCCGCTCGACCCGCTCCCCGACGTGCCCGCGCCGCTCGCCGGCGTTCCGGACCCGCTCCCGGGCGTCGCCCCGGCGTTGCCGGCCGCCGGGGTCGGCTGGCCGTCCTCCCCGCCGCCGCAGGCCGCCACCAGGGTCATGAGCGCCGGGGCCGAGAGTCCCAGCGCCGCCCCGCGGCGCAGCAGCTCGCGCCGGCTGAGGCGCCCGGCCATCGCCAGGTGCGCCAGTCGCTGGGCGTGGCCCAGTCCCCGTGCGTCCATCCCACCTCCTCCTTCCGGGCGCCCCGCGCGGCGCGGGGCCCCATCGCGCCGCCGGGCACGGCTGCCGGCGGTCTCTGCCAGCGGGTCGCTCAGGCCTGGCCGAAGGCGTAGCGCTGATACGGATGCTGGTCGGGCGGGCCGACCGCGACCCAGATCTCCCCCCGCGTCGGCCGGGCGATGACCGACGCGAACGTCATGACGTCCGACTCCGCATCATCCTCGGGCCACCGGCAGAGCGCGTCGGGCCACCCCTCCCGACTGCGCAGGATCTCCTGCATCACCGCGACGCTGAGCTGCCCCCGCCGGGCCCGGAGCAGGCGCGCCATCTGCGCGTGGCGCGCCCGGGAGTTCGCCAGGGGCCGCCCCGTCGAGCGCTCGGCGTCGAGCAGCTCGGGGGCGACGTAGTGGTTCGCGTGCACCAGCAGGCCGTCGTCGGGGTCGAGGCGCGCGGCGCGCGTCGGCGTCGTCTCCAGGTCCGCCGCGTTCCCGTGCCGGTCGAGCATGATGAGGTTGCGGGAGGAGGCCCGGTGGACGCGGGTGATGCGCGCGATGGCGTCGTCGACCGTCTCCTGGGTCAGGGCGAGGCGGGAGAGGAGGTAGCGCGGGAAGCCGACGCGCCAGCCGTCGCAGGTGACGTAGTTGGCGAAGACGCCCATCCCCCGGTCGTTGATCCCGATGTAGGAGACCTGCCCGGCGGGCGTCAGCATCAGCACCGCCGGGGCGTCGTCGGGCACCAGCTCGACGACGACGCCGATCTCCCGGTAGAAGGCCGGCAGGTCGGCGTTCTGCCCGATGATCGGCACGCCGTCGGCGGTCGCCCCGGCCAGGGCGGCGAAGGTGGTGCACTCGTCCGCCGGCTCGCCGGCGACGCCGGGCTCGGGCGTCACGGCCAGCTCGGCGCGGAGCTGGAGCAGGTATGCCTCGCCCAGGGAGAGGCCCGCGCCCTCGGCGATGCCCTGGATCTCCTCGTCGAAGAACGGCGCCTCGCGCAGCACCGCGGCACGGTACCGTGCCGCGGCGGCGCTGGCCTGCGCGGGCGAGATCCCGTGCCGCGCCTGCAGGCGCGCCTGCGCGAGATCGCGGTGCCGGTGGATCAGCTCGGCGCAGGCCTCGCCGAACTGGCGGCCGATCTCCCGGTGGGTTCCCCGGAAGCGGTAGAACGGGAACGAGCGTTGCTGCTCGTGCACACGCCCCCCTCTCGGTCGGCGGACAGCATGTCGGTGCCACGTGACGACTGAAGTCGGGCCCAATCTAGCATGCATGCGCGTGCATGTTAATGCATACAAGTGCATGCGGGTGGGCACCGGGCCGGGCGCGATGCGATACCATTGGGGGCAGCAGGCCGGAGCACGACGGGGAGTGAGGTGCGGAGTGGCGGACACGGGTGACGGGCTGCGGGCGGGCCTGGTCGCGCTGCGCGAGCGCCACGCGCGGCGCGGCGCGGCGACGGAGATCGCCTACTGGACCATTCGCGATGCCCTCCGCACCGGGCTCCTGCGGCCGGGCGACCGCCTCATCGAGGTGGACCTGGCGGCCGCGCTCGACATGAGCCGCACGCCGGTGCGCGAGGCGCTGCGGCGGCTCGAGGCCGAGCGCCTGGTCGAGAACGTGCCGCGCCGGGGACTGGTGGTGCCCGCCATCACCCTCGACGACCTGGTCGATATCTATGAGATCCGCGGGGCGCTGGAGGGGTTGGCCGCGCGGCGCGCGGCGCAGCGCATGCGCGGCGCCGAACTCGAGGCGCTGCGCGAGGCGGTCGAGCGCATGGAGCGCGCCCTCGCCAGCGACGACCTGGAGCTGGTCTCCGAGATGAGCCGGCAGTTCCACCGCCTGCTGCGGGGCGGCTCCCCGCACGGCCGCCTGCCGGCGCTGATCTCACTCCTCTTCGACTCGCATGGCTCGCTCGGGCTGCACGAGTTCAACGCGCCCGGGCGGCTGGCCGCGGCCGTGGCCGAGCACCGCGCCATCTACGAGGCCATCGCGGCGCGCGATGAGGCCCGCGCGGAGCGCCTGGCGCGCGAGCACTCCGACCACGCGCTCCAGGCCCAGATCATCGCCCACCACCTGGCGAACGACGTCGGAGGCTGACCGGCGCCGGCCGGCCTACGCGCCGGCTGCGTCGCACTCGTCCGGGAGATCGTCCTCGACCAGCCAGGTCTCGCCGTAGGCGCGGAGCTGCTCGACGATCGGGAGCGCCGCGCGCCCCTTCTCGGTCAAGGTGTACTCCACCCGCGGCGGGATCTCACTGTATTGCCGCCGCGTGATCATGCCGGCCGCCTCCAGGCTGCGCAGCCGCCCGGAGAGGACGCCCGGGCTCATCCCGGTCGACTCCTGCAGCTCGCGGAAGCGGCGGCAGCCGCCTCCCAGGTCCCGCAGGATCAGCAGCGTCCAGTGATCACCGAGGAGTCTCGCCGCCCGCGTGACCGCACAGGCGCAAGCGGTGCTCTGTCGTGTCCGCGCCATCTCATGCCGCTCCCTCGGTGCCGCCATCTGTCCGCCCCAGTATAGCAGCGCGGCACCCTTGACAGCGTGTCGCCACAATGATACCATGTGGATAGTCACTACGGGAAGCGTAGTTACTAGCAGCGAGGGAGGGACTATGTCGACGCAGGTTCAGGCAACCCAGACGGCCACCGGGCGGGCACGCTGGGTCATCGACCCCGTCCACAGTGAGATCGGCTTCGCCGTCCGGCACATGATGGTCAGCACCGTCCGGGGGCGCTTCGGCGAGTTCTCCGGGCACATCGACCTCGACCCGGCCGACCCCAGCACCGCCTCGGCCGAGGTAACCATCAACGTCAACAGCATCGACACACGCAACGCGGATCGGGATGCCCACCTGCGCTCGCCCGACTTCTTCGACGCCGAGCACTACCCGACCATCACCTTCAAGAGCCGCCAGATCGAGCCCCTCGGCGACAACCGCTACCGGATCGTCGGCGACCTGACCATTCGCGGCGTCACCCGTGAGGTCGTGCTCGACGCCACCGTCGCGGGCCCGCATCCCGACGCCTACGGCGGGATGCGGATCGGGATCAGCGCGAGCACCAGCATCAACCGCTTCGATTTCGGCCTGAACTGGAACGCGGCCATCGAGGCGGGCGGCGTGGTCGTCGCCGACACGGTCAAGATCGAGCTGGAGGTCGAGGCGGTGCGCCAGGGTTAGTCTTCGGCGCCCGAGTGATAGGAAGCGACCCCCGCTGCGCGCGCAGCGGGGTTTTCGTCGTCAGCGCAGCGGCGCGCCGGGGCGGGAGATGCGCAGCCGCCAGTGGGGCGTATCGACCGCCACCGTCCGTGGTGCACAAGCCGCCGGGGACACTCACCGCCCCCTCACCGCAGGCGGGGGACGATGGTGAAGAGCAGGGCCAGGGCCAGGAGCACGACCACGCAGAGGAGCAGGCCGAACCCAACCCCCAGCACCGCCGCGCGGCGAACCTCGCTCTGCCGCGCGAGCCAGCGCCCCACCCGATCGATGGCGCGCTCCAGGCGTTCCCGCACTCGCGTCTCCCTGTCCTTCTGTCCGCGGTCGCCGTGGGTCCGCGCACACGTATGATATAGTGCGCACGAGGGGACATCACCAGGAGGGTTGGCGTGGTCGGCCAGGTCGCGGCGCTGGGCCGCCGCATCATCGACAACGTTGACCGCGTCATCGTCGGCAAGTCCGCCGTGACCGAGCTGGTCCTGGTCGCGCTCCTGTGCGAGGGGCACGTCCTCATCGAGGATGTCCCGGGGGTCGGCAAGACGACCCTGGCGCGGGCCGTGGCCCGCTCGATCGGGGGTCAGTTCCGGCGCATCCAGTTCACCCCCGACCTGCTCCCCTCCGACATCAGCGGGATCTCCTACTACAACCCCCAGCGCGGTGAGTTCCAGTTCCGGCCAGGGCCGGTCTTCACCAACATCCTGCTCGCGGACGAGATCAACCGGGCCACGCCGCGGACCCAGTCGGCCCTGCTCGAGGCGATGGAGGAGCGGACGGTGACGGTCGAGGGCGACACCATGCCGCTGCCGCGCCCCTTCCTCGTGCTGGCCACCCAGAACCCGATCGAGCTGGAGGGGACCTTCCCGCTGCCGGAGGCGCAGCTCGACCGCTTCCTCCTGCGGATCGATCTCGGCTACCCGGACGACGCGGAGGAAGCCGAGATGCTGGTCCGCTACCAGACGACCAACCCGCTCGACGAGTTGGCGCCGGTCGCGACCCTGGACGACCTCCGCGCCGCCGCGGCCGTGTGCCGCACCGTCTACGTGGACGAGGACCTGCGCCGCTACATCACCGGGATCACCCGGGCGACCCGCCAGCACGAGGCGGTGTCGCTCGGCGTGAGCCCGCGCGGCACCCTGGCCCTGTTCCGCGCCGCGCAGGCGCTCGCGACCCTGCGCGGGCGTGGCTTCGTGCTCCCCGACGACATCAAGGAGGTGAGCCGGCCCGTGCTGGTCCATCGGCTGATCCTCAGCCCGGAGGCGCGCCTGCGCGGGCGCGACGCCCGGCAGATCGTCGACGAGGTGCTGGCCGCCATCGGCGTGCCGGTCGAGCAGGTGTGAGGCGTATCGCGTATTGCGTACTGCGTGATGCGTGATGCGTGCTCCGTTCGTCTCCCCTCTCCCAATCCTGGGAGAGGAGTTGGGGGTGAGAGCTGCTCCGGGAGCCGGCGAGGGCCTCGGGGTGACCCAGCCAAGCCGGCCAAAGCCGGCTGGAGCGTCTCTCAGTTCCCGTGTGCGAGCCGGGCGGGCGGACCGGCTGGCGCCTGACGCATGACGGGACACGCAACACGGAATACGCACTACGCACTACGCAATACGGAGTACGCGCCACGACGCCATGCGCAGCCACTTCTTCACCTCCATCTGGCTCTATGGTGCGGCCGCGCTCTTGCTCCTCGGCCTGGCGCTCCGCCAGCCCGCGCTCGCCATCCTGGCGCTGCTGACGCTCACCACTGCCGGCGGGAGCTGGCTCTGGAGCCGGGTCAGCCTCGCGGGCGTCGCCTACACGCGCAGCCTCTCGGCGACGCGCGTCTTCGCCGGCGAAACCATCGAGTTGACCGCCAGCGTGGTCAACCGCACCTGGCTGCCGCTCCCCTGGCTCGCGGTGGAGGACCAGATCTCCGACCGGGTCAAGGTGCGCGAGCGGGAGACCCTCCCCAGCGCCCGCCCGGGGATGACCCTGCTGCGCATCGTGACCGCGGTCCGCTGGTTCGAGCGGGTGACCTGGACCTTCCACCTCGATTGCCCCCAGCGCGGCGCCTACACCCTCGGCCCGATCACCCTCCGCTCCGGCGACCTCTTCGGCTTCTTCTCCCGCGAGGTCCGGCTCGACGACCAGTGCCGCTTCATCGTCTACCCCCGCGTCGTTCCCCTGACCGACCTCGGGCTGCCGGCCTTGCACCCGTTTGGCGAGCGGCGGGTGCCCCACCATCTGCTCACCGACCCGGCGCGCACCATCGGGGTGCGCGACTACCACCCGGAGGACTCCTTCCGCTTCATCCACTGGAAGGCGACGGCGCGGATGCAGGAGGTGCAGGTCAAGGTCTTCGAGCCGATGGTCGCGGTGCACCTCGGCGTCTTCCTCTGCCTGGACACGTTCGAGCGCTACTGGGAGGGGGTGGACTACCAGCGGGCCGAGAGCGCCATCGTCGCGGCCGCCTCGATCGCGGCCTACGCGCTCGACCAGCGCTACCTGGTGGGGATGTACGCCAACGGCGTGCTGGCCGGCTCGGACCAGACGCTGCGGATCCCGGCCGGGCGCGGTCCGGCGCAGCTCCCCGCCATCCTGGAGGGGCTGGCCAAGCTCACGCCGCTCGCCGCGACCAACTTCACCCGCCTGCTGCGCCAGGAGGCCGGCCGCTTCCCCTGGGGGAGCACCGTGGTCGTCGTCGCGGCGCTCATGACCCCGGCGCTGACCACCGAGCTGGCGGCGCTGCTCGTCGCCGGGCACCGGGTCGTCCTCGTCTGCGTCGGCCCCCTGGAGGTGCCCCCGCTGCCCGGCCTGGTGGTCCACACCCTGCCGGAGAACCTGCTGGGGCCGTCGCCGCCCGACCACCGCTACGCGCTCACCATCGACCTCGGGATGCCGGCGCCATGATCGCCCGCGATCCGCTCGGCCTGGTAACGATCGCCCACGACCTCCGCCGTCGGATCGACTGGCGCGAGGAGATGGTCGCGCTGGCGCTGATGGTGGCCGAGAGCGCCATCGTCTACCTCTACCTCGGCGGCCTCCTGCCCGCGATCACGCCGCCCTACGCGCCCTTCCCGGGCTGGCTGATCGGGCTGCTGCTGGCGCTCGCCTACGTCGTGCCGCGGCTGCTCGACGCGCTGCGGGTGTGGGGTGCCCGCTACGAGCTGGTGCTGGCGCTCGCCCTCCTCGCGTCGCTCTTGCTGGCGCTCAAGGTCGCCGCCTTCCCCAGCGCCCCCTGGCTCGCCACCGGCTGGCTGCGCGGCGCGCTGGACGGCCTCATCGTCCGGCCGAACCCCGCGATCCGCCCGCCGTGGGCCATCGTCGGCGTCGTCGCCTACGCCTGGTGGCGCGGGCGGACCCGCGCCGAGCCGATGCTGGAGACGACCTACCAGATGCTCCGCTGGGGCACCCTGGCCGCGGCCGGTGGGCTGCTGCTGGTGCTGCTGGGGGCGCCCGCGGCGTCGCCGATCCGCGAGCGCATGGCCAGCGCCGTGGTGCTCTACTTCGTCGCCGCGCTGGCGGCGGTGAGCCTGGCGCGCTCCCGCCTGGAGGGACTGCGCAGCGGCTCCCCGCTCGGCCCGCCCTGGCTGGCGACCTTCGCCCTCCCGATCGCCGCCGTCGTGCTCGTGGCCGTGCTCGCCGCCGGCCTCGTCTCCCGCCACCTGCTGGAGGCGCTGCTCGCGGCCTTTGGCCCCCTCCTCTGGGGCCTCGGCCTGGCCGCGCGGGCGCTGGTGCTGCTGGTGGCGCTGCTCGCCTTCATCGTGATCTCGCCGGTGCTGTGGCTGCTCGAGCGCACCGGCTTCGGCACCCTGCCGCTGCTGGAGCGGCTCCCGCGGGCCACGAGCCCGCTGGCGCAGCTCGACCGGGTCGCGCGCGAGGTGCTGCACATCGCCGACCCGGCGCGCTACCTGATCGCCGGGGCCGTGCTCGCGCTGCTCGGCTCGGCGCTGGTCCGCTACGCCCACCGCCGCCGGCACCGCTGGCGCGACACCGTGGCGGAGCGGCGCGAGTCGGTCCTCGCCTGGGAGGACGCGGTCGGCGGGCTGGCCCGCCCGCTGCGGCGCGCCGCCCGGCGCCTCCGTCCCCGGGGCGACCCACTCGCCCATCTGCGCGCCGATCCCCGCTGGGCCCACACCCTCGCCATCCGCGAGACCTACATCCGCCTGCTGCGGCGGGGCGCCCGCGCCGGCCTGCCGCGCCCCGCGGACGTCACTCCGGCCGAGTACGCGCGCCGCCTGGCCGCGCACGCCCCGGACGACGCCGCGGCGATCGCCCAGATCACGGCCCACTACGAAGCCGCCCGCTACCGGGCCGAGCCGGCCACCCCCGAGGAGGCCGCCGCCGTCCGCGCGGCGTGGGCGGCGCTGACCGGCCGCCCACCCGCCCCGCGCGACTGACCGCCGCGCCCGGCCCCGTGGAGCGCCGGCCTCGCACGGAGCCCGGCCGGCTCCCGTCCACCCGACCGCCCGGTGCCCCCGAGAAGGCGCAGCCCGAGAACCGGGGTAGGGGCGGGCCTGGTGCCGCACGGAGCCGCGCCGGCCCCGGCGTGGCTGGGGAGGCCGGGTGCCCTCCCGCGGCAGACCACGCATCGCCGGGCGGTACTCCGTTCGCCAAGCCCCGCCCCTACCGGCGGGCTGCGCCGGGGGTGCGTGGTAGGGGAGGGCCTTGTGCCCTCCCGCGTTCGATACAGGCGGGCGGGGACAAGCCCCGCCCCTCCCGGTAGCGGGCGAACGGGGGTGGTTAGTCGGGCCGGGCGACGCGCTCAGTTCTCCTTGGCCCCCTGGGCGATCCAGAGGCGGATGGTCTCGATCTGCTCGGGCTTGAGCTTGCGGCCGCCGATCGGCATGGCGGGCTGCTTCCGCCCGGTGATGCGCAGGTACAGCTCGCTCTGCTCCGGCTCGCCGGGCACGATCACGGGCCCGTTCGCGCTGCCCTGCATCACCGTCTCGTAGCGGTCGAGCCAGAGGCCGGCGGTGCCGCCGTGGCAGCCGACGCAGCTGCGCAGCAGGATCGGCTGCACGTGCTGCGTGAAGCTCACCTCGCCGGTCGGCACCGTCGCGGCCTGCCCCGCGGCGTCGCCGCCGCAGGCGGCGAGCGCCGCCCCGGCGAGTCCTCCCAGCGCCAGCCAGGCAGCCAGGCGCCGCCCACGCATCCTTCCCATTGCTCTCCTCACTCGTGCTGGCTGGCCGGAGGCGCCCCCTCCGGCCCACAGGCCGCCCACGCGTAGGAATCTTGCGCGACCAGGAACATGCGCCGGCAATTCTCGGAGCAGAAGCGGAGCACGACATCGCCGACGCGGGTCTCCACCCCGGTGCCAGGCTCGAGCGAGCGGCCGCAGACCGGGTCGCGGACCACCGCTGCCTGCCCGCCGCCCAGCAGGTCGGCATACAGGCGCAGCTCATCGGCGAGCAGGCGCGGCAGCAGGAAGCGCTGGCGCACGCGCGCCCGGCCCAGCTCGGCCAGCGCCTTCCCCTCCTCCGGGTGGCGCAGCAGCCAGAGAGTCCGCTCGGCGTAGGCTTCGATCGAGTCGACCAGGAAGCCGCCGATCCCCTTGGGCATCTGCAGCGGGATCCCGCCGACCTTCCCGGCCACCACCGGGGTCCCCTTCCAGAGCGCCTCCGAGACGACCAGCCCGAAGCCCTCGCGGATCGACTTCTGGACGATGACGTCGGACAAGCGCTGGAAGGCGTTGACCTCCAGGTTGCTGACGCCGGTCAGGTTGGTGAAGACGTGGATGCCGGGGTCGGCCGCGGCCGCCGCCTGGATCTGACGGTAGATCTCCCACGCCTGGGGATCATCGAGCGCCATCGAGCCGACCAGCGCGAGCTGTAGGTCCGGCACCTCGCGCCGGATGAGCCGGTAGCCATCGATCACGCCCAGCGGGTCTTTCCAGGGATCGAACCGGCTGACCTGGGTGATCAGCGGCTTGTCGACCTCGACCCCGATCCACTGGAGCACCCGCCGCGCCAGCCCCGGGTCGAGGTCGAGGTTCTTCGGGCTCTCGGGGTCAATGGCGGGCGGGATCACGTCGACGCGCACGGCCGGGAAGTCCGGTGGGACAAAGGCCCCGAGGGTGAAGACCGCGGCGTCGTAGCCGTCCAGGTAGGGCAGCAGGAACTGCCAGACCGTCGGGTTCGGCTCCGAGGTGTCGATGTGGCAGCGCCAGATCCAGCGGGTGGCGTGCCGGCCGTGGTCGGCGCGGTAGTGACGCAGCGCCAGCGGCTGGGGATCATGCACGACGATCAGGTCGTAGTCCCGATCGAGGTGCGCCGCATTGCGCGCCGAGATGGCGCGGTAGATCTCCTGCTCGTCGGCCGTCAAGGGCTCCGGCGCGCCCTGCAAGCCGTTGTGGATCTTCTTGGTGACCCGGAAGAAGACCTCGTCGCCGCGAATGATGCACCAGTCGGCGGCCAGGCCGAGGTCGCGCAGCAGCGGGATCTGGGAGCGGAGGATCTCGGCCACGCCGCCGCCGTAGGGCGTGGCGTTCAGGTGGAGCACCCGCGCGCCGCGCAGCGGCGCGGCCAGCGCCCGCAGCTCCTCGACGGCCTCGGCGCCCGCGCTCGCCGCGTAGGCCGCGATCGACTGGGTTCCGACATCGACCACTTCCAGCATCGCGCACCTCCTCGCACGCTCACCGCGGCCCCACCGGACGCCACGTCCCCAGTGAGGATAGCCCACCAGGCAGGATCCTGGCCGTCAGCCGGCCAGCTCGGGCCAGATGGCCAGCAGGACGCGCTCCGCGTCGTGGCGGATCAGCCGCTCGGTGTGCGCGAAGTCGCCGGTCAGGACGCGCGGGACCAGCGCGCGGACCTCGTCGATGTCGGCCCGCACCGGCTCGGCGCGCTGTGCCGCGTAGCGCGCCAGCAGCGCCGGCGGGAAGTCGCCGGTGTTGACCACGACGGTATCGACCCGGCGGCCGAGGTAGCGGTGCACCTCGCGCACGAAGTCCGAGGCGGCGAAGCCGTCGGTCTCCCCGTGCTTGGTCATGACGTTGCAGATGTAGATCACCTCGGCGTCGCTGGCCCGGATGGCCTCCGGGACCCCCTCGACCAGCAGGCAGGGCAGGACGCTGGTGTAGAGGTCACCGGGCCCGATCAGGATCTTGTCGGCACGCTCGAGCGCCTTGCGCGCCCGCCCGGTGGCCCGCACCGGGGGGTCCAGGAATACCCGGCGGATGGGCAGGACCGGCCGGCCCTCCGGGTGGTCGATGGCGGCCTCCCCGCGGATCACCGTGCCGTCGCTCAACTCGGCGCACAGCGTCGCCTGCTCCAGCGTGACCGGGATGACGTGCCCGGCGGCGCGCAGCAACTCCTCGGCGTCGTCGAGCGCGCTGAGCAGGTCGCCGTCGTTGAGGTCTTGCAGGGCGTGGAGGATGAGGTTGCCGAGGGAGTGCCCGCTGACGCCCGCGCCGTTCACGTCGGGGAAGCGATAGTTGAAGATCTCGCGCCAGAGCGCGCTGGCGCGCGAGAGGGCGACCAGCGCCTGGCGGAGGTCGCCCAGGGGCAGGGGCCGCCCGAACTCGTCGATCAAGCGGCGGGAGGAGCCGCCGGAGTCCATCATCGTGACGATGGCCCAGAGGCGCGTCGCGACCCGGCGCAGCTCCGACAGCATCGTGTACGACCCGGTCCCGCCGCCGATCGTCACGATGCGCTCATCGATTTGCGGTCGCATCGGTCATCCTCTTGCTCTGGCTCCCGTGGTCTGTCCGGTGGGCCGCTCTGGTCGGGGCGGCGCTTGTCGAACGGAGTACCGCCCGTGGTGGCCGCCTGGCCGGGTCGGGGCGGGCACATGGCCCGCCCCGACCGGCGGTGGGTCATCCTTCGCGCCGCTCAGGATGACCGGCACCGCGGCACCGTGACGATGACACATCACGCGGGTCGGAGCCCCCTGGTCCGCCCGCGGCATCCCGAGCGCGCCTCCGATCATGATCGTACCGCACGCGGGCAGGCGCCGGCCGCGCCGGCCGGGCGGCCGTGGACGCGGCGGCCAGGATGGGGTACAGTCCAAGGCACACGGGCCGAGTTGCCGCGTGTCTCGTCAGCCACCGGAGGGGTGGTGCAGACAGTCGTCATCTACACCCGGCCTGGCTGCCGGGCCTGCCGCCAGGTGAAGGCCTACCTGGCGCGGCGCGGCGTCCGCTTCACCGAGCGGAACGTCGCCGACGACCCGGCGGCCATGCAGGAGCTCCTGGCACGCGGCTCGCTGATGACCCCGACCATCGTGATCGACGACGAGCACGTCGTGATCGGTTTCGACCCGGCCCGGCTGGACGAACTCCTCGAGCGGGAATGAGGACGGCGATGGCCGAGAGACCCGACGAGCCGCCGGTGCCGCCGACGGCGGAGGTCCCGGGGGACGACGAGGCAGAGGAAGAGATCCCGCGCACGGCCATGGTCATGATCGTGGTCGTCGCCCTGGCCGTGGCGCTCCTCTACCTGACCGCGGGCGGCGGCCACCAGCACTTCCACTAGCGGCGCGCACCGGGCGGGACGCGCCGGCCGGCGCAGGCGGCGCACGGACGCCAGACCTGCTAGACTCTCCACGGCGCCAGCGTCAGGCGCAGACATCATCGCAAGCGTTGCGTCACGACGAGCGCGACGCCAGTGATCAGGGCGCGCGTCGGCGCCCGTCGCCAGCGGCGAGTGGAGAAGAGGTCGAGAGCGCAGCATGCAGCGCCACCCGCGGGTCACGATTGTCCTCGTGCTGCTCCTTGCCAGTGTGAGCCTCACCCCGCCGAGCGCCCGTGCGGACGCGGCGCCGGCCATCAGCGAGCCCGCCTTTGCCCGGCTCTGGGAGCTGACCGAGCGCCCGGTGGCCCGCGCGGCGGTGATCCGGTCCTGGCTCTGGGGCCCGGCGCCGCTCGACGCGGCCGTCACGGAGCGCTACGTCGATGCGCCGGGCGGGGCCCGGCGGGTGCAGTATTTCGACAAGGGGCGCATGGAGCTGACGGACCCGGCGGGGGATCCGACCTCCCCGTGGTACGTCACCAGCGGCCTGCTCACGCGCGAGCTGATCTCCGGGCGGGTGCAGATCGGCCACGCGACCTACCTGAACGGGACCGGCGCCGCCGTGCCGGTCGCCGGCGACCCGACGAACGACTTCCCCACCTACCGCGACCTCGCCGCGATCGTGGACCAGCCGCAGCCGGATCGCACCGGCGCGGCAGCCACGACCGTGCTGACGCCGAGCGGCACGAGCACGCGGGACGACCTCGGGCAGGACGCGGCGGTGCGCTTCGTCCGCTACGTGACCTACACCGGCCCCGCGGGCACGCCGGTGGGCTACAACATCCCGGCCGCCTTCTGGGCGTTCATGACCCAGCCGGGGATGGTCGAGCGCGGCGGGAGCCTGACCCACGCCACGCCGCTGTTCGACTGGCTCTTCGTCCTCGGCTACCCGATCGCCGACCCCTTCTGGGTGCGGGCCCAGGTCGCCGGGGTCGCGCGCTGGGTGCTGGTCCAGCCCTTCGAGCGGCGGGTGCTCACCTACACCCCGGACAACCCGCCCGGCTGGCAGGTGGAGATGGGGAACATCGGCCAGCACTACTGGCACTGGCGCTACGGGGCCACCCCGCCCACCACCTCGACCGGCGAGCTGGCGGGCTACGGGATCGCCCAGGGCCGGGAGTGGAGCTACGCGACCACCATGGGGATCGACACGACCTGGCGCATCAGCGGGACGTCCGACTCCTTCACCGGTGGGTCGACGCTCATCACCCGGGAGGAGCGCGGCTGGAACGGCCGGTTCGTGAGCTACTGGTCGGTCGGCCCGAGCGGCCTGGTGCTCCACGGGCAGGATCAGCTCGACGCCGACGGCAACCTGCGCGACTCGGTCCTCTACTGGCCGCCGGTCCGCTACCTGCCGTCCCTGCCGCTCCAGACAGGCGTCCACTGGCAGACGAATGCGACCGTGCTCTCCATCGGCTCGCCGGCCCGCGACACCATCGTCAGCGGGCTCGTGCTGGGGCGGGATCTGGTCGCGACGCCGGCCGGCTTCTTCCTGGCGTGGAAGATCGAGCTCGCCTCCACGGTCGACCGGACGGCGCCCTCCGGCTTCGGCCTCTCGGCGACGCTGTGGTTCGAGCCGGGCATCGGCGTCATCCGCTGGCAGACGCGCAGCTACGCGGCGCAGCTCAAGTCGGCCACGGTGCTGCCGCTTGACGCCTCCTAGGCGCGTCCGCCCCGGCCTAGGGCGGCTTCGCGCCACCATCGCCCCGCACCAGTCGCCCGGCACCGCGCACGCAGGCTGCCCCTCGCGGGAGCCAGGTACCCGCGCCGCGACGGACGGTCGGGCTGGTCATCCTGGCCGAAGGGACAGGGGCAGCGTGCGGTGAGGTGTCACTATCATAGAGGATGACAAGATAGGTGGGCGGCAGCGCCGGTGGACGGCATCCGCCGTTGATGTCATGCGCAGCGCGCGGTGCGTTCTTGTAGATGAAAAACTCGTCTGCGTGCGTGTCTCGGTGACGTCGTTCGCGCTGCCGCGTCGTCAGCGAGGGGCGCTGCGCCCCTGGGACGGCGGGGTCGGAGAGCGGTTCGCGCGTGTCGATCGGTTGGGGAGGGGATGAGGTGCCACGTCACCGGCGATGGCTGCCGCTGCTTGTCGTGCTGATCGCAGGGCTGATCGCGGGCGGGTCCGGCGCGCTGAGCGCGCCCCGGGCGCGCGCCGCGGACATCCTGCCGGCGCAGGTCTACTTCCACGAGACGGGGCACCATCTCGGCGGGGATTTCCTCACCGCCTGGCAGGCCAACGGCGGCCTGATGACCTTCGGCTACCCGCTCAGCGAGCCGTTCGTCGAGGACGGCATGCTCGTCCAGTACTTCGAGCGCGCCCGCTTCGAGCACCATCCCCAGTTCGCGGGCACGCGCTACGTGGTGCAGGCCACGCTCCTCGGCAACTGGGTCGCCGAGCGCATGCGCCAGAGCCCGCCCTTCCAGCCCCTCCCGCCCGACACCGGCACCGGTGGCGACCCGGACCGGCTCTTCTTCCCGGAGACCGGGCATAGCCTCGCCTACGGCTTCAAGCACTACTGGGAGACCCACGGCGGCCTGTACGTCTTCGGCTACCCGATCAGCGAGGAGTTCACCGAGAACGGGCGCACGGTGCAGTACTTCGAGCGGGCACGCTTCGAGTGGCATCCGGAGCACCGCGGCACCGAGTTCGAGATCCTGCTCGGCCGGCTCGGGGCGGACTACGCCGCGGCCCGCGGCGTCAACATCGCGCCGGTACCCAAGGCCGCCGGCGCCATCTCGGCCTTCCCGGGGCTGCTCGACCCCGCTTGGGGCAAGGCGATCCGCACCGGTGACGGCGCCGTGATCGGGGTCGTGACCGGCGACAGCCTCAACATCCGCTCGGCGCCGCGCCTCAACGCGCCGGTCGTCGGCACCACCTACCGGCGGCACCCGGTGATCATCCGCGGCATCGTCGAGGGCGACCCGGTCGACGGCGTGCCGGTCTGGTACCAGATCGGCGACGGCCGCTACCTCGCCGCGGTCTGGGTCCGGCCCCTCGTGCCGACCGCGCCGCCGCGGACTTACGGGGGGAAGTGGGTCGATGTCAACCTCTCGACCTTCTACGCCGTGGCCTACGAGGGCTCGCGGCCGGTCTACGCCGCCATCATCACCGCCGGGCGCGACGGCAAGACCCCGGTCGGCGTGTTCAACGTGATGTACCGCGTGCGCAACGAGACGATGGACTCGGCCACAGTGGGCATCCCCAAGGGGCACCCGGGCTACTACCACCTGGAGAACGTGCAGTTCACCCAGTACTTCAAGTCGGGCGGCTACGCGCTGCACCAGAACTACTGGACGCCGCCCTGGGCCTTCGGCGGCTTCGGCAGCAACGGCTGCGTCGGCCTGCTCTTGCCCGACGCCGAGTGGTTCTGGAACTTCCTGTCGATCGGGTCGGTCGTGGCGATCCACTACTGATACGTCGTACGTGATGCGTCACACGTCATGCGTGGGGCGTGGTGCGTGCTGCGTATTGCGTGTTCCCCTCTCCTCCCGCTGGTGGGAGAGGGGGTGGGGGTGAGGGGGCGGCCCGGGGCCGAAGACCGGGGCTGAAAAGGAAAGCCGGCTGAAGCCGGGTGGGGATGCCCCCTGACCCATTCTTGTGCGCCGGCGCCGCCCAGTCGGAGTGCCGGCACCCTGCCGGCTCCCGCGGTGCTTTCCGTTCTCGGGGAGACGAGAGCCGGCGATGCTCCGTTCGACGCCGGCGCTCCGACAGCCCCGGTCCCCCCACGCGCGTGGGGACGACGCTGGCCAGCTTGCCCCAGTCGATCTCCCGAAACGGTTCACCCCCACGCGCGTGGGGACGACTACCTGATCGAGCAGGACGGGAGGGTGCTCATCGGTTCACCCCCACGCGCGTGGGGACGACCTTCCGAAAACCGCGTCGGCATGCGGGTCGGCTCCGCCAAATGCCCCGGAAGTGTCTGGTGGCCTCGGGCGCTACTGTAGCAGAGGAGCGCCGCGTGCGCACCCCCACCGGTAGGGTGAATGCCGCCCCGGCGGTGTCCGCCGGGGCGGGGCGGGCGTCAGGCGGGGAGGGCTCAGGCCTCGCGCCGCTGGAGGAGGCGCGCCAGCAGCAGGAAGGCGGCGAGCCCCCAGGCCAGGATGACCACGAAGCCGAGCCAGACGTTGCCGAAGTAGTCGCGACCGCTCAGCGCGTTGATCAGGAGCTGCCCGGCCTGGCTGGTGGGCAGCACCTTCAGCAGCAGCTCCACCGGCCGGGGCATGCCCAACCCGACCAGGAAGACCGGGGCGATGACGGGGAGGATGATGAAGCCGGACCAGGTGTTGAGCTGGTTGGCGTTCTTGAAGAACGCGCCCAGCAGCAGGCCGAAGGCGATCATCGTGACGCTGAGGGCCAGGACCGCCGCGACGAAGAGCGCCGGGTTCGCTGGCGACAGCCCGGTGAGGCTGAGCAGGAACCCGAGCGAGATCACCATGTACACCAGCCCGACGAGCGCCTTGGCCGCGATGACGTCGGTGTACGACGCCACCATCACCAGCGCGTCGAGCGTCTTCTTCTCCGCCTCCTCCGCCAGGATCACCGGCACGACCAGCATGCCGATCATGGCGATCAGCATGACCACCATCGCGAGGAGGACGTAGCGGCGCGGCCCGAGGTCCTCGAAGATGGCCCCCGCGCCCTGGTCCGACGCGGTGATGACATCGGTCTGGATCGTGGCGGGCGGGGTCTGCCCGGCCATGGTGCGGAGCGTGCTGTCGAGCAGGGACAGGGCGAAGTCGGCGCTGCTGTTCGTGGCGGAGGTGCGGATCACGGTCAGCTCCGGGGAGCGACCCTGCCGCACCGCGGCGTCGAACCCCGCCGGGATGACCAGGCCGAGATCGGCCTTCTCCGCGTCCACCTGCTCACGCACCGCCGCGGCGCTGTCGAACGTCGAGACGGTGAGCTCGACCGCGGGGCCGGCGGCCGTGCGCAGCGCGTCGGGGAGCGTCGTGGTCTCGGCCGCGGTGTAGGCGATGTTGATGCTGAGCTTCGGCGCCTCGTCGTCGAAGATCTGCCCGTAGAGGAGCCCGAGGCCGAGCGGGACGAGGATCGCGACCAGCACCCGGGCGTCCCGGATGGCGTCGCGCACGTCCTTGCGGAAGATCGGCAGTATCAGCTTCAGGCGCATCGTCGTCTCCTGCTCAGAGCGGCCGCCCGGCAAGGGCGATGAAGACATCCTCCAGCGTCCCCTCCTGGGAGTGGATGGTGAGGACGCGGCCGTCGCGCATCCAGCCCGCCAGCCGCTCGGCGTCGGCCGGGTCGTCCAGGCGCACCGTGTGCTCGCACCGGTCGTCGAGCAGCACGACGGCGGATCGCTGGCCGTAGCGGAGCTTCAGCTCGCGCGGCGTGTC
Organism: Sphaerobacter sp.; assembly: GCA_029961075.1. GTDB lineage: Bacteria > Chloroflexota > Chloroflexia > Thermomicrobiales > Thermomicrobiaceae > Sphaerobacter. The sequence goes on from JASBVL010000090.1 coordinate 65,835, forward strand.
GAGCGCGACGATCTTGCCCTGGCTGAGGAAGGCGACGCGGTCGCACAGCTCGTCGGCCTCTTCCATGTAGTGGGTCGTGAGGAAGACGGTGGTGCCCTGGCGGCGGAGCTGCTTCACCAGGTTGCGCAGCTCGCGCGCGGAGGTCGGGTCGAGGCCGCGGGTCGGCTCGTCGAGGAAGAGGACGCGCGGCTGGTTGACGAGCGCGCGGGCGATCAGGAGCCGCTGCTTCATGCCGCTCGAGTAGGTCTTCACCTTGCGGCCGGCGGCCTCGGTGAGCCCCACCAGCGCCAGCAACTCGTCGGCCCGCGCCCGGGGTACGCCGTAGAGGTCGGCGAAGAAGCGAAGCGTCTCGCGCCCGGTCAGCCGCTCGTAGAGGTTCTGGTCTTCGAAGACGAGGTTGATGAGCGGCTTGATCTTGTCCCGCTCGGCGACGACGTCGTAGCCGGCGACGGTGGCCCGCCCGGACGTCGGCCGGGCGCGGCCGGTCAACATGCGGATGGTCGTGGTCTTACCCGCGCCGTTGTGGCCGAGGAGCCCGAAGACTTCACCCTCCGCGACGCTGAAGCTGATGCCGTCGAGCGCGCGAACGGCACCGTAGTGCTTGGTGAGGTGCTCGACCGTGACCATCGGCGTGCGCGATCCGTCCAACGCTGCTCCTCTCCGTATGGCGGCCTCGGCGTGACCGGCATCCCCCCGCGACGTCCCGTCAGATGGAGTCACGGCTGCCCGCTGCGCCCATCGCCGGACCGCTGTCCGGCATCGGCTCAGCGGTAGCGCCAATGTACGATAGTCCAGGCCACGCCCCAGATGCCACCCATGAAACCGAACAGATAGGTCACGGGGTTGAACGCCTGGCCGGTCGCGAGCGCCTGCTGGAAGGCCACCAGGTAGGCCGCGATGATCGACACACTGTAGGCGACCCGCGTGGCCTTGGCGTCCAGCCAGGCGGCGCGCTCGTCCATCTCCCGGACGATGGCCTCCGGCCCGCGCACCGCCACCTGGACGACGGAGGCCACGGCCAGGACGGCAAAGAGGACCGCCCCGAACAGGTAGAACCACGCATCCTCCACCGCGCGGCCGCGCACGATGAGATACTGTGCCGCGGCCACCGCGGTCAGCACCAGATAGCCCCCAACCTGCCTGCGCACCACGGCGGTCATCCGCGCCCCTCCTCGTCCTCCGTCGGGATGAACAGGTCCTCGATCGTCGTCTCGAACACACGCGCGAGCTTGAAGGCCAGCGGCAGCGACGGATCGTAACGGCCGTTCTCGATGGCGTTGATCGTCTGCCGCGAGACCCCGACGCGCCGCCCGAGGTCGTCCTGGGTCCAGCCCCGGGCCTGTCGTGCCTCTCGCACGCGATTCCGCACCGCTCACCCCCGCGATGTCAAGCGTCCTTTCCATGCCGAGTCTAGCAGCGCCGCGGCGGCATGTCAAGGATCCTTTCCATCACGAGCCGAGCCGGGTGCGGTCGCCGGGCGCCGCGGCCGAACGCGCCCCACAGCGGGTGGGGCGCGCGTCGGGTGGGGCGCAGCGTTGGCGTCGCTTGTGCGGATCAAACGGCTGTCCCACTTCGGGCAGGCCGGTGCCCCTGGACGCGACGCAGCCGAGCCTCGGGCGGCAGGCGCCGCCCCCACATTCCCCCATCCGCCGCCCGCGCCGAGAGGAGACGCCGGATGACGGACACGAGCGCCCTCTACGAACCACCGATCTACACCTTCCGCGTGCGCTTGCTCGACGGCGGCTACGCGCCGCCGAACGCGCGCGACATCTGGCGCGAGATTGAGGTCGCGGCGAATCAGGTGCTCGCCGAGCTGGGCGACGCCATCCCGCTGGCCTTCGACTTCGACCTGGAGCACATGTGGGCCTTCTACCTGACCGGCAGGGCCTGGGACGAGGAGGGGGCGTACAACATCGACGACCCCGAGGTCGACGCGGTCGCGATTCGCGACCTGCCGCTCCCGGGCGAGGCCGGGCGGAAGGAGTTCCTGTACATCTTCGACTTCGGCGACGAGTGGCACTTCGGCATCCGGCTCGTGCGCACGAGCCCCGCCGTTGATCTCGCCGCTGACTACCCCCGCGTCGTGGCGAGCCACGGTGAGGCGCCGCCGCAGTACCCCGGCGCGGCCGCCTGGGAGGAGGAGTGGGACGAGGAGCTGGACGACGCCGACCGGGAGGAGGGGGACGACGCGCTCCCCGAGGAGCGGTAGCGGGGTTGGCCGCACCCACCGCCAGCCCCGCAGCGGACGCCGGTCCGGCCGCGGAGACGCGTGGCAGCGGCCTCGGCGCGTGCGGGGCCGGGGCTGCGGCATGGGCTGGCACGGGAGGCGCCGTGCGGCACCCGGCCCGCCCCGACCGGGAATGGCGTGTGGGGGTGGTGTGCTGGGCGCGGGGCTTGTCGCACGGCGCCCCGCCCGGCGACTGTCGCCTGGGAGATCGCGGGAGGGCACCCGGCCCTCCCCGCCCGGCGAACGGCGCGCGTCACCACGCGGGGCTGGTGCCGCACCCACGCCGGGTCGCCGCGCGCCCCCGGCCTACCCCGCCGCGGCGGCCTGCTGCGCCACGTAGGCGCGCAACTTCGCGCGCGCCACGTCCAGCCGCGCCAGGGTGCGCGTCCGGCCCACGACGCGCAGCGTCTCGAACAGGCCGGGGGAGACGGTCCGGCCGGTCACCGCCACGCGGATCGGCATGAAGAGCTGGCCCGCCTTCAGCCCGAGCTGCTCGGCCAGCGCGCGGAGCGCCGCCTCCATGCCGGCCTCGTCCGCGAAATCGGCCGTCTCCAGGATCGCCCGCGTGCGATCCAGCGCCTCGAGCACCAGCGCGGGCTCGGTCTTCTTCGGCACGAGCAGCTCGGCCGGGTAGTCCTCGGTGCCCTCGGTGAAGAAGAAGCTGGTCAGCTCGACGACCTCGGCCAGCGTCTTCAGGCGATCCTTGAGCAGCGCGACGACCGAGCGCACGTAGGCGTGCTCCGGTGACGCCGGGTCCTCGGCCGCGGCCGAGACCAGCCCGGCCGCGCGCAGGAAGGGGATGCAGCGGATGGTCAGGTCGTCGAGCGAGATGATGTGGTTGATGTAGTACTGGTTCATCCAGGCGAGCTTGTCGAAGCTGAAGCGCGCCGGGCTGGGGTTGATGTCCTCCAGCGAGAAGAGGCGAATCAGCTCCTCGCGGCTGAAGATCTCCCGATCGCCGGCCGACCAGCCGAGCAGCGCGAGATAGTTGACCAGCGCCTCCGGCAGGTAGCCGGCCTTCTTGTACTCGAGGACGCCGACCGCGCCGTCCCGCTTGGAGAGCTTGCCCTTGCCGTCGGGGCGCAGGATGACCGGCAGGTGGACGAAGACGGGCAGGTCCCAGCCGAACGCCTGGATGATCCGGACGTGCAGCGGCGCCGAGGGCAGCCACTCCTCCCCGCGGGTGACGTGGGTGATGCCCATCAGATGGTCGTCGACCATGGCGGCCAGGTGGTAGGTGGGGAAGCCGTCCGACTTGAGGATCACCGGGTCCTCGAGCAGGCGGTTCTCGAAGGTGATGTGGCCGCGCAAGAGGTCGGGCACGACGGTCGTGCCGCTCTCGGGCATCTTGAAGCGGATGGCGGGCGTGAGGCCCTGGGCCTCGAAGGCCGCGCGCTCGTCGGGAGAGAGATGGCGGCAGCGGCGGTCGTAGCCGGGGGGCTCGCCGCGCGCGCGCTGCTCATTGCGCACCTGCTCCAGCCGCTCCGGGGTGCAGTAGCAGGGGTAGGCGTCGCCCTGGGCGACCAGGCGCTCGGCGTGCTCGCGGTAGATGGCGAGCCGCTCGCTCTGGAAATAGGGCCCTTCGTCCCACTCCAGCCCGAGCCAGCGCAGCGACTCGAGGATGCCCTCGACGCTCCCCTCGACGTAGCGGCGCCGGTCGGTATCCTCGATGCGGAGGATGAAGTCGCCGCCGTGGTGGCGGGCGAAGAGCCAGGTGAAGAGTGCAGAGCGGGCGCCACCGACATGGAGGTCGCCCGTGGGGCTGGGCGCAAAGCGGACCCGAACCCGCGTGCCGGTCATGTCCTCTCTCTCCCTCCCGGGGCAGCGTGCCACGCGCCTCCCCCGCAAGTATGATCCACCGCGTCGCTTAGGGGCAACGCGGCGTGAGCGGGGCGGCGCCAGGGTGCCGGCCGGCGTTGGGCACCGGCGCGGGCTGGCCCGCCTACCGGCGCTTGCGGTCGCGGCCGCTCACGGTGCGGATCATGGCGCGGAGGCCGGCGACGGTGCCGTAGGCGGAGATGATCGGGCTGACGACCTCTTCGCTGACGAACTCGGTGGTGCCGCGCACGCGCGCCGCAGCCTCGGTCAACTGCTCCAGCAGCGGGATGACCTTGTCCTTCAGGAGCAGGGCAAGCCAGACGCCGACCCCGACCAGGGCGCCCAGGAGGAGCACCACGAGGACGGTGCCGAGCGCCAGGAAGACGACGGAGATGTCGCGGATGCGCTCGAGCGGCGCCTGATCCGCTCCGCCGAGCAGGTAGAGCAGGATGGATAGGCCGATGAAGACGACCAGGAGCACCCCGACGGTAACCCACACCCAACCTCTGCGCATCGCGTACATCCTCCCGCGATCCCACCACACGTCGGCGACGGGCCAGCGGTCGCCGCGCGGCCGACGGCGCTAGCGCCGCGCCCCCCGTCGCTGGGCGCGCGTCGCCGGCGGCGACGTGAAGAACCAACAGATTCCAAGCCCCACAAGCGCGCCGGCCGTCGCGGTCGCCAGCGGCACAGTCCCGACGCGGAGCAGGGTGACCCCGGCCAGCACGGCCACGACCTCGCCCGCGAAGAACCCGACGACCGCGGCCAACCAATAGCACGGTAGCTGCCAGAGCCGGCGACCGAACAGGCTGTGGAAGAGCAGACCGTAGATGCTCGCCAGCAGGAGCGAGAGCAGCACAGACGGCGGCACGCGTTCCTCGTTTCCGGACGGGGCGCTCCGGCCACGCAGCGCGCTGGGCCGGTCCCCTGTAAGTACGCGGCCCAGCGTAGAAGCATCTTAGCAGGTTCGCCGTCGCGGCGCCGTATCGCCCGGTCCCGGTCGGGCTGCGCTAGACTTGCGGCCGGGGAGCGAGCGGAGCACGAGCGACCCGGAGGGCGCACCGTGTGGGAGTCGATCCGCGAGGAACTGCGCATCGCCGGTGAGCAGACGACGACGAGCCTGGGGGAGCTCCTGCGCGCGATCCCGGAGCTGCTCGTCGCGGCGCTCGTCGTCGTGGTCTTCGCGGGCGCGGCGCGCGTCGCCCGCCGGCTGATCCGCACTGCCGGCCGGCTCCCGCAGCTCGACCCGATGCTGCGGGGGCTGCTCGACCAGCTCATCACGGTCGGCATCATCGCCTTCGGGGTCGCCATCGCCCTCCGCGTCCTCGGGATCGACGCCCGCACCATCGTCGCCAGCTTCGGCGTCGCCGGCCTGATCGTCGGGTTCGCGCTGAAGGACCTGCTGGAGAACTTCATCGCCGGCATCCTCATCCTCTGGCACCGCCCCTTCCGCGTCGCGGACCAGATCCGCATCGGGGTGAACGAGGGCATCGTCGAGGCGATCACCTTCCGCACGACCGCCCTGCGCACCCCGGACGGGGTGCAGGTGCTGGTCCCGAACGCGCAGATCCTGACCCAGGCGGTGCACAACCTCACGCACCTCGGCGCACGGCGGAGCACCGTCGTGCTGAAGCTGCCGCCCGAGGTCGACGTCGAGCGGGCGCGGGAGGCGCTCGACCACGCCGTGCGCGGCGTGGCCGGCGTCCTGGCCAGCCCGGCGCCGGAGACGCTGCTCCTCGGCCTTGACCCGGACGGCTACGAGCTACACCTGCGCTACTGGACCGCGCCGGACACGGAGACGGCGCAGCGGGTGGAGTCCGCCGTCCGATGCACCGCGCTGGCGACCCTGGTGCAGCTCCGCGAGACCGCAGCGGCCACCGGCCGCGACGGCGAGCGGACGTGAGCGGGCGCGGGGAGCGGCGCCGCGCCGGCGGCGGAACCTTTCCCGCCGCGCCGGCGTCTTCCAGATGCGAGGGCGCGATGACGCGCGCCCGCGGGGCCGAGCCCGAACGGGAGCGATGGGAATGCACGTGGAGACGCCAGAGCACGACCGAACGCAGCGGTCGCACCGGCTCCTGCTCCTGCTGGGGGTAGTGCTGGTTGTCGCCGCCCTGGTGGTCGTCGGGGCGCTGCTCTGGGAGCGCGCCCAGGCGCCAACCGCGGACGGCGGCGGCGACGGCGGAGGCAGCGTGATCCGGCCGATCGTGATCGAGTCGGTCGCCATCCGCATCGCCGAGAGCGACCCGCCGCAGCTCTTCGTCGATGTCCAGGGCTATCTGCCCGATAGCTGCACGACCGCGCACGAGCCGGAGGTCACGCGGGACGGGAACACGTTCGCGGTGACCATCCTCGGGGAGCGCCCGCCGGGGGTGTTCTGCACCCAGGCGATCGTGCCCTATCAGAAGAGCATCGCGCTCGGCAACGTCGAGCCGGGCGAGTACACGGTGAAGGTCAACGACCAGGTCCAGACGGTGACGGTGCAGTAGCGCCCGGCGGCCGCGGGCCGGCGCCGCCCCGCGCTAGCCACCCCCCGGCACGCCACCCGCGCCCGCGGCGGGGAGCCGCGCCGGGGCCGCGGGCGCGAGGGGATCCCCCGGCGGGGGCTGGAGGAACGCGAACGGCACCGGCACCGGGGTGAGGCGGCTGGTGTCCACCGGGGACGCGGTCAGCGCCGCGGCGTTGGCCTGCTCGAAGGCGTGGAGGAAGTCGCGCAGGTGCCCGATCTGGACCGGTGCCGGCTCGTCCTCGAAGAGGGCGAAGGCCACCGTGTAGCGGCCGCGGGCGAAGTGCACCACCTGCCCCTCGGCGAGCTGGGTCTTGAGGACCCGCGAGCCGAACATCTCCTCCGAGAGGCTGTCGATCGCCGAGACCATCCCGGTGACGAGCGACTCATCCAGCGGGAAGTGCCCGCTGGTGAAGATCGGCACGCCGCCGTGGTCGAGCACCGCCAGGGTTAGGACGCGCACCGGCGGGAGCTCCGTCAGCGCGGGCGGGGGCACCGGCCACTGCGTCGCCGGCGGCACGTCGGCCCAGCGGGATTGCAGCTCGGCCAGCTCGCGCCGCAGGGCATCGAGGTAGCGGATCAGCTCGGTATGCATCGCGGTGAACCGGTTGAGGCTCAGCTCACCGAGCGAGAGCAGATGGTTCAGGTAGTCGAGCCGGATGAGCACCGCATCCATCTGCTCCTTGAGCTGCTCCATGCGCTCGCGCCGGCGCTGCTCGCTCCGCGCCACGAGCGAGGCCTGCCAGATGCGGGCGAGCCGCCGCTCGCGCAGCGCGCGGGCCTGTGCCCGCTCATCGACGTGCGCCGCCGGCACGACGGGCGGGGGCGGCGCGTCGTCGGGCCAGTCGGCGTGCAGCAGCGCGTCGAGATCGAAGGTCCGGCCGGTGGCGGCGGCCAGCGCGCCGGCCAGCCCGAGGACCCAGGTCGCGCCGAGGGGCAGCGAGAGGAGCAGCGCGGTGTCGCGGGTCAGCCCGGAGGGCCACGGGAGCCCGACGAGCAGCAGCATGGCGAGGTCCACGGCCAGCCGCGCGGCGCGCCCCACGCCCGCCCCCGGCTCCGGCACGCGCCACAGCACCAGGAACAGCCCACCCCAGGCGAAGCGCACCAGGTGGAGCGTGAGCGCGACCAGCGCGTGGCGCATGAGGAAGGGGCTGCGTGGGAGCAGCGCGACGATGCCGAGGGACAGCGGCCCGGCGTAGGCCAGGCTCGCCAGCACCCGGCTGCGCCGCGCCGGCCCGGTCCGCGGCGGTTGGCTCATCCCCGACATCGGCCTCTCGGCTCCCCGACCGACCCGCGGCGGGTCGGCCATGACGCCCGGCGCCTCTGCTCGACACGGTCGTCACCGCGCGCTGGCGCGAGTATAGCAGCGGGGATGGGCCGTCCCGGCTAGGACTTTGGTGCCGGTTGCCGGTCGCGCCAGGTCCCGACGGGGGCCGGACGGGCGGGGCGCCGGCCGCGGCGCTTATGTTATGATAGGCGCCGGAGGCGTGATGGCAGCCGATCGGCGAAGCCGCAGCGAATCGACCATGGGTCACGACCCTCACGGCGACGACGGCCCCCGCGGGCCGCGCGCGCCGCGCGGTGCCACGCGGCGACGGATCCTGACCACCTTGAAGAAGAGCGACGGGCTGACCGCCGATCAGCTCGCCGGGCTGCTCGGCATCAGCGCCATGGCCGTGCGCAAGCATCTGGCGGCGCTCGAGCGGGACGGGCTGGTCGCGTCCACCACGGTGCGGCGCGCGGTCGGTCGCCCGGTCCACGTCTACCGCCTCTCCTCGCTGGCCGACGACTTCTTCCCCAAGCAGTACGACCTGGTCATCACCGACCTGCTCACCGACCTGGTGCAGATCGACGGCGAGCAGAAGGTCGACCTGCTCCTCGCCCGCCGGGCCGAGCGCACCCGCGCGTTCCTCGCGGATCGCCTCCGGTCAGCGACGACGCTGGCCGAGCGCGTCGCGGCGCTCGCGGCCGGGATGGACGATCTCGGCTATCTGGCGAGCTGCGAGCAGGTGGACGAGGACACCTTCCTGCTCAAGCAGTACAACTGCGCCATCAACCGGGTGGCAGCCTGCTTCCCCGGCGCCTGCTACTACGAGGCGCAGATGTACCGCGAGCTGCTCGGGGCCGAGGTCGAGCGCAGCACCCACATCGTCGCCGGCGACCACATGTGCTGCTACGTCATCCGCGCCCCGAAGCCCCACCCCGACCCCGCCCACTCGACCGCCTAGGTTTAGATCACGACGCCGCCCACGGGACGGCCGGCGCGCCGGCATCCGCCGCGCCGACGTCGGCCGGCGCATCGCGGCTCCCCTGTCGCCGCGCCCCCGGGAGGACGGCCGGCAGGAGGCCCGCGCCCGCCGCGTTCGGCACCCCGCGGCGAGAAGCGTCCGGGTTGCGTGGTACGATGGGCACGAGCCAGGCAGTGATACGGCGGGTATCCACGGCGCCCCGCGGCGGGCGGAGGGAGGACGCCATGGCAGAGCAAGCCCCCGGCATACAGCTCCCCGAGGTCGGCAAGATCTCACCCGAGGTGTTCGAGCGGGTGATCAAGCCGCGGCTGGGCCGGCGCCGGCCGGAGGTGCTGGTCGGCCCGCAGCACGGCGTGGACGTCGGCATCGTCGACATCGGCGGCGGGCGGGTGATGGCCGTCACCACCGACCCGTTCTTCATCGTGCCGCAGTACGGGTGGGAGCGCGCGGCCTGGTTCGCCGTGGCCCGATCAGGCGGGATAGAGCTCCCGACCGTCTGGCGCGATGGTGACCCCCGGCTCGATGAGCACCCCGGCCGACGCGGAGGGCACGACCAGGCCGAAGATCCAGTCTACGAACCGGTTGAAGGTCGACGGGCGCCGGTCCGGACCGGGGGCGAGACTGGACGAGCGCAGCACGGCCCCGCGCTGCATGTCGAGCTCGAGCACGCGGCGCGTGGCGGTGTTGACCGCGTAGAAGTGGACGCCGTCGGGCGACGCCACGCCGTCGACGTAGAAGGGGGCCTCACCGGCCACCTCGTCGAGCGTGACCTGGTGGCGGACCGTGCCGTCGATCGGGTCCCAGATGACCAGGGACGGCTGGCCCGGTATCCCCTCGGGGTTGCACAGGCTGTAGCGCCGCGGCGCGTCGCCCGGGATCGGCCCGGTCGGGCCGGGGTAGGGGAGGATGCAGGCGGTCAGCGGGTCGTCGGGCGCGCCGATGCGGCGGTGCTGGGCGACGGTGGCCAGCGTGGCCGCCTCCAGGACCGTGAGGCGGTAGCCGCTCCGGTCGGGCGCCTGGGTGGCGCGCTCGGCCAGGACGAGCTGCGCCCCGTCGTCGCTGACGGTCAGGCTGCCCCAGACGACGTCGGCGACCACGGCGCCCTGGAGCTCGCGCTGCAGCAGGATCGCGCCGCTCGCCGGGTCCGCGACCGCGACGTGCGACATCCACCCCTCGCCGAGCTGGCGCGCCCAGTACAGGTAGAGGCGCGACCCGTCGGGCGCCAGGGCCAGGGAGGTCGAGATGGCCGGCTGGTCGGCGCTGCCGACGTTGACCGACGCCCGGATGTCCCCCAGATCGACCGTGGGGAGCGGCTGCCCGGTGAGGCCGTCGCGCAGCTCCACGCTGAGGTGCCAGGTGCCGCCATACGCCGGCGTCACCGGGCCCTGCGCGACCAGACGCGTCCCCGCGACCCACCAGTGCCCCGCGGCGCTGAGCACGACCTGGCCGCTGAGGGTGGCGAGGCTGCCGGTGGCGGGGTCCAGCCGGTAATACGCGCCCCAGGCGTCGCTGCGGAGGAAGAGCGGGGTCGCGGTCGTGGCGGGCGGGGTGCCGAGCGTGGGCGCGACGACGACGAACTGGCTGGCCGTCGCCGTACGGCCCAGCGGGTCGGCCACCTCCAGATCGATCCACCAGCGGCCGGCCTGGTTCAGCGCCACCGCGACTTCATAGGCGCCGGGCGTGTCGAGCGCCTGGCCGATCGCGGTCAAGATCGGCGCCGGATCGGCGCCGTAGCGGGCTGCCGGTGCCCGCAGCTCCGCCGTCACGCTCAGCCCGCTCACGGGCGCGCCGTGGGCGTCCCGGACGCTGAAGCGCACGGTGGCCACGTCGCCGACCGCCGGCTGGGTCGGCTCAACGGCCAGATCCACGACCGTGAGGGTGCCCGCGGGCAGCGCGCCGGGCTCCGGGGTGCGTGCCAGCGCGGTCGGCGCGGTGGCGACCACCAGCAGGGCCACCATGCCGGGGATGCCCAGCCGCCGGAACACGCGGAGCAGGCGTGCGACCATGCCCTCTCTCCCTGCCTACAACCGGCCGGTCGCTCGTCTCCTCCTCACGTCGGTGTCGGGGTGTGACCGCCCGGCGCCGGGGCTGCCCACCAGCGGCCCCGGCGCCCCGCGGCGCCCGCCGCGGCTACCCGAGCCGGTAGTCCCCGGTGTGCGCCTCCTCCAGGTAGCGGGCCACGAGCTGGATCGCCGCCTGGATGTCGTCGACATGCGCCATCTCGTTGACCGTGTGGAGATAGCGCGTCGGCGTCGAGAGCGTAATCGCCGGGACCCCGGCCCGCGTGCGCTGCATGGCGCCGGCGTCGGTGCCGCCGCGCGGCAGCACCTCAAGCTGATAGGCGATCCCGTGCCGCTCGGCCACGTCCCGGACGTGGCGTACCAGCTTGTGGTTCGGGATGTGGGACGAGTCGAACACCTTGATCGCCACGCCGTCGCCGAGCCGGCTCACCTGCTCGTGCGGGGCGAAGCCCGGGATGTCCCCGGCCAGCGTCACGTCCAGGGCCACCGCCACGTCCGGGTCGACGCCGAAGGCCGCCGTCTGCGCCCCGCGCAGGCCGACCTCCTCCTGCGTCGTCGCCACCGCGACCACCTCCACCTGGTGCTCGCGCAGCGCCCGCAGCGCCTCGATCATGATGAAGATCGACACGCGATCGTCGAGGGCCTTGCTCAGCACGGTGTTGCCGACGCGCTCCAGGCTGCGGTCGAGCGTCACCATGTCACCGATGTCGACCCGCCGCCGCACCTCCTCGGCCGGCAGGCCGAGATCGACATAATAGTCGGTGATCTTGAAGGGCTTCACCTCGTCCGGCTGGAGGACGTGGATCGGCTTCGCCTCGGGCTGCAGCGCGCCGCGCAGGGCGGACCCGTCACGGGTGTGGATCAGCACCCGCTGGGCGGCCAGCACGCGGGCGTCGAAGCCGCCAACGTTCTGGAGCCGGACAAAGCCCTGGTCATCGATGTGGCGCACCATGAAGCCGATCTCGTCCATGTGCGCCGCCAGCATGACGCGGGGGCCGCCGCGCCCCTTCTTGGTCGCCACCACATTCCCGAGCGCGTCGACCGCGACCGCGTCCACGAGCGGCGCGATCTCGCGCCGCACGAGCGTGCGGACCTGCTCCTCCCGGCCAGGGATGCCGGGTGTCTCGCAGAGCCGCTTGAGCAGATCGATATTGATCTCCATCGTCCCTCCCGCCGCCGGCCCGGGGCGGTTGAGTTCCCATCGGCGCCACGATGCTAGCAGTGCGGCGAGGATCCGTCAAAGGCGCGCGGCCACGGCTAGCCCTGGCGCGGCGGGCCGACGATCCGGAAGACCGGGTGGCGGGGCGCCTCGGCGACGAACGCCGCCAGCGGGGACTCCGGCGTGACGTCGAAGAACGACCGGACGATCGGGACCTCGGCCAGGTAGCGCTGCAGCACCGGCGCGCTCTCGGCCGGGCCGAGCTCCTCGATGGCGACGGTCTCCGACCGCCGCCCGCGGCTGAGCGTCACCTGGCCGGCCGCGCGCGCGTTGCGCACCCAGGCCACCGGACCGTACGGGGCCACCAGCCAGCGCTGACCGTCCGCCTCGACCAACCGCACCGGGGTCGAGTGGGGTCGGCCGGTGCGACGCCCGCGCACTGTCAGCAGGTAGGTGGAGTTCAGCGGGACACCGAGCGCCAGCAGCAGCCGCACGAGCCAGTTGGCCAGGCGCCGCGCTGGCGTCAGGCGATAGGTCGGTGCCACGAGCCATGCCTCCATCCCCTCGGGCGGGGGCGGCCGCCCCGTTCCCGCGTGTCCACGACTCATTGAGCGGTAGGATACGATACCGCTACGCACCGCGTCGCCACCGGATACCGTGCCCCGGGGCCAGCGGGGGGTGCGGCCCCACACCGGCGCCGGGCCGCTGACCCGGCACACCTGACGGCGCGCTCCGGACTCGGTAGACTACGCAGCGACGCAATGTGCCGACAGCGTAGCCGCCGCGGCGAGGAGGATACATGTTCACACCCGAGCAGGTGCAGCGGGCGCGGGAGGATACCCCAGGCTGCCGCGAGGTGATCCACTTCAACAACGCCGGCGCGGCGCTGATGCCGCGTCCGGTGATCGAGGCGACCATCGGCCACCTCGAGCTGGAGAGCCGCATCGGTGGCTATGAGGCGGCGGACGCCGCGGCGGAGCAGATCGAGGGCACCTACGCCGCGATCGCGCGCCTGATCGGCGCCGCACCGGACGAGATCGCCGTCGTCGAGAACGCGACCCGGGCCTGGGATATGGCCTTCTACTCCATCCCCTTTCGGCCGGGAGATCGAATTCTCACCTCCATGGCCGAGTACGCCAGCAACGTCATCAGCTTCCTCCAGATGGCCCGGCGGGTCGGCGTGCGCGTGGAGGTGGTGCCCAACGACGAGCACGGGCAGCTCTCGGTGGCGGCCCTGCGCGAGCTGATCGACGATCGCGTGCGCGTGATCGCGGTCAGCCACATCCCGACCAACGGCGGTCTCATTCAGCCGGTCGAGGAGATCGGGCAGGTGGCGCGCGCGGCGGGCGCGCTCTTCCTGGTCGATGCCTGCCAGTCGGTCGGGCAGGTGCCGATCGACGTGCGCGCCATGGGCTGCGACCTGCTGTCGGCGACCAGCCGGAAGTATCTGCGCGGCCCGCGGGGCGTCGGCTTCCTCTACGTGCGCCGGGAGCTGATCGAGCAGCTCGAGCCGGCTTTCCTCGACCTGCACGCGGCCCGGTGGGTCGCCCCGGACCGCTACGAGATCCGGGGCGATGCGCGGCGCTTCGAGACCTGGGAGGCGAACATCGCCGGCAAGCTCGGCATGGGGGTGGCCGCGAACTACGCCATGGCGATGGGCGTGGAGGCCGGATCCGCGCGCTTGCGTGCCTTGGCCGAGATGTTGCGCGAACGAATCCGTGCTATCCCTGGTGGACAGGTCCACGATCTTGGCGTCAACCGCGGGGGGATCGTGAGCTTTACGGTCGACGGCGTGGACCCCGACGCCATCAAGCGGCGGCTGGCCGCGGAGCGGATCAACGTGACGACCTCGACCGTCTTCTCCACCCGCTACGACATGACCGCCCGCGGACTGGAGCGCGTGGTGCGCGCGTCCGTCCACTACTACAACACCGAGGCGGAGATCGACCGGCTGGTGGAGATCGTCGGGGCGATGGCGCGCAACGCCTGAGCGGCCCGCCGGGCCGCGTCCGGGGAGCGAACGGATGAGCGAGCTACGCGCGGGGGCAGTCCCGCTCTACCAGCAGTTGGCCGCGCGGCTGCGGCGGCAGATCGCCGACGGCGTCTACCGCCCCGGCGACCGGCTGCCCTCCGAGGCGGAGCTGTGCCAGCAGTTCGGCGTGAGCCGCATCACCGTGCGGGCGGCGCTCGATCAGTTGGTGGACGACGGCCTGCTCTGGCGGCAGCGGGGCAAGGGGACCTTCGTGCGCGCGCCGCTGGTCGAGCACGAGCTGATCCGCCTGACCGACTTCGTGGAGGACATGGTGGTCGCCGGGCTCCGTCCGGCGTCCCGGATCACCCACCTCGGGGAGGAGCAAGCGCCGCCCGAGGTGGCGCAGCACCTCGTCCTCACGCCGCACACCCCCGTGGTCCGGCTGGACCGCCTGCGGCTCGCCGATGACGCCCCGATCGCCTTCGACATCACGTTTTTGCCGCTGCGCTATGGTCGTCTCCTCCAGCGCGCCGACCTGGAGCAGCACACGATCTATCACATCCTGGAGACCCAGTACCAGGTGCCGGTCGTGTCCGGGTCCTTCGTGATCGAGGCCGGCAAGGCGAGCACGGAGCTCGCCGAGGCCCTGGGGGTGGAGCGGGGCGCGGCGGTGCTCATCATCCAGCGCACGTCATACACGGAGGGCGATGAGCCGATCTACTTCCAGCGCCGCTACTACCGCGCCGATCGCGTGCGCTACCGGGTCGAGCTCCAGCGCGGCTACCCGGGCGAGCGCTCCCGGTTGACGGAGTTCGTCCCGGTCTTCGAGCCCTGAGGCGGCCCGCGCCGGACCCGTCCCGGGCAGGGCGGGCCGCGCCTCAGTGGGGCGGCCGCCGACGCGGCGGGCCCGACCTGGATGGCGCACGGCGGCGTCGCCGCCGTTCGGATGGGCGCGTGACATCGGAGAAGACGTGAAGGAGCACCGGCATGCCGAGCGAGCGGATCGGGTTCATCGGTGTGGGGGCAATGGGGCTGCCGATGGCAGTCCGGCTGTGCCAGGCCGGCTACCCGGTGGTGTTCACCAGCCGGCGGGCCGAGGCGGTCGCGCGGCTCACCGCGGCCGGGGCCACCGCGCTGCCGACGCCCCTGGTCGTCGCCAGCGAGTCCGACATCGTGCTGAGCTGCCTGCCCGCCGATGACGACCTGTTCGAGGTCTTCCTCGGCCCGGACGGCGTGATCGAGCGCCTGCGCCCCGGCGGCACGATCATCGACCTGAGCACCACCTCGCCGATGATGATCCAGCGCATCGCCGACGAGGCCGCGCGGCGCCAGATCCGCGTGGTGGACGCGCCGGTGAGCGGCGGCGTGACCGGCGCCGAGCAGGGCACGCTCACGCTCATGGTCGGCTGCGCCCCGGAGGTGCTGGAGAAGGTCCGGCCGCTCCTGGCGGTGCTCGGCTCGCGGGTCTTCCACGTCGGCGACGTCGGCATGGGGAAGGTCTTCAAGCTCGTCAACAACCTGCTGACGGGCGCGACGCTGGTGCTCATCGGCGAGGCGCTGGCGCTGGCGGCGAGCGCGGAAGCCGACCTCCGGCTCCTCTACGAGGTCGTCAAGGCCAGCTCCGGCAACTCGAACGCGTGGACGGACGCGGTGCCCAAGGTGCTCGAGGCCGCCGAGCGGAAACCCGGCTTCCGGCTCGAGCTGATGCGGAAGGACCTCGGCCTGGCGAGCGCCATGGGCGCCGACCTGGACGTCCCCCTGGCGCTGACGACGCTGGCCCTCCAGGTGTATATGGTCGCCTGCAGCCGCGGCCACGGCAAGGAGGACGCGCAGCAGATCGCCCGGTTCGTCGCGCGCCTGGCCAGCGTGGATCTGACACGGGACACGTGAGGCGGCCGCCTCACCGCAGCGTGCATCCCAGGATGACGTACGGCGCGCCGGTGGGGACGAAGCGCATCGGCCCCGCGATGGCCTGCCAGCCGAGCGCGGCGTAGAGCGCGCGGGCCGGCTGGTTGTCCGCCTGCACCGAGATGACCGCGCGGGCCTCGGCGCGGCCGTGCAGCAGGTGCGCCAGGAGCGCGCGGCCAATCCCCCGGCGACGGTGGGCGGGCAGCACGGCCAGCTCCACGATGACGAAGCAGTCGTCGAGCCAGGCGGCATGCTCCGGCGGCAGCACCGGCTCAACCCGGTCGTGCCACCACTGGCCGCGGCGCGTGCGGTGCCCGTAGGCGATCCCCACCGCCTGGCCGGTGTCGGTGTCGCGCGCGAGCAGGCCATAGAAACCGGGAAACGCGGCATGCCGGTCGAGGATGGCGACGGCGTCGACATAGCGCCGGTTCGCGTCCTGCCAGACCTGGTGGTAGACGCGCGCCGCTTCGAGCAAGACAAAGGTGTGCCGCGCGAAGGTCTCGAACGCGACGGCTACGCCCGCTCCGGTGCCCTTCACCCGTTGGTCCCCTCCCGTGATCCACTTCCCGATCCCCGCGCCGCAGTATACGACGAGCGTCCGGCCGTGGTACGCTCCCGTGCACGGACGGCGGGGTCGCAGGGAGCGACACGGGATGGGTTGACGCCCCGCTGGGCGACCGCGTTGCCGCCTGGCGCAGCGAGCCGGGCCAGCAGGCGGGCATCGCGCCACTGCCCTCAGCGCCCCCGGCGCGTGAGAGCAGTGAGCGCGGGCGCCCGGTGAGTCATCTCCTCCCTCGCATGGGGGTTCATGGCTCATGCCCGAGGTGGGATCGACCGCGCCGCCGTCGACGGCGGCGCGCACGCTCCGTCGCTTCTACCTCTACCGCATCACCTGGCAGGCCAAGTTCGACAGCGCAATCTGGATCATCTACCTCCAGAGCCGCGGCTACAGCCTGGCCGAGGTCGGCTTGGCCGAGTCGGCCTTCCACCTCGCGCCGGTGCTGCTGGAGGTGCCGGCGGGGTCGTTCGCCGACCTGGTGGGCCGCCGCTGGTCGCTGGCGACGAGCTCGCTGCTGGTGGCGCTCTCGGCCGCCCTCCTCTGGCTGGCGCCGTCGCTGCCGCTGGTGATGCTCGCGCTGTTCCTCTCCGGCGCGTCCTACAGCTTCGTCTCGGGCAGCGACCAGGCCTACCTGTACGACGCGTTGGGGGCCGACGAGGCGGGGCACCGGCGCTACACCGGCATCCTCGGCAAGCTGCTGGGCGCGTCCTACGTCGTCGGCGCCGCGACGACCTGGCTGGGCGCGGCCCTGTCGGAGATCAGCTACGGGATCCCCTTCGCGTTGCTGATCGGGGTCGGGCTGGGGGGCGCCTGGCTGGCGGCGGGTCTGGCCGAAGCCCCGCGGCCGCGCGCCACGGGGGGTGGACGCCCCGCAATCCGCCGGCACGTCGGCGCCGTGCGCGCGACGCTGGCCCGCCGCCCGGTCGTCGGGCTCGTCCTGCTCCTATCCGGCCTGTTCTGGACAGCGGAGGCGGTGGCCCACCTCTACCTGCAAGCGGCCTTCGCCGCCCGCGGGCTCGCCAACCGCGACATCGGGCTGCTCGTGGGGGCCACGCTGCTGGTCGGGGCCGCGGCGGCGGCGCTCAGCGGGCGCGTGGTGGGACGCACCCGCTTCGCCATCCAGTTCGCCGCGATCGCTACCGTCGCCGGCCTGGGGCTGGTCGGCACGGCGAGCGAGCACACGCCGCTCGCGATCGGGGCCTACCTGCTCGCCCAGCCGGCCTACGGGCTGGCCGAGCCGCTGCTGCTCGCCTGGTTCAACCGGCAGATCCCGTCAGCCCAGCGCGCGACGATCCTGTCGGTCGAGTCGGGGCTCTTCTCAGCCACCATGATCGTCGTCTTCCCCGCCGCCGGCCTGCTGGCCAGCCGGCTGGGCTGGGCCGCGCTCTACCTCATCTGCGGCGCGGCGACGCTGACGCTCGGCGCCGCGGTGCTGGTCGCCGCGCGGCGCTGGCCCCGACCGGCCTAGCGTCGGGGGTGGCGCGGGGCCGAAGCGCGGCCCCGCGCTCGCTTACTGGCCGGCACCAACCGCGGAGGCCGCGACCACCGCCGCCTCGGCGTCGACCAGCCCGGCGCCGTAGGCCTCCTCGTCGGGGATCGGGGAGCCGCCCAGATGGCAGTAGCCGCTGTCACAGGACGCACCGCCCTGGTCCCCCGGCGAGGTGTCGGTCTCGCTCAGCGTCGGCGTGGCGTTGCCGGTGATCTTCTGGGCGCTCGCCTTGACGAGCTCGACCAGCGCCACGGAATCACCGCGCAGGTTCTCATTGGTGCTGGCCGCCAGGGCCAGGACCGCCGAGACGTGCGGCGTCGCCATCGAGGTGCCCTGGATGCTGGTGTAGCACTGGTTCGCCGGGAAGCCGCCACCCTCGAACTGGAAGCAGGGGATCTGCCCGGTGAACGTCGCCCAGTTCGACGTCGTGGAGAACGCCTCCCAGGTGTTGAACTGGTCGGCCTCGGTGTAGGGGAAGCCGGCGGTCCCGCCGCCATCCCACGTCGGCAGGTTGAACTTGCGCGCGCCACCGGGGGCGACGAGGTCGACGCCCGGCCCGTAGTTGCTGTAGTACGCAAGCTGGTTCTCTTGGTCGACCCCGAAGGGCTGATGGGACGCGCTGGCCGGCTTGCAGGTGGCGTCAGACCCGTCGGCGGTGCCGTCCGGGCAGCTCTCCACGGCGGCATTGACCCGGTTCCCCGTCGAGCCGACGCTCACCACACCGGGCACGCCGCCCGGCACCTCGTAGAGGCCAAAGAGGTCGCTGGCCTGTCCTGGCCCGGCGCCCGGGGACGTCAGCGTCCCGTGGCTGACGACCTTGCCGTCGGCGTCGAGGCGCACGTGCTCGTTCCCGGCGGCGGCCACGATCGTCGTCCCGTTGTCCTGTGCGTACTGGACTGCCTCCACGAACTGGTCGTAGATCAGCTGCTGCTCGGGGTCAGCGAGGTCGACGTATCCGCCGAAGGAGATGCTGACCACGTCGATGCCGTTGTCGGCCGCGTAGACGAAGGCTTCCAGGATCGTCGAGTCGTAGGCGAAGCCGCACCACTGCGAGATCTTGAGCGACACGAGCCGGACCCCGGGCGCGATGCCGTTGATGCCCTGGCCATCATGCGCCGCGGCGATATTGCCGCCGATCCACGTCCCGTGACCGTTCCAGTCGGTCTCGGCCGGGCCGTTGTACTGCTCGGCGAGGTCTTCGTCGGACACGCCGAAGTAGGCCTGGCAGACCGGCGGGTCCTCGTTCACGGTCAGGTCGACCACCTCGACGACGGTGTCCGCCAGCTCGGCGTGGGTGAAGTCGATCCCGGTGTCAGCCACGCCGACGGTCACCGCCGGCTCGCCGGCCGTCGTCACCCAGGCCTCGGCCGTCTTGACCCGCGCGAGGTTCCACAGCAGGCCCGGCAGCGCGGACGCCGGGTCGGGCGTGATCGCGGGGGCTTGCAGGGCAGATGCCCGCTCGGGCGCTGCGGCGCTGCCCTGGAGGGCAGCGTCGAGGTTGATCCGGCGCGGGGCCACAACGCGTGGCCCGGCGGTGCTGCTCGGCGCCAGCTCCGCGGGGACGATGCGCTCGATGCGATCGACCGCGACGCGGCTCACGAGCGGATTGGCCTGGAGCTGCTGCTTGACCTGGCTCGGCGCCCGCACGACGAGCAGGTTGAGCGCGGGGATCTCGTCGACGACCGTGCCGCCGAGGTTGGCCACCGCGGCCTGCACGGCCGTGGTCGCGGGCGCCTGTTTCGTCTCTACCAGGTAGCGGGTGAGCGTGTTGGCGTCGGCGGGCGCCGGCGCCGACGCTGCGGCCACCGCGCTCATCGGGACCAGGGTCACGAGGAGCAGGGCCAGCGTCAGCAGAAGGCGAAGCGACGTCGTTCTCATCGTGCAGCCTCACTTCTCATCGTCGCGGATGCGGGAGCGCTCACTGCTGGACCGGGGCGCTGCGCCGGTGCGGTGCTCGCGCGCCAGCCAAGCCACCCGCCTCCTTCCTTGCGCCCGAGGTGGCCGCCACTGGCAGGCTCCCGCCCCACGTCTCCGGCGGGCCGGGCTGCCACGGGGGCGTCCCCCGCGAAACTGATGTATAGCTCATACCAAACTATCACACCGGGGGAGATAGAGAGTGGATAGCTGGCAAAGATACGCTGACGAAGTCGTCATGCTCGCCGGGCGCGCCCCGCGCTAGGGCAGGAACTCCTGGACGTTGTCCGGCGTCACCAGTCGGACCTCGACCGGGATCGTGGCCGGCACCGGCTCGTCGTTGATCGCCCGCAGCGCCGCGGCGACGCCGAGCTGGCCCATCAGCGCCGGCTGCTGGGCGACGGTCGCGTTCATCTGGCCGGCCTGGATCGCGGCGAGCGCGTCGGGGATCGCGTCGAAGCCGATGACGACGACCTCCGACCCCGCCCGGTCGCCCAGCGCCTGCACCGCCCCCAGCGCCATCTCGTCGTTCTGCGCGAAGACGCCCCGGATATCCGGGTTCGCCTGGAGCAGGTTCTGCATCACGTTGAGCCCCTGCGCCCGGTCGAAGTTGGCCGGCTGCCGGGCCGCGATCGTCACGGCGGTCTGGCTCTCCATGGTCGTGTCGAAGCCCTCCCCGCGCTCGCGCGCGGCCGAGGTGCCCGGGATCCCCTGGAGCTCGACGCTGCTCCCGCTCTCGACCAGGCGGAGCATCTCCTGCGCGGCCAGTTGCCCGCCGAGCACGTTGTCCGAGGCGATCGTCGTGACGAGCTCGCCGCCGTTGGCGGCGCGGTCGAGGGCGATGATCGGGATCGCGGCCTCGTTGGCCAGCTCCACCGCGGGCACGACCGCATCCGAGTCGACCGGGTTGACCAGGATCGCGTCGACCTGCTGCGCGACGAAGGTCTGGATGTCGTTCTGCTGCTTCGCCGCGTCGTTCTGCGCGTCGGCGATGAGGAGCTGGGCACCCGCCTGGTCCGCGGCGGCCTGCGCCCCGTCGCGCAGCGTCACGAAGAAGGGATTGCCGAGCGTCGAGAGCGACAGGGCGATCGTGAACCCCTCGCCACTGCCCGGTGCCGGCGTCCCGAAGGGTGCAGGCGCGGGGGTGGCGGCTCCCGGCGAGCCGGCGGGCGTCCCCGCCGCGCTCGTGGCGGTACCCATCCCCGCCCCGGTGGTGGCCGTGGCGAGCAGGGGCGTGCTCGTCCCCGCCGCCTCGCCGCCACCCCAGGCCGCGGCCAGCGTCAGCAGGGCGACGACGGCGATCAAGCGCAGCCAGAGGCGTGCCACGGGGGCCTCCCTTCGCGACTCCGGCGTCAGGCGCGGAGCCGCCTTCGAAGCGTGTCGGTCATGACCGCGAGCGCGATGACCGCGCCGATGACGACCTGCTGCCAGAACGCGGAGACGTTGAGCAGATTCAGGCCGTTGCGCAGCACGCCGAGGATGAAGGCGCCGATGAGCGTCCCGGACGCGCTGCCGACCCCGCCCGCCAGGCTCGCCCCGCCGATGACGACGGCCGCGATCGCGTCGAGCTCGAAGCCGACGCCGGCTTGCGGCTGCGCCGAGGCCAGCCGCGCGGTGAGCAGGAGCCCGGCCACGCCGGCGAGCAGGCCGGCGAGGGTGTAGATGAGCAGCTTCTGGGCCGCGACGTTGATGCCCGAGAGCCGCGCCGCCTCCTCGTTGCCACCGATCGCGTACATGCAGCGGCCGGGGTAGGTGTAGCGGAGCACCGCGGCCGCGATCAGTCAGACCGCGACCATCAGCAGGACCGGCAGGGAAATGTTGAGCGGGTCCCCGCTGCCCAGCGTGCGGAACGACCGGAGGATCTGGCTGAGCGGGATGCCGCCGGAGATGACGAGGGCCAGCCCGCGCGCCGCGCTGAGCATCGCCAGGGTGGCGATGAACGGCGGCAGCTTGCCGATGGTGATGAGGAGGCCGTTGGTCAGCCCGGCGAGCGCCCCGACGCCCAGCGCGGCGAGCACCGCCACCGGCAGCGGCAGCTCGACCACCAGCCGGCCGAAGACGATCCCGGCCAGCGCCAGGACGCTCCCGCCGGAGAGGTCGATCCCACCGGCGATGATGACGAAGGTCGAGCCGAGGGCCAGGATCGCGATCACGGCGATCTGGGTCCCCACGTTGACGAGGTTGGTGAAGGTGAGGAAGGTGTCAGAGAGCAGCGCCATGATGGCCGACAGGAGCAGCAACGCCCCGAGCGGCCCGCCCCGGACGAGCAGGCCGGGCAGGCCGAGGCGCTTCCGCCTGGTCTCGCGGACTGAGCCAGCCAACGGCCACCTCGCGCGAACGTGTGGCGAGGTCCATCACGAGCTCCTGGGTGGCGTCCTGCGCCGGCACGTCGCCCGTGATGCGCCCTTCACTCATCACCAGGATGCGATCGCTCATGCCCAGGATCTCGGGCAGATCGCTCGAGACCATGAAGATGCCGGCGCCCTGGGCGGTGAGGTGGTTCATCAGCTCGTAGATCTCCACCTTGGCGCCGACGTCGATCCCGCGGGTCGGCTCATCCAGGAGCAGGACCCGCGACGCGTCGATGAGCCACTTACCGATCACGACCTTCTGCTGGTTGCCGCCCGAGAGGTACCGCACCTCCTGCTCGAGGCTGGGCGTGCGGATGTGCAGGTCCCGCACCACGGCGGCCGCGTGCGGGTGGAGACGCCGCCGGCCGAGGAGCGCGGCCCGTGAGCAGCGCGCCAGGGCGGCGAGCCCGAGGTTCTCCTCGACCGAGAGGAGCGGCACCAACCCCTGGCCCTGGCGATCCTCCGGCACCAGCCCCAGACCGTGCCGCCGGGCTGCCTGGATCGAGCCGGTCGGCAGGCGCTCCCCAGCCACCGCGATCTCGCCCCGATCGACCGGATCGGCGCCGAAGATCGCCCGCACGAGCTCCGTCCGGCCGGAGCCCACCAGCCCCGCCAGACCGACGACCTCGCCCGCCCGCACCGCGAACGACACGTCCTCGACTGCGCCCCGCCGGGTCAACCCGGTGACCCGCAGCAGCACCTCGCCCCGCGGCCGCGCGCGGCGCGGGTACTGGGCCTCGACGGGTCGCCCCACCAGGAGGCGCACGAGCTCGTCGCGCGGGGTGGCGGCCGGCACCTGGGCGACCACCTGCCCGTCCCGTAGCACGGTGACCCGGTCGCCGATCGCGCCGACCTCGTCCAGGTGGTGCGAGATGTAGATGATGCTGACGCCGTGGGCCTGCAGGTCGCGGATGATGGCGAAGAGCCGCGCGGCCTCGGGCGCGGCAGCGCGGCGGTCAGCTCGTCCATGATCGGGATCCGCGCGTTGAGGCTCAGCGCCTTGGCGATCTCGACCATCTGCCGCTGCGCGACGACGAGCTCGGCCACGGTCGCGTGGGCGCTGACCCGGACGTGCAGGCGCTCGAGCAGCGCCGTCGCCGCGGCGGGCGGCCCAGGAAGATGTTCTCGGCCACCGTCAGGGTGGGGACGAGGTTGAACTCCTGATAGATCGTGGCGATGCCGAGGCGCTGGGCGGCGATGGCGGAGTCGATCCGCACCGGGCGCCCAGCGAGGCGGATCTCGCCCTGATCCGGGTGATACGCGCCCGCGAGGATCTTGATGAGCGTGCTCTTCCCGGCGCCGTTCTCCCCCAGCAGGACGTGGACCTCGCCGCCCGCCAGGTCGAAGTCGACGTCGTGGAGCGCGACCACGCCGGGGAAGCGTTTGGTGATGCCGCGCATCTCGAGGAGCAGGCTCATCGCGCGTCTCCCGTCGCCCGTGCGACGGCCGGGACGTGCGCTGCTGCAGCCGGAGCGGCCACCGGCGGCGCGTCCGAGTCGGCGCGAGGCACATGACGATCCGGCGCCGTGTTGGGCGCCGGTTTCGCAAAATAGGTGCCCGCCCCTGTCGCGGGGCAGACGTACTGCCTCAGGCAACGCGGGCGGTGGCCTGGGGCTGGGTCCGGCGCGTCGGGGGTGGGCCGCCGTGCGCGCCCGCGGCGGCGTCGGGGCGCAGGTCGAGGCGGCGCAGCGTCTGGGCGTTGAGGGCCACGATGATCGTCGAGGCGCTCATGAGCAGGGCCCCCACGGCCGGCGGCAGCACGACGCCGTAGGGCGCCAGCACCCCGGCCGCCAGTGGGATGGCGACGACGTTGTAGCCGACGGCCCAGGCCAGGTTCTGCACCATCTTCCGGTAGCTCGCCTCGGACAGCCGGATGACGCTCACCACGGCGCGCGGGTCGTTCGAGGCCAGAATGACCCCCGCCGACTCGATGGCGACGTCGGTGCCGGCGCCGATGGCGATGCCTACGTCGGCGCGCGCCAGCGCCGGGGCATCGTTCACCCCGTCCCCGACCATCGCGACGCGCTCGCCGCGCGCCTGGAGCGCCGCGACCGCCTTCTCCTTTTCCTCGGGGAGGACCTCGGCGAAGGCCTCGTCAATGCCGAGGTCGGCGGCCACCGCCTCGGCCACCGGCCGCGCGTCGCCGGTGATCATCACCACGTGGAGGCCGCGCGCCTGGAGCGCCGCGACCGCCGCGCGCGACTCCGGCCGGATCTCGTCCTCCAGCGCCAGCGCGCCGATGACGCCGCCGTCGCGCACCACGTGCAGCACGGCCGCGCCGCGCGCCTGCCAGGGGCGCGTGCGCGCCGCCAGCTCGGCCGGCACCGCCAGCCCGCGCTCCCGGAGCAGGTTCGGCCCGCCGACGGCGACAGTGGCGCCGGCGACCTCCGCCTCGACGCCGCGGCCGGGGATGGCGCGAAAGCCGGTCGCCCGCGGCACGCTGAGGCCACGCGCCCTGGCCGCGGCCACGATGGCGCGGGCGAGGGGGTGCTCGCTGTCGGCTTCGACCGCCGCCGCCAGGGCCAGCAGGGCGCCCTCCTCGCCGTCACACGCGACCACCTCGGTGACGGTATGCTCGCCGCGGGTGAGCGTGCCGGTCTTGTCGAACAGCACCGTCGTGACCTCGCGCATGCGCTCCAGCGCCAGGCGGTCCCGCACCAGGATGCCCTGCCGCGCCGAGAGCGAGGTCGAGAGCGCGATCACCAAGGGGATCGCCAGGCCCAGCGCGTGGGGGCAGGAGATGACCAGCACAGTCACGCTGCGCACCACGCCGGCATCGACATCGCCCAGCAGGGACCAGACGCCGAAGGTGGCGCCCCCCGCGATGACCGCGACGTAGAACAGCAGGGCCGCGGCGCGGTCGGCCAGCGCCTGCGCCCGCGAGCGCGACTGCTGCGCCTCGGCGACCAGGCGCTGGATCCCGGCCAGGGCCGTGTCGGCGCCGACGGCGTCGACGCGCACCCGCAGCGCGGCGCCCTCGACGACGGTGCCCGCCGTGACCCGGTCGCCGGGCCCCTTGGGCACCGGGCGCGACTCGCCGGTCAGCATCGACTCGTTCAGCTCAGCCTGGCCATCGACGACCGTGCCGTCGGCGGGGACGCGCGTCCCGGGGCGCACCAGCACGAGGTCGCCAGGGCGGAGCGCGTCCAGCGGCACGGTCTCGACGGCGTCCCCAACCAGGCGCTCGGCCGTATCGGGCAGCAGCGCGGCCAGGGCCTGCAGCGCGCCCTGCGCCTGGCCGAGCGCTCGCATCTCCAGCCAGTGGCCGAGCAGCATGACATCGATCAGCAGCGCCAGCTCCCACCAGAACTCGAGCTGGAACAGACCGAGCGTGGTCGCGGCGCTGGCGACGAAGGCCACCACGATCGCCAGCGAGATGAGAAGCATCATCCCCGGCTGGCGCGCCGTGAGCTCGTCCCAGCCGCCGCGCAGGAAGACGGCGCCGCCGTAGAGAAAGACGACCGTGCCCAGCAGCGGGGCGATGAAGTCGCTGCCGGGGAAGGCCGGCAGGCTGAAGCCGAGCCAGTCCTGGATCATCGCGCTGGAGAGCAGGATCGGGATGGTCAGGATCAGGCTGACCCAGAAGCGCCGCCGGAAGACGTCGGCGTGGCCGGCGTGGTCCCCTGGCGCACCGTGACCCGCGGGCGCCGCGGCCGCGCCGTGCGCGACGTGGCCCGACTGTCCGGCGTGCGGTGCCGCGCGGCACCGCCGCGGTGCGCCCGATGGTCGTGTCCGACAAGGGGCACCGTCCGCGCGCCCTCAGCCCGGCGGGTGGAGAAAGGTAGCGAAGGCGGGTGGAGATCAGGCAGGGGGTGACACAGCGTCCCTGGGTCCCTCCGCACGTCGAGCGCGTTGCGATGATCTCGGTGCATACGTCACCGTTCGCGGAGCTCGGCGGGCGCGACGCCGGCGGACTGAACGTCTACGTGCGTGAGCTCAGCCGGAACCTGGTGGAGCACGGCGTGGCGGTCGACGTGTACACCCGCCGCACCGACCGCCTCTCCCCGCAGATCACCCCCGTCGAGGATGGGGTCCGATTGATCCAGGTGGAGGCCGGACCGGCCGAGCCGATGGATAAGGACGCCCTCTTCTGCCACCTGCCCGAGTTCGCGACCGAGATGGCCTGCCTGGCGATCAAAGAGGGGCTGCGCTACGACGTCATCCACGCGCACTACTGGCTGTCGGGCTGGGCCGGGCATCTCGTGCGGCGCTACCTCGACGCACCCCTCGTGCTGATGTTCCACACGCTGGCGCATCTCAAGAACGCCGTCGCGGACGCCGACCACCGGGAGACCCCCCTCCGCCTCCAGGTCGAGCGCCGGCTCGTCGACCTGGCGGATGCGCTGATCGCGGCCAACCCGGACGAGCGCCGGGAGATGATCCGCCGGCTCGACGCCGACCCCACGCGCATCTACACCGTGCCGCCCGGGGTCGACCTCGACCGGTTCCGCCCCGCTGATGGGTGGGCCGCGCGGCGCCGGTTGGGGCTGCCGGAGGGGCCGCTGGTGCTGTTCGTCGGCCGGATCGACCCCGTCAAGGGGATCGACACCCTGTTCGAGGCCTTCCGTCGCCTCATCCACGACCACACCTGGACCGGCCCAGCCCCCCGTCTGGTCTTCGTCGGTGGCCTGATCCGCATCGACGACACCGGGTCGACCATGGACGCGGATCTGCAGCGGCTGGCCGCGCGCGCTGCGGAGCTCGGCCTGGCGGACCACGTCCTGTTCCACGGCGCCCAACCACGCGAGCGCCTGCCGCTCTACTACAACGCGGTCGACGTCTGCGCCGTCCCCTCGCGCTATGAGTCGTTTGGGCTGGTAGCGGTCGAGGCGATGGCCTGCGGGACGCCGATCGTGGCCTCGCGCGTGGGCGGGCTGCGCTTCACCATCGAAGACGACGTCTCCGGGCTGCTGGTCCCGCACTCCGACCCGGCCGCCCTCGCCGCGGCCTTGCGCCGCGTCCTGGTCGACCATCAACTGCGCTCACGGATGCAAGTGGGCGCGCGGCAGGCGGCCGTCACCTACTCGTGGCAGGCGATTACCGCCGCGGTGCTCGGCGTCTACGACCGGTTGGCCGCCGCCCACCGGGCGGTCGCCGCGCCAGACGAGGTGCGCGCCTCATGAGCCGCGGCCCGCGGGAGTCGTGTCCTGGGTGGTCGACGATGGCCGACCCGGATCGCGCCCGCCGCAGCATGTCCTGTGTGGAACCCATAACGAGTGACGCACGACGAAAGGAGCCTACGCCCCCATGCCGGCGGTGATCGACCCCAATGTCTGCGATCGCAACTTCGCCGCCTGCTTCCCCGCGCGTCGTTGTCCGCAGCAGGCATTCTCGCTCGATGCCGCCACCGGCCAGGTGGTGATCGACAGCACCCTGTGCGGCACCTGCCCGGGTCCCTGCCTGAACTTCTGCGACCGCTACGCGATCCGCTACACGCCCGACCCCGACGAGTTCGAGATCCTGAAGGCCAAGACGCTCGGGGAGATGACCGAGGAGGAAGCGGCGCAGGTCCTGGCGCAGCGGAAGAAGGAGCAGGCCGCTGCGGCCGCCGAGCAGGGCGCCGTCCAGGCGGTGAAGACCGATACCTTCGACAGCCAGGTGCTCCAATCGGCGCTGCCGGTCGTGGTCGACTTCTGGGCGCCCTGGTGCGGACCGTGCAGGATGATGGCGCCGGTGTTCGAGCGGCTCGCGCAGCAGTACCGCGATCTGGTCCGCTTCGTCAAGGTCAACGTCGACGAGGAGCCGTCGCTGGCCATGCGCTACCGCGTCCAGGGCATCCCCACGCTCCTCTTCTTCTGGCGCGGGGAGGTGGTCGCCAGCCACGTCGGCGCCCTGCCCGAGGCCCAGCTCCAGACCGCCATCTACCAGTTCCTGGCGGCGATCCGGGCCAAGGAGGCCGCCGCGACACAGGAGGCGCCGTCCACCGCGGTCCCCGGAACCGGTACCGGCGCGGGCTAGCGCGGTCGCAGCCGGGCGTCGGGCAGCCACCGTGCCGCGTGCGCCGTCCGTGACCGTCGCAGGCTTGGGGGAAGGAAGACCGCGCGGGCGACCCGATCGGGTCGCCCGCGTTCTGCGGCCAGCGGAGCGGGGCGTTACCCCCGCGCGGCCGCGGCGCGTCGGACCGCGTCGGGCGCGCCGTGGCAGTTCTTGTATTTCTTCCCGCTGCCGCAGGGGCAGGGATCGTTCCGGCCGACCTTCTCCTTGGCGCGGCGCGGCCCGGCCGTCTGCTCGACCGGCTGATTGGTGACGCCCGGCTGCATCACCGGCTGGAGCAGCGCCGGCTGGAGACGCGCCTGGAAGATCAGGTGCGCCACGTCGTAGTCGATGTTCTGCAGCAACTGCTCGAACATCCGGAAGCCCTGCGTCTTGTACTCGACCAGTGGGTCGCGCTGGGCATACGCGTGCAGGCCGATGCTCTGCCGCATGTCGTCCATCGCCGTCAGGTGCTCGACCCACAGCCGGTCGATCACCTGCAGCATCACCAGCCGCTCGATGGTGCGCTGGACCTCGGGGCCGTTCTGCGCCTCGCGCTGCTCGTACTCCTCCTCGGCCCGCTCGGTCAGGAACTCGATGACTTCGTCCCGCGAGCGGTCCTCCAGGTCGCGCACCGTGATCTGCACGTGCGGACCCACGATGCCGCGGAACGCGTCGATCATCCCCTCGTAGTCCGGCTCGGCGTGCCGCGCATCCGGCCAGTGGGCGTTGACCAGCACCTCGATCTGCCGCCCGATGGCGTCGAGCACCTGCTCCTTGAGGTTCTCGCCCCGGATGACCCGCCCGCGCAGCGCGTAGATCACCTCCCGGTGGCGGTTCATGACGTCGTCGTACTCTACCAGGTGCTTGCGCAGGTCGAAGTTGTACCCCTCGACCTTCGTCTGCGCGCTCTCGATCGTGCGGGTGATCAGCGGGTGCTCGATCGGCGTGTCGTCGTCGATGCCGAGCTTCTCCATCAGCCCGGTGACGCGGTCGGAGCCGACGCGGCGCAGCAGCTCGTCTTCGAGCGACAGGAAGAAGCGGCTCGACCCCGGGTCCCCTTGGCGGCCGGCACGCCCCCGGAGCTGGTTGTCGATCCGTCGCGCCTCATGACGCTCGGTGCCGATGATGTGGAGCCCACCCAGCTCCCGGACGCCCTCGCCGAGGATGATGTCGGTGCCGCGGCCGGCCATGTTGGTCGCGATCGTCACCGCACCCTTCTGGCCGGCCTGGGCCACGATGGCCGCCTCCCGCTCGTGGTGCTTGGCGTTCAGCACCTCGTGCTTGATGCCAACCCGGCGGAGCATCTCCGAGAGGCGCTCGCTCTTCTCGATCGACGTCGTGCCGACCAGCACCGGACGGCCGATGGCGTGCATCTCCTGGATCTCACGCACCACCGCCCGGAACTTCGCCTCCTCGGTCCGGTAGACCTGATCCGGGTAATCCACCCGGATCATCGGGCGGTTGGTGGGGATGACGACGACGTCGAGGTTGTAGATGGTGGCGAACTCTTCCGCCTCGGTCGCCGCCGTGCCGGTCATGCCCGCCAGCTTGCGATACATGCGGAAGTAGTTCTGGAAGGTGATCGTCGCCTGGGTAACCGTCTCACGCTGGACGCGGACGCCCTCCTTGGCCTCGATCGCCTGGTGCAACCCCTCGCTGTAGCGCCGGCCGAGCATCATCCGCCCGGTGAACTCGTCCACGATGATCACCTCGCCGTCGCGGACGATGTAGTCCCGGTCGCGCTGGAAGAGGGCCTGGGCCTTGAGCGCCTGTTCGAGATACGCCGTGTACTCGTAGTAGCGGTCGTCGTAGAGGCTCTGCCCCTCGGGGATGCCCAGCAGGCGCTCGACCTTGTCGATGCCCGCATCGGTGAGGGTCACCGTGCGATCCTTGAGGTTCACCTCATAGTGCACGCCCTCGCGCAGTTGCCGCACGATCTTGGCGAACTGGTAGTAGCGGTCCGGCGTATCCTGCGCGCGCCCGGAGATGATGAGCGGCGTCCGCGCCTCGTCGATGAGGATGTTGTCCACCTCGTCGACGATGGCGTAGTGCAGCGGCCGCTGCACCTGATCCTCGACGGTGAGGACCAGGTTATCCCGCAGGTAATCGAAGCCGAACTCGTTGTTCGTGCCGTAGGTGATGTCCGCGAGGTACGCCTCCCGGCGCGACACCGGCCGCCAGTGGTTGAGCCGATCGTCGGGGCTGGGATCCGGCGCGGTGTAGTCCGGGTCGTAGATGGCCGCGGCATCATGGGTGATTACGCCGACCGACAGCCCGAGTAGGTGGTAGATCGGCCCATTCCAGCCACCGCCGACCCGCGACAGGTAGTCGTTCGGCGTGACCAGGTGGGCGCCTTTCCCTTCCAGCGCATTCAGGTAGAGCGGCAGCGTCGCCACCAGGGTCTTCCCCTCGCCGGTCTTCATCTCGGCGATCTTGCCCTGGTGGAGGACGATGCCCGCCATGAGCTGGACGTCGAAGTGGCGCTGGCCCAGGGTGCGCTTGGCCGCCTCGCGGACGGCAGCGAACGCCTCGGGCAGCAGGTCGTCGAGCGTCTCGCCCGCGCCCAGCCGCTCGCGAAACTCGTCGGTCTTCGCCCGCAGCTCCGCGTTCGTCAGCCGCTCGAACTCGGGCTCGAGCGCATTGATCTCGGCGACGACCTGGCTCAACTCCTTGAGAATGCGTTCATTCGTGTCGCCGAAGATCTTGCTCAACAATTTCAGCATGGGCGGGAACCCCCGTTGTTCGCATCGGTTATGGTCGCAATGCGGACCGTGCTCGGGTCCAAGTGTACAGCGGCCCGATCCTCGCGTCGAATCGGCCCGGCGCCGCGCCCCGTCACGCGCCCGCGGGCGGGCGTCCTCGTAGCCGCCCTCGACGATGTGCGCCGCTCCTCCTTCCAGCAACAGGACCCGCTCAGAGAACGCTTGGAGGAACGCGCGGTCGTGGGCCACGACGATGACGGTCCCGGGGAACTCGTCCAGCGCGGCCGCGAAGTGCTCCCGCCCGGCGATGTCGAGATGGTTCAGCGGCTCGTCGAGCAGCAGCAGATTGCACCCCCGCAACACGAGCAGCGCCAACTGGAGGCGGGTGCGTTCCCCCAGGGAGCACTGCCCCACCGGCCGGAGGGGCGCGTCGCCGGTGAATCGGAAGTAGTGGCGGAAGCTCTGCGCGTCCGTCGCGCTCAGCGGCCGCTCGCGCAGCGCCGTCTCCAGCACCGTGCGGTCGGGGTCGAGCGTCTCCTGCTCCTGCGCCAGCACCCCGAGCCGGCTGTTGGCGCCGAGCCGGACGCGGCCGGCCGTGGGCG
>JASBVL010000091.1 GCA_029961075.1 Sphaerobacter sp.
GAGGACGGCGTCCAGCGGGCCGCGGTAGTAGGCCGCGACCGCGCAGAGCACGACCCCGGTGACGGCCGAGAAGAGGGTGGTCAGCGCGCCGATGGCGATCGACACCCGCGCGCCATAGATGATCCGGCTGAGGAGATCGCGCCCGACCGGGTCGCCGCCCAGGACGTAGCCGCCGCCGAGCCAGGCCGGCGCGGCCAGGCGCTGGGACAGTTGGCTCTCGTCGATGCCGTGCGGCGCGATGGCGGGCGCGAAGAGCGCGGCGAGGATATAGAGGAGGACGATGAGCCCACCGAGCAGCGCGGGCGGATGATGGAGCAACTCGAGCCCGACCCCGGCGAGGCCGCGCCCGGTGAGGCGCAGCCGCACCAGGACACGGCCGCGCAGGCCGGCGAAGCGACCCGGCGGGGTCGGGTAGGTCGTCTCGGTGATCGTGGGCTGTGCCTCGCTGATGGGTGCACTCCCTTCCGCGGCAGGGCTAGAGCGCGATCTTCGGGTTCAGGTAGGTGTAGGCGATATCGACGGCCAGGTTGGCGAGCGCGAAGGTGCAGGCGTAGATCATGACGACGCCCTGCACCAGGGGATAGTCGCGGGCGAAGATGGCGTCCACCACCAGGCGGCCGATGCCCGGCCAGGCGAAGACGGTCTCGACGATCATGTTGCCGCCGAGCAGGGTCCCGATCTCCAGGCCGAGGATGGTCACGGTCGGAATCAGGGCGTTGCGCAGCGCGTGCTTGGCGACGACCACCACCTCATGCACCCCTTTGGCCCGCGCCAGGCGCACATAGTCCTGACTGAGCGCGTCCAGCATGCTGGAGCGGACGACGCGCGCGAGGAGCGCAGCCATGACCGCCCCCAGCGTCACCGAGGGGAGAATCAGGTGCTTGAGGCTGTCGATAAAGGCGCGCCCGTCCCGCGTGAGCAGGCTGTCGAGCAGGTAGAACCCGGTGATGTGCTGCGGTTCCAGGCCGACCGTGGCGCGGCCGCCGACCGGCAACAGCTTGAGGTGCACGGCAAAGAGCATGATGAGGACGATGCCGAGCCAGAAGCCCGGCATCGAGATGCCGACGAAGGCGCTCGCCATGCTCAGCCGGTCGATCGGTGAGTTGCGCCAGTAGGCGGAGAGAGTCCCGATCGGGAGCGCCACCGCCAGCGCGAACACGAGCGCGCCGAGGGCGAGTTCGATCGTCGCCGGGAAGCGCGCCAGGATGAGGCCGCCGACCGGCTTGTCCTGGACGATCGAGGTCCCGAGGTCGCCCCGCAGCACGCCGCCGAGGAAGGAGGCGAGCTGGATGTGGAGCGGCTCATCCAGCCGGTACTGCGCCTTGAGGAGGTCGATCTGCTGCTGGGAGATGTTGCCCTCCTGGCCCATGATCAGATCGACCGGATCCCCCGGCAGGTAGCGCATGAAGAAGAACACGAACACGGCGATGGCCAGCATCAGCACGCCGGTCGCGATGAGCCGCTCCACGATCCGCGCCGCGCGCAACGGGTTCCGTCCTCTCCGCTACGGTGAAGATCGCCGCCCCCGGTAGGGGCCGTGGCGTGTCCCGGCCCGCGCTCCGGTCGGGAAGGGCCCTGTGCCGAACGGAGCCTCCCGCGATCTCCCAGGCGACACGCGGCGGGCGGTGGTCCCTTCGACGAGCCCCGCCCCTACCGGAGGCTGGGCGGCCGGTGCCCGGCCGGGCTAGGTCGCCAGCGACGTGTCGGCCAGCAACTCGCGCCCGTCGGGGCCCGGTTCCCACCCCTGAAGCGCCTTGGACCCCGCCTCGATCTCGTTGGGGACCCAGAGGAAGACCCAGGGGGCCTCGTCATAGAGCGTGCGCTGCACCCGGCGGTACATCTCGGCCGCCTCGTCGTCGCTCGCCACCGCGGCGTCCTTGAGCAACTGATCGATCTCCGCGTTGCTGTAGTGCGCGTAGTTGCCCCGGCCGCCGGTCATGAGCGTGGGGTTGAGCAGGTCGACCGGGTGACGGAAGGAGTTGCCCCAGGACCCCAGCAGCATCTGGCGCTCGCCCTTCAGCGTCGCCTCCTGCAGCACGGGCCACTCCCAGATGCGCACGCTGGCGTCGAGCCCCAGTTGGCGGTACTGCTGCACGATGATCTCGGCCACGGCCCGGTCCGGCTCCTGGGCGTAGAGCACGCTCACCGAAAAGCTCGAGAGGACGATGAAGCCGGCGCGGGCGAGGTAGGCGGGGCGGGGTGCGTGGTGCGTGTTCCGTATTGCGTATTGCGTACTCCGTACTTGGTGGTGTATGTTCCGTGGTTGCTCCCCTCTCCCAGGATTGGGAGAGGGGCCGGGGGTGAGGGAGGCACAAAACACGCAACACGCACTACGCACTACGGACCACGAAACACGCATCACGCATGACGCATGACGCACCACGGAGCACGAGCCGATGACCGAGCGCGAACCGACCTTCACCCGGCAGCCGCCGACGGGGCTCCTCCGCTTCTTCTTGAAGTCGCTCCCGCTGCTCTACCGCGGGCCGCTGGCGGAGCTCTTCCGCTGGCGCTGCGTGATGCTCCTGACGACCGTCGGCCGGAAGAGCGGCCTGCCCCGCACCGGCGGCATCAGCTTCATGCAGGTCGGCGACCACTACGTCAGCTTCGCCGGCTGGGGGGTCCGCGCGAACTGGTATCAGAACGTGCGTGCCCACCCCGAGGTCATCATCCAGGTCGGGCGGCGGCGGATGCGGGCGACCGCCCGGCCGGTGGAGGACCCGGAGCGCCGCCGGGAGCTGATGCTCATGATGCAGCGGCACTCGGCCCACTGTGGCCCGCCGCGCGCGATCCGTCCGCTGCTGCGCCTGACCCGCCTGTTCGACTACGACGCCGAGATCCGGCTGGCGGTCGCGCAGGGCGGCAACCTCCCGGTCGTGGAGTTCTACCCCCACGAGGAGCTCTGACCCCGGCGCCCGCGCTGGGGCACCGGCCCGCGCTGCTATGATGGAGGCTGCGCGGCACGCGATTGCGCGGCGAGAGGGCGGAGGCAGGCGATGGGCTTCGATGTCCGGGACATCCGGCGCGGGATGGACGTCTACACGCTCGATCACGTCCTCGTGGGCAACGTGCTGGAGGTCATCCTGGGGCCGGCGGCGCCGGACACCGGGCCGCAGCTCTCGGCGGACGTCCTCCAGTCGAGCCTCGTCAATGGGGAGCTGCTCGGGCCGATGCCGACGCAGCCGCTCGGGAACCTCGGCCCGGCGAACCAGTCGGCCCGCGCCCACTACGCCGTCACCCCCGGCCGCGCGCGGGCGATCGGGCGGGGCGCGATCCGGGTGGGCAAGCTCTGGGGGCTGGCCGGCCGACGCACCTTCCCGCTCGACGCGGTGCAGACCGTGTCCCTGGAGCGGGTCATCCTGCGGCTCCGCAGCGACGAGCTGTGAGGCGTCAGGCGTCATCCGTATTGCGTCTTCTCCCCTCACCCCCGACCCCTCTCCCCACGCAGGGGAGAGGGGAGTCACGGAGCACGCACTCCGCAACACAAAGCACGCACTACGCACTACGCATCACGGAACACGCAGTACGCCATACGCCTGACGCCCGACCCGCGCCTCACCCCTCCGGCGGCAGGTGGCGCGTCAGCAGCGCGACCTGGAGGAGGAGCCGGTCGCGCGGGTGGCTCAGGTCGCGCCCGGTCAGCTCGGCGATGCGCTGCAGCCGGTAGGAGAGCGTGTTGCGGTGGATGCCGAGCTCCTCGGCGGCCTCGGCCAGCGCGCCGCCGTGGGAGAAGTACGCCTCGAGGGTCTCGATCAGCTCGCTGTGCCGGCGTCGATCGTACGCCTCCAGGGGGCCGAGCAGCGCGGCGCGGAACTCCGCCACCTCCGGGCTGCCCCACAGCGGGTAGAGCAGGCTGAAGAGCCCGAGATCCTCGATCGACCCGGCGTAGGCCACCCGCTCCCGGATCGCGCCCGCGCGCTGGAGCGCCAGCGTGAAGCGGGCCTGGCGCAGCCCGTCCGGGGCCTGCAGCACGGTCGGCACCGGCCGGCTGAGCGCGACCGCGATCCCGTCCGTCCCCTCCCGCTCGAGCGTCGCCCGGAGTGCGCTCGCCGCCCGCTCCGGGGCGATGCCCTGCACGATGACGCCGACGCCGTCAGGCACCGTGGCGGCGTTCTCGGCGGCCGCCCGGCCGAGCGCCTGCGCGATCAGGTGCTGCGCCGCGGCGTGCCGCCCGGCATGCACCAGCCCGACCACCACCGGCTCCCCGGTGTCGATCCCGAGCATCTGCGCGCGGGCCAGCGCCGCCGCCTCCGACGCCAGCCGGCGGAGCAGGAGATCGGCCACGAGTCGCTGCCGCCCGGCGCTGGGGCCGCCCGTCCGCCCCTGGCCGAGCAGGATCGCGCAGGTGCCGGCGGTCTGTACCAGGACCAGCCGATCGCTCTCGTTCAGCGTGCCGGCCGGCCCGACCATCGAGAGGTAGCCGGTGGGGGTGCCCGGCGTCAGCGGGAGGATCAGCCGCTCGGTGCCGTGGTCCTCGGCGCAGAGGATGGGGCCAATCGCGCTCCGGGCCAGGGCCAGCTCCTCGGCCGTGGCCGGGGGGATGAGCGTGCCGCCACCCCAGCCGACCACGTTCCCCTCCCGGTCCTGCAGCACGAGCGGCCGGTTGGCCAGCTCGGCCGCCGTCGCCAGCAGGGCCTCCACGCCGCGCGGGTCCATCGCGGCCTGCGACAGCCGGCGCGACAGGTCGGTGCCGAGCCGGTAGAGCTCCGCGCGTCGCTCGGTGATGAGCCGGTTCAGCATGCCCTCGGCGTCGGCGGGAAAGGGGGAGGGAAAGGTCAGCAGCGGGAGCTGGGCGTGCCGCTCCTCGGCGATCTCGGGCGCGGTCAGGATGGCCGCGATCCGGTGCTGGGCCAGCTCGGCCAGGAGCGCCTCGCGGCTCAGCGTGCCCTCCGCCTCGATCTGCGCCAGCACCCGCGGCGACAGGACGACCAGCTCGTCGCCGCGCAGCGGCGGCAGCAGCGGCGGCGCGGCGCGGACGGACACGGCCCAGGAGACCGCCCGGTCGAGCGCGAGCGCGCGGTCGATACCGGCGGGCGGGACCAGGCTCAGCCGCCGGTCCCAGCGGCACAGGTCGCGCAGCGTGATGTCCGGTATCGGTCTCATCCCTCGCGCCGTCTCGGGTAGGGGACGTACGGGACTCACCACCAGCGGCCAAGTATACCGCTGGGACACCCGCACTCCGAAGGGGCGGCGCCGCGATTGGCC
>JASBVL010000092.1 GCA_029961075.1 Sphaerobacter sp.
ATCGAGCAAAGGCTGGGGTACCGGTGATGCTTGAGCTGCGCTGCATCGCGGCGGTGGCCTGGAAGGATCTCCTGAGCGAGATCCGCACGAAGGAGATGTTTGGCGGGATGGCGGTCTTCGCCCTGCTGACGATCATCACCTTCAACTTCGCCTTCGATCTCACCGGCGTCGACCGCGCCGCATCCGGCGCCGGGGCCCTCTGGGTCGCGGTGAGCTTCGCCGCAATGCTCGGCCTGGGCCGCTCGATCGCGATGGAGCGGGACCGTGGCTCGCTCGACGGCCTGCTGCTCTGCCCGGTCGACCGCGGCGTCCTCTACCTGGGTAAGCTCCTGAGCAACCTGACCTTTATCCTGGTGGTGGAAGTGGTCACGGTGCCGGTCTTCGGCGCGCTCTATGATCTGCCGATCTACCGGCCCACGCTCCTGCTCGCGCTGTTCCTGGGCACCGTGGGGTTCGCTGCGGTCGGCACGCTGTTCGCCGTCATGGCGTCGACCACCCGGGCGCGCGAGATCCTGTTCCCGGTGCTGCTGTTCCCCGTCTCGGTGCCGGTCGTGATCGCGACCGTGCGCGCCGCGTCGCTCACGCTCACCGGCAATCTGGGGGAGATCGCCCGCTGGTTGAACTTGCTGGTGGGTTTCGATGTTCTCTTTCTCAAGCTGGCGTTCCTGGTCTTCGATCGCATCGTGGAGGAGTAGCCGATGATGCAGACCTCGTGGCACGGCTCGACCGGATCGCGCCTCGCCGTGGCCGTCGGGGCGCTGGCGGCGCTGACGATGGTCGTCGCGCTCTACATGATGTTCGTCTATGCCCCGCCCGACGACCTGCAGGGCGACGTGCAGCGGATCCTGTATCTCCACGTGCCGCTGGCGTGGGTCGCCTTCCTCGCGTTCTTCGTGACCTTCGTTGGTGGGATCGGCTACCTCTGGCGCCGACAGCGCGGCTGGGACCAGGTGGCGCGGGCGTCGGCCGAGATCGGACTGGTTTTCACCACCCTGGTCCTCCTGACGGGCTCGCTCTGGGGGAAGCCGATCTGGGGCACCTGGTGGACCTGGGATGCCCGGCTCACCACCACGCTGCTCCTCTGGTTCATCTACCTGGGCTACTTCATGCTCCGCTCGTACGTCAGCGATCCCGACCGGGCCGCGCGCTACGCGGCGGTCCTCGGCATCTTCGGCTTCGTCGACGTGCCGATCATCTACAAGTCGGTCGACTGGTGGCGGACGCTGCACCCGGGCCCGGTGGTGAGGACCGACGGTGCGGCGATGCCGGGGAGCATGCTGGCCACGCTGCTCGTCTCGCTCGCCGCCTTTACGCTGCTCTACGCCTACCTCCTGTACCAGAAGTCTGTCATCGAGCGCACCCGGGACGAGATCGCCGACTACCAGTACCGGCTGTATGAGCGGCAGGCAGAGCGCGAGATTCGCGAGGGAGCGACGACCCGATGAGCGACAACCTGATCTACCTCTTCGTGGCCTTTCTCATTAGCTGGCTCGTGATGGCCGCGTACCTCTGGTCGATCGGGCGGCAGGTGCGCAACCTGCGGGACGAGGTCGAGGCGCTGGCGCGGCAGGAGTGGAACCAGGACGCCCCGGCGGCGGCGCCCAGCCCGCGCGGTCGCGCCGAGTCGAGCCATGCCTAGTCGCCTGCGTTCGGTCCCCTGGGCGCGTGCGGCACGCGCGGGGCGTCACAGCCAGCGGATGCGCCGGAACAGCGCGAACAGCGCCACGCCGAGGACGGTCATGCCCGCCAGGACGAACGGGAACGCCGGCGACCACTCCGAGGGAGGAATGAGGCGGTAGTTCATGCCGTAGATCCCGGCGATCAGGGCGAGGCTCATCAGGATGATGCTCCAGGCGGTCAGCGTGCGCATCACCTGGTTGAGATCGTTCGAGATCACCGAGAGGTAGGCTTCGAGCGCGCTCGCCAGCAGGTCGCGGTAGGTATCGATGGCGTCGGTCACCCGCAGGACGTGGTCGTACACATCCTGAAAGAAGACGGCGGTGTCGGGGCCGAGCAACTCGATATCGCGCCGGGTCAGGATGCTCATGAGGTCGCGCTCCGGCGCCAGCACGCGGCGCAGCGCCATTAGTTCCTTGCGCAGGGTAAAGATCTGATTCAGCGCCGCGCCGTCCCGCCCGCTGAAGATGGCGTCCTCGACGACATCGGCCCGCTCGGCGATCGCGTCCAGCACCGGGAAGTAGCAGTCCACAATGGCGTCGAGCAGCGCGTAGAGGAGGACCGCCACGCGCTGCGACTGGACCTGGTCCGTGTAGTCCTTCCAGCGCCGGATGACCGCATCGACCTCCGGCACCTCCCCCGCGTGGACGGTGACCAGGTAGTTCTGGCCGACGAACAGGCTGATTTCCTGGGTTGCGAACTGCCAGGACTCCTTCAGCAGGCGAACGGCGTAGAAGACGATGAAGAGGAAATGCTCGTACTCATCGAGCTTCGGGCGCTCATGCCGCTGGGCCGCGTCCTCAAGCGCCAAGGGATGGAAGCCGAACTCCCGTGCGAGGAGGTCAAAGTCCGCAGGGGTTGGATCGCGCAGGTCGATCCAGAGGAGACTGGCGGGGTCGGCGACGAGATCGCTGATCGCGTCGGGCCCGAGGTCGCTCTGCCCCGCGCGCGGCCCGGCGAGTATCTCCATGCGCAGCATGGCGTCGTTCCGCTCCCGACCCCGATGACGTGCTTCGCGTTCACGCTACCACCACCTGCTCAGGATAGACGTACAGCGCGAAGACGGCAACCCGAACCGGCTGCCGGCTGCGCGCGACGATGCGCACCTCGTCGATGTCCTCGGGCCGGGGGGTGAAGCCGAGCCGGATGGCCACCTGATGGTAGCCCTGCACGGTGAGGCTCGGGCCCGGCATCCCGTCGAGCAGGACGTCGTGCAGGTGGTGCCACTGGCCGCGCACCCGCACCGAGACATCGACCGGGACCCGCGCCAGCGGGTTCTGGAAGGCAATGTAGACGTAATGGCTGATATCCAGGTTGTGGTGCTGCCGAGCCTGGCGCGCAGCCAGGGCGACGAAGTCGGGATCGTGGAACGGGTTGGCATTGAACTCGTTTTGCGGCCGGAAGGCCACCACCGGGCCCTCATCCCGGAGCACCAGGCGGAAATTGTGGTTCGGGCTGGCGATGGCGAAGGTGACGCGCTGGCCGGGGCGATAGCGGAACGGGACGAGGCGGTGCCCGGGCGCCTGGAAGTAGGCGGACAAGAGGCGGTCTCCAACGAACGTGACCTGGAACAGCAGCTCGCCGTCGAAGGGGTGACCGTAGCGCGCCATGCGCTCCCGGATCGGCGTGCCCTCATCCTCTCCGGTGAAATAGAGGTAATAGCGGATGGTGACGACCTGCGTCTCCCCGGTCCGACTCACCGAGGCCGTATAGTAGAGGCCGAGCGGCATGCTGCGGACACCCGAGAACATGCCGGGCGTCTCAAGCAGCAGGGGAGCATTGGCGAACACCAGCCGGTCAAGCGGGCTCACGTCCGGGTCATTGGCGATGGCGTCGAGCTGCTCGACCGTGGTGATGTTGTCCGCCAGGATGCGCACCAAGGCACGCTCGGGGTCGCCGAAGTGGCGCA
Organism: Sphaerobacter sp.; assembly: GCA_029961075.1. Taxonomy (GTDB): domain Bacteria; phylum Chloroflexota; class Chloroflexia; order Thermomicrobiales; family Thermomicrobiaceae; genus Sphaerobacter. Next base: position 3,587 of record JASBVL010000092.1, read on the forward strand.
CCTCGATGCGCGGCCGGTCGATCTGCTCCATGTGGCTGGTAGCCACGGTGTGCAGCACGAGCATCGGCAGGTAGGCTGCCAGCGCCAGGGCCGGAATCGACCCGACCACGGGGAGGATCCGTTGTCGAAACAGGTGGAGAATCGCCCACATCATCATCTCGCATCGGATCGGAGCGGCGAGCTCACCTGACCGATGCGTGACGAGAAGTGATGCTGTGATCGCGCCGGTCTGTGGGAGTCCCGCGTGTGGCGTGCTGCCACTTATGTAACGATAGCACGCGGGCGGGGTTGCGGGTAGGGGAGGGGAACGGTGGAGGCGCTATCCGGTGCCACCGTCCCCGCTCGCCGACCGGATGGCGCGCCAGACCCGCGGCGCGGTGAGCGGCATGTCGAGGTGGCAGATGCCGAGCGGGGCGAGCGCGTCCAGCACCGCGTTGACCAGCGCCGGGGGGCCGCCGGTCGTGCCGGCCTCCCCGACCCCCTTGACGCCCAGCGGGTTGAAGGGGCTCGGCGTCACCGTGTGAGCCGTCTCCACCGTGGGCATGTGGGCAGCGCGCAGCGGTCCGTAGTCGAGGAACGACGCGGTGAGGGGCTGACCGCTCCGGTCGTAGATGATCGCCTCCTGGAGCGCCTGCCCGAGCCCCTGCGCGAGTCCGCCGACGACCTGTCCCTCGACGAGTTGGGGGTTGATGCGCGGCCCGCAGTCGTCGACGGCCACGTAGCGCGTGACGGTGATGCGCCCAGTCGTCGGGTCGACCTCCACTACCGCGATGTGGGCGCCGAAGGGGAAGGTCCGCCCCTGCGGCATGAAGTAGCTCGTCGCCTCCAGCCCCGGCTCCAGCCCGCCGGGGGCACCGGTGAAGGCGTAGGCGGCGCGGGCGACGGCTGCGAAGGAGATGGCCCGATCAGGCGCCCCACGCACCGCGAATTGCCCATCCGCGGCGATCACATCCTCCTCCGCCACCTCCAGCATGTGCGCGGCGATGCGCCGTGCCTTCTCTCGTACCTGGCGGGTCGCCAGGAGCACCGCCGATCCGCCGATGGACGTGCCGCGGCTGCCGAAGGTCCCGATGCCCTGCGGGGTGATGGCCGTGTCGGAGGCGCGGACAGTGACGGCCTCCAGGTCGATTCCCAGCTCGTCCGCGACGAGCTGGGCGAAGGTCGTCTCCTCGCCCTGGCCGTGGGGCGAGATGCCGGTCGTGACGACGACCGCGCCGCTCGGCAGGACCCGCACCGTGGCGCTGTCCCAGCCCGGACCGGCGAACTCACAGTAGACCGCGAGCCCGATGCCGACAAGCCGCCCCGCAGCGCGGGCTTCCGCCTGCTCGGCCTGCAGGCGGGCGTAGTCGACGCGGCGCAGGGCCTCATCGAGCGCCCGCGCATAGTCGCCGCTGTCGTAGACCACGCCGGTGGCGCCTGTGTAGGGGAAGGCGTCGGCCGGGATGAAGTTCCGGCGGCGGACGTCGGCAGGGTCGAGCTTCAGCTCGCGGGCGATGGCGTCCATCAGGCGCTCGAGCATGTAGGCGGCTTCCGGCCGCCCCGCGCCGCGATAGGCGCCGGTCGGGGTGGTGTTCGTCATCACGCCGCGGACGCGCGTGCGGAGGTCCTGGATACGGTAGGGGCCGGTTGACATGAGCGCGGTCCGCGTGGCGACGGTGGCCGCGTTGTAGGCGCCGAGGTTGCTGATGAGGTCGACCTCCAGGCCGAGCACCGTCCCATCCTCGGCCACGGCGGCGCGGAGGTATTGAATCTGGTCGCGCCCGTGGTTGGTGGCCAGGAAGCTCTCGCTGCGCGTCTCCGTCCAGCGCACGGGGCGCCCCAGCCGCTGGGCAAGCGCGGCCACGAGCACGTACTCGGGGTAGATGCCACCCTTGCTGCCGAAGGCCCCGCCGACATCCGGGGCGATGACGCGGACAGCGTGCTCGGGCAGGCCGAGTGCCGCGGCGATCCCGCCCCGCAAGGTGTGCGGCACCTGGGTGGACGCCCAGACGGTGAGCTCGCCGGTGGCGGGGTCGACGTGGGCGAGGGCCGCGCGCGGCTCCACGAAGGCGGCGTACACCCGCTGGTTCACCAGGCGCAGCGAGATGACGCGCGCCGCGCGGGCGAAGGCGCCGTCGGGGTCGCCATGCTCGATGGTCCAGTCGTAGGCGACGTTGCTGTCCCAGTCGGGATAGAGCAGCGGGGCGGTTGGCTCCAGTGCCTGCTGGGGGTCGACCACCGCCGGCAGGGGGTCGTAGGCCACCTCGACCCGCTCGGCCGCGTCACGTGCGGTGTAGGGGTCCTCGGCGACGACCACCGCCACCGCGTCACCGGTGAAGAGCACCCGGTCAGTCGCGAGCGGGTAGCGGCGGAGCACCCGCCCGGGCGGCACCTCGGGACGGGTCTCGAGCGGCTGCATCATGCTGGCGACGTCCTGCCCGGTGACGACGGCCACGACGCCGGGCATGGGGGTTGCGGCACCGGCGTCGATCGCGCGGATGACCGCATGCGGGTGCGGGCTCCGCACGATGAGGGCGTGGAGCGTGCCAGGGAGCCGGACATCATCCACGAACCGCCCCGCGCCGCTGACCAGTCGCCGGTCGCCGACCCGACGGACAGACCGGCCGACATAGCGTCGACGCTGCGTGGGCGAAGCTTCGTGCATCGGGTGTCCCTCCGGTGGTTGACCGTGCATGCTGACGTCGCTGCGCCGCTGCCGCGGGCCCATCGAGACCTGGTGGGGATGCCAGCGATCGCGCCCCAGCAGGATAGCATAGCCGTCCGCGGGGCGTCAGCGCGCGCTAGCGGGGGACGCGCGCGGCCGGCAGACGTGGGCGGTCAGCGGCGTGGG
>JASBVL010000093.1 GCA_029961075.1 Sphaerobacter sp.
GGCGGACGATCTCGCGCAGGTCGTAGGCGAAGTGCTTGAGCGGCGAGAGGCTGCCGGACTTCGCGTGGAGATACGCGATGTCGAAGCTCCAGCCGGACGGCTGGCGGCCACCGTGCTTGCGCACGAGGCGGTAAAGCCAGCGCTCGAGACCGCCGGTCAGGCGGAAGTAGGCGCGGTCGATGGTCAGGACCAGCGCATCGTCGAGGACGGCGGCGTAAAACCAGTCCGGCACGATCAGCTCGAGGCCGAGCGGACGGCCGTGCGCGTCCGCTCGCTCCTTCCATTCGTTGATCCAGGAGAAGCGATGCATCCGCCGCTCGGTCGGCTGGCGGATCGACGTCGCCACGGTGGTCGACTGCAAGCGGTCGAGAGCGGCTTTCAGCCGGTCATAATCGCGCACGCTCACGCCGCGGCCGATGAAGGAAAGGATCTCGTAAGGCGTCGCCGCCATGAGGCGTGACGGCCGCAGCCCGAGGTCGCGCGCCTCGACGATCTGCGAGGCCGCCCAGATCAGCACGTCGGCGTCCCAGATGGTCGCCATGCCGTGCTCCGGGACCGCTTCGACGCGGATGACGATCGGGCCGGCCTTGAAGTCGATCGGCGTCAGCCGCTTCGACTTGGCGAGCGAGAAGAACGGATAGGCCATGAGGTCCTGCGCGTCGCGCGGCGCGAGGTCGCCCGGCAGCGCCCGGAAGAGATCGAGCTGCTCCCGCTCGCTGTTGCGTCGCGCCGAGGACATGGCCCGTACCTCAACGGCGGTCGCGGCCGGCCTGCACCGGGGCCGGGCCGTGGCGCTTGGCCGGCAGCACGGAGCCGCGCGGGTCGGACGTCGAGGTGACGGCGCCGCGATCGGCCCAGGCCTTGAGATCGTCGAGGGCATAGACGACGCGGCCCCCCAGCTTTCGATAAGCGGGACCCGTGCCGTAGGTGCGATGCTTCTCGAGTGTCCGGCTGGAGAGGCCGAGGAAGTCGGCGGCCTCCGGCGTCCGCAAGAAGCGCGGCGGCAAGCCGGCGAGATTCGTCATGTCGCACCTCCGGGCGTTCGTTCAGATCGCCGGCCAAATCCGGCGAACGGCGGCCACGGTGGCGGAGGGGCAGGGCGTTGGGGGATGGCGAAGATGCGGGTGCTAAATTCGCACCCCCGCGACGGCCCGAGCTACGGGCGGCGGCGCCGGCGCAGGAGGGAGCGATAGCCGCCGGCGATCAGGGCGAGGCCGTCCTTCACGAGGTCGATGGTCGCGTCGCGAAGGGCGGAGGTTTTCCAGGGGGAATCGGCAACGCGCGCGGCGCCGAAGATCGCCTCGGCGATCTCGCGATAGCTCGCGCCTTCGTGGCGGCCGTCGACGGCCTGAAGCATGCGGCGGAGCCGTCGTCGCTGCTGGCTCGTCAGCCTCGCGTCGGCCGGGACGCGCCGGCCGTTGATGGCCCGCCAGAGGCGGGCGACTGCCTCGATCCGGTCAAGCCCGTCGGCTCCCAGCGAAACCAGGGCCACGAGCGGGCTCGCCGGCGAAGCATCGGACAGAAGCAGGAGCCGCACGGCCCTCGATCCGCCGCCATGGACGATGCTGAGCCCGTCGGGGCCGGCGCGGGCGGTATCCGGATCGAGTTCGGGAAGGACGGTGCTCTCGACGGTCGATGCGGCAGGAACGGTCGTGAGAATAACCGTTCCGGGGTCAATGTCTGGCGCCCAGAATACGGTCGCTGCGGTCGCATCGAGCGTGGGATCGATCGCGAAAGCGGAGCCCCCAGCGCCGCTGGATCGTCGCGGCAAGGCGCTCGGTCGCGTCGGGGGAGCGCGTGCTTTCGGCAAAATCCCGTTGATAGACGGCGTTGCGCCTCAGGCATTCCCAGGCAAGGTCAGGCGCGACGAGCTGATCCAGGTAGTCGTAGGTGTCGGACGAGCGCCAGCGCGATGTGTCGGGCCCCATTCTGTTTCCTCCCCCGACCCGCGGGCCGGGCGCGTGCGAAGGAGCTGTACGATTGCGAGGCCATCGGAATTGGGGAAGTCCCGTTTTGCGCAACACGCGATGCCGTGACGGCATCACGGATGGGCATCACTTGTCCGTCTCACGGGCGAGCTGCCGGTAGCCTTGCTCGGTCATCCAGCGGGCGCGCGCGAGATGACTGCGGTGCACGCGGCTGGCGCGTTCCGGTTCTTTTGCGGGATCGATCCCGAAGAGGACCTCGACCGCCTCGCGCCAGTCAGCGCCGTCCGTTTCGGCGTCGAGCAGGCGCAGATAGAGCTTCATGTGCGCGCGGTCGTAGCTGGTCAGAACGGCGCTCTGCGGCGGTTCGTCCATGAACGGATCGTGTGTCAAACTGAACCCCGCGGGCCGACGCTGGCGCGCGTCGACGAGCTGTTGACGCTACGCCCACGGGCGCTGAGCGCAAGGCGACGCGTCGGCACGAAGGATCGATGCCCGCGGCGCCCCGCGGCATCATCGGTTCTTGCGGGTCTCGGCCTTCGCGCGGACAAGCATCACTCCTTCGCCCTGGTCTGACGACAGGAATACGATGCCGTTGGCCTCCAGCGTGCGGCGGACCTGATCTTCCGTCGACTCGTAAACGGCGCGATGGCCCGACTCCAGGCGCTTCAGCGCTGTCAGCGATACCAGGGCCTTGTCGGCGAGCGTCTCCTGCGTCCATCCCAGCAGCGCGCGAGCGGCCCGCGATTGTCGGGCGGTGATCATGCATGATCACCTCCCACCGGGCCGATCGAGCGTGCCAGAACTACGACTAAAATAGTCGCTCTTGGCCGGCGAGGCGAGGGAAATTAGTGCCTAAAGACACGCGGTTGGGCGAATTGGGCTGAACCGATTCGGTCGCCATGCCGGCCGCAGCCGGCGGGGCACGGTCTGTCGCGCCCGCTCGGCCCAGCCTTTCGATTTCAGAAAAATCCGCCTTCGGAGTCGGCGTTGCGACGGAGCCATTCCCAAGCAAGATCAGGGGAAAGTTGGGGCCAATCTAAGAGAGAGAGATCGTCGAGAAGCGGTCGAACCGCCGCAGTCGGACATGCCCCGGTCGCGCGGCTTTCATGCCTCGAAGCACCACATGAGGCGACTAGTTTCGAGAATTAGGATTTCGGTCTCCAACTGCGCACGGAGCGAGCGCTATTTGAGCCCAGTTCGGAGTGATGATTACGATCCGAAGCGACTCTGATCAGGTTCAATCGTCGAATACGGCATAATCGAACGTGGCGAGGCGCTGCGGATCCGCAATGGCTTCGAATTCGAAGATGCGGCCGCGCCTAGTGGCGACCCGAAACACGAAGAGGAGTCGTCCGCGCGGCGCCACAATGAGCGCGGCTTCATGATTGACCATTGCCAGTCGAAGACCGCCGCCCCGCTCCAGGAACCTGCGAGCAACCGCCTGCGCACCTTCAATGCGCTGCGGCGTGCCTCTGGCTTCGGCAGCAGCGTCGGCTCGGAACACTACTTCGGGATCAAGGACACTGACAACGGCGTCAAGGTCGCCGTGGCGAAGTGCGGAGAGGAAGGCCTCGACGGCCTTTCGCTGCTCGCCAGCAGGCATGTCAGGATCACTGGCGCGGGCCCGGACCCTTCGTCGCGCCCGGCTCGCAAGCTGGCGCGCTGCGCCTGGCGATCTGCCGACGATCGGGCCAATCTGTTCGAAGGGAAGTTCGAACATGTCGTGCAGCACGAAAGCGACTCTTTCGGCCGGTTGCAGCTTCTGAAGGACGACCATAAGCGCGAGTCCGACGGCCTCCGCCAACCGATGTTCGGCCTCGGGATCAATGGCTCCGATCTTCTGCTCGATCAGCGCGGGGTCTTGCGCCTCCAGAGAATCTTCTCGGCGCGCCTTCCTCGATCGCAGAATATCAAGACAGATGCGCGCAACGAGCGTCGTAAGCCAGCCACCGAGATTTTGGATGTCACTAATGTTTGCCCGGCTGAGGCGAAGCCAGCTTTCCTGAACGGCATCCTCGGCGTCAGCAAGCGAGCCGAGCATTCGGAAGGCGACCGCTTGTAGGTGCGGCCGGTGACTCTCGAATTGTCCCTCCAAAGTTGCCATCTCCGGCATCGGTCACATTCCGCCTTGCTCAAACGTCATGACTATGACGAGCGAGGACCGGCCCATGTGACATGGGAGCGGACTTCCTGGTCGTCGAAAAAGCCCTGATCTTCACTATCGACAGCAGGAGTTTTCTATGGAAGCTCGCATGAAAAATCCGGCGTTTTTTATTCCCGGCGCGCTGGACGCGATATTGGCATTGACAAAGGCGATCGAGGAGAAAGGGGGCGTCCCCAAGAATACGCTCGTCTACATCAGCGCGCGCGCGAGCCAGTTGAACGGGTGCAGTGTTTGCCTTGAGGCCGCCTTCAAGAAGAACCCTGAAGGATCGCCGCCACCCAATCTGTACGCTGTGGCGGCGTGGCGAGAGATGCCATACTTTGACGCCGCCGAGCGCGTCGCGCTCGCCCTGACCGACGCAATAACAAGGCAGTCCGAGCAGAATGATGGGGTGACGGACGAGCTTTGGGAAGAGGCGCGACGGCACTACGACGAGAGGCAGCTTGCGGCCATCGTCCTGCATATCGCGGTCGCCAACGTGTGGAACCGGCTGAATGTGACCGTGCGTCAACCGGCCGACGCGCCCTGGAGCTGACCAGTCCGACAAAACGTCAACAGAGGAGACCGCCGGTTGGTGCAGTCCAGCGGGGCGCGCCGAGCCGGGCGAGTGGTTCGCGGAATAAGGCAGCAAAGCGTGCCTCGCATCGGCTTGGCCCCGGCGGGTGATGCCGAACCGGCCCGGTCGTCCTGGCGTATCAGCCGCAACCGCGGGCCAGGCCCCGCCCGGTTGCCCGGGCGGGGCCTGGGGCTTGCGCCTCATTCGCCGTTGCGGCGGTTCGGGCGGGACCAGATCAGGCTGTAGCCGTCGCCGTCCTCATCGTCGAAGAGGTTGGCGTAGATCGGGGCGGTGAAGCTCGGATCGTCGAGCTTGA
>JASBVL010000094.1 GCA_029961075.1 Sphaerobacter sp.
CTTCGCCGGGTAGCCGTACGGGTTCAGCGTGGTGCAGACGAAGGCGCGATACGGCCGACCGTCCTCGGTGCGCAGCTCCGCCATGGTGATCAGCTCGTCGACCACGCCGGGCAGCTCGAGGCCGGTCTTGGTGCCCTCGATCTGCAGCGAGAAGTAGGGGCGGTTGAAGTCGTCGAGCTTCTTGTCGAGGATGCCGACCAGCCAGACGTTCTTGTCCGGCGTGTGCTGCAGGTGGGTGACCCAGGCGATCATCTCCTGGCCGAGCAGCCCGTAGGCGCCGCGCAGGTCGGGCTTGCCGCTGCGGTCGGAGACAGCCTGCGGCTGGCCCTTGCACCACTGCAGGCAGAGGCGCGAGGCGACGGTGATCGAGTCCACGAAGACCGTCGCGTACTTCGCCAGCGCGGACGGGGCGCCGAAGGCGGCGCAGACGCGGGCGAAGTGCGCGGCGCCGTAGGGCTGGTCGTCGCGCATCGCGGGGTTGGGCCCGCCGATCCAGCAGGCGAGGTCGCGGGCGAGGTCCCAGTCGCGCACGCGGACCTCGTCGCCGGGCCATCCCTGCACGGCGAGCTCGCCCGCCTCGAGGTTCACGAACAGCGTGCTGGCCGCGTCCAGCGTCCAGAGCTGGCTGGTCTTGCCGATGCCCGAGCCGCCGGCGAGGACGCCCTTGATGCCGCGGCGCTCGGCCAGGCGCTGGTCGGCGGTGATGATCCGGAAGCCCCCGGGCGGGCTCGGCGTGAAGGGTGCGCTCACCGGCCGACCTCCACGCCGCGCAGCGCCGCCTCGACGGCGAGCGCCGTGCCGAGCCCGCCGGCGCGGCGGGCGTGGTCGTGCAGCCGGCGCAGCGCGTCGAGGCGCTGGTAGAGCGCGGTGCTCTCGTCGCTGAGCGCCTGGATGGCGAAGGCGACGTCGTCAATGGTGGCCTGGGCGATCGGCTTGCCGACCGGACGGCCGAACTCGCCGAAGGCCTCGATCCTGAGGCTGTCGGGCAGCGCCGCCATCCCATAGGACTGGCGCAGCCGGTCGAGCGGCGTGGTGGTCTTGCACACGATGAGCGCAACTCCTCTGTCGTCGCGCTCCGCTCTCGCCGTGGATAACGCCGCCGGGCCCCGACGCGGTTCGGAGCGGACCGTCCAGGTATTTCCGCCCGAGGGCGGTGTTGCATTCCCTGGAAGACCCGGCAGGAAGCCGGGTGGGATCAGGCGGCGGGCGCCGCCGTGTCGGCCGCGGCCGCGGCGTTGTCGCGCAGCTGCGCGGCCTCGAACGCCTCGATGTCCTCGAGGCGGTAGACGACGCGGCCGCCGATCTTGAGGAAGCAGGGGCCCTGACCGAGCCAGCGCCAGCGCTCCAGGGTGCGCGGGCTGAGGCACCAGCGGCGCGCCACCTCCGACTGGGTCAGATGCTTGGTCCCCATGGGTCGCTCCGTCATCCTTCGCAGAGACCGGCGCGGGCATGCCTCGCCGGTCTTCAGATGCGAGGATTTTCAGGCACTTACAGGGAAACCGATATTCGCAGCTTCGATTTTTCTTGTTACATCGAGCCGATCGAGAACGGCGGGAAACCGGGCCTAGAGCCCGCTGACTGTTACGTCAGGCCCGTGGCGTTGTGACATCGGCCGCTATCCCCCCTCTCGCCGCGGGGTAGGGGCTCTGATGTCGGCCAGCGAAAGCTCGCAGAGCCTTGGGTTCAGCCGGTAGCCCACACGCGGGCGGTTCTCGACGAAGCTGTCCTGATCGAGGACGAGGCCAAGCGAGACGGCGAGAGGCTCGATTGCGTCTCTCAGCCGCGTGAGCTGCGTCCGCATGGACTGTTCCGTGATGCCGAGTCGGTCGGCGAGATCGGGGGGGCGCACAAATGGCACCTCGCGCCCTTCCGCCTTCGCGCTCCTGAAGTTCTCCAAGAGTGCTTCGACGATCCGGAAGCTCGCGTCGGTCAGGGTGGTGCCGTCTCGGAACACCACCTGCTTCGCGGACTGGTCGATTGCGAACTCGAACACGGGTGCTGCGAGCCGGTCGATGAAAGCCTTCGCCTGCGAATCGTAGTTGGCTGGCGGCGGCGCTTCGACGCTGTTGCGGGCGAAGGAGATGGATAGGAGTGAAGCCGCCGGGAGCTCGTTCCTGAAGAGCGCAGCCGCGTGCTCCTTCAGACCTGCCGTGATGACCGACTCCACGGCCTTCGCCTGCCGCTGAAAGAGGTTGTAGATCCGGTCGCCGGCCTCGGCTGCCGAGAGATCTGGAAAGCAGTTGATGGCGGAGACAATTTCCGGGAAATCGACCAGGAACCGCTCCTTCGAGGTCGCCCCGACCCTCCTGAAAAAAGAGACGTAGCTCACCGCCATGCGCAGGTCATCGCTGGCGCTGCGATCCGCTGTCAGGAGATCGACCTTGTAGTTCGACGCGGGCTCATGTTCGCTCAGGCCAGCTGCCAAGACACCGAAGCGACGGTCGATGCACTGGGAGCAGGCGCCGCAATGCTTGTGCGCTGCCGTCCAACTCCGAGGCCTCGTGCAGCTGTTCGTCAGGGCCAGGAGCTCGGCCATGCCTGCTTCCTGCACGAGCGTCGTGACCTCGCGCTTCGTCAGCCACTGCAACGGATTCTCGATCGTGATGGGCCGGTCTAGGAGCGTCGAGAACAGCTCCTCGAGACCGCGAAAGACCCGAGGGTGGGTGGTTCGCGTCGCCCTGCCGCCGACGACATCGCCGGCCACCGGTGGATTGATGCTGACGACGCCGTTCTCGTAGAAGGTGAAGCTGTCCTTCCCGGACATGTACGCAATCACCAAGCCGAGACATGCGAACAAGAATGAGCGGGTTCGCTGTGTGTATTCGCTGGCCCTGACGTTCTCGTTAGTCACCCAAACGGGTATGTAGGTGATGCGGCGCTCGAGGCCGCGGGCCTTCAGCTCTTCGACAAGCTTCTGCTGTATGCTCCTTACCTTGGTCGACGACGAATGGCCGACCAAGCAGATAGAACGGTTGCGGAGGACGGCGTCCTGCAGTGCACCAGCGAATGAGTCGACGCCACCCGAGAACATTGACACTACGTCGTAGTCGGCGGATGCGTCGATGAGGTCGTGAAAGTAGAGGTCGCGCGACAGGAAAGGTCGTGTGGCCTTCCGAAATTCGAAGGAGTAGCTGTCGTCGGACAGGAAGCCGAGCGTGTCTGCGAGCAGGCGCTGGACCTCGTCCTGCTGCCAGAACCCCGGCTCACGCACGGGGATCGTGAAGTGCAAGTTGCGGCGCCAGCTCTCGCCGAAGTTTGCCAGCTGAGCAGTCCCCCGGCTCAGGCGTTGATCCGCACAGTAGATGTACGCGGCGATCTCCAGCAGATCGATCAGCAGCTCGGGCACGTTCGCGAGCATCGTGCGCGTGATGCAGTCTATGCGCAGATTGACGTTCTTGCCCTTCCCGTGAACGTCCATGGCGATGGCGTCGGGGCGTGACGGCGCTGCCGCTCCGCACTCAATTTGGAACTGTCTCACGACGTACCCTTTCTCTGGGCAAGCTCGATGCGAAGCTTCTCCACCGAGTAGCTGGCGAAACGGCGAACATCGTCCTGCGTCAGCGCCTTGCCATCGCGGTAGAAATTCTTTCCCAACCAATCTCGCGCGAAGGCGCGCATTATGAGGGACGCTTCATCGCAGTGCCGACGGATCGCGCCGTTGAAGGCCTCAACGTCGTTGAGCGACTTCGTCGCCCGCTCCGGGCCGATCATGCGGTGGAGATTCCGATCTATGAAGTAGTGGATCACACGGTCGACGAACCGCGAGTGGAAGCGCTGCGCCAAGTCCGCGAACGCGTCAGCGCTCCGCAGCGAGGCCACGGAGTGACGCAGGTCCTCGGCCGTGGGCTGCCACAGCACCGGCAGTCGGGGTTGCAGCGCCTCGGCGAGCGCACTCAACGCTGCCTGCCGGGCCATCTCACCCAGGTCCGTCGCCCCGCCGGCCGCCCGGCGCTGCACTCGTTCGAGCGCAGAGTCGAACGCCGCGAGCAGCTCGGGGAGCGATCCGGGCGGCCTGCCCTTGAGGCCGAGGGCCGCCAACCCGTCGACAAAGGCACTCGAGCCGGCTGCCTGAGGCAAACGAACGAGCAGCCATAGGGCCTCAATGAAGACCGGGTCCTTCACGGCGCGCCTCAGCGCGTCGCGCCCAACTTCCGTCACCTGGTCGACCAAGTCGGCGGTGGGCGTCCCGCCATCCAGAAGATACCTGACGATCTCCGGGAGCAGGCGATGGGCCGGGAGTTTCCCGAGGCGCTGGTGGCCCATGGCTCACCGCGTCGCGGCGAGCCGATCCGCCGGTGATCGCACCGCCCTACGCGCGAATGCTGCCCGACGCACCAAGCCAGCCTCCATGGACCGCGAATCGCAGCGCGAAGCTGCCCGTCAAAGATGGCGAATGGATTGCAGCTCCGCAATCCAAGGTAGAGGAAAGCAGGGCCGAGTACTGGGTCGAGCGGCCGGTCTGGTCCCCTCCGCCAGGCAGCTACACGCGTAGCTTCGTTCGGCCGCTTTTGTTTGCGCGCCAGTTCCCTAAGCGATTGATCTGCCTACCAAATGGGCGCGGGATTGCGGTACGCCGGCCTTGCTATGCGGCTTCACTTCAACCCATCGCTCCCGCCCCACTTGCGCGAGGTCTGCGCCATCCTGGCCGCCGGCCTGCTGCGGCTCAGGAGCCGCGCCGCCGAGGAACTGGCGCGCGACGCCGCCGAGGCCCGGGACCGGGGAG
>JASBVL010000095.1 GCA_029961075.1 Sphaerobacter sp.
GCCGGCGCTCAGGCCGGCCCCGTCACCGGGTCTCGTTAGGCCGCGGCCATCTGGAACGCGACGATCGGGTGCGTGCCGGCGTCCAGCAGGCGGCTGTCGTGGCGGCTGAACGCGAGAAAGCCGACCTGCAGGTATTCGGCGTACCGCTCCTGCAGGCGCAGCAGCGTCACACCGCGCACGTCGCGGATCAGGAACTTCGAGAAGTCGCCGTAGATGACCGGCTTTCCGTTCGCCACGAGACCGTCCATCTCGGCCGAGACCACGTACGGCTTGCCGAGGATGGTGTCGGGCTCGCGCATCGCCAGTCCAGGCAGCCACAGCGGACGCCCCTGGTTGTCCTTGAGCTGCTTGATCGCAACCAGCGCCGGCTTCGACAGCATCCACTGGGCGTTGGTGTCGTAGGCGGCATCGAGGGACGCCTGGAGCTGGACGAGGTCGTCATAGGTGATCGCGTTGGTCGTCGCCGCGGTATGCCCGACGTGAGCAGCCGTGACAACGCCCTGCGGCTGTCCGCTGCCGGTGCCGGTGGTGAAATAACGGCTCGTGCCGCGCGCCAGCCGTTCGCCGAGGCGCTGCGCCAGCCAGGCCTCGATGTCGATGGCCGAGTCCTGCAGGAGCTGGACCGACACGCGCACCAGCTTGGAGCTGAACGTGTAAGCGCCGACGGTCACCTGGCCGTACGACGGGTCGGCCTCGGCGACCGCCGTTCCCTCAGCCAGAAGCTCGCCGGCCTCCGCGACGTCGTTTGCGGTCGGCCATGGCATCGGGTCACCGTTCGTGGTCGGCACGACTGTGACGCGCGTCTGGCGGATGCCGCCGTAGGCCTGCATGGCCGTCTCGATCTGGGCCTGGAACTGCTCGGGGACGAGGAACCCGCCGGCAGCTCCCGTAGCCTCGCCCAAGGCCCGCTGCTCGGGCGGCAGCTCGGCGTAGCGGCGCTGCATGACGGCTCGCTGCTCGGGTGTCAGTCCAGCCATGCCGTAGCGCAGCCACGCCCGGAAGGCCTCGCGCTCCTCATCCTGCGTGGGGCGACCAGCATGTCCAGGCTCAGGGCGCTCGGGTGCCGAGGTCAGCCGGCGCAGGTCCTCCTCGTGAGCAGCCAGCGCCTCCATCCGGTCGATACGCTCCTTGAGCGCATCGACATCCGCCATGATCCGGTCCCACTTCTCCCGCTCCTCGCCGCTCAGGTCGCGATTTTCGCGCTCGGCGGTCTCCAAAATGGCGCGGGCCTGCTCGACGAGAGCGGCCCGCTGGCGACGGAGCTCCAGCACAGTCTGCATGGGGCATTCCTCCTTGGTTAGTCGCGCTCGGCCAGCATCAGCCGCCGGCGCATGAGCTCCAGGCTCCCCGTCATCCCCGCCGGGTGCCCAGCCGGGGGCGGCGCGGCGGGCGGCAAGAAGCCGGCAAGCCTGCGGATCATCTGCTCCAGCTCAGCAATGGCTGAGCGAACCTGGACTTCTGTCTGGGGGTAGGCAGGGAAAGTGACCGGGGACACGTCGAAGAGCTTGACCTCGATCAGCTCCCGGGTGACGCGCCCGGTTTCGTCCGAGCTCCACCGATCGCGCACCGTCCAGAAGCCGAACGACATCTGGTCCACGTCGCCGCGCCGGATGGATTCCATCAGGTCACGGGCCCACGCGGTCGGTGGCGGTGTGATCTCGATGCGCAGGCCGCGCTCGTCCTCGGCGAGCTTCAGGGTTCCTGCCTTGGTGCGCCCAAGGACCCAATTCGGGTCATGGTTCCACAGGGCGCGGACGTCAGCGCCATCCTGCAGCGTCTTGCGGAACGCGCCGGGCCTGATGATCTCGGTGAAGCCGCCCAGGTCTTCGCTCGGCACGTCAAACACCGCGGCATAGCCAACGATCCGGGGCGTGCCGTCCTCGAGCGCCCGGACCTCGAGCGCCTCAGGCGTGAACGCGCGATGTTCGAAACCGCTCGGAGCCGCCTTCAGCTCCGGCGGCTCGCGGCCGGCGTCCCGCAGGTGGGCGGCAAGATGCCTGTAGACGCCCTCGCGGTCGGCATCCGGGATCGTGGTGCCACCGCGGCCACCGTTGAGGACGGCGATACCCGTGATGCACGCCCTCACGTTGGCCGGGCCGATGTTCCCATCGCCGTCGACCTCGTGGTGGATGAAGCGGTACGCGGCCTTCGTCTCGGGGTCGCCCTCGGGGTCGACCCAGGCGTAGGCCTGGCGGTAGTAGCTGGCGGGCTGGTTAAGCTTGAGACGGGCCTCGTTCGCGGGCCCGTCCCAAGGCCTGTCGCTCGTATCCGTGTGATGCACGGGGATCGCCGGCATCGCTCCGCCTCCTCTCAGACCTCCGGCAGGATGATGCACTTGCACCCGTCGTGCGCCGGCGGATGGTGGACGTTCACGTCGACCTTCAGCGGCTCGCTGATCCCTTCCACCTGCAGCTCCTGGCCGGCGCCGATGAACGGCTGCTCGATTCCGACGACCCGGCCGTCAAGGTGCGTGCAGTAGGGGCAGCTTTCGGCGTCGGTGGTGCTCCAACGGAGCTTCGTGATGCCGTGCGCGGCCCACGCAACCATCGCCACCGCGTTTGCGAGCTGCACCGTCTCGCGCTGCGCCACGAGGGACGGGCGGCTCTCCTGCCACCGGTCGAGCACGGCCTGGATCTCCTCAGCTGGATCGGTTGCCGCCTGCTGAGCGCGATCGATGGCCCGGACGATCTGGGCCTTTGCCCAGCCGGAGCGCATCTGCGCGTGACTAGCCGTGTAGTCGGCCAGCCAGCGCTCGGCGTCCGGCGTCATGCCCTCCGCACCGACGACGTGGATCTCATCGAGCGCGTCAGCGTAGATGGCCGCCGCCAACGCTGCGTTGGGCGCGCGGTAGGCCTGCTCGATGTAGGCGCGGTGCTCGCGGTCATAGAAGCCGTCGAGCCATTGCCGGAACCCCTGGGCATCGCGCCGGCCCAGATAGCGATCCATAGCCTCCCGGATCTTGTGCGACTCGCGCCGGACCACGCGCTCCTCCACGTCCTGGTAGAGCCTCTGGAAGGCCTCGGTGTCGCGGCGCCGCTTGGCTCCTGGCTTGTCGCGCGTCTCGAGCGCGCGCGCCGTTGTCGGTGGCGCCCCGGGCTTGCCGCCCTGGGGCTGGGACGGCTCGCTTCCGACCGCCGACGCCGGCACCATGTTGAGCGGGACCAGGTAGACGTCGCCGCCCTCGATGGGGTTCAGGTTCTCGAGCTCGCGGATGTCGTTGGCTGAGAGCCAGCCATTCTGCCTGCCCACCGCGTAGGCCTCGTAGCGGCTCTTGGTGTCGCCACGAAGCAACCCCTCGACCTGGAACTCCACGAAGTAGCCATCTCTCCGCTCCTGCTCCGTGAAGAGCTTGGCATTTATGGCCTGTTCCCAGCGCCGCAGCCAGGGAAGCATCGTGTACTGCACGAACTCCAGGGACTGCTGCTCGATGTTGGAATACGTAGCCCTGTCAAGGTCGCCGATCAGGTGAGGAGGCACCCTGAAGATCCTCGCGATCTCGGTCACCTGGAAGCGGCGGCTCTCGAGGAATTGGGCGTCCTCGGGAGGAATGCCCACCGTCGCGATGTCCATGCCCTCCTCAAGGACGGCCGCCCGGTGTGCGCCTCGCAGCCCCTGGTGCATGCGGTTCCAGGACTCCAGGAGGTTCGCACGGGCCTTGTCACTGAGCGTGCCAGGATGCTTCAGCACGATCCCGGGTCTTGCGTCGTTGGCGAAGAACCTGGCACCGTACTCCTGTGTCGCCAACGCGAGTCCGATGGCCTCCCGCGCCACCGCCAGCGGCGGCTTGCCCTTGAGCCCGTCGAAACTCAGCGCTGGGATGTGCAGGACCTCGCTAGGCGCGAACGTCCGCGCGCCGGCAGGCGTCCGGTAGACATACCGCAGCCGTCCGCTCGCGTCACGGTCCACATCCATCCAATCGGGGCGCAGAGGCCAGAGTTCCGCGACCCGGCCGGCCCCGTCGTAGACGATCTGCGCGTAGGCATTGCCCCATAGGGCGAGGTGGCCCATCAGCGTCTCCCGGAAGACGAATGACGTCATCTCCGGGTTGGGCTGGTCATGCAACAGCGGGTACAGAGGATGCTCGCTAGCGCGATCCTTGCCGCGTGCGAGCCTGCGGTAGACGTGGAGCGGGAGCATCGCCAACGTCTCGGCCAAGACGCGTACGGCCGAGTAGACAGCCGCCACGCGGAGCGCGCTCTCCTCGTTCACCGCCAGGCCGGAACTGGAACGGGCGCCCTCCACGAGCACCGCGAGGGCCTGGGGGGTGATCGGCTCCTGCGGGTTCTCGAGCGATCTGCGGTCACCGATGCCCAAGACTGCGCGCAAGCTGTCCAGCAGGCTCGTAGTGATCACCTCCCGCCCTACAGGACGACGATGCCCCTGTCCTCGTAGACCGACCGCCGCGGCTGCTCGTGCCGCATCGCGCGGTCGAGTGCCATGACGAGCGCGACCAGGCCGTCGATGCGGCCCGTCGACTTGTGCTTCGCCGGCTTGATGTTGCCGGCAGGG
>JASBVL010000096.1 GCA_029961075.1 Sphaerobacter sp.
TGGCGGCGCGATCGACATTCTGACGTCGAATATAGCGTCACTCGCTGAGAGCGCCCCAGCTCCAGAAACGCCGCTCCAGGTATTTGATAGGCTTCTCATCGCTATCGGTACGGACATGCGGTCGTTCGATTCTGATGTGAAATTCACCCCTGACGATTACCCCCGCTTCTATCTCCGCTCGCCCGGTGAACTCTACACCATTCTGACGCAATTGAACGAGCTTCGATATATCGAGCTTAGTGGACTCTTCGAGGCTGGGCACGGGCTGGTGAAACTGACAATTGATGGCTGGAAGCGCCTGCAGGAGATTCGCTCTTCTGCGGTGGAGTCCTGGCAGGCCTTCGTTGCTATGTGGTTCTCGGATCAGATGAGACAGGCCTGGGAAGAAGGCATCAAGCCGGCGTTGGAATCGACCGGCTATGTACCGCTCCGGGTCGACCAGATTGAGCACAATGACAAGATCGACGACAAGATCGTCGCTGAACTCCGACGTAGTGGCCTGGTCGTCGCGGATTTCACTGGCCACCGCGGGGGCGTCTACTTCGAGGCAGGGTATGCCGCTGGCCGCGGCATCCCGGTCATCTGGTGCTGTCAGAAGAGCGATCTAGGGAATGCTCACTTCGACACGCGGCAGTACAATCACATCGAATGGGAGACGCCCGACCAGCTTCGGGAGAAGCTGGAGAACAGGATTCGCGCGACCTTGCCGACGAGACCGAGCCAGACCGTCAGCAGTAAGCGCTAGTAGATCTCAGGCTATCTGAGTCGGAAAGCAGCATTTCACGCAGTCAGGGTCCGATGCCAGGGCGCCGGCGTCTATGTGCGAGCCCCCGGGTAGAAGCGAGTGTCGTATCCAATTCGTAGGATGATCGACCATGTATGCGACCGCGAGCATGCTACCGGCCATCATCGCTCCACTGGCCGCACTACTTGGCACAGCGCTTGGACTGGCTGGCCAACACGTCCTTGAGAAGCGACGGATGGACCACGAGCACCGACGCGAGGAAGAGCGCTGGCGGCGGGAGCAGAGAGAGCGTCTACGACATGAGCGAGCGTCGGCATACTTGGATCTCTTGAGGGCGGCCGACGACCTGATTGTGGATAGTCGGTCGGTGAGGCAGGTCACCGGGCCGGTAGAGTGGCAGGCCTTCAGAAGAGCATATGATCGAGTGCGTTTATGCGGTTCAGACGCGGCCAGGACTGCTGCAGCAATTATTTTCGGCAGTTTGAGTAGTTTGAATGGTCGCGGCGAGTTCACTAGCCCAAGTGACATAACGCAATATCATGAGGGTGTGCGCAAATTGGAGGAGGCAGCACGGCAGGACCTTGGTGTGGACGCTTGATGAGCTGCTCATTACCATCGGAAGTGAGTCAGCCGGTGCGAGGTTGACAGCGGGTGGCAGGTAGCCTAACCATTGCAGCGTCTCCCACTACCGGGCCGAGTCGATGCAGTGGAAGGACATCGCGATTTTCTTCCCCGCCGAGCCGCTCTGCTGCCCCGACGGCCACACAATCCCGAAGAACTCGTGGTCGATCAGCGAGCAGCCATGCGGTGGGGAACGGTGCAAGTTTCACCCCCCGCCGGGCGACGTCGGGGAGTGCGGGAAGTGCGTCTTCTGGTGGGACGTCGGGGGCGGCGTTCGGATCGCCATCCAGGTGCCGAGCCGGGCGCTCCACGAGATGGAGCGTCAGCGTATGTCGCCCCGCCAGGTGCGGGACTATCTCGGCCTTTCCTGGCGTCGCGCGGCCTGATCCCCTTGCCACCCGCCCTGGCGCAGCGTAACGATTAGCTGGGCGGGTAACCGCCCGACAACCCAACCGCCGCGCACCACACACGCGGGCTGTCAGCCCCTGACTTCGGGGGTCTGCGGCCCGCGTGTTCGTTTCTGGAGGTCGAATGCGTCGCCGGACACGCCAGGGCCCACTCCATCAGACTCCGCGACCGATGCCGCCCGAGCCGCTGCGGGAGCCGTGCCCTGCGCCGGAGCTCGCAGGCTTCACCGCCGCTCCGGAGCTGGAGCGCTGGGTCCGCGACACGTTCGTCTCCGGCGTCACGGGGAGCCCGATGCACAACCCTGAGCATGCGCACCTCGCTCTGGCCCGGATCGGCGTGCTGTGGACGAACGCCGCGAACGTGCACCACGGTCGCGTCGTCCTTGGCACGGCGGAGATGCCCGACCCCAAGGGCACGCCCTGGCAGCGTGCTCGCCAGTGGGCACAGCTCCGGGAATGGTTCGGCGAGGTGCCCGACTTCGTGATCACACTCTCGGCGCCCTACGCGGCCGGCGCTGGCGATGCCGAGTTCTGTGCGCTCATTGAGCACGAGCTCTATCACTGCGCGCAGGCGGTCGACGAGTACGGGGCACCGCGTTTCTCCCGGGTGACGGGCCTCCCGATCTGGGCGATCCGGGGGCACGACGTCGAGCAGTTCATTGGCGTGGTCCGACGCTACGGGGCTGATGCCGCCGGCGTCCGGCAGCTCGTCGAGGCAGCCAGCCAGCCGGCGCTCTTGCCAGCGGCGACGATCGCCGGTGCCTGCGGGACCTGCCTGGTGAGGGCGGCATGAGCTGCGCTCGATCGCCGCGCGCTGTCCGCATTGTCCCTCGCCGCGCGCCGGCGCATGTCCGGGATCGCCCTCTCCTGTTCTCGGCGCTCCGCGAATGGGCGAATCGCATGCGCACCCGATTCGGTTATCCGGTCTATCTATGCGGGTCGGCACTCCGCGATAACAACTATGCCCCCCGTGACTGGGACATCCGCGTCATACTTCCGGACGGGGCATTCGCGCGCCGATACGGGCCTGTCGCGGCCTGGCGTCGAGAGGGAGAGACGGGCTGCTGGACGGACGTGCGCCATCGCTGGTCGAAGGAGTGCACGCGCTACAGCCGTAACGGTGCGCGCTGCACTGGACTCGACATCGACTTTCAGGTGTATCCGGCATCGTACGCGCGCGAAATGTGCCGCGCGCTCCCCCGGTTCCGGCTCGACGACCGAGGGTGCCCCGCATGGCCCGGCTGAGCGAAGAGGTCAAGACCTTCATCGTGCAACGGCTCGCCTGCTACGACACCCCCCAGCAGGTGGCCGACGCCGTCCGGGAGGAGTTCGGGCTCGACGTCGACCGCCGGCAGGTCCAGACCTACGATCCGGAGCGGACCGGCAAGAAGCCATCGGCCAAGTGGTGTGCGATCTTCGAGGCGACCCGGAAAAAGTTCCTCGAGGAGATCGACGCCATCCCGATCGCCAACAAGGCGGTCCGGCTCCGCCGGTTGGACCGCATGGCGCGCGAGGCGGAGCGACGGGGGAACTACGTGCTCACCGCGCAGCTCCTTGAGCAGGCGGCGAAGGAGACGGGGGGCGTGTACACCAACCGCCGGGAGCTGACGGGCCGCGACGGCGGCCCGATCGAAACGCGGGACACCTCGCTCGACAACCTGACGGACGCCGAGCTCGCCGCGCTCGCGCGGGAGATCGCGGAGTCCTTCGAGACCCATCGCGGGGGCAGCGCGTGACCGTGGTGGCGTGTGATCGGACTGGAGGTCTCGTGCCGCGGCAGCTGCCGCCGGTGGAGCGACGGCGCCTCCTCCGCCTCATCCAGGCGGAGCAGGAGCGCCGGCGTACCCCGCCCGACCTCCACCCCAAGCAGCGCGTTGCGTTCGAGAGCACGGCGACCGAGATCCTGTACGGCGGCGCGGCCGGCGGTGGGAAGTCGCACCTTATGCGCCTGGCAGCGATCACCTGGTGCCAGTGGGTGCCTGGGCTGCAGGTCTACCTCTTCCGCCGCGAGTTCCCAGATCTCTTCAAGAACCACATGGAGGGGCCAGGGAGCTTCCCGGCGCTCCTCGGCCCGCTCCTCGCCGCCGGCGAAGCGCGCATCGTCTGGGGCAAGAACCAGATCCGCTTCCGCAACGGATCGGTCATCCACCTCTGCCACTGCCAGTACCCCAAGGATGTCTACGGCTATCAGGGCGCCGAGATCCACGTCCTGATGATCGATGAGCTCACACAGTGGACGCGGGAGATGTACACCTTCCTCCGCTCACGCGTGCGGCTCGGTGGGCTCCGCGTGCCGCCGTGGCTCCGGCACCTCTTCCCGCGCATCCTCTGCGGCGCGAATCCCGGCGGGCGCGGCCACAACTGGGTCAAGGCAGACTTCATCGACATCGCGGCACCGCTCGCGATCACCCCGATGCCGAAGAGCGAAGGGGGGATGCTGCGCCAGTATATCCCCGCCCGACTCGAGGATAACCCGTCGCTCCTCGCCAACGATCCCGACTACGAGTCGCGCCTC
>JASBVL010000097.1 GCA_029961075.1 Sphaerobacter sp.
CCCTCGGCCGGGTCCTCGGCGTACAGCCGCACCTCGATCGCGTGGCCGTCGAACGCGGGCGGCTGTTCCGGCAGGCGCGCGCCCTCGGCGATCCGGATCTGCCAGCGCACCAGGTCCAACCCGGTCACGCACTCGGTCACCGGGTGCTCCACCTGCAGCCGGGTGTTCATCTCCAGGAAGAAGAACCGCCCGTCCGGGACGGCCAGGAACTCGACCGTGCCGGCGCCCACGTACCCGACGGCCCGCGCCGCCCTCGTCGCGGCCTCGCACAGCCGGGCGCGCATCCCGGCGTCGACCATGGGCGAGGGCGCCTCCTCGACCACCTTCTGGTGGCGCCGCTGGATGGAGCACTCCCGCTCGCCCAGCGCCCACACCGTGCCGTGCCGGTCGGCCAGCACCTGCACCTCGATGTGGCGGCCTTCCAGGTAGGGCTCGCAGAACACGGTCGGGTCGCCGAAGGCGCTCGCGGCCTCCGCCCGCGCCGCCTCCAGTTGCGCGGGCAGCTCCGCCAGCGACCGGACGATGCGCATGCCGCGCCCGCCGCCGCCGGCCGCCGCCTTGACCAGCACCGGCAGGTCGGCCTCGCTGACCCGGGCGGGGTCCAGCTCGTCGAGCACGGGCACGCCCGCCGCGCGCATCAGCTCCTTCGCCGCGATCTTCGAGCCCATCGCCTCGATCGCCGCCGGGGGCGGGCCGACCCAGACCAGGCCGGCGTCCAGCACCTCCCGGGCGAAGGCGGCGTTCTCGGACAGGAAGCCGTACCCGGGGTGCACGGCGTCGGCGCCCGCCTCGTGCGCGGCCCGGATCAGCAGGTCGGCGCGCAGGTACGTCTCGCCCGGCGGGTTGCCGGGCAGCCGCACCGCCAGGTCGGCCTCGCGCGCGTGGGGCGCGTCGGCGTCGGCGTCGGAGTACACCGCGACCGTGGTGATGCCCAGGTCACGGCAGGTGCGGAAGACGCGGCGGGCGATCTCGCCGCGGTTGGCGACCAGGAGTCGGTCGATCATGCGGCCCTCACATGCGGAAGACGCCGAAGGAGCCCGCGCCTTCGACGGGCCCGTTGTGGATGGCGGACAGGCAGATCCCCAGCACCGTGCGGGTGTCGCGCGGGTCGATGATCCCGTCGTCGTACAGCCGGCCGGACAGGAACAGCGCCAGCGACTCCTGCTCGATCTGGGACTCGACCATCTGGCGCATCTTCGCGTCGGCCTCCTCGTCGTACGGCTGGCCCTTCGCCGCCGCGGCCTGCCGGGCGATGATCGACAGCACGCCGGCGAGCTGGGCCGGGCCCATGACGGCGGACTTGGCGCTGGGCCAGGTGAAGAGGAACCGCGGGTCGTACGCCCGGCCGCACATGCCGTAGTTGCCGGCCCCGTACGAGGCGCCCATGACGATCGTCAGATGCGGGACGCGGCTGTTGGACACCGCGTTGATCATCATCGCGCCGTGCTTGATGATGCCCTTCTGCTCGTACTCGGCGCCGACCATGTAGCCGGTGGTGTTCTGCAGGAACAGCAGCGGGGTGTCGGCGGCGTTGGCGAGCTGGATGAACTGCGCGGCCTTCTGCGACTCCTCGCTGAACAGCACGCCGCGCGCGTTGGCGAGGATGCCGATCGGGTACCCGTGGATCGCCGCCCACCCGGTGACCAGGCTCGTGCCGTACCGCGGCTTGAACTCGTCGAACCGGGAGCCGTCCACGATCCGGGCGATCACCTCGCGCGGGTCGAACGGCACCCGCAGGTCCGCCGGCACCAGGCCGAGCAGCTCTTCGGGGTCGTACTTCGGCTCCTCGGGCGGCTGGGTGGGGCCCGGGCCGAGCTTGCGCCAGTTGAGCCGGGCCACGATGCGGCGGCCCAGCCGCAGCGCGTCCAGCTCGTCCTCGGCCAGGTAATCGGCCAGGCCGGAGACGCTCGCGTGCATCCGCGCGCCGCCGAGCGACTCGTCGTCGCTCTCCTCGCCGGTCGCCATCTTGACCAGCGGCGGGCCGCCGAGGAACACCTTGGCCCGCTCCTTGACCATGACGACGTGGTCGGACATGCCGGGCACGTACGCGCCGCCGGCGGTGGAGTTGCCGAACACCAGCGCGATCGTGGGGATCCGGGCCGCGGACAGCCGGGTCAGCTCCCGGAAGACCCGCCCGCCCGGGATGAAGATCTCGCTCTGGCTGGGCAGGTCCGCGCCGGAGGACTCGACCAGGTTGATCAACGGCAGCCGGTTCTCCCGGGCGATGTCCAGCGCCCGGAACGTCTTCTTCAGCGTCCACGGGTTGCTGGCGCCGCCGCGGACCGTCGGGTCGTTGGCGATGATCACGCACTCGACGCCCTCGACCACGCCGATGCCGGTGACCACGCTGCCGCCCACCGGGTAGTCGGTGCCCCACGCGGCGAGCGGGGACAGCTCCAGGAACGGCGCGTCCGGGTCGAGCAGCAGCTCGATCCGCTCCCGGGGCAGCAGCTTGCCGCGCCGGTGGTGCCGTTCGACGTACTTCGGCCCGCCGCCGGCCAGCGCCTTGGCCTGCTCGGCCGCCAGCTCCTCCAGCTTCCGCAGCATCGCCGCGCGGTTCGCGGCGTACTCCGCCGAGCCGGTGTCGAGGGTGCTGCGCAGGACTGTCATGCGGTGAACCCCATCCGTCGCGCGGCCAGTTCGGTCAGCACCTCGGTCGCGCCGCCGCCGATGCCGAGGATCCGCGCGTCGCGGTAGTGGCGCTCTACCTCGGCGTCGCGGGTGTACCCATAGCCGCCGTGCAGCTGGACCGCCGCGTCGACCACGTACGAGCACGCCTCCACCGCGGCGTTCTTGGCCATGCAGACCTGGGCGACCACCTCCTCGCCCGCGGTCAGCCGTTCCGCGACCGCCCGGGTGTAGGTGCGCGCCAGGTCGATCCGCTGCGCCATCTCGACCAGCCGGTGCCGCACCACCTGGCGGGAGATCAGCGGCCGGCCGAACGTCGAGCGCAGCCGCACCCAGTCCAGGGTCAGGTCCAGGCAGCGCTGCGCGGTCGCGTACGCCTGCACGGCGAGCATCAGCCGCTCCACCTGGAACTGCTCCATGAGCAGGGCGAAGCCGGCGTTCTCCGCGCCGACCAGGTTGCGGGCCGGCACCCGGCAGTCGGTGAAGGCCAGCTCGGCGGTGTCGGAGCAGTGCCAGCCCAGCTTGTCCAGCCGGCGCGTCACCGTGAACCCGGGCGTGCCGCGCTCGATCACCAGCAGGCTGACGCCCTCGTGCCCGGGGCCGCCGGTGCGGACCGCGGTGGTGACGAAGTCCGCGCGGCAGCCGGAGGTGATGTAGGTCTTGCCGCCGTTCACCACGTACACCTCGCCGTCCCGCACCGCGGTGGTGCGGATGGCCGCCACGTCGGAGCCGCCGTCCGGCTCGGTCACTCCGAGCGCCCCGATCAGCTCGCCGGCGAGGGTGGGGCGGACGAACCGGTCGACGAGGTCCGGGTCGCCCGCCGCCACGATGTGCGGGACGGCGATGCCGTGCGTGAGCAGCGCCGCGCACAGGCCGGAGGAGCCGCCGGCCTGGATCAGCTCCTCGGCGACCACGATCATGTCGAGCAGGTCGCCGCCGCAGCCGCCGACCTCCTCGGGGAAGCCCACGCCGAGCAGTCCGGCCTCGGCCGCTTTGGCGTGCAGCTCTCTCGGGACCTCCCCGGCGCGCTCCCAGTCCGCCAGGTGCGGCCGGATCTCCCGCTCGACGAACCGGCGCACGGTGTCGCGCAGGGCCTTGCGCTCCGGGGTATCCCACCCGCCTGCC
>JASBVL010000098.1 GCA_029961075.1 Sphaerobacter sp.
TGTCCATGCTGGTCCCCCCGCAGATGCTGAACACGATGGTGCCGGCGGGCGCCCGGCCGGGGCGGGAGTTCACCGAGGCGTTCTACGCCGACCCGGTTCGCCGCTACATGCTGCCGATGTTCAGCGACCGGCGGCCCGACTGGCCCTCCCACCCCTACGCCAGCCGCGACTCGCTGCACGAGGCCGAGATGTGGACGGTCGAGGGGCTCACCCACCGCTACCCGACCAAGGTGCTCGCCGAACTGCTGTCCACCTGCCCGCAGTACTGCGGACACTGCACCCGCATGGACCTCGTCGGCAACTCCACACCGGCGGTCGACAAGCACCGGTTCTCCCTCAAGCAGCCCGGCCGCATGGAGGCGATGCTCGACTACCTGCGCCGTTCCCCGGGCGTCCGCGACGTCGTGGTGTCCGGGGGCGACGTGGCCAACGTGCCGTGGCCGCGGCTGGAGGCGTTCGTCGACCGGTTGCTCGACCTCGGCAACATCCGCGACATCCGGCTGGCGAGCAAGGCGCTCATGGGCCTGCCGCAGCACTGGCTGCAAGACCCGGTGCGCGCCGGCATGGAGCGGCTGGCACGCAAGGCGCGCGCCCGCGGCGTGCAGATCGCGATCCACACCCACATCAACGCGGCGCAGTCGGTGACGCCGCTGGTGGCGCAGGCGGCGACGGCGATGCTGGAGACGGGGATCCGCGACGTCCGCAACCAGGGGGTGCTGTTACGCGGCGTCAACGACAGCGTGCCGGCCCTGCTCGACCTGTGTTTCGCGCTGCTCGACGAGGCCGCGATCATGCCGTACTACTTCTACATGTGCGACATGATCCCCGGCAGCGAGCACTGGCGGACGGCGCTGTGGGAGGCCCAGCGGCTCCAGCACGGGATCATGGGCTACCTGCCCGGGTTCGCCACCCCGCGGGTGGTGTGCGACGTGCCCTACGTCGGCAAGCGCTGGGTGCACCAGGTCGCCGAATACGACCGGACCCGAGGCGTGTCGTACTGGACGAAGAACTACCGGACCGGGTTGGAGGCCTCCGATCCGGAGGCGCTCACCCGCCGCTACGCCTCCTACGACCCGATCCACACCCTGCCGGCCGAGGGCCGGGCGTGGTGGCGGGAGCAGGCCCGTGCGGCCGGCGGGGCATCGGCCCCGGTCGACGCCCCGCCCCCCGCCCCGGCGGCCCTCGCCTGACCGTACGCGACGCCCGCGGAACCGTGGTCAATTCTTCACGGAAGTGATACAAGGGGTGTTGAGCATTCTCAGCTGGGCTGGGAGGGTGGACGGTGCGTCAGCTAGAGCTCGTCACCTACATCCACGGCTCGCACGCGGTCGTCAGCGTCCGCGGCGAACTCGACATCGCGACCGCCGACGAGTTCCGCGAGCAACTGTGCCGGGCGCGCCGCGAAGCGAGCCCCTTCCTGATCGTCGACCTCTCCGAGCTGGAGTTCATCGATTCCAGCGGGCTCGGCGTGCTGGTCGACCTGCGTGAGCAGGCCCAGGCCCACGGCGGCCGCGTCGTGCTCGTCGCCCCTCGCCGGACGGTCACCAAGGTGTTGCACCTGACCGGGCTCGACCGCTGCTTCGCGATCTACCCGACGGTCGAGGCGGCGACCACGGCCCCTGATCCGCTGAGCCCGCGCATCCCCCGGCCGCGCCCGGCGTCCGCCGGCTCCTGAACGGGCCCCGGGGCCCGTTGACCTCCACGTTCCCACCCCCGGCCCAGCCGGGGCCTCGACACGCGCGGATTTTCGACCGCCCGACCTTCGGCTCGCGCCCTTCCCCGCCGCGGCGACGGCCCCGTGAAGGTTCCCCGGATCAGGGGGCTGCGCGGAAACGACCGCGCGCCTCAGGCATGTGTCGCGATGATGAGGGGAAGTTGAGTGTGATACAGAAAATAATTATGGAGGACTTGAGTGACCACTGGGAGCCGTGAGCCGGAGAGTTTATGCGGACTCGATGCGCTCGATGAGCTGCTGGCCAAGGCCGGCGGGGAGAACTTCCCCGTGGCGTCTCGGCTGCTCCCCCCGCGCTACCGCCGCCATCTGCTGGCCGTCTACGGCTTCGCGCGGCTGGTCGACGACATCGGCGACGAGGCGCCCCCCGCGCAACGCCTGCGGCTGCTCGACCGCCTGGAAGACGACGTCGATCGCATCTACGAGGGCGTGCCGCAGCTGCCGGCCACGCGGGCGTTGCGCGACACGGTGCAGGCCTGCGCGATCCCACCCGAACCGTTCCTGCGGCTCATCGAGGCCAACCGGCAGGACCAGCGGGTATCGCGTTATGCCACCTTCGAGGAGCTGCTCGGCTACTGCGAGCTGTCGGCCAATCCGGTCGGCCACATCGTGCTCTACATCTTCGACGCGGCGACGCCCGAACGCCTCCGACTGGCCGACCGGGTGTGCACCGCGCTGCAGCTCGTCGAGCACTGGCAAGACGTCGCCGAGGACTACGGCCGCGGCCGCGTGTACCTGCCCCAAGAAGACCTCGAGCGGTTCGGTGTGGCGGAACGCGATCTCGCCGCCCCCAGTGCCGGGGCGCGTCTTCGCCGACTGATCGCCTTCGAAACCCGCCGCGCCGCCCGCTTCCTCGACGAGGGATCCCCGCTGGTCGCAACGTTGAGCGGCTTCCCACGGCTGGCGACGGCCGGCTACGTGGCCGGTGGGCGGGCCGCGCTGGCGGCCATCGAAGCCGCCGGTTGGGACGTGCTCCGCGCCACGCCACGCCCCCGGCACGCCCGGCTGCTGCGGGAAACGCTGCGCGCCTTCACAGTTGGGAGTTGACTGCGTGGACGTCTTGGACGCCTACCGGCACTGCGAACACATCATGCGCGCGCAGGCACGCAACTTCTCATACGGCATCCGCCTGCTGCCCCCGCCCAAACGCCGCGCGCTCAGCGCGGTGTACGCCTTCGCCCGGCGGGTGGACGACATCGGCGACGGCCCGCTGCCCGCCGCCGAGAAGCTCACGCGGCTGGAAGAGGCCCGCAAGGCGATCCGCGACCCCGGCGCCCACGGCGACGATCCGGTGCTCGTGGCCCTCGCCGACACCGCGCGACGCTTCCCCGTCCATCTGGACGTCTTCGAGGAGCTGATCGACGGCTGCGAGGCCGACGTCCGCGCCACGACCTACGCCACGTTCGACGAACTGGTCGACTACTGCCGGCGCGTGGCGGGGTCGATCGGGCGGCTGTCGCTCGGGGTCTTCGGCGCCGACGACCCCGGCGCCGCCGCTCCGCTCGCCGATGCGCTCGGCGTCGCGCTGCAGCTGACCAA